>NZ_BDJC01000009.1 GCF_002005565.1 Streptomyces sp. JHA26 | reverse complement strand
TGGCCACCGGCAGCGTGTCGTCGCGCAGCACCGCCGCGGCCGCCAGCACCACGTCCCGGCCGGAGTCCTTGGGGACCCCGGCCGCGGCCCGCCGGTACAGTTCGGCCCCCTCCTCCAGGACGAGACCGGTGTCGATGCCCGCCGGGACCTTGATCCGCGCGTGGTGCTTCCAGGTGGCGACCGGATCGCTCCAGGCCTCCACCCGGTAGGTCCACCGGCCCGGCGCGCCCGGGGTGACCTCGGCCCCCCAGCGGTCGGTGCCCGGGGCCAGCTCCCGCATCGGCGTCCACGGGCCCGGACGGCCCTCGGGGTCCTTCAGCACGACGTTGGCCGCCACCGCGTCGTGTCCCTCGCGGAACACGGACGCGGTGACCTCGAACGTCTCTCCCGCCACCGCCTTGGCCGGGCGCCTGCCGCACTCCACCACCGGGTGGACGTCCCGCACCGGGATACGCCCGATCGTCACGGTCGCGCTCATCCGTTCTCACCTCCGCCGTGCTCGAGGCCGGGCCCGGGGCCCGGCCGGATGGGTCAAGCCGCGCCGGAGGGGGTCTTCCGCCCCGACGGGGAGAGCCGGTCCGCCGCCGGCGGGCCGCGCCGGGCCGCTCGGGCGGTACGGGGCCGCTCGTTCTGTTCCTGCAGATAAGTGATCAGGTTCGTCCGCAGGTACCGCTCGGCGGCGTCGGCCGCCTCGCGCGCGCACCGCTTCCCCATGAGCACGCAGAGGGTGTAGCCGGAGTCCTCGAAGGTGGCCCGGACGCGCACGTCCGCGGGGGACGCGAGCATCATCCGTTCCCAGGCGCGGTAACGCCGCAGCTGCCGGGCGACTTCTGTCTTCGCAGGAAGCAGCATGGCCGGTCACCTTCCGTGACGGTCCGTACGGACGATCCAGTTCTTCACACATGGTGCACGGACGGTGACCCCCCGTCTTGTTGGATCTTCAACTGGTTTCCGGCCGGTCCCGCACGCTCGCCGCTCGTGTTGCACGAATGGACTACTGCTCCCACTCTGGAGTGACTCAGAAGCGACCAGTGCTCACGCTTCGTGCACGGGGAGCCCGTCCCCCAAGGGACGCGGAAGAAGCGAGAGCTCTCGCGGTGAGGAGCCACGACGATGAAGACCGCAGTGCCCTGCTACTACCACCTCGACGTGGAAGTCAGCCCGGAACGGGTCGGACAGGTCAGGCGCATCCTGGCCGCTCACCTCAGGTTCTGGGACCTGGAGAACCTCGTCGAACCCGTCTGCTCGGGCGCCGAGATGCTGCTGCGGGCGATCGACGAGCACGCGAGCGACAAGAACACGTCGATCGAGATGTGGTGGAACCGCCACCACCTCATCACGGCGGTAGGGGGCAACGACCACGCGCTCCGTCCCGACCAGGACCTGCGCACCTGTCTGCAGCACCTCGCCGCCAACAGCGACGGCTGGGGGTGCTGCGCCACCGACACCGGAGCGAAAGTCATCTGGTTCTCGCAGCGCGCCCGGGCCGGCGAACGCGTACCGCTGGTGCCGACCGCGCCGGAGCCGATCACCCAGGAGGGGCTGGAAGTGCCGCGAGAGATCATGCCGGTGGGCCGGGTGGCCAGTCCGGTCAGCACCACCCACGGTGTTCTGGAGGAGGCCCGGTGACCCGGGCCAGGCCGAACTGGAAGGGGTCGCCCGTGTGGAGCGGGCACCCCTGTCCGCTGGGGGCCTCGTACGACGGACAGGGCACCAACTTCGCACTGTTCAGCGAGGTCGCCGAACGCGTCGACCTCGTCCTCGTCGACGACGACGGCACCCACAGCGGCATCCGGATGCCGGAGGTCGACGGCTTCGTCTGGCACTGCTACCTGCCCGGCGTCGGCCCGGGGCAGCGCTACGGCTACCGGGTCCACGGCCCGTGGGCCCCGTCCGTCGGCCACCGCTGCAACCCGGCGAAGCTGCTCCTCGACCCGTACACGAGGGCCGTGGACGGGATGGTGGACAACCACCCCTCCCTCTTCGAACGCGCCCAGGGCAGGCCGGACCCCGGTGACAGCGCGGGGCACACCATGCTCGGCGTGGTCACCGACCCGTTCTTCGACTGGGGCGACGACCGCCCGCCGCGGCGCCCCTACTCGGAGACCGTGATCTACGAGGCCCACGTCCGCGGCATCAGCCGCACCCACCCCGACGTGCCCGAGGAACTGCGCGGCACCTACGCCGGGCTGGCGCACCCGGCGATCGTGGACCACCTGACCTCCCTGGGCGTGACCGCCGTCGAGCTCATGCCGGTGCACCAGTTCGTGCACGACGGCGTCCTGACGGACCGGGGCCTGTCCAACTACTGGGGCTACAACACCATCGGCTTCTTCGCGCCCCACAACGGCTACGCCGCCCTCGGCACCCGCGGGCAGCAGGTCACCGAGTTCAAGTCGATGGTCAAGACCCTGCACGAGGCCGGCCTCGAGGTGATCCTCGACGTGGTCTACAACCACACCGCCGAGGGCAACGAGAAGGGCCCCACCCTCTCCTTCCGCGGCATCGACAACGCCTCGTACTACCGGCTGGTGGACGGCGACTGGCAGCACTACTACGACACCACCGGCACCGGCAACAGCCTGCTGATGCGCCACCCCTACGTACTCCAGCTGATCATGGACTCGCTGCGGTACTGGGTCACCGAGATGCACGTCGACGGCTTCCGCTTCGACCTCGCGGCCACGCTCGCCCGGCAGTTCCACGAGGTGGACCGGCTGTCGGCGTTCTTCGACCTCATCCAGCAGGACCCGGTGATCAGCCGCGTCAAGCTGATCGCCGAGCCCTGGGACCTCGGCGAGGGCGGCTACCAGGTGGGCAACTTCCCGCAGCTGTGGTCCGAGTGGAACGGCATGTACCGGGACGCCGTACGCGACTTCTGGCGCGGCGAGGAGCACACCCTCGGCGAGTTCGCCTCCCGGCTGACGGGCTCCTCCGACCTGTACCAGCACAGCCGGCGCCGCCCCCGCGCCAGCGTCAACTTCGTCACCGCGCACGACGGTTTCACGCTGCGCGACCTCGTCTCCTACAACGACAAGCACAACGAGGCCAACGGCGAGGACAACCAGGACGGCGAGAGCCACAACCGGTCCTGGAACTGCGGCGCCGAGGGCAGGACGAAGGACCCGGCCGTACGGGAGCTGCGCGGCCGCCAGCAGCGCAACTTCCTGGCCACGCTCCTGCTCTCGCAGGGCATTCCCATGCTCTGCCACGGCGACGAGCTGGGCCGCACCCAGCGGGGCAACAACAACGCCTACTGCCAGGACAACGAGATCTCCTGGATCGACTGGCGGCTGGGGGAGGAGCAGCGCGCTCTGCTGGACTTCACCCGGCGCGTCATCGCCCTGCGCGCCGCCCACCCGGTCCTGCGCCGGCGCCGCTACTTCCGCGGCGAGACGGTGACGAACGCGGACCAGCCGCTGCCCGACCTGGTGTGGCTGCTGCCGGACGCGCGGGAGATGACCGACGACGACTGGCAGCGCTCCGACGCCCACGCCGTCGCCGTCTTCCTCAACGGCGACGCCATCGCCGAACCCGACCCGTGCGGCCGGCCCGTCGTCGACGACTCCTTCCTGCTGCTGCTCAACAGCCACTGGGAGCCCGCCCGCTTCCGGCTGCCCGACGCCACCTACGGCGAGCGCTGGACGACCCTGATCGACACCGCCGACCCGGAGGGCGTCCCCGACGAGGCGGAGTGCAAGGCGGGCACGACGCTGACCGTCGAGCCGCGCAGCCTGGTGCTGCTCTCGCGGCCCTCCCGCACCGGCCGGTGAGCCGCGCCCTGTCGCCCGGGCTCCCGCCCTCCGGACGGAGGCCGGGAGCCCGGCGACAGGGCGCGGTGGGATCAGCGTCCGAAGCGGCGCGCGGTCACCGTGAACTGCGCGCCGTCGGCGTCGCGGAGCACGGCCTCGTCGTCGCCCGGCGCCAGCACGCTGCCGCCGTGCCGTTCGGCGGCGCGGGCACAGGCCGGGACGTCGTCGACCGCGAAGTGCACCTGCCAGTGCGGCCGGATGGCGGGGTCGGGGGCCGCCCCGAGCGCACCCGACTCGATGCGTGCCACGACGTCGCCCTGGCTGCGCAGCACCACCTCGTCGCCCTCGTACACGACCTCGCAGCAACCGTTCGATCCCGACGCCCAGTCGAAGATCTCGCCGTAGAAGATGGCGGCGTCGAACGCGTCGCGCGTGTGCAGCCGGATGAACGCCGGACGGGAGGTGCGCCAGGTGTCCCAGTCCGAGAACAGTTCGCCCTCCCAGATCCCGAAGGTGGCGCCGTCCCGGTCGGCGAGCAGCGCCGCCCGGCCGGGCGGCAGGGAGATCGGCCCGACCGCGGCCGTGCCACCCCGCTCGGCCGCCCGCGACACGGCCTCGTCCGCGCTGCGCACGGCGAAGTACGGCGTCCACGCCACCGCCATCTGCCACATCCCGGCGACCGCGGCGATCCCGGCGACCGGCACCCCGTCGGCCAGGGCGATCCGGAAGGGCTCGCCCAGCTTCGCGGGCCGCCACTGCCAGCCCAGCACGGCGGAGTAGAACTCCTCGGTGGCCTTGAGGTCGCGGCTGGTCAGACTCACCCAGCACGGGGCCCCGTACACGGAGCGGGTGGTGAGGCGGCTGTCCGTACCGGTGGGGGAGGGCATGTCGTGGTCCATGGCGGTCGCGTCCTGGTCTCGTCCACCGGCAGTCACCGGTTCCACACCAGTGTCCGGCCGGAACGGCGGGGGGCGCCTGCCGAGTACCCCGGCGGCGCCGCCGAAACGGTGGCGGGTGCGCCCCGCACGGCCCAGTGGCGCGGGGTGGCGCATGTGATGACGATGGAGGCGTCGGAGCGGGGCCGCGTGGCGCACCGCGCGGCACAAGCGGCGGTGACACGCCGGATCCGGAGGTGACCATGCCCACGGACGGGGGCCCGGACCAGATATTCCGGCTGCAGGAGCAGGTCCGGCAGCTGAAGGAGGCGGTCGTCTCGCACGCCGTCGTCGACCAGGCCATCGGGATGATCGTCGTGCTCGGCCGGGTGGGACCGGACGAGGGATGGGCCGTTCTCAAGGAGGTTTCCCAGCACACGAACATCAAACTGCGCAACGTGGCGGAACTGATACTCGTCTGGGGGCGCACGGGGATGATGCCGGCGGAGATCCGGATCGCCCTGGAGGACGCCCTGGACCGTCACGGCCCGACGCAGATCCCCGGCGCTCCGTCGCAGTGGTGAGAGTGCGATGGGCGGGAGCGCAAGGGGTGAGAGCGCGGTGGTGGGATCGCGGCGGTGAGGGCCGCCGGCGGGAGCGCGCGGCGGCGCGTGCCGGTCAACGGGCCTCCGCGAGGATCTCCTCGCGGATCCGGTCGAAGCAGCCGCTGAGCAGACGCGAGACGTGCATCTGGGAGATGCCGAGCTGCTGCGCGATGCGGCTCTGCGTCATCCCGCCGAAGAAGCGCAGGTAGAGGATGGTGCGCTCACGCTCGGGCAGCGCCTCCAGGCAGGGGCGGACGGCCACCCGGTCGACGACCGTGTCGAAGGCCGGGTCCGGGCCGCCGAGCGCGTCCCCGAGGGCGTACCCGTCGGTGCCCGGCATCTCCGCCTCCAGCGAGAGGGCGGAGAAGCACTCCAGCGCCTCCATCCCGGTGCGGACCTCGGCCGTCGTCAGGTGCGCGTGCTCGGCGATCTCCTCGACCGTGGGGGCGCGTCCCGGCGTGGTCTGCGCCAGCTCCTTCGCGGCGCGGCGCACCCGGTTGCGCAGGTCCTGGATCCGCCGCGGCACGTGCAGCGTCCACATGTGGTCGCGGAAGTGCCGCTTGATCTCGCCGGTGACGGTCGGTACGGCGTACGCCTCGAAGGCGTGGCCGCGCCCGGGATCGTAGTGGTCGACGGCCTTGACCAGGCCGAGGGCCGCCACCTGGTAGAGGTCGTCCAGGCTCTCGCCGCGTCCGCGGAAGCGGACGGCGATGCGCTCGGCCATGGGAAGCCACACCTGGATCAGTTCGTCCCGCAGCGCCTTGCGTTCCGGACCGTCGGGCAGTCCGGCGAGCCGTTCGAACGCGGCGGCCGTGTCCGGCGCGTCGTCGTGCGGGTGGGGCCTGGTTCTGCTGGCGATACGCATGGGTGCGCACCTCCCTCAGCAGGGGTGCCGGGTGGACAGGACACCGGAGAGCCGGACGGGCCGGTTCCGCGGAGGTGCCTCCTGTCCGAAGCACCGGCAGGGGCTTTCCCTGTCTGTCCGACGTCAAAACAAGTCGTCGTATATAGGGACATTAAGCCTTGTGGGGGCGGAACGCTCGTCCGAACGGCCGCGCCGACGGCCCCGGGCGGGCGCCGGCGCGGAACGTGATGTGCGGCACGCCCACCGTGATCGGCCGGCGGGGTGCGCGGCGGATAGTTCCTGCGCAGCGCTTGATCACCGATCAAAGGGGGTGAACCCCCTGGCCACAGCGCATTCGGCTCATTTGACAGTGCACTGAGCACACGGATAGGAAGCAGCTTCGGGAAGTCGAGAGGTGCGCTGTGTACGAGCCGAACGTGGTCGGGGACTGGCAGGAGTACGACGAACACGCCGGTCTGCGGGTCCGCGTCCACCGTCTGGAGGCGGCCGAGCCGCCGCGTGGCCGCGACGACGCCGCCGAGGGCCTGACGTACTTCAGTGTCCGGGTGACCGTCGAGAACCGGGGCGCCCGGCCCTTCTGCATCCACCTGGAGGACGGGCAGATCGACGTGCGGACCGGTCCCGACGGCGAGGGCGCGTTCCTCGACTGGCGCAACTCGCAGTTCGTCGAGGGCTTCGACGTCCATCCGCTGCGCCGGGCCACCGCCGTCCTCTACGCGGCCGGCCCCGAGGCGAGCCTCGGCCAGGTGGACGTCCAGGTGCAGCTGCGGGTGGACGAGGAGTGGGCCGACCGCCGTCTGTGGACCGGCGGTCTCGGGCTGCACGAGCCGGCCACCGGGGCCCTGCCGGGCACGGTGCGGGACGACTGCCTGGCGCACCAGGTGAGCGCCTTCCTGCGGGACCAGGCGGAGGAGGGCACCGCCTGATCCGCCGGCGGACGGCGCCTCAGTGCGCGATGCCGTCGATGATCTCCCGGGCGCCCTGGCGCAGCAGCGCCACGGCGACCGACGTGCCGAGGGTGGCCGGGTCCAGCCGGCCCGCCCACTCGTGGGCGTTCAGCCGCACCTTGCCGTCGGGAGTGAACACGCAGCCCCGCAGGGCGAGTTCCCCGCTCCGGTCCACCCGGGCGTACCCGGCGATCGGACTGTTGCAGTGCCCCTGGAGCACGTGCAGGAACATGCGCTCCGCCGTGACCTCCCGGTGGGTGTCCGGATCGCCGAGGCCGCTGACCGCGTCGATCAGCTCGGCGTCGTCCTGGCGGCACTGGAGGGCGAGGACGCCCGCGCCGATCGGCGGCATCATCGTCTCGGTGGACAGGACCTCGCTGATCACGTCGGTGCGGCCGATGCGCTCCAGGCCGGAGACCGCGAGCAGCAGGGCGTCCGCCTCGCCGGCGGCCAGCTTCGCGAGCCGCCGGTTGGCGTTGCCGCGGAACGGGACGCACGTCAGGTGCGGGTGCGTGGCGGCCAGCTGGGCGACGCGGCGCACCGAGGAGGTGCCGACGCGGGTCCCCTCCGGGAGCTCGTCCAGAGTGAGCCCGCCCGGGTGGACGAGGGCGTCCCGGATGTCGTCCCGCTTCAGGAACGCGGCGAACACCGTGCCCGCCGGGAGCGGCCGGTCGGCGGGCACGTCCTTGACGCAGTGCACCGCCAGGTCGGCCTCGCCCGACAGCAGCGCGGCGTCGACCTCCTTGGTGAAGGCGCCCTTGCCCTCCACCTGCGACAGGTCGCCGAGCCACTTGTCGCCGGTGGTCCTCACCGGCACGACCTCGGTGCGCACGCCGGGGTGGAGGGCCGCCAACTCGGCCCGGACGCGCTCGACCTGAGCGAGGGCCATGGGGGAGTCGCGGGAGACGATACGGATCAGTTCGGGGGCGGACATGCGGACACGATAGTGCCCTCCGGGACACGGGGACCGCGGGATCCGCCCGACTGCCGTCGGCTCCCGCCGGGCGCGGGGCCCGAAGGGGACGCCGGACGGCCCGGCCGCCGTCGGGCGGACCGGCGGCGTCGCCGTCAGCGCGCGGGGGCGGCCTCGGCCTCGACGCCCCCGTCCGACGCCGCGCGCGCCACTCCGGCGGCGGGACGGTGCGTCGGGATGAAGGAGGCGATGACGAAGGCGAGCAGGGCGGCGCCGGCGCCGATGGCCATGACCACCTTGAAGGCGTTCTCGGACGGCAGGGCGAAACCGCCGAGGCTGACGGTCATCTGCGCCAGGATCACTCCGGCGATCGCACTGGCGACCGACGTGCCGATGGACCGCATCAGGGTGTTGAGGCTGTTCGCGGCGGCCGTCTCGCTCGCCGGCACCGCGCCCATGATCAGGGCCGGCATGGCGCCGTAGGTGAAGCCGATGCCCGCGCCGATGACGCAGGAGACCAGCACCAGGTGCCAGACCTCGGACATCAGCACGATGTTCAGCCCGTAACCGGCCGCCACGATCAGGGTGCCGGTCATCAGGGTCACCTTCGGACCCCTGGACCCGGACACCTTCGCGGAGACCGGGGCGAACGCCATCATCACCAGGCCGGAGGGCGCCATCACCAGACCGGCGGTCAGCAGGGAACGGCCGAGCCCGTAACCGGTCGCCTCGGGCAACTGCAGGAGCTGCGGAAGTACCAGGGACATCGCGAACATCGAGAAGCCGACGGCTATCGACGCCAGGTTGGTGAACAGCACCTGACGGCGCGCCGTGGTGCGCAGGTCCACCAGCGGCTGCGGGGTGCGCAGCTCCCACCCGCCCCACACCAGCAGGATCAGCACGGACGCCGCGAACAGACCGAGGGTGAGGCCGCTGCTCCAGCCCCAGTCGGCGCCCTTGGAGACCGCCAGCAGCAGGCACACCAGGCCGGTCGCCATGCCGATGCCGCCCGGCACGTCGAAGCGGCCGCCGGTGCGCACCGCCGACTCGGGCACGAGCGCCAGTACCAGCACCAGGGCGACGGCACCGAGCGCGCCGGAGGTCCAGAACAGCATGTGCCAGTCGAGGTTGTCCGCGATCAGCGCGGCGGCGGGCAGGCCGAGCGCACCGCCGACGCCCAGCGAGGCGCTCATCAGGGCGGTGGCGCCGGCGAGGCGCTCGGCGGGCAGTTCGTCGCGCATGATGCTGATGCCGAGCGGGATCACCGCGGCGGACAGGCCCTGCATGGCCCGGCCCACGACCATCGGGGCCAGTGAGTCGCTCAGTCCGCAGACCACCGAACCGGCGATCAGCAGTACCAGGCTGAACAGCAGCATGCGCCGCTTGCCGGCCATGTCGCCCAGGCGGCCGACGACCGGGGTGGCCACGGCGGCGGCGAGCAGGGTGGCCGTCACCGCCCATGCCGCGTCCGACGCCGGAGCGTCCAGGAGTCTCGGCAGGTCCGGGACGATCGGGATGACGAGCGTCTGCATCAGCGAGACGACGATCCCGGCCAGGGCCAGTACCGCCACCACGGCGTTCGGCCGCGGCGCGGCGGGAGAAGGGGACATGGAGGTGCCTTTCAGGGGAGGATCGCGGATCCGGGAAGAATTTAAGTCAGTCGCTTGAATTAGTGTAGGGGGCTGCGGCAGAGGCGCGCTCGACCGGGCCGCGCACCGCCCCGGCCCCGCTGTTGCGTAGGCTTCGGTGAGAACGCGCCGCATGACGGCGGACCTGCGACGACTCGAGGGACTGGCCGTCGCGGGCCGTGAGCGAAGTCCCGGCGCGGCGGTGATCATGGCGGGCAGGACGGGACGGGCGGAACAGGTCAGCACGACCCGGCAGCTGATCCTGACCACGGCCGAGCGGCTGTTCGCCGAACACGGGGTGTACGCGGTGTCCAACCGCCAGGTCAGCGAGGCCGCCGGACAGGGCAACAACGCCGCGGTCGGTTACCACTTCGGCACCAAGGCGGATCTGGTCCGCGCCATCGTCCAGCGGCACTCCGAGCGCGTCGAGGACCTGCGGGCCCGGCAACTGGCCGCGCTCGGCGACGCGCCGCAGCTGCGCGACTGGGTGGACTGCCTGGTGCGGCCGCAGTTCGACCACCTGGCGGCACTGGGCAGCCCGACCTGGTACGCCCGGTTCTGCGCCCAGGTCATGACCGACCCGGCGCTGCGTCAGATCATGCTCGACGAGTCCCGCGGCTCCGCGTCGCTGCGCGAGATCATCGCCGGACGGAACCGGTGCATGCCGGCGCTCCCCGAGGAGGTCCGGGCCGAGCGGGGCGACATGGCCCGCCACCTCATCGTGCACACGGCGGCCGAGCGGGAACGCGCCCTCGCCGAAGGGCGTCCGACCCCTCGCGCCAGCTGGCGGGGCGCCGCCGACGGGCTGGTCGACGCGATCGTGGGCATGTGGCTCGCGCCCGTCACGCCCCGGCGCGGGGTGTGACGGGCGCGACGACGGGCCGGCGGGCGAGGCGGATCCGGGGCACGGTGCCCTCGGCCGCCCCGGCCCCGGACACCACCGGCCCGGACACCACCGACGCGCGGGAACGCACTCACCGCACGTCGGTGTCGTGCGGGGCCGCCTTCCCCACGGGGGACGCCGGGACCGGCTCGCGCAGGCCGCGCAGCAGCAGTCCGCCCACCGCGGGCAGCACCACCAGCGGCAGCAGGGCGGTCCGCAGCGACGCGGCGTCGGCGAGTGCGCCGAGCGCGGGAGCGGCGAGGCCGCCGACGCTCACGGTCAGCCCCAGGGTGACCCCGCTCGCCGTGCCCACGCGGCGGGGCAGGAAGTCCTGGCCCAGGGTGATGTGCAGGGAGAACGGCACGTACAGCCCGGCCGAGGTCAGGGCGACGAACAGGTACACCACGGGCCCGGGCACCAGGACGAGCCCGGCGACGGCGAGCACCGTCAGGACGTACGACCGGCGCACCACCCTCAGCCGTCCGTACCGGTCGGCGAGCCGGCCCCCGGCCACCGTGCCCACCGCCCCGCCCAGGTAGAGCACGAACAACGCCGCCGTCCCCGCCGCGGCGCCCCCGCCGGTGCGCTCACGGACGTACAGCGACACGAACGTGCTCAGCCCGACGAAGACGACCGAACGGCAGACCACGGCACCGGTGAGCCGGAGGAACGACGCCCAGTCGTCGGACCCCGCCGTCGCCGTCGTCGTACGGCCGTCCGCCGCGCGGACCGCTCCGGCCGAGCGCACCGCCGCCACGCACAGGACCGCGCCGGCGAGTGCCGGGACGGCGAGCAGGGGAGAAGCGCTCAGGCCGCCGGTGGCGACGACGGCCCAGACCAGCGGCGGCGCCAGCGCGAAACCGGCGTTGCCGCCCAACGAGAACCATCCCATCGCGGTGTTGCTGCCGTGCGCGGCGTCACGTGCCGCACGGGCCGCCTCCGGGTGGTAGGCGGCGACACCGACGCCCCCCAGGGCGATCGCGGCGAGGGTGAGCACGTAGGAGTCCGTGACACCGCCGAGGGCCACCCCGGCCCCGCCGGTCAGCGTGCTCAGCGGCAGCAGCCACGGCAGCGCCCACCGGTCGGTGAGCGCTCCGAACAGCGGCTGCACCAGCGACGACAGCAGCGAGGCGGCGAGCACGACGCCGGAGGCGGCGGCGTAGGTGTAGGCGCGCTCGGCGACGAAGTACGGAACCAGGGCGGCCACCGCGCCCTGGTAGAGGTCGACGCAGGCGTGCCCGAGGGACAGCAGGACGATGGGCCGGTTGCGGTTGACGGTCACCCGTCGATCGTCACGTCCGCCGGTCCCGGCCCGCTTCCGATAATCTGCCCACTCGTGTCGAACACCCGCCACACCCGGGGCCCCGCCCGCGGCACCCCGCCCTCCGCCCGCGAGGTCCCGCCGACCCCGCGCCGCGACCCCGGCGCCGCCCGGCACACCCCGGCCGCGCCCACCAGGGCGCAGCACCTGGCCGCCGGGCAGCGCATCGACGCCCACCGGCACGACGACCACCAGATCGTCTACGCGGGCTCCGGCGTCGTGGCCGTCACCACCGACGCCGGTACCTGGTTCGCGCCGGGCACCCGGGCCATCTGGGTCCCGGCCGGCACCGTGCACGCCCACCGGGCCCACGGCCGGCTGGACCTGCACCTGGTCGGACTGCCCGCCGACGACAACCCGCTCGGCCTGGACGCCCCCTTCGTCCTCACCGTCGGTCCGCTGCTGCGCGAGCTGATCCTCGCCTACACCCGCGACCCCGCCGACACCGGACCCGAACGCCGCCGCCTCCTCGGCGTCCTGCGCGACCAGCTGCGCGCCTCGCCCCAGCAGCCGCTGCACCTGCCCACCCCGGCCGACCCCCGCCTGGCCGCGGTCTGCGCGCTGGTCCACGCCGACCCCGCCGACACCCGCACCCTGGCCGCACTCGGCGCCGCCACCGGGGCGGGCGAACGCACCCTCAGCCGGCTCTTCCGCAGCGAGTTCGGCATGACCTTCCCCCAGTGGCGCACCCAGTCCCGCCTCTACCACGCCCTGCGCATGCTCGCCGACGACGTACCCGTGACCACCGTCGCCCACCGCTGCGGTTACTCCTCGGCCAGCGCGTTCATCGACGTCTTCCGCCGCTCGTTCGGCTACACCCCGGGCACCCACAACCGCCGTGACCGGACCGGCGGCACCCCCGCCCGTACCGTCCAGTAATATCGCGCGGCAGGCCCCCCGGAGGAGGAACCGTGCCACGGTCCGAACGCTCACCCCTGCTGCTCGCCGGTCTGCTGGCCACCGCGGGCGTCGCCCACTTCGCCCGGCCCCGCCCCTTCGACGCGACGGTGCCGCGCAGCCTGCCGGGCACGCCCCGGGCGTGGACGTACGCCAGCGGCGTCGCCGAACTGGCGCTGGCCGCGGGCCTCGCCGTCCCCCGCACCCGCAAGGCCGCCGCGCTGGCCACCGCGGCCTTCTTCGTCGGCGTCTTCCCCGCCAACGTCAAGATGGCCGTCGACCGGCGGCACCGTCCCGCCCTCCAGAAGGCCGCCGCCTACGGCCGGCTGCCCGTCCAGCTGCCGCTCGTGCTCTGGGCCCGCAGCGTCGCCAAGGACTGCGAGGGCCGGTCGTGAGCCGTGGCCCGGCCGTCGGCGACACGGTCGACGACTTCACGCTGCCGGACGAGACCGGTACCCCGCGCCGCCTGTCGGAACTGCTCGCCGACGGGCCGGTCGTGCTCTTCTTCTACCCCGCCGCCCTGACCCCCGGCTGCACCGCCGAGGCCTGCCACTTCCGCGACCTCGCCGCCGAGTTCGCCGCGGCCGGCGCCCGGCCGGTGGGCATCAGCGGCGACCCCGTCGAACGCCAGCAGGAGTTCGCGGGGCGCCACACCCTCGGCATGCCGCTGCTCTCCGACGCCGACGGCACGGTCCGCGAACGGTTCGGGGCGAGACGGGGACTCGGCCTGGCCCCCACCAGACGGGTCACCTTCGTCATCGGGCCGGACCGCACCGTGCTCGAGGTCGTCCGCAGCGAGTTGCGCATGAACACCCACGCCGACCGCGCCCTCGCCGCGCTGCGCGCCCACCGGGACTGAGCCGGCCCCCGCGCCCCGTCCCGGTTGAGACCGGGCGGTGAAGGGCTGATCCTGGACGACATGGAGCATGCCTCCGCTGCGGCGATCGTCGACGTCCACGGCAAGGTGGCGGGGTGGAGCGAGGGCGCCCGGCGGCTGACCGGGTACCCGGCCGAGGAGGCCGTGGGCCGGCCCGCACGGGACCTGCTCGCCCACGACGCGCCGCCCGGGGCCGTGTCCGCGCTGTCGGGCACGGCCCTGATCCGCCACCGGGACGGTTCCACCGTGGCACTGCCCCTGCGCGGCTGCCCCCTGCTGGGCGCGGACGGCGCGCCGTGCGGGTACGCGGTGACCGCCCACCCGCAGGACGATCCGGCGCTGACCGGGGAGAGCTTCCGGCAGGCGTCCCTGGCCATGTCCGTCCACGACACCCGGCATCGCTACCTGCGGGTCAACGACACGGCGCGACGCATGCTGGGAATGCCGGAGGAGGACCTGATCGGACGGTCGCTGCCGGAGGTCATGGCGGAGATCGACGCCGACGCGTCCGGGTTCCTGCACCACCTGCGGCAGGTGACCGACACCGGCCGGCCCCACCGCTACGAGACCTTCATGCCCGCCACCTCCAGGATGGGCGAGTACGCCTGGACCATCGAGATGTGGCCGGTGCGCGACGCGTCCGGCGCCGTGACCGCCGTGTCCGTGGCGGGGTACGAGAGCACGGGCCAGTACCGGGCCCGGGAGCGGCTGGCCCTGCTGAACGAGGCCGCGACCGTGATCGGCACCAGCCTGGACGTGGTGCGCACCGCCGAGGAACTGGTCGGCATCCTCGTGCCGCGGTTCACCGACTTCGCCGGCGTCGACCTGCTCGACTGGGTCCTCGGCGCGGACGAACCGCTCGCGGTGCCGGCCGAGGACATCGTGCTGCGCCGGGTCGCCCACGAATCCGCCGCCGAAGGACTCCCGAAGCCGTCCGTGCGCCTGGGCGACACCGACGTGTACCCGTCCTGCTCCGCACCCGCACGGGCGCTGCGGGAGGGACGGCCGGTACTGACCGGTCCGGGCGACCCGGACTTCGACCGGTGGATGCGGGTGCGCAACGAGCAGGTCCCCGCCAACCGCCCGTTCCGGGACCGCATCAGCTCCACCCTGGCGGTTCCGCTGCGGGCCCGCGGCACCACCCTGGGCGTCGCGACGGCCATGCGCGTCGCCCCCAGGGACCCGTTCGTCCCCGACGACATCGCCCTGGCCGAGGAACTGGCCAGCCGGGCCGCCGTCTGCGTCGACAACGCCCGCCGCTTCGCCCGCGAGCGCTCCACCGCGCTCGCCCTCCAGCACAGCCTCCTGCCCAGGGGCCTGCCCGGCCAGTCGGCCGTGGAGGTGGCGCACCGCTACCTGCCCTCCGGCTCGGCGGCCGGCCTCGGCGGCGACTGGTTCGACGTGATCCCGCTCTCCGGCAGCCGGGTCGCCCTGGTCGTCGGCGACGTCGTCGGCCACGGCATCCCGTCCTCCGCGACCATGGGCCGTCTGTGCACGGCCGTGCGCACCCTCGCCGACGTCGATCTGCCGCCCGAAGAACTCCTCACCCACCTCGACGACCTCGTCGCCCACCTCGCGGCGGACGGCGGCGGCGAGGTGGGCGAACTGGGCGCCACCTGCCTCTACGCGGTCTACGACCCCGTCACCGGCCGTCTCACCCTCGCCTCCGCCGGCCACCCCGGACCCGCCCTCGTGCTCCCCGACGGCACCGCCCGCCTCGTCCCCGTCAGCGCCGGGCCGCCGCTCGGCGTCGGCGGGCTGCCGTTCGAGGCGACCGAGGAGGTCCTGCCCGAGGGCTCCGTCGTCGCGCTGTACACCGACGGCCTGGTCCGGGACCGCGACGGCGGCACGGACCACGCCACCGCCGAGCTGTGCCGCGCGCTGACCACGCCCGCGCACTCGCTCGACGCCCTGTGCGGCTGTGTGCTCAAGGCGGTGATGCCCGAGCAGCCCGGCGACGACGTGGCCCTGCTGCTGGCCCGTACGCGGGCACTGGGCGGCGACCAGGTCGCCACCTGGGACGTCCCGCCGGACCCCGCGCACGTGGCCGCCGTCCGGCAGTCCGCCATCGAACAGCTGACGGAATGGGGCCTGGACGAGGCGGCGTTCGTCACCGAACTCGTCGTCAGCGAACTCGTCACCAACGCGATCCGGTACGGCGCACCGCCCGTCCGGCTCCGTCTCATCCGCGACCGCACCCTGATCTGCGAGGTCTCCGACGGCAGCTCCACCTCGCCGCACCTGCGCCGGGCCCACGCGTACGACGAGGGCGGCCGGGGACTGCTGCTGGTCGCCCAGCTCACCCAGCGCTGGGGCAGCCGCCAGACCGCGGACGGCAAGACGATCTGGGCCGAACAGCCACTGCCCGAGGAACCCGGGAGGTGAGCCGTCCCGCCCCGTCCCCGCGCTCCCCGTCGCCGACGACCGCCTCACCGGTACGGCCGTGACGGTCCGTCAAGGGTGGCGGCGGGGCCTCGCGGGTGAGCCGGATGGCCTTCCTCCGCCCGGCCCCGCGCGCCGGCCGGGCGGTCGAGCAGGTCACCGGGCTCTCCCGCCCCGAGGGCGGCGGTCCTCCGGACGCTGCCGGAACGGGCCACCCGCCCCGAGCACACGGTCCGCTCCCGCCGGGCACCGGGGAGCGGTGACGACCGGCCGGGCGGAGGCGAGGGCCGGGGGAGCGGCGGCGACTCCCCACCGTCCCCGGGCCGTTGGCGGCGTACCGGGGGACCCTGGCCGGCGGCGGTCAGAGCGTCCGCTTCAGCAGGCCGAGCAGTTCGTCCCAGTGCCGCTCGGTCGCCTCCGGGTCGTACGCGGCGGTGTCGGCCTGCGTGTAGCCGTGGTGCGCCCCCGCGTAGACCTCGCAGCGGTGGCGGACGCCCGCCGCGGTCAGGGCAGCCTCCAGGCGCTCCTGCTGCTCGACGGGCATGCCCGGGTCCTGGTCGGCGTGTCCGAAGTACACCTCGGCCGTGACCTGCCCGGCCACCAGGTGCGGGCTCTGCGGCTCCTCGGTCGCCAGGTTCCCGCCGTGGAAGCCGGCCACGGCGGCGACCCGGTCCGGGTACGCGCCCGCGGTGCGCAGGGCGAGCGCGGCGCCCATGCAGTAGCCGGTCACCCCGACCGGGCCGTCCGCGACCGCGGCGCAGTCCGCGAGCCACCGCAGGTACGCCCCCGCGTCCCGCATCGCCCGCTCCGGCGTGAGCGACTGCATGATCGGACCGAGCTGCTGGAAGAGCGACGGGCGCGCCCCGGGGTCGATGAACTCGGGGAGCTCGACGACCGGAGCCCGCCCGTGCCGGTAGAACACGTTCGGCACCAGCACGGTGTATCCCGCGCCGGCCAGCCGGTCGGCCATCGTCCTCAGCTGCGGGCGCAGCCCGAAGGCGTCCATGTAGAACAGGACTGCGGGATGCGCGTTCCCGTCACCGGGGTGCGCGAGGTAGGCGTCGGCGGTTCCGTCGTCGGTGGGGATGCTGACAACGTTGCCCTCTGCGGCGGTCATGGCGGGGCTGCCCTCTCTCGGTCGGGTCTCGGCTGCCGGTCCGCCGGGCGACCGGCGGACCACGGCCATCGTGGCACGCCGGCCCACGGAGTGCGTCGCGCGCCCCCGCGGACCGGCTGTCGGCCCGCCCCTACTCGAACCGCGTGGTGTCGCCGGCGCCCCGCCGCACGATCTCCGCCTCCCCGCCGGAGAAGTCGACGACCGTGGTCGGTTCGGTGCCGCACTCCCCGGAGTCGATCACCGCGTCCACCACGTGGTCGAGCCGGTCCTTGATCTCCCAGCCCTGCGTCATCGGCTCCTCCTCGTCGGGCAGCAGGAGGGTGCTGGACAGCAGCGGTTCACCGAGTTCGGCCAGCAGCGCCTGCGTGACGACGTGGTCGGGGATGCGCACGCCGACGGTCTTCTTCTTCGGGTGCTGGAGCATGCGCGGCACCTCCCTCGTCGCCGGGAGGATGAAGGTGTAGCTGCCCGGGGTCGAGGCCTTGATGGCCCGGAACACGTCGTTGTCGATCTGCACGAACTGGCCGAGCTGCGCGAAGTCCTGGCACACCAGGGTGAAGTGGTGCCGGTTGTCCAGGTGCCGGATCGACCGGATGCGGTCGGTCCCGTCGCGGCTGCCCAGCCGGCAGCCCAGCGCGTAACAGGAGTCCGTCGGGTACGCGATCAGCGCGCCCGCGCGGACGCTGTCGGCGACCTGGGCGATGCTGCGCGGCTGCGGGTTCTCGGGGTGCACGTCGAAGTACTTCGCCATCCACCGAGCTTATGCCGCCCACGCGCCCGGACCGGCCGGACCCCGCCGGACCTCCCGCGTCGGCCCGAGGCCGCCGGCCGGGCCGCCCCCGGCCGCCGCCGGCGCGCTCCGTGCCGTGGCCGAGCATGCGGTAACGTCCCCGGCCTGGGCCGGGAGCGAAGCGAGAACGAGGAGAAGGCCGACGTGGCGGGCCGCGAGGACGGGACAGGGCAGCGGAACGCGAGGACCGGCGGGCACGCCGGGTGGGCGGAGGAACTGCTCGACCACCTGCGGCCGGCCGGACGCGACGCGCGCAGGGTCGTGACCTGGCTCGCCGGAACCGTGGACGCGGCCGTGACGCTGCGGGACGGCACCGGCCGCCTCCTGGCCGGGACCCCCGCCGCGCTGGACGAGGACCTGGTCGCGGACATCACCGCCGGCCGGATCGCCTCCGCCGCCCTCGAGGACCGGGGCCGCCACCTGCGCCTGGTCCGGGTGGAGCGGACCCACCCGGCACCGGCCGCCGTCCTCGCGGTGGCCCGCGCCACCCCGTTCGACCGGCGGGCCGCCGACATCGTCACCCGCACCGCCCAGGTGGTGGAACTCCTGCTGGCGGAACACGAGTCCGCCGCCGCGGGACAGCGGCTGCGGCGGGCGACCTCCGACCTGCGCCTGGCCATCCTGCAACTGCTGATGGTCGAGGACACCGTCTCCGCGCGCCGCGTGGCCGCCGGGCTCTGGCCCGGCCTCCTCGACACCGACACGGCGTGCGTCTACGTCATGGAGAGCGTCCCCGAGGAACGCGACCGCCTCGCCGAGGAGTGCCTGTCGGCGACCGGAGAACAGGCCCTGGTGGTGCGCTGCCCGGCCATGGACGGGCACGTCATCGTCCTGACGCCCCGCGACGCCACCGGCGAGGCCCTGCGGTCGCTCGCCGGCCGCACCCCCGGCGTCTTCCTCGGCGGCAGCGCCCGGCAGAACCTCGCCCGCACCGCCACCGCGTACGGTCAGGCCGTGAGCGCCCTGGCCGTGGCCCGGTTCCGTCCCGGGAAGGCGGCCGTGTACGCCGAGCGGACCCGGCCCGAGCGCCTGATGGACCCGGCCGCCCTGGGGGACTGGGCGGCCCGCGTGCTGCGCCCGCTCGACGGCCTGCCGCACCACACCCGCGCCGAACTGCTCGCCACCACCCGGCTCGGCCTGGAGTTCACCGCCGTCAACACGGCCAAGATCCTCGGTGTCAGCCGCAACACGGTCCGCGCCCGCATGGACCGCGTCGAGGGCCTGCTGCGCACCGACTTCGCCGATCTGGCCGTCCGCGCCACCGTCCACCTCGCCCTGAACGCCCAGGCCGCCCTCGGGGCGGGCCCCGGCGAGCACGCGGCCGGGCCCGGCGGCGTCCGCCTCGCCGACCTGCTGGCCGGACCCCCGCTGCGCACCTGGGCCGGTGACCTGCTCGGCCGGCTGGAACCGGACGCGCGGAACGTGCGCCGCACCCTGCGCACCTGGATCACCGTCGGCGGCAACGCCGAGCGGGCCGCCCGGACGCTCGGCGTCCACGCCCAGACCGTGCGGGAGCACGTCCGCGGCGCGGAACCCGTCCTGGAGCGCCAGCTGCTCGCCGCAGGCAGCGACCTGTACGAGGTGGTGCTGGCCCACCTGGCCCTGGGGGACCTCGACCAGCCGGGCCTGGACGGGACGAAACCGGGTCATCCGGACTCACCCGTGCACGGGTGAGTCCGCACGGCCCGGCAGTGGGCACCGGGACGATTCACAACGGGGCGGCCGTCCCCATAGATTCGACGGACCGCGGGGGCACGACCGGAACGGGGGACCGGTCGCGCCCCCGTCGCCGTTCGCCCGGGGCCCGCGCGCGGCCGCTCGCGGGCGAGCGGCCGAGGACGGTGCGTACGGCACGCTGACGGGCCCCGATGCCGTACTCGCCGGTCGGGGCGCCCCGGGCCGCCGACGCCGGCGTCGTTCACGACGAGGTCCGGGCCGCCGAAGGCGTCGACGGTGAGGCCGGACGCGCGGCGTGTGACGTCCGCCCCGGCGACGTCGTGTGCCCGGACGCGGCCCGGGTACCCGGCCCCGGACCCCGGAACGACCACCTCGAGGAGGCCCGCATGACCAGCGGTACCGAGACCGGCGGAGTCACCGGCACGCAGGACAAGGACTACAACCTCATCTGGTACGTCGAGTCGTGCCTGAACAACGCGCTGCGCCTGGAGACGTACATCCAGGACGCCGAGCGCACCAAGGACACCGAGGTCGCGGAGCTGTTCCGCAAGGCGCAGGCCGACAGTCGCAAGGGAGCCGAACTCGGCAAGGAGCTGCTGCGCGCCCGCCTGAACGGCGGCTGACGACGAATCCGCCTCCCGGGGCCCGGTCACCGCCACGGCGCGGTGACCGGGCCTTCGGCACGCCGCGGCCGCAGCGCCTCGCCCTGTCGCCCCGGCCCGCACGACACCGTCACCGAAGCTGCGCAAACTGGGGTGTGACGGACAGCGCGCGCCCGGGTACCCGGGCCGCCCATGTGCGCGGCCGACGGCCGCCTCGCAGCTCAGCCGCGTCCGACGGCGGCCACGAGTCGAAGGAGCCCACGATCATGACGGACGTATCGAGCCAGGGACCCGGCCCGGGCGACGACCGGAAAGTGCTCACCAACCGACAGGGACACCCCGTCTACGACAACCAGAACCAGCGCACGGTCGGCGCCCGCGGCCCCGCCACGCTGGAGAACTACCAGTTCCTGGAGAAGATCAGCCACTTCGACCGGGAGCGCATCCCCGAGCGCGTCGTGCACGCCCGCGGCGTGACCGCGTACGGGTACTTCGAGGCGTACGGCGCCTGGGGCGACGAGCCCATCGACCGCTTCACCCGGGCCAAGCTGTTCCAGGAGCGCGGCAAGCGCACCGACGTGGCCGTCCGGTTCTCCACCGTCATCGGCGGACGCGACTCCTCGGAGACGGCCCGCGACCCGCGCGGCTTCGCCGTGAAGTTCTACACCGAGGACGGCAACTGGGACCTCGTCGGCAACAACCTGGGCGTCTTCTTCATCCGGGACGCGATCAAGTTCCCGGACGTCATCCACGCCCTCAAGCCGGACCCGGTGACGTTCGAGCAGCAGCCGCGGCGCATCTTCGACTTCATGTCGCAGACGCCCGAGTCGATGCACATGCTGGTCAACGTGTTCAGCCCGCGCGGCATCCCCTCGGACTACCGCCACATGCAGGGCTTCGGCGTCAACACCTACAAGTGGGTCAACGCCGAGGGCCGCACCGTCCTGGTCAAGTACCACTGGATCCCCAAGGCGGGCGTCCGCAGCATGACCGAGGAGGACGCGGCCAACGTCCAGGCCCAGTCCCTCGGCCACGCCACCAAGGACCTCTACGACGCGGTCGCGCGCGGCGACTACCCCGAGTGGGAGCTGCAGGTCCAGATGATGGAGGACAACGACCACCCGGAGCTCGACTTCGACCCGCTGGACGACACCAAGGTCTGGCCCGAGCAGGAGTTCCCGCCGAAGCCCGTCGGCCGGATGGTGCTCGACCGGATGCCGGAGAACTACTTCGCCGAGAACGAGCAGATCTCCTTCGGCACCGGCGTCCTCGTCGACGGCCTGGACTTCTCCGACGACAAGATGCTCGTCGGCCGCACCTTCTCGTACAGCGACACCCAGCGCTACCGGGTCGGCCCCAACTACCTCCAGCTGCCCGTGAACCAGGCCAGGAACGCGCAGGTGCGCACCAACCAGCGCGACGGCCAGATGACGTACCACGTGGACGGCGGCGGTGAGAACCCGATCGTCAACTACGAACCGTCGATCACCGGCGGCCTGCGCGAGGCCCAGTACCCCACGCACGACGAGCAGGGGCCGGAGATCCGCGGCCGGCTCACCCGCAAGCGCATCCCGCGCGCCAACGACTACATGCAGGCCGGGCAGCGCTACCTGCTCATGGAACAGTGGGAGCGCGACGACCTCGTGGCGAACTTCGTCAACCTGCTCTCCCAGTGCGACCGGCCGGTGCAGGAGCGCATGGTGTGGCACTTCCTGCTGGTCGAGAACGACCTCGGCCTGCGGGTCGGCGAGGGCATCGGCATCAGCCCGCAGGACGTCAGGCACCTGGAGCCGCTGGCTAGCCAGGACCTCACCGACGAGGACCGCGAGCGCCTGGCCAACCTCGGCAAGAACCCGCCGCGGGACGTGGAGGGCCTGACGATGACCCACTGCGTCCCCGACGAACGGCACGTCGTGACCCGCTGACGACGCGCGTCACCGCACGGGCCGCCCCGCCCCTCACCCGGCCAGGGCGGCCCGTGCCGCGGCCACGGCCTGCTCGGCGTAGCCGCGCCCGAACAGCACGGCGTGCACCAGCAGCGGGAAGAGCTGGTGCACGCCGACGCGGGCGGTCCAGCCGTCGGCGAGCGGCGCCACCTCCTGGTAACCGTCCATGATCCGTTCCAGGTGCGGGCAGCCGAACAGGCGCAGCATCGCCAGGTCGGTCTCGCGGTGCCCGCCGTGCGCGGCCGGATCGATCAGCCGGACGTGCCCGTCGGCGCCCCACAGCACATTGCCGTTCCACAGGTCGCCGTGCAGGCGCGCGGGCGGCTCGGCGGGGCCGGCCAGCTCGGGCAGCCGCTCGCAGACCCGCTCGACGTCGGCCGCCTCGGCCGCCCGCACGGTGCCCGCGTCGACCGCGCGGCGCAGATACGGCAGCACCCGGTGCTCGGCGTACCACTGCGGCCAGGCGCTCCCCGTGACGTTGCGCATCGGGGCGAGCCCGATGTACGCGTCCACGGGCCCGCCGGGCGGCGGGGACCCGAACGCGGGCGCCCCGGCGGCGTGCAGGGCCGCCAGTTCCCGGCCGAATCCGGCCGCCGCCTCCTCGCCCGGCGCTCCCTGCGCGACCCGGTCGGTGACGAGCCAGCACGCGTCGTCGCCGTGCACCGCCGGGATCCGGACGCCGCCCGCGCCGGCCAGCCAGCGCAGCCCGGCGGCCTCGGCCCGTGCCGCCCCGACGCCCTCCGCGCGCTTGACCATCACCGTGCGTCCGTCGTCGAGGACGACTTCGGTGAGCGTCCCGGACAGCCGGCGCTCACGGGTGACCGTCCGGCCGGTGAACCGTGCCGCGGCGGTCGAGGGCGAGGGTGCGGAGGGCGCGGAGGACATGGCGGTCAGACTACGGCCGGGGCGCCGCCGACCCGGTGAAAAACGCCCACGACACCGATGGGACACCCCGGGAGCGGGGGAGCAGTGGGACCATGACCAGTTCAGCGTTCCACCGCACCATCGTCCTGCCGGCTCCCGTGTGCGAACAGGCCGCACGGCACCTCGAGCACGCGGTCCAGAAGGCCATCGACGGCGCCGCGACCCCTTGGCGCGCGTTCCGCAGCGCCGACGGCGACGACTTCGCGTTCTCCGTCCCGGTGGTCGAGCAGGCCGCCGGCTGCCTGCTGGTGCTGGCCGCCGAGAGCGCCCAGAGCCTGCGCCCCTCCGCCCTGCGCGCCCTGATCTCCGTGGCCCTGCACCTGCGGGACGCCGCCGAGGCCGTACGGCGTCCCACCCTCACCGGCGGAGCCTGGTGAGCCCGGTGGGGCGGGCGCGCACGGTGAAGCGCGCGGGGTCCCGGGTCGGCGTCACGCTCCGACGAGGCGCAGCATCCCCCACAGCGCCAGGGTCGAGACGACCAGGGTGGCCGGGACGGTGAGCAGGCCGAGCCGGGTGAACCGGCCGAGGTCCGCCTCGATGCCGTGCCGGTGCAGGACGCGCCGCCACAGCAGGGTGGCGAGCGACCCGACGTAGGTCAGGTTGGGGCCCAGGTTCACGCCGATCAGCACGGCGAGGACGGGCCCGGGTCCGGCGGGCGCGGTCAGGGGGAGCAGCACCAGGACGGCCGGCAGGTTGTTGACGAGGTTGGCCAGCACCGCGGCCACCGCCGCCACGCCCAGCAGCGCCGTCGGCGAGTTCCCCTCGGGCAGCAGGTGTCCCAGCCCCGCGGCCGGGCCGCCTGCCACCACACCCCGCACCACGATGCCGAGGGCCAGCACGAACAGGCAGAACAACGGGGCGGCGGCGCCCACCATCTCCCGGGGCGTGACGTGCCGCCGGGACAGCGCCCGCACACCGAGCACCAGGACCCCGGCCAGCGCCGCCCACGCGGGCTCCAGCCCCGCCGGCGAGGCCACGGCGAACCCGGCCAGGGTCAGGGCCAGGACGACGAGGGTGAACCGGGGAACGGCGGGCTCCGGGGCCGGAGTGCGCGGCCCGTCGCCGGGACCGGACCCGGATCCCGGCCCGGCGACGGGCGCGGGCAGCGGGGTGGGGAGGGTCGCGGGCACGGCCAGGTCGGCGCGGAAGAAGCGGCGGAACACGACGTACTCGACGGCGATCGCGGCCAGCCAGGGCAGCGACATCAGCACGGCGAACCGGGTGAAGCTCAGCCCACTGGCCGCGAACGCCAGCAGATTGGTCAGGTTCGAGACCGGCAGCAGCAGGGACGCCGAGTTCGCCAGGTGCGCCGTGGCGTACACGTGCGGGCGTGCCCGGGCACCCGACCGGGCCGCGGTGGCGAGGACCACCGGGGTGAGCAGGACGACGGTGGCGTCCAGGCTGAGCACGGCCGTGACCACGGCGGCCACCGCGAACACGCCCGTCAGCAGCCGGTGCGGGCTGTCGCCGCACCGGCGCGCCACCACCGCGCCGACGGCCTCGAACAGGCCCTCCTTCGCGCACAGGTACGCCAGCATCAGCACCAGGGCGAGGAAGCAGACGACCGGCAGCAGCGTACGGGTCTGCTCCCAGGCCTCGTGCGGGGTCACCGTGCCCAGTGCCACGGCCAGCACGGCGGCGGGCACGGCGGCCGCGGCCTCCGGCAGCCCCCGGGGACGCAGCACGGCGAAGGCCAGGACGGCGAGCAGCAGGACGACCGAGAGGACCTCGGGGACGAGGGCGGTACTCAGGGGGTTCTCCTCCACACCAGCAGCCGGGCGGACACCCGGTGATCGGCAGCATCCAAGGATGACACCCCGGGCGAGGGGTCGGTCGCGCCCGGCGGACGCTCCGGGGCGGATGTGTCCGAGGCCACGCCGTGGACGAGACCCGGGCCACGTTCCGCACGGTGCGCCGCGGGCTACCGTTTCCGCGGGCTCCCCGTCCCCGGACCCCCGTGTCCTCGCGACGGCCCGGCTCCCTGTCCCCACCACGAGCAGTTCGGACGGTCCGGCAGTGCAAGCAGACCTCTCCCCCGTGATCGCGGCGACCACCCAGTGGCTCACGTGCGCCTATCCGGCGTCCGGCGGCGCGCTGGCCTCCGCCCTGTGCGAGGTGCAGGCGCGGCAGGCCGTGACGGTCGCGGCCCGGCTGCGCTACCCCACCCCGATGGACGCCGCGCTGATGACCATGTCGGGTCCGGGCGGCTCCGACCGCCTCGACTGGATCACCGGTGCGGACGGCGCGCCGGCCGCCGACCCGGACGACCACGCCTGGCGGACCTGGGTGGACGAGGTCGTGGCGAGCTGGGCGGCCTGTCTGCTGACCGACCCGGAGCTGGCCGCCCTGGCCGTGGCGGCACTCGCCGAGGACGGCCCCGTCACCGGGACGCCGGTCGAGTTCCGCCGCCTGCTCGTGCCCGACGAACGCGACCGCCGGGCGGCGGCACTGCTGCGCCACCCCGACCTGCTCGCGTCCGTGGCGGAACTGCACCTGGACCAACTCGTCGACCGGCTCGGCCCGGGGCGGGCACTGGTCGCCTGACCGGCGGTCTGTGCGGGGGCCTGCGGCGCTTGGGCGGGGTGCCTGCGGCGGCCTGTGCGGGTTCGGTGGGGGTGCGGGGTGCCTGCGGCGCCTGTGCGGGTTCGGTGGGGGTGCGCGTGGCGCCTTGGGTGGTCTGGGGGCCGGGGCCGCGCCGGGGGGTGTCCGTCCTCGGAACGGCGTGGAATCGGTTCCTCGAGAGCAGGCGGGGCATGGACGCGCCGACCGCTGCGGGCGGACACCCCCCGACACGTCCCCTTCCCGCCGTACGCGACTGACCGCCGTCGTCACTTCGCCGGCCTGTCTCAGCTACGGGCCGTCCTCTCCCGGCGCCCCAGCTGTGGGCAGAGGCGCCCGGCCGCGCGGAACGGCGTCGGCCCGCTCCCCGCAGGGTCAGGCGGCTGTCTCCAGTGCCGCCCGTGTCGGGGAGGCGCCAGCCCCTACCGGTACCGCTCCTGCGGGCCTGTGGGCCCGCAGCACGTGCCCCGCGCCGATGGTGCCGGCGATGATCAGGCCGCCCGCCATCAGCGCGCCCCGCGCCCCGGCCAGCTCCATCAGCAGGCCCAGCACCGGCGGTCCGCCGAGGCTCCACACCGTGCCGACGCTGCCCCACACACCGAGCACCCGGCCCCGCAGGTGCGCGGGCGGGTCGGTCTGCAGGACCGCCGTGCCCGCGGTGTCGGAGACGGACTCCACCACCGCCATCGGCAGCACCATCACCAGCAGTACGGCGAGTGACGGCGACAGTCCCGCCACCACCTGCAGCAGACCGCCCGCCGCCGCCAGCGCGCCCACGACCCGCACCGAGGGCCGGCGCAGCCGGGCGCCCAGGACCGCGCCGATGATGCCGCCGACCGCCAGGACGGTGGAGACCGTGCCGAACGAGCCGGCGCCGCCCGCGAGCGGCCCGGTGACCAGCACGGCGAGCGTGAGCTGGTAGTTGCGTCCGAAGACGGCGCTGACAGCGGTCACGCCGGCCAGCGCCAGCAGCCGGGGACGGCGCACGAAGAAGACCAGGCCCTCCCGCACGCTCATGCCGTCGTCCGCGTCACGCCGGCCGCGTGCGGCGCGCACTGCGGCCGTCCGGGCGGGACGGAGGAAGGGAATGACCGCCGTCACGAACAGGAACGACAGTCCGTTCGCGGCGTAGGCGGCGGCCGTGCCGAGGAAGCCGACCGTCACGCCGGCCAGTGCCGCCCCCGTGAGGCGGCCCGCCTGGTGCACCAGCGCACCCACTCCGATGGCGGACGGAACGTCCTCGGACGGGACCAGGTCGTTGCCCAGCAGGGAGCAGGCCGGGCCGTCGACGGTGGCGATGACGCCGGTGACGGCGGCCAGCACCATCAGGGAGGTGACGTCGAGGCGGTCCAGCGCCACCAGGAGGGCCGTCACGAAGGCCACCGTGCCGAGCAGCGCCTGACTGACCGCGGCGGTCGCCTTCCGCGGCCAGCGGTCGACGGCCGCGCCGCCGAACACGCTGATCAACAGCGCGGGCGCGGCCTGCACGGACATGGACAGGCCCGTCGCGGCGGCGGACCCGGTGATCTGCAGGACCAGGAGGTTCTGCACCGTGAGCTGCATCCACGTACCGGCGTTCGACACGAAGTTCGCGACGGACCACCAGCGCATGCTGCGGTGCCGGAGGGAACGCCACGGTGAGCGGGACGGGACCGGCGCGGGGGCCGGCGGAGCTGGAGCGGAGGAGGAAGACACAGTGCGCCACTCGAAGGCGGGTCGTGAGACCCGGAAAGGACAGGAACACGGGAGTGAGGACGCCGGCTGCGCTGCGCGGCCACTCCGACGAGCCGTGAGACGGCGCCGACCATCGTGACAGAAGGGACGGCCGAGTCGATTCCGGACGGCCGCGCGGTACTGCCCCGCCGGACGCCAAAGGCCAGCCGACGGCGGTTACTTGGCGCCGGGAGTGTGGTTGATCACAGGGGTCCGGGCCACGCCGGCACGCGTGACGGCCGACACGTCCACCGCTCCGGGGTCCGGTGCAGGGCTCCCGTGACCCGCACCGAAGGGGCACGGCAGGTGTCGGAGCATGAAAGCGACTCGGCGGGGCACCCGGGGCGCGCTCGTCACGCGTTCCGCCGGCGCAGCGCGGAGGAAGGACGGTCTCCTCATGATGCCGATGGCGGCGTTCACCCCGTACGACAGGGCCCGCGCGCCGTGGGACCGGGCCCTGGTGACCGGCGGTGCGGGCTTCCTGGGCTCCCACCTCTGCACCCGCCTGCTCGATTCGGGTGTCGAAGTCGACTGCCTGGACGACCTCTCCACGGGGCGGGCCGAGAAGGTGGCCCATCTGGCCGGCCGCCCCGGGTTCCGCTTCCTGGAGCGGGACGTCTCCGAGCCCGGCTGTGCGGACGCCCTCACCGGCCCGTACGACCTGGTGCTGCATCTGGCCGGACCCGCGGCGCCCGCCGCCTGGCCGGACCGGCCCGTCGCGCTGCTCGACGCCGGCAGCCTCGGCACCCGTGCCGCGCTGGGGGTCGCGGCACGGGACGGCGCACGGTTCCTGCTCGCCTCCTCGCCGCCGTACCTCTCCTACGGCCCGAGTCCCGCGGTCCCCGGCCACGACACCGACCCGGTCGGCCCGCACAGCGCCTGGGCCGGGGCCGTCCGGTTCGCCGAGGCCCTGGTCGCCGCCCACGCGGCTGCCCACGGCTCGAACGCCGGGATCGTGCGCCTGTTCGCCGGCTACGGGCCCGGTATGCGGACCGACGACGGCGCGGCACCGGCCGCCTTCATCGAGCAGGCGCTGGCCGGGGAGCCGGTCGCCGTCGCCGGGAACGGCGGCCACACGTACCCCCTGTGCTACGTCGACGACATGGTCGACTGCGTGCTGCTGGTCGCGGCCGGTCGCTCGGTACGGCCCGTGGACATCGGCGGCGACGAGGCGCCGACAGCCCTGGAGATCGCCCGGCGGGTGATCGACCTGACCGGCTCCGACGCGCCCGTCGTCTTCGTCGACCCACCGGGCGGCCCGCCCGTGCCGCCCCGCCCGGTCACCGGCTTCGCCCGCGAGATCTTCGGCTGGCTGCCGGGCGTGTCCTGGCGGGAGGGCCTGGAGCGCACCGTCGCCGCGTTCCGGGACCGGCCGGAACCGGTGCCGACGGTGACGACGGAGCACGCGGGGGAGTGGTGAGCGGAAAAAAAGGGGGCCCGTCGGTGACGGGCCCCTCCCTCGTGTCGTCGTGCTTCCCCGCGTGCGTCAGCCGGGCTTGCCCCGCCCCGTCAGCGCGTCCCGCACCCGGTCGACCATGCCCGCACCCGGTGCCAGGAGCTTGTTCATCGGCGGCTTGTCCGGGCTGGCCGGGTGCGGTCGCGTCGGCGCCGTCTTCTTCGCCTGCCGGATCTTGTCGCCCAACCGGTCCAGGGCCTCGGGCGGACACGCCTCACGGAGTCTGGGGAAGAGGTTGCCCTCCTCGTCGGCGACGTGCGCGCGGATCTCGCTCATCAGCCTGCCGATCAACCGGTCGAACTCGGCGTCGTCCGCCTGGCAGCCCTCCAGGTCCTTCATGATCTGCTCGGCCTCGGCGTGGTCCTCGAGCTCCTTGTCGGCGAGAGCGTCCCCGTTCGGCACGTGCTCGCGCACGGCCGGGTAGAGGTACGCCTCCTCCGCCACCGAGTGCCGGACCAGCTCGATCGTGGCCTGATCGGCGTACAGCTTGCGGTCCTTGTGGCCGGCCGGCAGCGCCTCGATCTTCCCGAAGAGCTCCTCGACCTCGCGGTGATCGGTCGTCAGCTCGTCGATGACGTTTCCGCCGTGTCCCATGTTCCACCTCCAGTCGGATCGTGACGGTCGGGGGACCGATCGTCACGGGCGTCGGGTCCCCCCGCGGGCGCCGGGCTAACGCCCGTTCAACAGCCCAGCCGGGACCGGACGCGGCCGGCCGCCGCCGCGGGGCGCGCCGCGGCCCGGACCGAGCGCTGCACCGTGTGGGCCTCGCGCCGCAGCCCCTTGGCGGCGTGCCGTCCCCGCCACATCAGCGAGGGCGCGCCTCCGGTGTCGTCCGCGGCGATCAGCAGGCCACCCATCATGGACAGGTTCTTCAGGAAGTGGATGCGCTGCTGGGCCCGCTCGGCCGGGTCCTCCGTCTCCCAGAAGCGGTGCCCGGCCAGGGTGGTGGGCACCAGGGTCACGGCGATGGCCAGGGCGGCCAGCCGGGGGAACCGGCCGAGTCCGAGCATGACGCCGCCCACCACCTGCACGGCGCCGTTGAGCCGTACGAGTTGTTCGGTGTTGTCCGGCAGCACGGACACGCGGTCGGTCACGGGCCGGACGACGGGCTCGGCCACCGGCGCCACGTCCTGGGGACGGCGCACGGAGTGCAGGCCGCCTGCGACGAACATCGAGGCGAGCATCGGCCGGCCGGCCATACGCAGAAGACTCATGACGCTCTCTCCCGGGTTGCCAAGGGGGTTGTGTCTACCGGGATCATCAGGTGCCCCGGCGATGCGGCGCCATTCGGCGCCGGGCGTGGACCCGGTGGCCGCGGGCACCGGGCCGTGGGCGTTTTCCGCAGGTCACAGACTGGTGAGGAGCTGCGGCGACAGGTTCTTGATCATGGTGTTGGTCCAGCGCATTTGGCGCAGTGTCTGCGGGTGGCAGGCGGAGACCAGGTCCAGGAGTCCGCCGTCCTTCGACGCCTGGGCGACCTGGGCGAGCATCTCCCAGTGCAGCGAGTTCTCCGCGGCGCCGAGGTGCAGTTCCCGCAGGTCGCGCAGGAGCAGCAGGCCGGGTTCGGGCCGGTGCGCCACGGCCTGCGCCGCCTTCTCGCGCAGGGTCGCGAACACGCCGTCCGGCGAGGCGTCCGGCGGGCCGCCGAGGTCGAGGCCGTGGTGCCCGGCGGTCTCGGCCAGTCGTCGGACGTGCTCGCGCGACCAGCGGGCGAGGTCGGTCGCGACGTGGTGGACCTCGTGCTCGGCGCGGTGCCGCTCGGCGACGGTGATCAGGTCGTGCGCCAGGCGCCGTTCGCCACGGTGCAGGGTGCGCAGGGTCAGGGTGATGCCGTTCACCGGGCGCCTTCCTCACGTTCGTGCGGGAACCGGGCCGGTACCTGCGTGGTGTGCGCCGCCGGTCCGCCCGCCGTGGCCGGCACGGTGCCGGCCACGGCCGGTGCCGACGCGGTGGTGGTCGGGGCCGGGGCCGGACGGCCGTCACCGCGTTCGACGAGGGTGAGCGCGGCGGTGGACGTCTTGAACAGCGGCTGCTTGGAGACCGGGTCCCAGTCGGTGACGGTCGTCTCGTTGGCGGCCCGGCCGGGGGTGTCCGGACCCGGCCCCGACCCGCCCCCGGTGTCCCAGTAGCCGTAGTGGAACGGCACGAACAGCAGCCCCGGCCGGATGCCGGTCACCCGCAGCCGTCCCCGCAGCGAGCCGCGCCTGCTGGTGACCTCGACCAGGTCCCCCTCGCCGAGGCCGAGCCGGTCCGCGTCCGGGGCGGAGACCTCCACCCACACGTCCGGGGCGGCGCCGGCGAGCTGAGGGGCCCGGCCGGTCTTCGTCCGGGTGTGGAAGTGGTAGATCGTCCGGCCCGTGGTGAGCTGGAACGGGTACTCCTCGTCCGGCTCCTCGTGGGGAGGCAGGTAGGCGGCGGCCTTCAGGACGGCCTTGCCGTCGGGGTTGAGGGAGCGGTACTCCACCACCTCGACGGACGCCCCGGTCTCCAGGTCCTTGCCGTAGCTCTCGCACACGTCCGGGTGGGCCCACCGGATGCCGTCGGTGTAGAGCCGGGCGGTGCCCTCCGGTGCGCTGTCGTCGCAGGGCCACTGGATGCCGCTGGTGCCGCGCAGCTTGGCGTAGGTCAGGCCGGTGTAGTCGCAGGGGCGGCCCGCGCTGCACCGCTTCCACGCCTCGAACGCGGACTCCGGGTCGTGCCAGGTGATCAGCGGTCCGCCGTCCTTGTCCCGGAAGTCCATGCGCCGCGCGTAGTCCAGGAAGATGTCCAGGTCGGGCCGGGCCTCACCGGGCGGCTCGACGGCCTTCTCCGACAGGTGCACGGTGCGGTCGGCGTTGGTGAGCGCGCCGGTCTTCTCGCCCCAGGTGGCGGCCGGCAGGACCACGTCGGCCAGTCGGGCGGTCTCCGTCAGGAACAGGTCCTGCACCACCGTGAACAGCCGGTCCTGCGACAGGATCGTGCGGATCCGCGCCAGTTCGGGCAGGGAGACGGCGGGGTTGGTGCCGCTGATCCACAGCATGCGGATCGAGCCCTGCTCGGCGTACCGGAACATCTGCATCGCGTGGGTGGGCGGCGCGTAGTGCGGGATGGTCTCCGGCTCCACGTTCCACACCCTCGCCAGGTCGGCGACGTGGTCGTCGTTCTGCCAGTTGCGGAAGCCCGGCAGGTCGCCGTCGGCGCCGCACTCGCGGGTGTTCTGGGCCGTGGGCTGGCCGTTCATCTGGAGCAGGCCGGCGCCCGGGCGGCCCAGCATGCCGCGGATCAGGTGCAGGTTGTTGATCTGCACCGCCGCGGCCGTGGCCTGGTGGGACTGGTAGACGCCCTGCAGGACGGTGGACACCAACGCGTCGGTGGTGCCCACGAGTTCGGCGGCCTCCTCGATCCGGGCGGCGGGGACGTCGCAGATGCCCGCGGCCCACTCGGGGGTGCAGTGGGCGACCCGGTCGGCCAGTTCCTCGAAGCCGACGGTGTGCGCGGCGATGAAGTCGCGGTCGATCCGGTCGTGCCGGATCGTCTCGTGCAGCAGTGCGTTGAGCAGGGCGACGTTGGTCCCGACGCGGGGCGCGAGGTGCACGGTGGCGTGCCCGGCGACCCGGGTCGGCCGCGGGTCCACGCACAGCAGACGCGGTGGATCGGATCCTTCCAGCCGGTCCAGCAGCCGCATCCACTGCACGGGCTGGGTCTCGGCGATGTTGTGGCCGAACAGGGCGATCACGTCGGCGTGGTCGAAGTCGTCGTAGCTGCCGGGCTGCCCGTCGCAGCCGAACGTCTCCTTCAGCGCCTCCGCGGCCGTCGACGTGCACAGCCGGGTGTTGCCGTCCAGGTGGTGGGTGCCGATGCCGGCCCGGGCGAGGACGGCGAGCGTGTAGTACTCCTCCAGGAACAGCTGCCCGCTGGTGTAGAAGCCGATCGATCCGGGGCCGCGCCGCTCCAGCAGTTCGCGCGAGCGGGCGGCCACCAGGTCCAGCGCGGTGTCCCAGTCCGTCTCCACCAGGCGCCCGCCCCGCCGCACCAGCGGCCGGGTCAGCCGGTCCGGGGAGGCGTTCGCCTGCCATCCGAACAGGTCCTTCGGTCCCAGCCGGCCCCGGTTGACCCGGTCCGTGGCTCGGCCCCGCACGCCCACCATCCGGCCGTCGGCCACCGCGATGTCCATCGCGTCGCCGTCGGAGTGCAGGATCGACGCGGACTGCACCCACCGCTGCACCGCCTCCGGGTCCACGCCCTCCGCGAGGAACGTGTCCACTCTGGCCTGCCAGGTCTCGTGCCGCCCATAGGGCGTCCTCCCGCCCCAGGGATGCGCGATCCGGTCCGCCGACTCCTCCATACAGGCCTCCACCCCATGCTCCGCCCCATTGGCGGGCGGCCGGGTACCCGCTCGCCGCCGACCGACGCATACGCCTTGTGGGAGCGCTCCCAAGCGGGCAGGATGCTGCGATGACCTCGACCGCCGCCGTACGCCCCTACCGTCCCGCCGACGCACCGGCCCTCGACGACATCTGCATCCGCACCGCCCACAACGGCCGCGACAGCCGCCCGGTCTACGCCGACCCCCGCATCCTGCCCGCGATCTTCGCCGCCCCCTACGTCCACCTCGACCCGGACCTGGCCTTCGTGCTGGACGACGGGCGGGGCCGGGCCGTGGGCTACGTCCTCGGCACGGCGGACACCCCGCGCTTCGCCGGGGAGTTCCGCGCGGAGTGGCTGCCCCGGGTCGCCGACCGCTATCCGGCGCCGGACGGGCCGCCCGGCACCCCGGACGAGTTCATGGCCACCCTGCTGCACGACCCCGAGCGCATGATCGTGCCCGAACTGGCCGCCTACCCCGCCCACCTGCACATCGACCTGCTGCCCGAGTGGCAGGGCCGCGGACACGGACGGGAGCTGATGCGCACCTTCTGGCGGGCGCTGCGCGAGCGCGGGGTGCCGTCCGTCCACCTGGTCATGGCGACGGCCAACGTCCCCGCCCGGGCCTTCTACGACCGTCTGGGCTTCCACGAGATCGAGGCGGCCGGCCTGGACCCCGCGGACGTCACCTGTCTCGGGCGCACGACCGAGGACGTCACCGGCCGGCCCTGACCCGCCGGGGAGCGCTCAGGCCGCACCCAGTCGGTAGACGTTGAAGGCCCGGCGGATCACCGGCTGGGCCACGTTGCGCACCCGCACCCCGCCCGCCGTCATGCCGTGCTCCGAACCCAGGTGCGCGTGACCGTGGACGGCGAGGTCCGCGCCGGCCGTGTCGATCGCCTCGGCCAGCAGGTAGCTGCCGAGGAACGGATGGATCTCCGGCGGCTCACCGGCGAGCGTGTCGGCCACGGGGGAGAAGTGCGTCAGGGCGACGCGCACCGCGCAGTCCTGGTCGTCCAGCTCCTTGAGCGCGGCGTACAGGCTGTCCGCGGAGCGGCGGGTGGTGCGCACGAACTCCTTCATGACCGGCTCCCCGAACTCCCCGGCGCTGCGGCCCACGAAACCGCCGCCGAACCCCTTGGCCCCGGCGATCCCGACGCGGGTCCCGGCGCACTCCACGACCGTCGCCTCGCCCTCCAGGACCGTCACACCGGCGTCCTGGAGGAGGGCGGCGACCTTCTCGGGCTGCTCGTCGTGGTGGTCGTGATTGCCGAGGACGGCCACCACCGGCACCGGCAGACCGCGCACCTCCTGGGCCACCACCCGGGCCTCCTCCGGTGTGCCGTGCCGGGTCAGGTCCCCGGCGAGCAGCAGCACGTCCGCGCACTCGGGCAGGGTCTCGAAGGCGGGCCGCAGCAGTCCCTGGCTGTCGGGGCCCATGTGGATGTCTCCGACGGCGGCGACGCGGATCATCACAACTCCTCCGCATGGTCGGGGCGGGTGGTGTCGGCCACCACGATGTCGCTGTGCACGGTGAGCCCCGCCAGCTCCTCGCGCACGACCCGCAGGAGGGTCTCGCGGCACTGGACGGAGGGCACCGTGCCGGTGACCGCGACGGCCCCGGCCCGGACCTCGGCCCGGACCCCGAGCTCGGCGAGCTCCTCGGCGGCGAGCCGGTCGTGCAGGTGGGCGACGCGGTACTCGACGTTCTCGGCGGCGGACGCGGGGTCGCTCGCGGCGGGCCCCTGGTGGGCGACGGGGTCGCTCATCGGTGCTCCTCCTTCGCGGGGGAGGCCGGGGAGATGATCTCCAGCCGTTCGAGGATGAAGAAGAACGCGGCGGGCATCGGGGCGTCGCCGCAGTCGCGGCGCAGCTCGTCCCAGTCGATCTTCTCCCGCAGCGTGCGGGCGATGGGCAGCACCGCCCCGAAGTCGCAGTGGTGCTCCGAGAAGGCGGCCAGCAGACCGCGCAGCAGGTCGGTCGGCGACAGGACCGGCATCAGCACCGAGTCGACGGAGAGCTCCCGGGCCCGGTCCAGCAGGCCCGCCGTGACCGGCTGGTGCGCCAGTTCGAAGATGAGGTCGACCTGCTGCCCCAGGCAGTTCGCCTTCAGCAGCCAGTCCTCGGGCGGCGTGTAGACCTCCAGGCCCGCCTCGCGCAGTGTGCGGGCCACGGCTTCCGCGTCCTCGGGCCGGATGCAGAAGTCGACGTCGTGCTGGAGGTTCTGGGTGCCGCCGTGCGCGTACACGGCGACACTGCCCGCGAGGGCGAACGGGTGGCCTTCCCTCTTCAGGATCGCGCCCACCTGCTTGGCGGCCTGGAGGATGGCCTGGTTGCGGTCGACCGGGAGTTCCTCACGGAGCACGTCGTCACGGCCGGCCGGCCGGGCGTCCCCGGCCGGCGGACGAAGCTCGGACACGCCGGCGTGCCGGTCGAGAGCGCGGTCGTCGGCGGGCTGCGTCATCGTGGTCCCCTCTCCGGGCTGTGGTCCTCCGCGGACCGGGCCGGTCGTCGCCCCGGTGCGGGTACCCGGCGGGGCACCGCCGACACAGGGCCCACGACGCCCGGTCACCCGGTGCGTCCCCGGCCGGTTCCGGGCACTCGGACGGCATGAACGACACACACGAGCGGCCACAGGACGACGCGGACCGCCGGACCGTCGAACGGCTGGTGGCGGCGTGGCTGGAGGAGACCGGGCGGCACGACCCCGCCGCGGCCCGACGGGCCCGCGCCGGCTGGGAACGGGGAACCCTGCCGGAGCAGGCCGCGCAGGACCTGGCCACCTGGGTCACCGCGCGGATCACGGACACCGGCTTCACCGAGGACGAGGGACCGTACGTCGAAGGACCCGTGCGCATCAGCCCGTCCGACAAGGAGACCGTGCACGGCTGGCTGCGGGCCCACGGCCACGTCGTGTGACGCGCCCGGCGGGAGCCGCCCCGGGCGTCACCCGGCCCGGGGCCGCCACCCGACCGTCAGGAGTGCCGCGCGTCGGGAGTGCCGCGTCGTCCTGCGACGGGGACCGCCTGGGTCACGTCGGTCCGCGGGACGAGGAACCGCTGCCGGAGACCGACGGGGCGGACCACGGCGTGCCGCAGCCCGGGCGCCCCGGAACAGCGGACCACGGCGGTGGCCGGGACCGGCGCCGGGTGGGCCGGGCCGGCGAGGAGGTCCGGCGGCGCGCCGCCCGCCCCCGACGCCGGCACCTCGCCCCGCGTCGCGTGCCGGCCGGGTCGGGCGTACCGCGCGGCGGCCCGGCACCGCGCCCCCGGGCGCGCGTGTCGGGCGGACCGTCCTCGGGACGCTTCGGCCGCCGCAGACCGGGCACGCGGTCCGTCGGACGACCCCGAGCGCCGAGGAGTGGTGCCCCATGACCGAGTACGAGCGTTCCCGCACCATGCCCGCACAGGCCGAGCAGGTCTTCGACCAGGCCGCGAACGTCGACCGGCTGGACACGTGGCTCCCGCGGGAGCTGCACGTGGAGATCGAGGAACCGCCCGCCGTCACCGTCCACGAGGACCACAGCGACCAGGACACCTCCGCGCTGCTGCGCGCCCGGCCCGAGCAGATGCGGCTCGAATGGGGCACGCGGGACCAGGGCAGCTACGCCGGCTGGCTCCAGGTCGCCGGCCTCGACACCGGGACCAGCGAGGTCACCGTCCACCTGTCGTTCTTCGACGACAGTCACGACCCGGGCGGGCAGGCGGTCGCCGACGCCCTCGACACCAGCCTGCGACGCCTGGAGGAACAGGTGCGACTGCGCACCGGCTGAACCGGCGCCGCGGCCGTCGCGGCCACGCCCGGCTCCGGTGCGCCCGCCTTCCCGGAACCGTCCGGACCGCCGCCGCCCCCCCCACCGCGTCCGACCGGTACGCCGGACCCGTCACGTCACGACGGGCGGCCCCCCGCCCGGACGGAAGGTCGCCCGCTGGCCGTGCCGGCAGTGCACGATCCGGTCCGCGAGCCCCCTGCGGTCGGCCTCGGCGAGGAAGGCGTCGAGGGGTGAGCGGAAGACCGTGTAGTCGTCGTAGTGCACCGGCAGGATCCGCCGGGGGTCCAGGCGCCGTGCGAGTTCCGCGCCCTGGCGTCCGTCCATGGTGACCACGAAGCCGCCCGGCAGCGTGGTGCCGCCCAGGTGCAGCACCGCCAGGTCCAGGTCGGGGAAGCGGCGGGCGATCTCGTCCAGGCCGTCGAAGAGCAGCGTGTCCCCGGACACGTACAGCCGGTGCCGCGGCGGCCCGTCGACGGGCCCGAACTCCAGCAGGCTGCCCATCACCGGCGGCAGCAGACGCCGCAGCGCCGGGTGGCCGGCGTGGCGGCCGGGCAGCGCCGTGACGCATGCCTGGGCGTCCCCGTGCCGCACGGTCTCCTGCTGCCAGGTGCGCAGTCCCACGGCCCGGTGGAACCCGTGCAGGCCCTGCAGCCGGCGGGAGGCGTGCGGGGTGGTGACGATCGGCAGCGATCGGGGCAGCCGCCGCCGGGTCACCCGGTCCCAGTGGTCGCCGTGCAGGTGGGACAGCACTACGGCGTCCAGTTCCGGCAGGTCGCGGGGGTCGAGGGCGGGTTCGGTCAGGCGGCGGCTCGTGAGGCCGTGACCGAGGTAGGCACGCTGTCCGCGGTGGAGGAAGTTCGGATCGGTCAGCAGGCTCAGCCCGCGGTACCGGAGCAGTACGGTGGCGTTGCCGATGAAGTGGATCCGCAGACAGTCGTCGGGGGACGGGGACATCAGCGTGCTCCTGTCCGAAAGTGCGTGCGGGGCCCGGTCGGCCCGGCTCCTCGTGGAAGCAGGGAGTACCCCTCGCGGGGGCCTTCACCCGGGCTCCGGCGGAACAGCGCCGGAGGTGCCCGCGGGACGGCGTCGTCGGCACCGGTGCGCACGGCCCCGCCGGTCCGTCACCCGCCGGGCTCCACGGCGTCGCGCCGCCCGGCCGTCTCCTCCCGGTTCCCTCGCGTCGGGTCGGGGTGGTGCGGCCCGCCGGCTCCGGCCACCGCAAGCCGGATCCGCCCGCCGTGCCGGGCGCCGCACGCAGGCGCACCGACGTGCCGGCCCGCCTCCGGCACCAGCGGGCGCACCGCCGGCACCGGGAGGGCGGGGGTGTCCTGCTCGTGCAGAGCAACCGCGGTGCGGGTCGGTGAAGTTGGGTCCGGACGGACGGACAGCGCCGGCGCGTCGCCGGCCGGGGGACGAGCACACGCGCCCGCGGCGGCGCGGTGCCGACGGGGGCCGGAGCGATCGGTCCGGTACGGGTCGCCGTCGGACCGGTGCGCCGCCGGTCCGTCCGGCTGTGCCGATGCCGTGTCAGGAACCCACCGGTACAGGGCCGATTGGCTGATCGTTTCTATCCGTCCGGGTGCCTGGCGGCCCCGGAGGGGCGTATGGTCCGTCACCCGAATGGCCCCCGCGCGCTACTGGCGGTGGCCGATCCGGTGTCTCCTGGAGGGTGTCAGCGGCGTCCAGGCTGGGAGGCCGGTCATGTACGAGATGTGCGTGGGCCCGGAAAAGGCGGGCGGAGCTTTGGTGTGGCACGTGATGGCCAAACAGGCCGCGGCCACCCTGTGCGGACAGGAGCTCCGCGAGCGTATCGAGGCATCCGACGGTGAAAGGGCGCGACACTGCCCTGACTGCATGGCTTCGTTCGAGAGGCTGATGACAGCGACACCGTGCTGACGGACCGTCCGCGACACCGACCGCCCCGCCGCAGCCTGCGGCGGGGCGGTCGGTGTGCCGTCGCCCCCGCACGCCGACGTCCCTACGGCGCGGTCGCCGGGCGCCGCCGCAACGGGGCGCCCGGCCGGGACCGTGAGGCTCGGTGCGCGGCGGACCGTGCGCCCGGACCCGTCCCGAGGACCGCCCGTCCGGTGCGGGCCGAAGTCGCCCCCGGCCCGCGTCCCGTGCCGTGCCCCGGTGGGACAATCTGCTCGCAGGGGCGGCACCGTGGTCGTGGCCGTCCCGGGAGCGGAAGGAGCCGTGCGCATGATCGAGTGGGTGCCCCTGGGAAGCGGTGCCAGACCCGTCCCCCGGCCCGTCGCGGCCCCGCTGGTGTGGGCCGGGGCGTTCGCCGGCGCGCTCGTCCTGGTGGCACTGCTCAACGGCACCGTGGGCTCCGGGCGTCCCGGACTCGCGCTGGCGGTGCTCTCCCTCCTGGCGGCCCTGCTCGGGCTGTGCGCCCGCTTCACCGCCGCCCCCGGCACGGCCGTCCTGTGCTGGCTGTCCCTCAACGGCTTCGCGATACCGCCCGCCGGCGTGCTCACCTGGGGCGGGCGCCGGGACGCGCTCTGGCTCGCCTGCCTCTTCGGCGCGACCCTCGTCGGGACCGCCCTGGCCCGGCTGGTCCACGCCCGCGCCGCCTACCGTCGGCTCACGACGGAACGCGGCGACATGTGACCCGCCGACCGGACGACGCGCACCCGTCCGGTACGGGAAGGGTCCCGCCGGGTGACCGGCGGGACCTCGTGACGCCGCGTCCGGCTCAGGCCGTGTGCAGGGTCAGCCCGTAGCGGTTCAGGATCTCGTTGACCGGCTGGAACCACGTCTCCCCGCCGCCGGAGCAGTTGCCCCAGCCGCCCGAGGTGACGCCCTGCGCCTGGTCGCCGCTGATGAAGGAACCGCCCGAGTCACCGGGCTCGGCGCAGACGCTGGTCTTCGTCATCTGGTGCACCGCGCCCTGGCTGTAGTTGACCGTCTCGTTCCTGGCCAGCACGGTGCCGCAGTGCCAGTGGCTGGTGGAGCCGGAGCGGCAGATCGACGCGCCGACCGGGGCCTCGGCGGAGCCGCGCACCAGCTGGTCGGAGACCGTGCCCCAGCCGAGCACGACCGGCACCGTCCACCAGCCGCTGCCCACGCTGACCCACGCGTAGTCGTTGTCCGGGAACGACGAGCCCTGGAACGTGCCGATGTACGACCCGTCCCAGCCGCTGACGCCGGCCCCGGCCCGGCCGCAGTGCCCGGCGGTGACGAACCCGCCGTGCACCGAGAAGCCGATGGAGCAGCGGACGTTGCCCGTGTAGTACGGATCGCCGCCGACCGTGCCCGCCGCGAAGGTCCGCGGGGCGGACGCCACCGTCCGCACGGTCACCGGGCCGGACGCGCGGGCCCGGTCCAGAAAGCGTCGGACATCGTTGTCGGCGTGTTCGCCGCGGACGACGTCGACGACCACCGTGTTGGCGGCCGGGTCGACGTGCCAGCCGCTGACGCCCGCGGGCGCGTCGAGCCCGTCGACGCGCTGCTTGGCGGCTTCGAGCTGCCGGGCGCTGTGCGTGACGGTGCGGACGTCGGCGCCGGTGGAGCGGACGGCGCGGACCGTGGCGGGGGAGGCGTCCGCGGTGACGGCCACGGTCAGCCGCCCGCGGCCGGCGTCGAACCACGAGCCGCCGAAGGCGTCCCCGGCCGCCCGCTGCGCGGCGGGGGCGAGGTCGGTGGCGTGCCGTTCGGCCGCGAGCCGGTCCTCCGCCTGGGCCGGGGTGAGGCCGAGGTCCCGCTGCATGGCCTCGAGGAGACCGGCGGAAGCGGTGGGGGAGGCGGGGGCGGCGGAGCCGGCGGGTGCGTCGGTCGCCGCGGCGGGCAGGGTGCCGGCCGCGGCCCAGCCGCCGAGGACGAGGAGGGTGGCCAGGCCACAGTTCCTGAGTCTGCTGCGTCTCACAGGGGTGCCCTTCGTCGTTCCAGCGAGGTGGGGGTGGAACAACCGCGGTCTGAGAGCGCTCTCATCGGGTCGTGTCGAGCTTAGCCACGCCCCTTTATCAGGTCCATGCCAATGCGGCAATTTTTCCGGAGCGACGCCACCGCCCCGGTTGGCCCTTCGCGAGCGGGGCACCCGGTTCCGGGTCCTGGCCGAGTTCGCGCCGGGTCCTGGCCAAGTTCGGACGTGGAGGCGTGCGTGGCAGTTCGGCATCGGTTGATCAAGACGACGCCGCAGGCGGTGTGGGAGGTCCTGGCGGACGGCACCCGGTACGCGGACTGGGTCGTGGGGACGTCGTCCTCCACCCCCAGGCGGGGCCGGTGGCCGGAGGTCGGCGCCTCGATCGGCTACGAGGTGTCCATCGGGCCCGTCAGCCTGCACAACGAGACGGTCGTCAGGCGCTGCGAGGAGGGCACCGTCCTGGAACTCGAGGCGATCGCCGGCCCCCTCGGCACGGCACGGGTCGCCATCGAGCTGCGTCCCTGGGGCGAGCAGTGCCTGGTGATCGTGGACGAGCACCCCCTGCGCGGCGCCGGTGGATTCCTGCACAACATGGGCGTCGAAGCGGTGATCCAGCTGAGGCACCGGGCCATGCTGGCCCGGCTGGCCCGGCTGTGCGAGGGCGGAGCCGGTGAGCAGAGCCGGCCGGACCCGGCCCCCGCGTCCGAACCGGGGGCCGGCCGTGCCTGACGCCGTCGTGATCGGCGCCGGCCCCAACGGACTGGTCGCGGCGAACCTCCTCGCGGACGCCGGCTGGAGCGTGGAGGTCCTGGAGGAGCAGCCCGAGCCGGGCGGGGCCGTGCGCCACGACGGCGAGGTCGCCCCCGGCTTCGTCAACGACCTGTTCAGCTCCTTCTACCCGCTCGCCGCGGCCTCCCCGGTGCTGGCCGGCCTGCGACTGGAGGAGCACGGGCTGCGCTGGGCCCACGCGCCCCACGTGCTCGCCCACCCCCTGACCGACGGCACGTGCGCGGTCCTCGACCGCGACGTCGGCACCACCGCCGCCTCCCTCGACGTCTTCGCGCCCGGGGACGGCGCCGCCTGGCACCGCCTGCACGACGTCTGGGACCGCTACCGGGCCGACATCCTGGACGCCCTGTTCACCCCCTTCCCGCCGGTGAGGGCCGCCGCCCGGCTGGCCCTGCGCCTGCGCGCCGCGGGCGGGCTGCGGCTGGCCCGCACCCTGGTGCTGCCGGTGCGCCGTCTGGGCGAGGAGGAGTTCCGCGGCGAGGGCGGCAGACTGCTCCTGGCGGGCAACGCCCTGCACGCGGACCTCGCGCCCGAGGCCGCGGGCAGCGGCGGCTTCGGCTGGCTGATGACGATGCTCGGCCAGACCTACGGCTTTCCCGTGCCGGTCGGCGGCTCCGGCGTCCTCACCGAGGCCCTCGTCCGCCGGCTGCGCTCCCTCGGCGGCACCCTGCGCTGCGGGCGGCGCGTCGACCGGGTCGTCGTCCGCGACCGGCGGGCGGTGGGCGTGCGCACGGCCGACGGGGAGACGGTCACGGCCCGGCGGGCCGTCCTCGCGGACGTGTCCGTGCCCGCCCTGTACGGGACGCTCGTCGACCCGAGGGACCTGCCCGGCCAGGTCCTCGCCGACCTCGAGCGCTTCCAGTGGGACTTCGCCACCTTCAAGGTGGACTGGGCGCTGGACGGCCCCGTGCCCTGGCGGTGCGCCCAGGCGGCCGGCGCCGGCACCGTGCACCTGGCCGACGGCCTCGACGAACTGACCCGGTTCGCCGCCCAGATCGCCATGCGGCAGGTCCCCGACCGCCCCTTCACCCTGTTCGGCCAGATGACGACCACCGACCCGTCCCGCTCACCGGAGGGCACCGAGTCCGCCTGGGCGTACACCCACGTCCCGCAGGACATCCGGGGCGACGCCGGCGACGAGGGCATCGGCGGCAGCTGGGACGCCAAGGAGCAGGAGCTCATGGCCGACCGGGTCGAGCGCCAGGTGGAGCGCTTCGCCCCCGGCTTCCGCTCCCTGATCCGGGCCCGCCGCATCCTCGCCCCGCAGACCCTCCAGTCCATGAACGCCAATCTCCACGGCGGCGCCATCAACGGAGGTACCACGGCCATGCACCAGCAGCTCTTCTTCCGGCCCGTGCCCGGCACCGGACGGCCGGAGACACCGGTGGCCGGCCTCTACCTCGCCTCCGCGGGAGCCCACCCGGGAGGCGGTGTGCACGGGGCGCCCGGCGCCAACGCCGCACGGGCCGCACTGCGCCGGCACCGGCTGGCCGGCCCCACCCGGATCCAGCGCGTCCTGACCCGCCGCGACCGCGTCGGTGACAAACGATGACCGGCCTCGGACCACGCGGGGGTCCGCCGGTGACGGGCAGTCCGCTGCGCGACCGCACCGTCGTGGTGACCGGTGCCGCGCGAGGACTGGGCGCCGCACTGGCCGCGGAGTGCGCCCGCCGGGGAGCCCGGCTCGCCCTGCTCGGCCACGAGAGGACCCGGCTGGACGCCGTGGCGGCGGCCCTGCCGGCCCCGGCGCTCGTCCTGGAGGCCGACGTCACCGACGCCGCCGCGCTGGACGCCGCGGCGCACGAGGTGCGCGAGCGCCTCGGACCGCCGTCGGTCGTGGTGGCGAACGCCGGCATCGCGGAGGGCGGACCCTTCGCCGGGTCCGACCCGGCCGGCTGGCGCCGCGTCGTCGACGTGAACCTGACGGGCAGCGCGCAGACCGTGCGCGCCTTCCTGCCGGACCTGTTCCGGACCTCCGGCTACTGCCTCCAGATCGCCTCGACCGCGTCGCTCGGCGCCGCCCCCATGATGAGCGCCTACTGCGCCTCCAAGGCGGGCGTGGAGGCCTTCACCCACGCCCTGCGCGCCGAGGTGGCGCACCACGGGGTCGCCGTGGGCATCGCCTACCTCAACTGGATCGACACCGACATGATCCGCGACGCCGACCGGTACGCCGTCCTGCGCGAGCTGCGCGCCCACATGCCGGCCCCGGCCCGTCGCACCTACCCGGCCGACTACGTCGCCGCCCGCCTGGTGCGCGCCGTGGAACGCCGCCGCACGTCCGTGTACGTGCCCCGGTGGCTGCGCCTGGCGCAGTTGGCGCGCCCCGCACTGCCCGCCGTGGTCATGCGGGTGTCCCGCCGCGACCTGCCCGGGCTGGAGGCCGCGGGCGACATGGACGCCACCGGCCCGCTCGGCGGGGGCGGGCGGGCCGACCGCACGGCGCGGCACCCCGGGGGGTGACGCCGTACGCGGCACGCGCGCCGGGCGGTCAGCCCGGCGCGTACCGCCGTGCCAGAGCGCGCAGCGGGGCGGACCGCCCCCGGTCGGGGACCGTCCACAGCGGCTCGCCGCGCACCCCCCACCGCTCCAGCAGGGCGTTGGCCGCGAGGAACCCGGAGGTGGCGGCGCGCTCCATCAGGGCCACGGGCAGATCCGTACGGACCAGGTCCCCGGCGACGACGAGCGCCGGGTCGGGCGTGCGCACCGTCGGACGGTCCGCGTGACCCCCGACCGTGAACAGGGGGCAGTCCGCCCGCCACTCGTGCCGCGCGGCGACGACGCGGGCCTCCCGCGTCTCCGGGCAGACCCGGTGCAACTGGTCGACGAGGCGCTTCTCCTCGACGTCCCGGACGGCCGTCGACGGCAGGGCGTAGGCGTGGAGTTCCACCACCGACCCGCCCGTGCGGGCCGCCCAGCGCGCCGCCTCGCCCTCCCACCGGGACAGCACGCTGACGTTGTCCAGCGAGCCGAAGCCGCTGGTGCCGAGGAAGCCGGGACGGTCGGCCGCGACGGGGCGGTCCAGCCACAGCCGGGACACCAGGAACGGCGGCGCCGTCCGCAGCCGGGCCACCCGCTCCCGCCAGGGGGCGTCCCCCAGCCCGGGCGACCGCCCCACCACCGCCCGCAGACCGTCGGTGTCCACGGCCAGTACGACGGCGTCGTACGCCCGGGTCCCGGCGCCGTCGGTGACCAGGTGCCCGCCGGACGGCCGCGGGTGGACGGCGTCGACGGGCGCGGCGGTGCGCACCTCGACGCCGTGCCGGGACAGGTGCCGTGCGAGGGGGTCCCACAGCGCCTGCGGGAAGGGCTCGCGGGGCACGTCGAACAGCAGCCCCTCGCTGGACCCGAGGAAGTAGATGTGGAACATCAGGGCCATCTCGGCGGCCGACAGCTGCCGCGGGTCCGCGAAGAAGCTGCGGGAGAACACCTCGAAGGCCAGGTGCCGCGCGGCCGCGGGGAACCGCAGGGTGTCGAGGAAGTCGTGGGCACTGACGTGGTCCAGTCGTCCGTACACGTGGCGGGCGCGCACGTCGAGCAGGGGCAGGGCGGCGGCGGGCCGCAGGGCGAACAGGTCGCGCGGCCGGAAGCTCGGACTGAGGAGGGCGAAACCGAGGGCGCTCCACGGGGGAGTGCGCGGCACGCGGCGGAAGCCGTCGCGCAGACCGCTGCTGTGCAGCAGGGGATAGTCGGGCAGCCCGGTCAGCATGCCCAGCGCGGGGTCGGCCCGGCGCAGCAGCGCCCGCAGGTTGTAGTACTGGCGGAAGAAGGCGTGGAAGCCCCGGCTCATCGTCGCGGGCGTGCCGTCGGGCAGGGCGACGGGCCATCCGGCGACCCGTCCGCCGAGCACCGGTTCGCGCTCGTGGAGCACCACGCGCACGCCCCGTTCGGCGAGCACGGTCGCCGCCGCCAGCCCCGCGATGCCGCCGCCGACGACCGCCACGCACGGCGGCTCGCCGGCGATCCGGTCGCGTCCCGGCCGGGGCGGGAGGAGCCGGGCGTGCCGGTCCCGGCCCGGAAGCCGCGCCCCGTCGCGCCGGCTCACCGGGCGGCGCCCGTCTCCTCGGCGGCACGCCGGCCGAGGAAGGTGTGGGTGATGCCCGTCTGCCAGCCCGGCAGCGGCAGCACGCGGACCCGCTCGAAGCCGGCCCGGGCCAGCCGGGCGACGAAGTCCGGCGCGGTGTCGAACTCGGCGACGCTGCGCCGCAGATGCCGGTACAGGGCACGGTCGCCGGTGAGCGTGCCCAGCGGCACGATGACGCCCCGGCACACCGCGGACCACACCAGGCGGTCGGCGCGGCGCCCGCTGAGCGCGTACTCGTGCACCGCCAGCCCGCCGCCCGGCACGAGCAGCCGGTGCACCGACCGCAGGACGGCGTCGGGGTCGGCCAGGTTGCGGAACAGGTAGGCGGCGAAGACCGCGTCGAACGGGCCGCCCACCCCGGCGCGGTGCAGCTCCTCGGCCGGGGCGTGGACGAAACGCACCCGCGACGGCCACGGCTTGGCCCGGGCCGCGCGCAGCATGCCCGCCGAGGCGTCGACCCCGGTGATCTCGGCGTCGGGGAACGCCGCGGCCAGCGCCGCCGTCGAGGCGCCCGTGCCGCAGCCGAGGTCGAGCACCCGGCGCGGGGCGCCGCCGTCCGCGAGGGCCAGCCGGAGGGCGGAGCGGCGCAGTTGGGCGTGGTAGCCGGGATTGAGCGCGACCAGCCGGTCGTAGCGCTCGGCGCCCCGGTCGAAGGCGGCGGCCAGCGCGGTGTCGCGCAGCAGGGACATGGGGGACTCCCGAGGGGTCAGCGGGCGGGGACGGGACGGCGGGGCAGCCACGGCAGTTCGGCCGCCGTGCGCAGCATCGGCAGGACGGGGGTGCGCACGCCGACCGCGAGGTCCTCGTGGAGCCGGGTCCGCCCGTCGAGGAAACGCAGCAGCCGCCGGACGGGGACGCGGTCGAACAGCCGGAAGAAGAGGTCGGGGCCGTCGACCCGGCCGGTGTCCAGCGCGCGCAGCAGCACCGCGTCCATCAGCCGTGCCCGGGCCGGGTACGGGACGGGCGGCAGCGGGCTGCGGCCCGCGCGGACGGCGTGGGCGACGGCCTCCGCCTGGCGCTGCACGGCGGCGAACGTGTAGCCGGTGGAGGCGCGCGTCGCCCCGCCCGCCGTCCCGATCCGGAAGACGGTGCCCGACCCCCCGGCCTGCCGCTCGAACAGCGCGTCGGTCATCGGGATCACCCCCTGCTCCGTCGAGAGGACCTCCGCGGCGCCGATGCGCAGCACGCGGCCCGTGTAGTCCTCCAGGGCCCTGTCGTACTGTGCCGGCGTCAGCGGCTCGGGGCCGAACTCCGTGTACTCGACCAGCGCGGTGTGCCGGCCGGTCGGCAGGACGTAGCCGAAGGACAGGCCGCGCGCCGGCTGCCGGGTGCGGAAGTCCATCAGGTCGACCACCGACGGGTCGAAGACCGGCCGTTCGGTGCGGACGAACCAGCCGCGGAAGTGCTGGAGCAGACGGGTGCGGGCGGCAACCGGGCGGCCGGGCGGGCGGGAGTCGAAGACGCAGCGGGAGCGCAGCGAGACGCGTCGGCCGGCGGCGTCCGTGGCCGACAGGCGCGCGGTGCCGTCCGGCAGCGCGGTCACCGCGTCGACGGTGGCCTCCAGGCGCCGCAGTCCCGGCCGGTCCTTCAGATCGCGCTCCACCAGCGCCTCGAAGTCGTCCGAGCGGATCATCTTGTAGCGCGCGGGCGCGATGTGCCGCCGGACGACCGCCCCGTCCCGGCCGCACACCCGCAGCCACTCCCACGACGCCGTCACCGCCCGGTCGAAGCGGCCGGGGCCCGTCTCCCAGAAGCACCAGGTGCGCCGCGGCGGTCGCAGCGCACCGGCGGGCGGCTCGATCAGGACGACGGAGGGCGCCGGACGGCGGTGCGTGCCCGCCGGGAGCCGGTGCGCCAGGGACAGGCCCGCCGCCCCGGCCCCGACCACGACGATGTCCGCGTCGACCACGGCGCCTCCCTTCCGTCCGCCCCGCCTGCCGGCCGCCCACCGCCCGCCTGTCCGCCGCCCGTGTCTCCGGCGTGCGGGGCGGCGGGGACGTGACGGCAGGGCCCCGGCGGAGTATCCCGCCTGCGCGCCGCCGAGTGAAGCGCGGCGCGCGGGGCACCCGGTGCGGGTGCCCGCCGGGCGGGTGACCGCCGTACGTGAACGGACCAAGGCGGCATCGTGCCGGGCCCGGCGGGGGAAGGCATGACGCCGTGTCACGCCCCGGCCGGACCCGCGGGAGCCGCCGAGGCGGCCGGCGGGACCCGCCGGCGGAACCGACGAGGAGAGGACCCGGATGCGCGTCAGCACGGCCGGCGACGGCAGACGAGGGCTCTGGGGCCCGCCGCCCACCGGGGAGGGGCGCCGGTGACGCGCACGGTGCCCGGCCGCACCGGCCACGTGGTGGTCGTCGGGGCCGGACTCGCGGGCCTGTCCGCCGCCCTGCACCTGCTGGGCACGGGACGGCGGGTGACGGTCGTGGAACGCGACCCGCTGCCCGGCGGCCGTGCCGGACGGCGCGAGCTCGGCGGCTACCACCTCGACACCGGCCCGACCGTCCTGACCATGCCCCACCTGGCCGACGAGGCGTTCGCGGCCGTCGGCGAGCGGCTGCGCGACCACGTGGACCTCCTGCCCCTGCACCCCGCCTACCGGGCGTGCTTCGCCGACGGCACCGCACTGGACGTGCACACCGACGCCGCCGCGATGGAGGCGGAGGTGGAACGCTTCGCCGGACCCAGGGAGGCGGCCGGGTACCGGCGGCTGCGCACCTGGCTCCAGCGGCTGTACGCCGTGCAGATGCGCCGGTTCATCGACGCCAACTTCGACTCGCCGCTCGGCCTGCTCACCCCCGACCTCGCCCGGCTCGCCGCCCTCGGCGGGTTCGGCCGGCTGGACGCGCGCATCGGCCGCTTCCTCACGGACGAGCGCCTCAAGCGCGTGTTCTCCTTCCAGGCCCTGTACGCCGGTGTCGCACCGGCCCGCGCCCTGGCCGCCTACGCCGTCATCGCCTACATGGACACGGTGGCCGGCGTGTACTTCCCGCGCGGCGGCATGCACGCCCTGCCCCGCGCCATGGCCGCCGCCGCCACCGCCGCCGGGGCCGACCTGCTCCTCGGACGGGACGTCACCAGCCTGGAACGGTCCGGCAGCCGCGTCACCGCGGTCGTCACCGCCCACGAGCGCATCCCCTGCGACGCCGTCGTCCTCACCCCCGACCTGCCCGTCGTCCACCGGCTGCTGGGCCGCCGCCCGCGCCGCCCACTGCGGCTGCGCCACGCGCCGTCCGCCGTCGTCCTGCACGCCGGCACCACCCGCACCTGGCCGCACCTCGCCCACCACACGCTCTCCTTCGGCGCCGCCTGGCGCCGGACCTTCGACGAACTGACCCGCACCGGCGCCCTGATGACCGACCCCTCCCTGCTCATCACCCGGCCCACCGCCGGCGACCCCGCCCTCGCCCCCGCCGGCCGCCACCTCCACTACGTCCTCGCCCCCTGCCCCAACACCGACATCGGCCCGGGCGCCGAGGCCTGGAGCGACCTCGCGCCCCGCTACCGCGACCGGCTGCTCGCCACCCTCGAACGCCGGGGACTGACCGGGATCGCCGCCGCAGTCGAGGCGGAGTGCCTGGTGACGCCCGCCGACTGGACCGCCCAGGGCCACGCCGCGGGCACGCCGTTCTCCGTCGCCCACACCTTCGCCCAGACCGGGCCCTTCCGGCCCCGCAACCTAGTGCGCGGCACGGACAACGCGGTCCTCGCCGGCTGCGGCACCACCCCGGGCGTCGGCGTGCCGACCGTGCTGATCTCGGGGAAGCTCGCCGCCGCCCGCATCACCGGCACGGCCCCGGGGGGCGGACGCCGATGACCCGCCGCGAACTGGACGCCGCCGGCATCACCGACCCGGCGCTGCGCGCCGCCTACACCCGGTGCCGGAGCCTCAACGCCCGCCACGGGCGCACCTACTTCCTGGCGACCCGCCTGCTGCCCGCCGACCGCAGGCCGGCCGTTCACGCGCTGTACGGCTTCGCGCGGTGGGCCGACGACATCGTCGACGACCTGGGAGCCGGCGCGGCACCCGCCGAGCGGGCCGCCGCGCTGACCCGCCTCGAGGAACGCCTGCGGCACGCCCTGGACGGCGGCCGGGCCGACGGGGAGCCCGTGGTCCTCGCCGTGGCCGACACCGCCGCCCGCCACGCCATCGACCCGGCGTACTTCACCGCCTTCATGGCCTCCATGCGCAGTGACCTCACCGTCACCGACTACGCCACCTACGACGACCTGCGCGCCTACATGCACGGCTCGGCCGCGGTGATCGGCCTGCAGATGCTGCCCGTGCTCGGCACCGTGACCCCGCGCGAGGAGGCCGCCCCGCACGCCGCCGCGCTGGGCGTCGCCTTCCAGCTGACCAACTTCCTGCGGGACGTCGGGGAGGACCTCGACCGGGGCCGCGTCTACCTTCCCGCCGACCTGCTCGCCGCCCACGGCGTGGACCGCTCCCTGCTGCACTGGAGCCGGCGCACCGGCCGCCACGACCGGCGGATCACCGCGGCGCTGCGGACCGCCGAGGACCTCACCCGGGCCGTGTACCGCGACGCGGCGCCGGGCCTCGCGATGCTGGACCCCGTCGCCCGGCCCTGCATCCGCACCGCGTACGTGCTCTACCGCGCCATCCTCGACGCCGTCGCGGACGGCGGGTACGCGGTACTGCACCGGCGCGCGGTGGTCTCCCGCGGACGGCGAGCGGCCGTAGCCGCCGACGGACTCGCCCGGGTGCTGGCCGCGCGGCTCGGATCCCGGGGGACGTCCCCGGCACGACCGCCGACGGCGCCCCACGAGGCGGAGGAGGTCCGATGAGCCAGGAATCCCGGCCCCGCCGGGGCCGGTACCCCCTGCGGCTGCGCCGCCGCCCCGTCCCCTGGTCCCGGCAGCGCCCCACCTGGCGCGAGGCCCGGCCGGCCGTCATCGCCGGGGCCCTCGCACGCGCCCTGGCGCGGCCCTCGGGCAACTGGTACGTCGTCGGCGCCACCACCGGCGTCCGCCCCGACCGTCCGCTGGCCGCCACGGTCGCCGGCGTCGAGGTCGTCCTCTGGCGGGACGCGCACGGCCGCCTGGTGGGCGGCCCCGGTGCCTGCCCCCATCTCGGCGCCCCGCTGGCCGACGGCCCGGTGCGGTGCGGCACGCTCGTGTGCCGCTGGCACGGACTCGCCCTGGACGGCACCCCGTTCGCCGGCTGGGAACCCTTCCCGGTGCACGACGACGGCGTCCTGGTGTGGGCACGACTGGACGCCGTGGGGCAGGAACCGCCGACCCCGGCCCCCGCGGTGCCCGACAGACCGGACCCGGCGACGGCGCTGACATCGGTCTGGCGCGGCACCGGCGCCTGCGAGCCGGAGGACGTCGTCGCCAACCGCCTCGACCCGTGGCACGGCGCCTGGTTCCACCCGTACTCCTTCGTGGACCTCACCGTCGTACGGGCCCCGGACGGCACCGACGCCGACGACCGCTTCCTCGTGGACGTCTCCTTCCGGCTCACCGGGCGCCTCGTCGTCCCCGTGCGGGCCGAGTTCACCGCCCCCGGACCGCGCACCGTCGTCATGCGCATCACGGACGGCGAGGGCGCCGGGTCGGTCGTGGAGAGCCACGCCACGCCGCTGGCCCCCGACGGCCTCGGCCGGCCGCGCACCGCGGTCACCGAGGCCGTGCTCGCCACCTCGGACCGGTCCGGGTTCCTCGTGGCCCGCCGCCTGGCACCGGCCCTGCGCCCGCTGATGCGCGCCGCCGCCGGCCGCCTGTGGCGCGACGACCTCGCCTACGCCGAACGGCGCCGGGACCTGCGCCGGCGCGGCGTGTTCCCCGGCTGACCGGAGGAGGACACCCCCGTGCAGACCTTCCTGCCCCACCCCGGCTTCCGGGAGACGGCGCTCGTCCTGGACCGCCGCCGGCTGGGCAAACAGCGGGTCGAGGCGCTCCAGGTGCTGCGCGGCCTCACCGTCCCCGGCTACGGCTGGCGCCGGCACCCCGCGGTGCGCATGTGGACCGGCTACGAGGAGGCACTCGTCCGCTACGGCCTGGAGATCTGCCGGGTCTGGCGCGACCGGGGACACCAGGACAGCTGTGCCGCCCAGCTCGTCGCCCAGCTCGCCGCCTCCCGTCCCGGCGTCCCCGTGCGCGACCAGCCGGAGCTCGCCCGGGCCGGGGAGCTGCCGCCCTGGATCGGGGACGACGCCTTCCATCGCAGCCACCGGTCGGCGCTGGTGCGCAAGGACCCGGACACGTACGCCGGGCTGTTCCCCGGGGTCCCGGACGACCTGCCCTACGTGTGGCCGGCCTCGGACCGCGAGCCGGAGGGAACGGGAACGTGACGGCAGGGCCCGGGGCCGTCGGGACGCCCGGCCGCACCGGGGCCGGTGCGGCCGGTCACCGGCTCGCCGGGCGCTCCTCGGAGAAGGCGTAGAGGTCGGCGGACGTGCTGATCAGCTCCCGCTGCTCGCTCCGGGAACCGACCATGGGCTGCGAGCCGCGCAGCGGCACCTGGGCGCTCTCCGGCAGGAACCTGACCGTCACCAGCCCGATGGCGCCGGCCACCATCAGGTAGTAGGCCGGCATCAGGTCGTCGCCGGTGACGCTCACCAGCGCCTCGGCGACCAGCGGCGTGGTGCCGCCGAAGGCGGCGACGGCGAAGTTGAAGCCGATGCCCATGGCCGCGTAGCGCACGGCGGTCGGGAACAGGGCGGGCAGGGTGGCCGCGCTCGGGGCGGCGAAGCAGGCCAGCAGCGTGGACAGGATCAGAATCCCGAGGACGGGCGCCACGGTGCCGTCCGACCTGAGCAGCAGGAACGCCGGTACCGAGAAGACGATCATGGCTGCCGCGCCGACGGCGTAGAGCGGACGGCGGCCGACGCGGTCGCTGAGCCGGCCGAGGAAGGTGATCAGGACGACGATCCACAGCATGCCGATCAGCACCAGCACGTCGGCGGAACCGCTGGAGCGGCCCAGGGTCTCGGTCTGGTACGTCGGCAGGTAGCCGGTGACCATGTAGTTGGTGACGTTGTAGAGCAGCACGATGCCCATGCACAGGACCAGCGGGCGCCGGTGCTCCTTGACGATGGTCCTGAACTCGGTGCCCGCCGACTCCTGGGCGAGGCTCTTCTCGTGCTCGTCGAGCTGCTGCTGGAAGGCGGGGGACTCCTCCAGCCTGAGCCGCATGTACAGGCCGATGACGCCGAGCGGACCGGCGATCAGGAACGGCAGCCGCCAGCCCCAGGAGAGCATCTGGGCGTCGGTCAGCCACAGGTTCAGGCCGGTGACCAGGGCCGAGCCGAGGGCGTAGCCGACGAAGGTGCCGAAGTCGAGCCAGCTGGACAGGAAGCCGCGCCGCCGGTCGGGTGAGTACTCGGCGACGAAGGTGGTGGCCCCGCCGTACTCGCCTCCGGTGGAGAAGCCCTGGACCATCCTGGCGAGCAGCAGCAGGATCGGCGCGGCGATGCCGATGGTGTCGAAGCTGGGGATCAGGCCGATGCAGAAGGTGCCGGCCGCCATCATGATCATGGTGGTGGCGAGCACCTTCTGCCGGCCGACGCGGTCCCCGAGGGGGCCGAGGACGAGGCCGCCGAGGGGGCGCACCACGAACGCGGCGGCGAAGGTGGCGAACGACGAGATGACCTGGGCGGCCGGGGAGGCGCCGGGGAAGAACACCTTGCCGATGGTGGCCGCCAGGTAGCTGTAGACGCCGAAGTCGAACCACTCCATGCAGTTGCCCAGCGCCGATGCCCCGACCGCGCGTTTGAGCAGGGGCTTCTCGACGACCTGGACGTCCTCCTCGCGGAAGGCCCGCTTGTTGCGGCGGAGCCGGTGGGCCAGTTCCTCCCGTACCTGCCGCGGCAGGGCCGCGACCGTGCTCGGCATCTTGACCCGGCCGTGGGGGCCGGACCGGCCGTCAGGCTTCGCGTCCGTCACGCTGCTGCCTTTCTGTTGCTTCACCACGTTTCGCCTGAGCGAATTCTGCGCCGCAGTGATCGTCCGGCGCATGTCAGGGCTGCTGCCCGGGTTCGCGCGGGTCACACCGGCGGACCGGACGGATCCGGGACGCCGGGGGCCGTGGAGACGACCGTGTCGCTTTGCGGATCCGAACTCATGGGTGCACGCGGGGTGCGAGGCCGCTCGGGGCCGTGCGGGCACGGTCCGGCAGGGGGAACCGGCCGTCCAGCCGGCCGGTGAGCCGGGAGACGGCGGCGCCCCGGTCGGTGAGCGGCGGGGCGGCGTGGTCGAGCGGGCCGCTGCCGACGCCGGGCGGGCTCGGCGCGGGCGGAGCGGTTCGCCGCGGACCGGGGCGCCGTCGGCGCCGTTCGGCGGGCCGTCGTGGTCCCCGGCGAGTGCCCGGCCGGCTACCGCCTGCTGCGTACCAGCAGGTACAGGAAGTACGGCGTTCCGATCACCGCCGTCATGAGGCCCGCGCCGAGCTGGGCCGGGGCGATCACCGTGCGGCCCAGCAGATCGGCCGTGCAGACGAGCGCGGCACCCAGCAGCATCGCCACCGGGACGACCCGCACGTGCCGCCGGCCCACCAGGGCGCGTGCCGCGTGCGGGGCCACCAGGCCCACGAAGCCGATGGTGCCCGCACAGGCCACGGCGGTCGCGCTGAGCAGGACGCTCAGGGCGAGGAAGCCGAGGCGGCCGGGGCCCAACGGCAGGCCGAGCAGACGGGGCGTGTCCTCGTCCAGGGAGAGTAGGTCCAGCTCCGTGCGCCGGGCCACCGCCACGGCCGTGCCGACGGCCAGCACCAGGGCGACGGGCAGCACGTCCGGCAGGGTGCGCCCGTACGTGGAACCGGACAGCCAGGTCAGCGCCTTGGTGGCGTTGAACGGGTCGGTGAGCACGATCAGCAGGCTGATCAGCGCCGTCGTCGCGGCGGCGACGCCGATGCCGACGAGGACCAGCCGGTTCTGCCGGAAACCGCCCCGCGCGGCGAGCCCGAAGACGACGACCGCGGTGACACCGGCCCCCGCGAACGCGGCACCGGCGACGGCCCACCCGGCGGCGACGGGCGCGGTCGTCACCAGGAGCACGGCACCCAGCGCGGCCCCGCCGGAGACCCCCAGGACGCTCGGTTCCGCCAGCGGGTTGCGGGTGACGGCCTGCACCAGCGTGCCGGACAGGGCGAGTGCCGCACCCGCGCACAGCGCGGCGAGCACCCGCGGCACCCGGGTGTCCAGGACGAAGGAGACGGTCCGCCCGGCCCTCCCCTGCGCCCAGTTGGCGACGTCACCGAGCAGCAGCTTGCTGTCGCCCACCAGCACGGCGGCGACGACCAGGCCGGCCAGGACGGCCACGAGGACGCCCACCGTGGCCAGGAACACCGCCCGGCTCGGGATGCGCAGCCGGTCCGGCGCGTCCGCCCCCGCGGTGTCCCGCAGCCGCAGTGCCGTCACGACCAGGAACACGGCGCCGACCAGGCTCGTGACCACCCCCGTGGGCACGGCCACCGACAGGTCGTCCGGCACCAGCGCCCGCAGCAGCACGTCCGACCCGAGCACCAGGGCCGCGCCGGCGAGCGCGGCGGCGGGCAGGGCCGCGCGGGAGCGCGCGTACCCGCGGTACCGGCGGGCGAGCGGGCGCACCAGGGCGGGTGCGGACAGGCCGACGAAGCCGAGGGGACCGGCCAGCGTGACCGCGGCGGCGGACAGCAGCGCCGCCAGGACGACGACCGTGACGCGGGTGGCCCGCACCGGGACGCCCACCCCGCGTGCCGCGTCGTCGCCGAGGGCGAGCGCGTCGACGCGACGGGCGGTCAGCAGCAGCCCCACGAGGCCGATCAGGGCGATCGGGAGCATCTGCAGGACACCGCCGAAGCCGTTCTGGGCGATGCTGCCCTGGTTCCACCGGTAAAGGCCTTCCGTCTCCTGGGGGAACAGCAGGAGCAGCCCCTCGGTCACGGAGTTCAGGCCCAGCATCAGCGCGGTGCCGGCCAGGACGAGCCGGACGGTGCCGGTGCCCGGGCCGGACAGGCCGAGCACGACGGCCGCCGCCGCCAGGCCGCCGGCGAAGGCGACACCGGACGAGGCGATCATCGGCAGCGAGACGCCGGCGGCGCCGACGAGCCCGAGCGCCAGGTAGGAACCCGCGTTCACCGCGAGGGTGTCGGGGGAGGCCAGCACGTTGCGGCTGACCGCCTGGAGCACGGCGCCGGCCGTGCCGAGCACGGCGCCGACCAGGAGGCCGGCGGTCGTGCGGGGCAGCCGGGAGGCGACGACGACGGACGCGTCGCCGGGGTCGGCCCGCCCGGTCAGGGCCTTGAACACCTCGGACGACCCGACGGCGGCGGTGCCCTGGGTGATGTCGACGACCGCGAGGACGGCGACCAGGAGGACGAGGCCGGCCGTCACCGCGGCCGCCCCCGACCGGGGCGCGGGAGCCGACGACGGACGGACGGCGGGCTCGGGCGCGGTGACGGCCATGACCCCGCTACTTCGTCAGCGCGCCGACGACGGCGTCGACGTACGCGGACATGGACGCCGGGCCGCCGAACATCCAGATGCCGTCGTCCAGCCGGTGCACGTCGCCCGCCTTCACGAACGGCAGGGACTTCCACACCGGGTTCCGGGCCAGCGCGCCGGTGAACGGGGTGGCGTTCGGGTCCTCGTCGTTGCCGATGTAGGCGAACCGGACACCCTTCGGCAGGGCGGTCAGGCCCTCGACGTCGGTGGAGCCCAGGCCGTAGGCCTCGTCGCCCGTCACCTTCCAGGCGTTGTTCAGGCCGATCGCCTCGTTGACCTCGCCGATCAGCGACGTCGCCGTGTACGGACGGACGGAGACCTGGTTGGAGGTGACGTAGCCGTCGGCGAAGGCGATCTCCTGGCCGGCCATCCCCGCGCCGGCCAGGGCCTTCCTGCCCTCGTCGAGCTTCGCCTCGAAGTCCTCGCGGACCGTCTTCGCCCTGTCCGTGGTGCCGGTGGCCCTGGCGATCAGGTCGACGTTCTCCAGCATCCGGTCGATCTGGTGGGCGCCGTCGGCGGACGTGACCTCCAGCACCGGGGCGACCTCGCGCAGCTGCTTCACCGCGGCCGGCGGCAGGTCGGTGGTGGCGACGATCAGGTCGGGGGCGAGCGAGGCGATGGTGTCCATGCTCGGCTCGCCGCGCGTGCCGATGTCCGCGGGCTCGTTCTTCAGCGGGGCGGAGGCGTCCCAGGTCCGGTAGCCCTTGACGTCGGCGACGCCGACCGGGTCGACACCGAGCGAGACGAGGCTCTCGACGACGTTCCACTCGGTGGCGACGACCTTGGTGGCCGGCCCGTCGAGCTTCACCTCGGTGCCCTTGCCGTCCTTCAGGGTGATCGCCTCGGAGGTCTTCTTCTCCGTCTTGTCGGCGGCCGGTTCGGTGGTGCCGCAGGCGGCCAGGGTGAGCGCCGCGGCGGTGGCGGCCGCGGTGAGCAGGAGGCGTCTCATGAGGTGGTGCCGAGCCTTTCGGTTCGCATGTGGTGGCGGCCGATCGGGCGGGTGCGCAGCCGGCCGGTCAGGGGGTCGGTGTCGACGTCGATCCGGATGCCGTAGACGGCGGTCAGCCGCTCCGGCGTCAGCACCTCCGCGGGCGGGCCGTCGGCGACGACGCGGCCCGCTTCGAGCAGCGTGATCCGGTCGGCGACGGCCGCCGCCTGGTCGAGGTCGTGCAGGACGACGCCGACGGCGATGCCGTGGTCGTCCGCCAGGTCGCGGACGAGGTCGAGGAGTTCGACCTGGTGGCGCAGGTCGAGGTAGGTCGTGGGTTCGTCCAGGAGCAGGACACCGGTCTCCTGGGCGAGGCAGCTCGCGAGCCAGACCCGCTGCAACTGTCCGCCGGAGAGGTGGTCGGCGCCGCGGTCGGCGAGGCCGTCGACCCCGGTGAGCGCGAGCGCCCGGTCGACGGCGGCCGGACCGTCCGGATCGGGCCGGCCCCAGCGGCCCCGGTACGGATAGCGGCCGAACTCGACGACGTCCCGTACGGTCAGCCCGCCGGGCGTCGGCCTTCCCTGCGTCAGCAGCGCGACGTACCGAGAGAACTGACGGACCGTCAGTGACATGCCGTCGATGTCGCCGTCGATGCCGAGCGTGGCACGGCGGGCCCGCTGCAGCCGGGCGATCGTCCGCAGCAGCGTCGACTTCCCGCTGCCGTTCGGGCCCACCAGGACGGTCACTTCACCGGGCCTGAGCCCGACCGTCGCGTCGTGCACGACGTCGACCTCGTCGTACGACACGGTCACGCCCGTGGCCGACAGCTCGTGGCCCCGCAGGCGCGGGGTGCCGGCTGCGTCTTCACCAGATCTCACACAACGAAGGTTAGCCTAACCTAAGAAGCGCTGGTGGCCGGCGTCGGGTACACCGGCCACCTGACCGGCCGGGGGCGTCAGAAGGCGTACCGGATGCGCAGCCAGGGTGCGTGCGCGTCGACCAGCGCACGGAGCCGGGCGAGGGCGTCGGCCTTGACGCCGTTGCGGTAGCGCACGTTGAGCGCCCCGTTCTCGGAGCGCTTGGCCTGCTGGAGGTCCGGCCGCCACAGGGTCTCCTCCGCCCGCGGATGCCAGCCGCGGTTGACCTCGTGCAGCTCCCGGTTGTGCGTCAGCATGATCACCTCGGCGGCCGCCTGCCGTTTCACCCGCTCCGGCAGGACGTCGTCGAGATGCCGCAGCAACTCCGCCCACGCCTCCTCCCAGCCCGGTCGCACGACCACGGGGGACAGGTTGAAGTGCACCTCGTATCCGGCGTCCAGGAAGTCGCCCGCCGCGGCGATGCGCTCGGCGACCGGGGAGGTGCGCAGGTCCAGCAGCCGTGAGTCGTCCGGCGGCATCAGCGAGAAGCGGATCCGGGTCCGGCCCCGCGGGTCGAGGGCGAGCAGGTCCGGATTGACGAACTTGGTGGCGAAGGACGCCTTGGCCGTCGGCCACTGCCGGAAGGCGTGCACCAGGTCCGCGGTGTTGTCGCAGATCAGGGCGTCCACCGAGCAGTCGCCGTTCTCGCCGATGTCGTACACCCAGGCCTCGGGGTCGCACTGGTTCGGCTCGGTCTTGGGCCCCTGGCGGGCGATGTGCCGGCCGAGGTGGGCGATGATCGGGTCGATGTTGGTGAAGACCGTGACGGGGTTGGCGTACCCCTTGCGCCGGGGCACGTAGCAGTAGGCGCAGGCCATCGCGCAGCCGTTGGAGGCACCCGGCGCGATCCAGTCCGCGGAGCGGCCGTTGGGACGCATGGTCAGCGTCTTCTTCTCGCCCAGCACGAGCGTCTCGCCCTTGACCCGCACCCAGCGCTCGACGTTGCCCTCGTTGCCGTGCAGGCCGGGGACGCGCCAGTGGGAGTCGACCTCGATCAGACGGGCCTCGGGGAACCGGGCGACGACCTGGCGGCCGCGCGGGGACGCCGCGGCGGCCGGCTCGGCGTGGATCTCGCGCACGGGCAGCAGCCGGCGGGCCGCGGCCGAGTCCCGGAAGAGCGGAGCGGGGGCAGGGGCGGGGGGTCCGGAGGCCGGGGAGGCGGGCGACAGGGCGTCGAGGCCGAACAGGGTGCCGGAGCCGTCGTCCGGTGCGGTGGACGGGTCGTGCATGAGAGCTCCGGTGCGCGAGTGCCAGGACGGACCGTTCCCGGCCTCGGCGTGCCGCGGACGGTCCCGGTCCCTCCACTGTACGAAAGCGCGCGGCGCCGTCCGCCGTGTCATGCGTCCCGTCGGGGGCATACGCGTGACACGGCACCGGCCCGGTGCCGCCGATCCGAAGGGGTGTGCACCGTGCTCGCCATCATCGCGGCGGTTCTGTTCCTCCTCGCCTGGCTGATCAACGTGGCGGAGATCTCGACCAACGACGTCTTCACCTCGACCGACGTCATGCTCATCGGCCTCGCCCTGCTGGCCCTGCACGTCGCCGGCATCGGCGGCGGCCGGACGGCGCGCGGACGCCGCCGCTGAGCCACCGCCCCGCGCCCCGGGGCCGGGGGGCGCGCGCCACGTCCGCGTGGACGCCGCCCTCCTCCGGTTCGCGCGCGTCGGCCCGGATGTGGTCCGCGGCCCCGTCCGCACCGCCGCGGCCCCGTCCGCACCGCCGGAGGCCGTGCGGGCGGGGCCGTTCGCGCAGGGGGAGGGATCAGCCGGCGGACACGTCCGTCACCGTCCACCGCTGGTTGGCGCCGGAGTTGGGCGGCCACGTCGTGACGGCCGCGCCCTCGTGCGTCGCCTGGCCGCCGACCTCCAGCAGGCGTCCGGTGGCGGCGTTGACCAGCGTCCAGGTGCCGTCGCCGGTGGTCGACAGGAGCCATTCGGCGGCCGCGTCGCGCCTGCCGGTGTCGGGTTCGGCCACCGGGACGTCGTCGCGCACGGCCAGCCGCGTGCCGCCCCGCGGGTTCGTGAACACGTAGCGGTCGCGGACCCCGCTGTCGGGGCGCACCGCGCTCAGCCGCCACTGCTGGGCCTGCGTGCCGGTCCCGGAGCCGAGGACCAGGCTCGTGCCGTCGCCGGCGACGGTGACGGCCTTGCCGCTCTGCACGCCGGTCAGCGTGTAGGTGTGGCCCTTGCGGAGCGCCGGGGCGTCCTTCGCGACCCCGGAGACACCCTTGATCTCGAAGGACGTCACGGACTGCGCGGGCACGGTGAAGGTGGCCGCGCGGTCGTCGACCCGGATCGGGTCCTGCTTCGCGAGCCTGCCGTCGGCGCTGGTCACGACCGGGGTGACGGTGGCCCTGCGACTGACGTCGCGGAACTTCGACAGGTCGATGGTGACCGTGCGCGGCGCGGTGGTGCGGTTGACGTGGACGAGCGAGGCGCCCTTGCCGTCGCGGGTGACGGCGGCGACGCTGGAGGTGTCGTCCGTCGTGACGAGCCGGTCGCCGGGCTTGATGAAGTGGGTGAAGTTGCGCGCCGTGTCGAACTTGGTGTTCGTCCGGATCGGACAGGTCTCCAGGGTGTCCCCGGCGGTGCAGTCGAACGGTATCTGGATGCTGCCCCAGTTGCCGCCCTCGGCGGACTCCCCGCCCGGCTTCATGTTGTCGTAGTCCTCGACGGGCTGCCAGAACACCCAGGCGCGGGGCTCCAGTTCGCGCAGGTCGTCGACGATCTGCTGGGCGAGGCCGAGACCGGGCCGCATGTCCTCGAAGTCCTGCCCGTCGCCCCAGTCGCCGCCGACCTCGCTCATCCACAGCGGCTTGTCCGCCGCCTTGGCGAGGTCGCGCACGGTGGTGCGCTGACCGGTGCCGTAGGTGTGGACGTTCATCTGGCCGACGAGGTCGCGGTCGGCCGGGGAGTACGCGCTCCAGTTCTTGGCGTAGGTGCCCGGGTTGGTCTCGTCCATCGCCGAGATGTCCGCCCGGACCTTCGCCTTCTTCAGGGCGGGGGCCAGGGCCCGGAGGACCTCGCGCTGGAGCTCGGGACCCATGTGGGCCCCTTCCTGACGGCCGCCGACGGGCTCACCGTCACTGCCCAACTGCGTCCCCCAATAAGGGGTGTTCGGCTCGTTGAACGGGTCGACGGTGTCGACCTCGATGCCCTCGGCCCGCTCCAGCCGCCTGGTCGCGCCCGCCAGGTAGGCGGCGAAGTCGTCGACCGAGTCGGTCCTCAGCTGGTCGGCTGAGGAGTCGAAGCCGCCGGAGACGTAGCCGCTGACGGTCATGAACCACGGCGGCGAGTTGCTGAACGTCTCCCAGTGGTCGATGTCGTCCTTGATGCGCTCGACCCACCAGCGCTGGGTGGCGTCGGCGTCCTCGTTCCAGTCCGCCGGGTCGTCGGCGCTCCACCAGTCGGTGTCGTCGCGGGTGGTGCCCGCGGGCGCCTTCCACCAGCCCTCGACGGCGCCGCCGGGGCGCAGGTAGTCCTCGACGTCCGGAGCGTTGCCGCCGCCGATGTTGTAGCGGGCGATGTTCAGCCCGAGGCCGTCGTCGTCGAACAGGAGCCGGGCCAGCTCCTCGCGGATCTCGGGCGGGTAGTCGCCGGTGGCGTTGGCGAACCAGACCAGACTGGTGCCCCAGCCCTCGAACGCCTCCTGCTGGTACGACGGGTCCGGCCGCACGGTGACGGAGGCGGCGGCCGCGGCGGGCTCGGCCTGTGCGGGGACGCCGGTCAGTGCGGCCCCGGTGGCCAGGGCGGTGAACGCAGCGACCCCGAGGAGGCGTCTGCTGCGGGTACGTCGTGCCATCGTGTGCTCCCAACGGGAAGGTGTGGTCGCTGCGGTGGCCCCTCCCGCCCGTGGGCGGGCAGGAGGGGGCGCCCCGGAGCAGGTGCGTGCCGCTCCGGGGAGTCGTGGTGGTGCGCGGTGGGGAGGGTCAGGCGGCGGGCGTGCGCAGGACGGCGACGCCCCTGGGGCCGAGGACGACGGCGCCGGCCCCGTCGGTGGCGCCGACCAGTACCTCTCCGGGCAGGTCCGGGACGGTGACCGCGTCGTCGGTCCGGTTGACCAGGAACACGAACCGGCCGCCGGGACCGCGGCGCACGGTCGCCTCGACCAGGCCGCGCACCTCGGCGGGCAGCTCGCTCGCCACGCCGGCCGGTTCCAGCAGTCGCGGCAGCAGCGAGGCCAGCCCGTCGGCACCGAGCCGGGTGGAGACGTACGCGGCCGAGCCGCTGCCCGCCGGACGCCGGGTGACGGCCGGGCGTCCCGCGTGCGTGCCGGTGCGGTAGCGGGCGAGGACCTCCGTCTCGGGCGCGGTGACGGTGATCTGGTCGGTCCACAGGCCGCCGGCGGTCGCGTCGTCCAGCTCCACGGTCTGCCCGGCGGGCAGGGGGCCGAACTCCTCGACGCGGATGCCCAGCAGGTCCCGCAGGGCGCCCGGGTAGCCGCCGAGCCAGACGTGGTCGTTCTCGTCCACGACGCCGGAGAAGTACGTGGTGACCAGGTGCCCGCCCTGCTCGGCGTACCGGGTGAGCTCCTTGGCGAGATCGGCGGGGACCAGGTGCAGCACCGGCGCGATCAGCACCCGGTGGCGGCTCAGGTCGGCGCCGGTGGTGACCACGTCGGCGCGGATGCCGAGGGAGAGGAGCGCGGAGTACCAGTCGAGCGCCTCCCGGTGGTAGTCGAGCAGCGAGGTGGGGTGCGAGTCCTGCTCGCTCGCCCACCACGACTCCCAGTCGAAGAGGATGCCGACCCCGGCGGGCTCCCGCTCGCTCCCGGCGACCGGCGCCAGCGTCCTCAGCGTGTCGCCGAGCGCGGTGACCGCGCGGAACAGGTCGCTGTCGGCGCCGGCGTGCGGCACCATCGCCGAGTGGTACTTCTCGGCGCCGGCCGCCGACTGGCGCCACTGGAAGAAGCAGACCGCGTCGGCACCGTGCGCCACGTGGGTCAGCGAGTCCCGGGCCAGGTCGCCCGGCCGCTTCGCCAGGTTGACGGGCTGCCAGTTCACGGCGCTGGTGGAGTGCTCCATCAGGAACCAGGGCCGGCCGCCCGCGATGCCGCTGGTGAGGTTCGCCGAGAAGGACAGCTCGTCACGGTCCTGCGGGTGCGGGACGACGTAGTGGTCGTTGGCGACGAAGTCCACCTCGCCCGCCCAGTCCGCGTAGTTCATGCCCTTGGTGCCCGGCATCACCATGAAGTTGGTGGTGACCGGGACGTCCGGCGTGAGGTCCCGCAGCACCTCGCGCTCGGCCCGCAGGTGGTCCTTCAGGGCGTCCGACGAGAAACGCTTGAAGTCCAGCTGCTGCGTCGGGTTGGGGTGGGAGGCGGCGAGCCGCGGCGGCAGGATCTGCTCCCAGTCGCTGTAGCGCTGCGACCAGAACGCCGTGCCCCAGGCGTGGTTGAGGGCGTCCAGCGTGGTGTACCGGGCGCGCAGCCAGTTCCGGAAGGCACGGGCCGCGTCGTCCGAGTAGTCGTAGACGTTGTGGCACCCGAGCTCGTTGTTGACGTGCCAGGCGACCAGGGCCGGGTGACCGGCGTAGCGGGACGCCATCTCGCGCACCAGGCGCAGGGCGTGCTCGCGGAAGACGGGGGAGGTGGGGCGCCAGTGCTGGCGCGCTCCCGGCCACAGCGTCTCCCCGCGGTCGGTGACCGGGAGGATCTCCGGGTGCGCGGTGGTCAGCCAGGGCGGCGGGGACGCGGTGGCGGTGGCCAGGTCGACGCCGACGCCGTTCTCGTGCAGCAGGTCCATGACCTCGTCGAGCCAGGCGAAGTCCCAGGTGTCCGGGCCCGGTTGGATCCGGGCCCAGGAGAAGATGCCGACGGAGACGATGTTGACGCCGGCCTCGCGCATCAGCCGTACGTCCTCCTCCCACACCTCCCGGGGCCACTGCTCGGGGTTGTAGTCCGCGCCGAAGGCGAGACGGGGGGCGGGCGCGCCGTCCGGTCCGCGCTGCAGGCGGGACAGGAGGGTGGAGATCATGGCGGTCCTTCCGGTGGGATGCGTGCGGCGCGGGAGGCGGCGCGGGTGCCGCGCCGCCCCGTGCGGGCCGCCGCGTCGCGTGCTGGTGCTACTGCTCGACGGTGAAGCCCTGCTCGGTGCCGTACTCGACCGAGGCGTCCTGCCAGGCCTTCAGGCCCTCGGCCAGCGTGGTGCCGGAGACGTAGGCCTTGCCGACGGTGTCGTTGAAGATCGAGTTCGCGTACACCTGGTAGGGCAGGTACGACCAGTCGCCGGCGACGTTCCCGGCCGCCTCGGCGAAGATCTTGTTGGCCTGCTGGCCGCCGAAGTACGGGAACTTCGTCTCCTGGAACGTGCTGGACTGCAGGTCCGCGGTGGTCGCCGGGAAGGCTCCGTTCTCCAGACGGGTCTGCACGCCCTTGCCGGCGTTGGCGTACTCGACGAAGGCGTACGCCAGCGCCTCGTTCTTGCCGAGCTCCGGCAGGGCGAGCGCGCTGCCGCCGTTCTCGGCGCCGGCCTTGTCGCCCGCGGACCACTGCGGCAGCGGGGCGACCCGCCAGTCGCCGGAGGCGTTCTTGACGCCCGACTCCAGGTTGGCGGGCATCCAGGCGCCGGTGGCCAGGGTGGCGATGCTGCCGTCGCCGAGGCCCTTGTACCACTCGTCGGACCAGCTGGTGACGGGGGCGAGGAGCTTCTCGTCGATGAGCTTCTGCCAGACGCCGGTGAACTTCCCGGCGCCCTTGTCGGAGAAGTCGATCTTCACCTCGGTGCCGTTCACCGTGTAGGGGCGCGAACCGGCCTGCCAGAGCATGCTGGTGGTGAAGCCGGCCTCTCCGGTGTCGGCGGTGATGTACGCCTCCGGGTTCTTCCTGTGCAGGTCGCGGGCGGCGGTGAGGTACTCGTCCCAGGTGGTGGGCACCTTGATGCCGTACCGGTCGAAGACCTTCTTGTTGTAGAACAGCGCCATCGGGCCGGAGTCCATCGGCAGGGCGTAGACGCCGTCGCCGCCGGCCTTCACGCCGTTCCAGGTACCGGGCGAGTAACGGGTGGCGAGCTTCTCGGCGCCGAAGCCCTTGAGATCGGTGAGCTGCTCGGTCAGCGCGAACTGGCCCATCGCGTAGTACTCGATCTGGGCGACGTCGGGTACGCCCTTCTTCGCCGACATGGCGTTCTGCAGGGCCGTGTACTGGTCTTTGTTGGTGCCCGCGTTGACCAGGTTCACCTTGACGCCGGGGTGTTCCTTCTCGAAGCCGGCGGCCACCTGCTTCAGCGTGGGCTCCCACGCCCAGACGGTGATGGTGCCGCCCTTCTCCAGAGCGGCCCGGACGTCCGCCTGGGAGACGGACTTCCCGCTCGATCCACCGTCCTCGTCGCCGCAGGCGGTCGCTCCCAGGGCGAGGGCGCAGACGAGACCGATGCCGCGCAGCAGACGGCGCGATTGCTTGTGCATGGGTGAGCTTCCACTTCTTCGTGGCCGGTGACCGGCACAGTCGGGGATCGGGAGGAACGTGGGGGAGGGGGAGCGTGGGGGAGGGGGCCGTCCGGGCTATTCCTTGACGCTTCCGGCGGCCAGTCCGGACTGCCAGTACCTCTGCAGCAGCAGGAACGCGGCGATCAGCGGCAGGATCGTGACGAGGGATCCGGTGACGACCAGGTTGAAGACGGCCTCGCCGCCGGCGGTCTGGGCCTGCTGGTTCCAGCTGTTCAGACCCAGGGTCAGCGGATACCAGTCCGGGTCCTTGAGCATGATCAGCGGCAGGAAGTAGTTGTTCCAGGTCGCGACCATGGTGAACAGCAGGACGGTGACGATGCCGGGCGCCAGCAGTGGCAGCGCGACCCGGAAGAAGGTGCGCACCTCGCCGGCGCCGTCGATGCGCGCGGCCTCCATCAGCTCGGTCGGAACGGCCTCGCTCGCGAACACCCACATCAGGTACAGGCCGAACGGCGAGATCAACGACGGGACGATCACCGCCCAGGGTGTGTCGGTGAGTCCCATCTTGCTGAACATCAGGAAGGTCGGCACCGCCAGCGCCGTACCCGGCACCGCCACCGCGCCGATGACGACGGCGAAGACCCCGCGCCGGCCGGGGAAGTCGAACTTGGCGAGCGCGTAACCGCCGAGGACGGCGAGGAAGGTGGCGCCGCCCGCGCCCAGCCCCACGTACAGCAGGGTGTTGAGCAGCCAGCGGGTGAACACGCCGTCGTCGTAGGTGAACGTCTGCGTGAGGTTGTCCCACAGGGCGAAGTCCCCGTCGAACCACAGGCCGAAGGAGTCCGACAGGCCCTCCTGCGTCTTGGTGGCGCCGACGACCAGCCAGAGCAGCGGCACCAGGCTGTAGAGCACCACCAGTCCGGTGAGCACGGTCAGCAGGACGCTGCGCCGGGGCCTGCCCGGGGTGTGCGGGCGGCGGGGGGCGCGCAGCCGGGGCGCGGTGCCGGGGGCGCCGGAGGGCGCGGGACGGTCGGAGACGGTGACGACAGGACTGGTCATCGCTGCTTCACACTCCCTTGCGCATGCCGCGCAGCTGGACGACGTAGGCGACGACCATGGTGATCAGCCCCATGACGATGGCGACCGTCGCGGAGTAGTTGTGCTGCTGCCCGTTGAAGGACAGCGAGTACGTGTAGAAGTTCGGCGTGTAGTCGGTGGTGATGGCGTTGGGCGCCAGCGGCCGGAGGATGTTCGGCTCGTTGAAGAGCTGGAAGCTGCCGATGATCGAGAAGATCGTCGCGATGACCAGCGCCCCGCGGATGGCCGGCAGCTTGATGGCGGTGATCACGCGGAACTGCCCGGCCCCGTCGATCTCGGCGGCCTCGTACAGCGAGTGCGGGACCACGCGCAGCGCCGCGTAGAAGATCAGCATGTTGTAGCCGACGAACTCCCAGGTCACGATGTTGCCGATGGAGGCCAGCACCAGATCGGCGGAGAGCGGGTCGGGCAGCGAGACGCCCAGCGCGTCGTTGATGTCGCCGACCAGCCCGAAGCGGGTGCCGTACATGAAGCCCCACATCAGGGTGGCCACCACGGCGGGCACGGCGTACGGCAGGAAGATCGAGATCCGGAAGAAGTCCCGTCCGTAGAGGCGGCCGCTGTCCAGGGCCAGCGCCACCAGCAGCGCGATGCCGAGCATGACCGGCACCTGGACGGCCAGGAAGAGCGCGACCCGGCCGAGCGAGGCCCAGAACCGGTCGTCATGGAGGGCCTGCGCGTAGTTGTCCAGGCCGACGAAGGTGGTCCCGCCGACGAGCTGGTCGCGGAAGAGGCTGAGGTACACCGAGTAGGCGATCGGGGCGAGGAAGACCAGGGCGAACACGATCACGAACGGACCGAGGAAGCCCCACCCCGTCCAGGAGCGGCGGTCCCGTCGCGCCGGTGGCGGTGCCGGCCGCGGCTCGGCGGCGGCCGGCGGTTGCAGCGTCGTCATGTCGTTCCTCGCTCGTCCATGTCCTGGGACCTCGCGATGTTTACGCAAACACCGGCCACCGCGAAAAGGTGTCCGGGCTGTTATGTTTACGTAAACATCTGATGGCGGCATGTCTACACTGCCCCGATGACGACGGTCAAGGGTCCTTTCGCACCGGGGCCCGACAGCGACAGAGAGGTGGCTGACGCCGAGTGAGCACGGCTGAGGAAGTCCCGACGGGCGCACCCGCCCGCTCCCGGCGCGGCCGGGAGCGCACGGCCTCCATGGCGGACGTGGCCCGGCTGGCCGGGGTCTCCTCACAGACCGTCTCCCGCGTCTCCAACGGATACGCCGGGGTGACCGAGGAGACCCGGCGGCAGGTCCTGGCGGCCATGAAGGAGCTCGGGTACCGCCCCAACAGCGCCGCCCGGGCGCTCAAACGCGGTGAGTTCCGCACCATCGGCGTCATCACCTTCTCGCTGTCCACCACGGGCAACGTGCGCACCCTGGAGGCCATCGCGACCTCCGCGGCGAGCGAGGGGTACGCGGTGACGCTGCTGCCGGTGGCCGTGCCCACGCAGGACGAGGTGCAGGGCGCGTTCTCCCGGCTGGAGGAGCTCGCCGTCGACGCGGTGATCGTCATCATGGAGGTCCACCTCCTGGACGCGGCCACCGTCACGCTGCCGCCCCACGTCCAGGTCGTGGTGGTCGACTCCGACGCCGGCGACCACTACACGGTCGTCGACACCGACCAGGCCGGCGGCACCCGCGCCGCCGTGCGGCACCTGCTCGACCTCGGTCACGACACCGTGTGGCACCTGGCCGGGCCGGAGGACTCCTTCGCCGCCCAGCGCCGCGCGGACGCCTGGCGCCGGACGCTCGCCGAGGCCGGCCGCACCCCGCCGCCCCTCGTCCGGGGCGACTGGTCCGCGGAGTCCGGTCACCGGGCCGGCCTCGAACTCGCCGGCCGCGAGGGCTGCACGGCCGTCTTCGCGGCCAACGACCAGATGGCCCTGGGACTGCTGCGCGCCCTGCACGAACGCGGTCGGCGCGTCCCGCAGGACGTCAGCGTCATCGGGTTCGACGACATCCCGGAGGCCGGTTCCTTCCTGCCGCCGCTGACCACGGTGCACCAGGACTTCGCCGAGGTGGGACGGCTCTGCGTGCGGGCCGTGCTGCGCAAGATGCGCCAGGACGGCCCGGAGCGGGGGACGACGCTCGTGCCGACCCGGCTGGTGACCCGCGCGAGCACCGCACCGCCCCCGGCGCGCGGACGCTGAGGGCGCGCATCCGGCACGGGTGGCCGAACGGGTGGGCGCCGCCCGGTTTACGAACCGCAGGGGAAGGCACTCCACAACCCACTGTTCTTCACGCGTGCGCAGGAGAGCCCATGACTCAAGTCGCCGACTACGTACTTCAGCGCCTGGCCGAATGGGGCGTCGAAAGGGTCTACGGCTACCCGGGCGACGGCATCAACGGTCTGCTCGGTGCGTTCGACCGGGCGGGGGGCAGTCCGGAGTTCATTCAGGCGCGGCATGAGGAGATGGCCGCGTTCATGGCGTGCGCGCACGCGAAGTTCACCGGCGAGGTGGGCTGCTGCGTGGCGACCTCGGGTCCGGGTGCGGTGCATCTGCTGAACGGCCTGTACGACGCGAAGCTCGATCATCAGCCGGTGGTGGCGGTGGTGGGCCAGCAGAAGCGGTTGTCGCTGGGCGCCCACTACCAGCAGGAGATCGCTCTGGACCGGTTGTTCGCGGACGTGTCGGAGTTCTGCCAGATGGTGGTGCATCCGGGGCAGGTCCGGCACGTGATCGACCGGGCGTTCAAGACGGCGCTGACCACGCGGGGCGTGGCCACGGTCATCATCCCGAACGACGTGCAGGAGGAGGACGCGGTGCCGTCCCCGCCGAAGGAGCACGGTTCGGTCTTCTCCAGCGTCGGCTGGAGCCGCCCCCGGGTCCTCCCCGACCCCGACGAGCTGCGCAGGGCCGCCGACGTGCTCAACGCGGGCGAGAAGGTCGCCATGCTGGTCGGCCAGGGCGCCGCGGCCGCCGAGGCCGAGGTGATCGAGGTGGCCGAACTGCTGGGGGCCGGGGTGGCCAAGGCCCTGCTGGGCCGTGAGGTGCTCCCCGACGACCTGCCGTTCGTGACGGGGCCGATCGGTCTGCTGGGCAGCAAGGCCAGTGACGACATGATGCGGGAGTGCGACACCCTGCTGATGGTCGGCACGAGTTTCCCGTACGCGGAGTGGCTGCCGGACGAGGGGCAGGCCCGAGGCGTGGAGATCGACATCGACGGCCGCATGATCGGCATCCGCTACCCGATGGAGGCCCACCTCGTCGGCGATGCGAAGGAGACGCTGAGGGCGCTGGTCCCGCTGCTGAAGCGGAAGAAGGCCGGCCGCTGGCGGAAGAAGATCGAGAAGGACGTCCGCGAGTGGAACGACCTGTGCGACCGCTGGGCGGACCAGCACTTCGGCGGCCGGATCAATCCGCAGGCGGTGGCCGCCGAACTGTCGCCGAGGCTGCCGGACGGGGTGATCCTGACGGCGGACTCCGGCTCCGGCACCAACTGGTGGGCCCGGCACCTGAAACTCCGTGACGGCATGCGCGCGTCGCTGTCCGGGACGCTGGCGACGATGGGCCCCGGTACGCCGTACGCGATCGCGGCGCGGTTCGCGTACCCGGACCGCCCGGTGATCGCCTTCGTGGGTGACGGTGCGTTCCAGATGAACGGCATGAACGAGATGATCACCGTCAAGCGGTACCTGGACCGGCTCTCCGGGCCGGCTCCGCTGGTCTTCTGCGTGTTCAACAACCAGGACCTCAACCAGGTCACCTGGGAGCAGCGCGCGATGGCCGGTGACCCCAAGTACCCCGGTTCCCAGGACATTCCCGACGTCCCCTACGCCGCCTACGCCGAACTGCTCGGCCTGAAGGGCATCGTCTGCGACAAGCCCAGGAAGGTCGGCGCCGCCTGGGACGAGGCGCTGGCCTCGGACCGGCCGGTGGTGCTGGAGTTCAAGGTGGACGCGGAGATCGCACCGATCCCGCCGCACATCACGACGGAGCAGGGCAAGAAGGCCGCCCAGGCCGCCGTGCACGACCCGGAGCGGGCCGGCATCGCCGCCAAGGGCGTCCGCCAGAAACTCACCGAGTACGCCGGGCACCTCCCCGGCCGGGGCAAGAAGTGACCGGCGCGGGACGGTACGGGCGCGGCGGGCGGCACCGCCGGAAGGACGGCCCCGAGGTGGTGGTCGTGACCGGCGCCACCGCCGGCGTCGGCCGGGCCACGGCCCGCGCCTTCGGCGCACGCGGTGCCGCCGTGGCGCTCCTCGCGCGCGGCGAGCACGCGCTCGAACGGACGGCCGAGGAGGTCAGGAAGGCCGGCGGGCGCGCCCTGCCCCTGGTGGTGGACGTCTCCGACGCCGAGGCGGTGGACGCCGCCGCGACCCGGATCGAGGACGAGCTCGGCCCGATCGACGTCTGGGTGAACGCCGCCTTCACGACCGTCTTCGCCCCCGCCATGGAGGTCCGGCCCGAGGAGCTGAGGCGGGCCACCGAGGTGACCTACTTCGGCTTCGTCCACGGCACCCAGGCCGCGCTCCGGCGGATGGTGCCCCGTGACCGGGGCACCGTCGTGCAGGTCGGCTCGGCCCTCGCCGAGCGCAGTGTGCCCCTGCAGTCGGTGTACTGCGGTGCCAAGCACGCCATCCAGGGCTTCACCGAGTCCCTGCGGTGCGAACTGCTGCACGACCGCAGCGGCGTGCGGGTCACCATGGTGCAGATGCCCGGCCTGAACACGCCCCAGTTCAGCTGGGTCCTCACCCGGCTGCCCCGGCACCCGCGCCCGGTCGCCCCCGTCTACCAGCCCGAGGTCGCCGCCGAGGCCGTCCTGCACGCGGCCGACCATCCGGGCAGGCGCGTGTACTGGGTCGGCGGTTCCACCGTCGCGACCCTCCTCGGCCAGCGGGTCGCCCCGGGCCTGCTCGACCGCTACCTGGCCCGCACCGGCTACGACTCGCAGCAGACCGACGACCCCGTCGACCCGTCCCGGCCGGTCAACCTCTACGAGCCGGTGGACGACGCCGCGCCCGTCGACTACGGCGCCCACGGCCTCTTCGACGACGAGTCGCACCCGCGGAGCCTCCAGTTCTGGTTCTCACGCCACCGCCGCCCGCTCGCGCTGGCCGTGGCGGCCGCCGGAGCCGTCACCGCGACACTGGCCGCCGGGGCGGGCGGACGTGCTCACGCCGGCGGGACCGGGGCGGCGTGGAGGCGGGTCGCACACACCTGCCGGAGCGCGGGTGCGAAGGGCCGGGGCGGGACGCCGCGCGGCTGACGCCGTCGTGCGCCCCGCCTCCCCGGGGAAGCGCCCGGACGGGCCACCGGCCGTCCGGGCGCGTTCGACCGCACCGGATCACCGCTCCCGATCGATGGTCCGCGTCCACCAGTGGTGCTCGCAGAACCAGTGGCCGACCATCGCACCGCCGAAGACGACGAACCCGACCCCGATGAGCCAGGACTCCACCACGAGCACGATGCCGACCGCGCCGTAACTGATCGCGTTGTCGAGGATCAGCGGGGTGAAGACGAGGTAGGAGAAACCGCGCAGGCCGACCAGGCCCACCATGGTGGCCAGCGCCCCCGGCAGCAGGTCCCGCCAGCGGATCTGCCCGCCCAGCAGGAAGTGCTGCCCCCACCAGAAGAAGAGCATGCCGACCGATGTGGAGAGACCGATCCGCACCGAGCCGTGCAGAGCGGTACGGGTCTGCACCTCCTGGTACAGGTACGCGGTCAGGGCGATCACCCAGGTCAGCTGTCGCCAGACCCGGTGCCAGGGGCCGGACGGCAGACCCCAGATGCGTTCGTAGCCGTTCTGCACGCTCGCCGCGAAGGACACGCCGAAGACGGCGAGGGCGATACCGCCCCACACGCTCGTGGTGCCGACCACCTTGGTCGGCGGGCTGATGATGTCCGTCAGCACCTTCGCGGACCGGCCGGACAGTCCCATGCCGTCGGCCAGCCACGACGCGAAGCCACCGTGTCCCAGGGGATCGGCGGCGGCCACCACGATCAGCAGCGGCGCCAGCGTGACCAGGGCCAGCGTGGCGAAGCCCATCGCCCGGTGCATCAGCTCCAGGTCCCGTCCGCGCCGGACCAGCGCGGACGCGGCCAACCGGTCCCACAGACGAAGGAAGGGGCGCCGGTACCGGTTCACGGGTGCTCCTCGGGCGGTCCTCGGACTGGCTCGCCGATGGGGGACTGAGTGACCCGGGGGCCGCGGGACAAACGCGACGCCCGTACGCGCACCCGTCCGCACAGCCCGGAGCCGCGGAAGGAAGGACCTCCGTGGAGAGGCCTCCGTACGGGCGGAACGGACCGGGAGACCCGGTCCGGGGCGGCGAGCCGCAGAACCCGGACGACATCAGGACAGTGATCAGGCTGGACGACGACGCGCTCCGACGCCACCGCACGACCGGCACGCGTGGTGGTTCCCCTCCCCTGTTCACCCTGTTTACGCGTCCCGCCCGTGGGTCACCCGCTGGAGGGGGGCGGCGGGAGTGCCGCCGAAGGAGTACGTGATGACGCTGGTGGCCGACCACGTTCCGCAGCGCCCGGCCGAGTGGGGCGCCGGAAGGGCCCACGGCCGTCCGGGTGACGGCGCCGACGGTCCGCCTGGTGCGTTCGACCGGGCGAGGGGCGGCCCGGAGTCCGTTCAGGGGCGGTACGAGGGGACGGCCGCGTTCCCGGCGTGCGCGCACGCGAGGTCCACCGGTGCGGCGGGTCGCTGTGCGGCGGCCTCGGGTGCGGGTGCGGTGCGTCCGCCGAACGGCCCGTACGACGCGAAGCCCGACCATCGGCCGGTGGTGGGCCGACGGGAGCGGTCGTCGCTCGTCGCCGCCGCGGGCGTCCGCCCAGGACCCGCCGGGGTCACGGAACGCCTCCCCGGGCGCCACTGATGCCGGACGACACGGCGGGACTGGGCGGCTGCACCATCGACACGGTCGACGTCCACGCCTTCGAGGTCCCCACCGACGGGCCGGAGGGCAGGGAGCAGGACGGCACGCTCGAATGGGACTCCACCACCCTGGTCCTGGTCCGGGTGCACGCCGGCGGACGGACCGGGCTGGGGTACACCTACGGGGACACGTCGGTCGCCGCGTTCGTGCGCTCGCAACTGGCGCCGGTGATCGGGGGAGGCCCCGTCTCCTCGCCGCCGGCACTGTGGGAGCGGATGGGCGCACGGATCCGCAACGCCGGTCGTCCCGGTGTCGGGACCATGGCCCTGTCCGCCGTCGACGTGGCGCTGTGGGACCTCAAGGCGAGGCTGCTGGACCTTCCGCTGGTGCACCTCCTGCCGGCCTGCCACGACCGCGTGCCCGTCTACGGCAGCGGCGGCTTCACCAACTACTCGCCGGACCGCCTCGCCGGCCAGCTCGCCGGCTGGGTGGAGCAGGGCATCGGGCGGGTGAAGCTGAAGACCTCGCGGGAGCCGGAGGCCGACCCGCGGCGCCTGACCGCCGCACGCGAGGCGGTCGGCGACGGGACCGAACTGTTCACCGACGCCAACGGCGCGCTCGGCCGCAAGGAGGCCCTGTACTGGGCGCGCAGGTTCCACGACGAGTGGGACGTGCGCTGGTTCGAGGAACCCGTCACCTCCGCCGACCTGGAGGGGCTGCGGATGCTGCGCGACCGGGGACCGGAGCGCCTGGAGATCGCGGCGGGGGAGTACGCCTTCACCGCGCAGGACTTCGTCGGCCTCGTCGACGGCCCCGCCGTGGACTGCCTCCAGGCCGACGTCACCCGGTGCGGGGGCATCACGGGCGTGCTGGAGGTCGCCGGGTTGTCCGCCGCCCGGCACCTCGACCTGTCCGCGCACTGCGCCCCGGCGGTCTCCGCCCACGCCTTCTGCGCCGTACGCAGACTGCGGCACCTGGAGTACTTCCACGACCACGTGCGCGTCGAGCGCCTGCTGTTCGACGGCACCCTGCCGCCCGTCGGCGGGACCCTGCGGCCCGACACCGGACGGCCGGGACTCGGTCTGGACGTCAAGTGGGCCGACGCGGAGCCCTACCGGGTCCACGGCACGCGGCCGTCCTGACCGGCGGGTGCGGAAGGGGCGGCCGCGTCCGGTTCAGGGGTCCGTGCGCTGCCTCTGTCGCATCTGCTCGTTGTGCCAGGCGATCGCGCGGCGGATCTGCGGTTCGCGCAGACCCGTCCGGCACGCGAGCTGGTCCATGGAGAGCGTCGGCGGCCCCGTGGCCAGCGCGCGGGTCAGTTTCGCCGCCCAGAGTTCCTCCTGCACGAAGGGCCGGTCCTGGTAACCGTCCTTGACCATGTCGAAGTGGTCGTCGCAGCACGCGGTGATGAGCCGCAGTCCGTCGAACCACTCGTCGGTCGCGTGCGCGGAGGAGGAGTCCGGCACGTATCCGCGCACGGCCTCGTCCTCGGGGAACACCTTGGCGCACAGATCGCACAGCTCCACGGGAACGGCCCGTGCGGCCCGGCGGCCCTTCCTGTGCCTGCGGTTCCACCACATCGCGCCTCCTGGAATCACCGTCCAGCAGCGTCGACGCCGTATGCCGTGTCGGGTCGGCGTCCGGAATTCCGGAGTTACCCGACGAGAAAGGGGCAAACGCCCCACTCGTCCCGCACGTCCCGCCCGAGTCGGGTGGGCCGGCGGCTCGAGGAGGTCGTTCCGCGTGACCACCGGCCTGCGGCTCAGCTCGGGCACCGGCGCCGAAGCGCGACCATCTTGTTTCGTACTACATCTAGATGCATCATGCGCTCATGGACATGCCCGCCGCGGGCTCCGCGACCGCCACCTCGGCATCGTCATGGCGGTCATCGCGGCCGGCGTCACCGACCCGACCACGGTCATCGTCGCGGTCGTCGTCAGCGGCGCCTTCATCGGCATCAACAACACCCTGACCACGCAGGCCGTCATGCTCGTGCCGCCGGTCGAGCGCCCCCGTGGCGTCCTTTGCGTACGGCTTCCTCCGCCTCATCGGCGGCGGCCTCGCCCCCTACGTCGCCGGAAGGCTCGCCGCCGTCACCGGCCTGAGCGTCCCCTTCTACCTCGGTGCCGCCACCTTCGTCCTCGCCGTCCCCGTCCTGGCCGGCGGCCACCGCCTGCTCCGCCGGGCCGAGACCGGCACCGCCGACGGCGAGCCCGCGACGCCGACGTTCACCGCCGTCGGCACCCCGGCCACGACCGGCGTACCGCCCGTCGTCGTCGCCGTGGGCGCCCACGACCGGGCCGCCTCCATCGTGGACACGGCGGCGCGTCTCGCCCGCGACACCGGCAACCCCCTCGAAGTGGTCCACGTCCGGCGGACCGCCGTGGTCGAGGAACAGGCCGTCGACACCGAGACCGACGCCGAGGCCCGCCGGGCGGTCACCGCGCACCTCGAGCGGCTGACCGGCCTCGGCATCGCCGCCACCGGCCAGATCCTCACCGGCGTCGGCGACCACGCCGCGGCCGGACGGGCGCTGGCCCGGCACGCCGCCGAGGTGCGGGCCCGCACGGTCGCCGTCGGCCGGTCCCCGCGCGGCCCCGTCGCGCAGTTCGCCGACGGCAGCTTCACCAGCGCGCTCACCCACGCCGCCGATTGCACCGTCGTCCTCGTCGACCCGGACGACGCCCCCCCTTCCCCTGACCGCCGCCGCACTGCCGGGCCTGCGCACCGAGGCGCGCTGAACCGGCCCGGCTCAGCGCCGGATGAGACCGAGGCCGGTGGCGGCGGCGACCGCGGCCGTGCGGGAGTCGACGCCCAGTTTGGCGTAGACGCGGGCCAGATGGGACTTCACCGTGCCCTCGGTCAGGTGCAGCCGGTCCGCGACATGCTGGTTGGACAGCCCCTCGGCGACCAGCGCGAGGACCTCCGTCTCACGACGGGTCAGCGAGGTGTGCGGCTCGCGCAGCCGGGTCATGAGCCGGTCCGCGACGGCGGGGGCGAGCGTGGTCCGGCCCGTCGCGGCGGTGCGCACGGCGGCGGCCAGCTCCTCCGGCGGCGCGTCCTTGAGCAGGTACCCGGTGGCGCCGGCCTCGATGGCGGGCAGCGTGTCGGCGTCGGTGTCGTACGTCGTGACGATCAGGACGCGCGGGGCGCCCGGACGCGCGGTGATGGCGGCCGTGGCCTCGGCGCCGTTCATGCCCTTGCCGAACTGGAGATCCATCAGGACGACGTCGACGTCACCGGGGCCGGCCCGGACGACGGCCTCCTCCGCGGTCGCCGCCTCCGCGACCACGGTGATGCCCTCCTCGGTCTCCAGCACCGCGCGCAGCCCCGCCCGGACGACGGGGTGGTCGTCGGCGAGCAGCAGCCGGATGGGCGTCGGGGCGGTCTCGGTCACGGCCGGTCCTCCGGATCGTCGTCGGTGGGGGTGGAGGGAAGCCGGGCGGACAGCGCGGTGCCCTGCCCGGGGGCGGACTCGACGGTGAGCGTGCCGCCGACGGCGCGTACGCGGGCCCGCATGGCGGCCAGCCCGAACCCGCCACCGCCGTCCGCGCCGGGCACCCGCACGGTGGCCGGGTCGAAGCCCACGCCGTCGTCCACGACACCGAGGACGACCGCGTCGCCGAGATAGCTCAGGGTGACCTCGGCCGTGCCGGCCCGTGCGTGCCCCACCGTGTTGGCCAGGCCCGACTGGGCGACGCGCAGCAGGGCGACCTCCTGCGCCGTCGGCAGCGGGCGGGGCGGGCCGGCGAGGCGGAACCGCACGTCGAGCCGGTGCCGGTCGGCGGTGGTGGCGCACAGCCGCTCCAGCGCGCCGGCCAGGGGAGTGTCGTCCAGCGCGGGCGGGGAGAGGGCGGCGACGAAGCGACGGGCCTCGGCGAGATTGTCCAGCGCGGCCTGTCGGGCCTGGCCCACGTAGGTGACGGCGGGCTCCGGCCGGCCGGGCAGGGCCCGCTCGGCGGCGCGCAGCAGCAGCTGGATGCTCGACAGTCCCTGGGCGAGGGTGTCGTGGATCTCCCGGGCCAGACGCTCGCGTTCCTCGAGGACGCCCGCGGCACGCTGGGCGTCGGCCAGGTCGGCACGGGTGACGGTGAGCTCCTCGATCAGCCGGCGGCGCTGCTCGCTCTCCCGGTACAGCGCCTGGTAGCCCCACACCACCGCCACGGCGACGGCGGCGCCGAGGACCGGGCCGATCGCGGTGGCCGCGGTGAAGGTGCCCGCGTGGACGGAGAAGGCGGTGATCGCCGCGACGGCCGTGCCCAGCACCGCGGCCAGCCCGGCCCGGCGCGGCAGCAGATGGAGCTGGACGAAGTACAGCGGGAACGCCAGCCACACGGCCTCGGCGGACAGGGCCAGCAGCACGAGCCACACCACGCCCACGGCCGCCAGCCACAGGGCCGCAGCGCGGCGGGAGGCGCTGACCGCGGGGAGGGTGGGGCCCACGGCGTACACCGCGCCCAGCACCGCGGCGACGGCGACGGCGGCGGGCGCGTGCGGCCGGCCGTCCGCCACCGCGCGCAGCGCCACCAGGGCGAGCAGGCCGGCCACGAGCAGGTGCATGGCCCAGGCCAGGGAGCGGGGGGTGGGAGTCAGCGCGTTCACGATCGTCCCAGCCTACGGACCTCCCGGCGGGCCGGGCATCTGCCGAAAGTGAGAGGCCGGCCCGCATCCTTCGGCCCGCGAAGTGCCCGCTCAGGACCGATGCCCGACCGGCCCCGGACGACGACGGTGGGGGTGTCGCCGATTCCGCGGCGACACCCCCCTTGTTTCCTCCACCACGCCGCTTCGAAAGGCCGGGCGAAGACGTGTTTGTCGCCTCGAGAGACCTGATGTTCGCCAAGGGCCGGTTCGCCCTGATGGGAACCGTCGTCGTACTGATCACCCTGCTGGTCGGGCTGCTGTCCGGACTGACCGAGGGCCTGGCCCGGGAGAACGTCTCCGCCGTCGCGTCCCTGCCCGCCGACCGGATCGCCTTCGCCGCTCCGAGCGGCGGCCAGGACCTGTCGTACGCCGACTCCGCCGTCACCGAGGCGCAGTGGCGCCGGTGGGCGGGCGCCCCCGGTGTCCGCGGCGCCGAGCCGCTCGGCATCACCACCACCCGGGCCCGCGCGGGCGACCGGAGCACCGGCGTGTCCGTCTTCGGCGTCCGGCCCGGCTCCCCGCTCGCGCCCGGCGGCGACCGGATCGACGACCGTACGGCGGTGCTGTCCGTCGCCGTCGCCGACGAACTCGGCGTCCGGGCGGGCGGCACCGTCACCGTCGCCGGCCGGCGGCTGACCGTGGCCGCGACCGAGGGCGACGCCTCCTTCAGCCACACCCCGGTGGTGTGGACGAGCCTGCGGACCTGGCAGGCGGTCGCCCCGCCCGCCGGCGCCGCGGACGGGCCCGTCGCGACGGTGATCGCCCTGGACACCGGCCCCGGCGCCGACCTCGCGGCCACGGACCGGGCGGCGGGCACCGTGACCGTCACCAAGGACGAATCCCTGTCCGCGATCGGCTCCTATTCTTCCGAGAACGGCTCCCTGCAACTGATGCGCGGCTTCCTGTTCGTCATCTCCGCCCTGGTCGTCGGAGCCTTCTTCACCGTGTGGACCATCCAGCGCAGCGGCGACACCGCCGTCCTGAAGGCCCTGGGCGCCTCCACCGCCGGGCTGCTGCGCGACGCGCTCGGCCAGGCCGTCGTCCTGCTGGCCGGCGGCACCCTCGCCGGCACCGCCGCCGCCGTCGCGGTCGGCGCCGCGGTCTCCGGCTCGGTGCCGTTCGTCCTGGCACCCGCCACCGTCCTCGTCCCGGCCGCCGTGATGATCCTGCTCGGCGGGCTCGGCGCGGCGCTCGCCGTCCGCCGCATCACGTCCGTCGATCCGCTGACCGCCCTGGGGAGCGCCCGATGAGCCTGCACCTGACCGGCATCACCCTGACCTACCCCGACGGCGACGGCCGTCTCACCGCCCTGGACCGCGTCACCCTGGAGGTGCCGCGCGGCAGCCTCACCGCCGTCGTCGGCCCCTCCGGATCGGGCAAGTCCAGCCTGCTGGCCGTCGCCGCGACCCTCATCACCCCTGATGCCGGCTCGGTCGCCGTCGACGGCGCCGACACCGGTGGGATGAGCCGCGGCGAGCTGGCCGACCTGCGCCGGCGCCGCATCGGGATCGTCTTCCAGCAGCCCAACCTCCTGCCGTCCCTCACCGCGGCCGAGCAGCTCCAGGCCATGGCCCACATCGACGGCCGCAGCCCCCGCGCCGCCCGGGAGCGCGCGCTGGACCTGCTCGGCGCCGTCGGCCTCGCGGACCGGGCCGACCGCCGCCCCCACCAGCTCTCCGGCGGCCAGCGCCAGCGCGTCAACATCGCCCGCGCCCTGATGAACGACCCCGGGGTGCTGCTGGTCGACGAGCCCACCAGCGCCCTCGACCACGAGCGGGGCGCCGCCGTCGTCGGCCTGATCACCCGCCTCACCCGCGAGCGGGACACGGCCACCGTGCTGGTCACCCACGACCACGCCCATCTGGCCGCGGCCGACCGTGTCGCCGAGATGAGGGACGGACACCTGAGCGTGTCCGTGCCGGCCCGCTGACCGGGCCGCCGTTCAGGCGCCGCCGGGACGGAGCCGGTCGGCGGCACCGGGCGGCTGGATCCGCATGCCGGGCCGGCGCCGGTGGACCGTCAGATACGTCACCCCGTCGGGCCCGGCCTGGACGGCGCGCGTCGAACCGTGCGGCAGCCAGGTCAGCAGCCCCGGCCGCAGCGGGCGGTCGCCGTCGGCGCAGACGAGGGTGGCCGCCCCGTCGAGGACGAGCAGCAGGACGTCGAGGTCGGGCTCGGTGTGCGTGCCGACCCGTCCGGACGCGGGGACGCGGACGACGTTGGCGTCCAGCTGCCGTCCCGGTTCGGCGAGCCGCCACAGGGCGCCGCCCCCCGCGTCCTCGGCACGGGCCAGGAGCTCCGCGGTGTCGCACAGGACCCGGGGGAGAGGAGCCTCCTCGACCGGGGCGCAGGAGCCGCCGTCTTCCGCTGTCATCGGATGTCACCGTCCGCCGTGTCCCACCGCGGTCGCCCGCCGCCCCGTTGGGCGGCCGTCCCGGCGCGGCCCCGTCGAGTGACGCACTCCACAGGTCCCCGACCGCAGGTAAAGGCGAATCTAACATGCGTATTTGTTAGGGTCCGGGTGTGCGGCTGACGAAGTTCACCGACCTGGCGCTGCGTTCCGTGATGCGACTGGCGGTCCTGAAGGACGGCGACGACCCCCTCGCCACCCGCGAGGTGGCCGAGGCCGTCGGCGTGCCGTACACGCACGCCGCGAAGGCCATCACCCGCCTCCAGCACCTCGGTGTGGTGGAGGCCAGGCGCGGCCGCGGCGGCGGACTGACGCTGACCGACCTGGGGCGGCACGCCTCGGTCGGCTGGCTGGTCCGGGAACTGGAGGGCGACGGCGAGGTCGTCGCCTGCGAGGGCGACACGCCGTGCCCGCTGCGCGGTGCCTGCCGGCTGCGGGGCGCCCTGCGCGCCGCCCAGGAGGCGTTCTACGGCGCGCTCGACCCGCTGACCGTCACCGACCTGGTGGCCTCGCCGACCGGTCCGGTCCTGGTCGGTCTGACGGCTCGTCCACCCGGCTGACGGGCGGGCGGCGCGGCACGTGCCGGCCTGTGACTCAAAACACGAAAATCATCTGCCGATCAAGGAGTCGCTGTGCTCTCCGAACAGTCCGTTCCCGTGGTCCGGGCCACCCTCCCCGCGGTCGGAGCGGCCATCGGTGACATCACCGAGCTGTTCTACCGCAAGCTGTTCGACGCCCACCCCGAGCTGCTGAGGGACCTGTTCAACCGGGGCAACCAGGCCAACGGAGAGCAGCAGAAGGCCCTGGCCGGGTCCATCGCGGCGTTCGCCGGCATGCTGCTGGAGCGTCCCGACGCCCGCCCCGACGCGATGCTCTCCCGGATCGCGCACAAGCACGCCTCCCTCGGCGTCACCTCCGACCAGTACAAGATCGTCCACCATCACCTGTTCGCGGCGATCGCGGAGGTCCTCGGCGACGCCGTCACCCCGGAGGTCGCCGCCGCCTGGGACGAGGTCTACTGGCTGATGGCCAACGCGCTCATCGCCGTCGAGGCCCGCCTCTACCAGGAGGCCGAGGTCGCCGAGGGGCAGGTCTGGCGCCGCACGGAGATCGTCGAGCGGCGCGAGGAGAGCCCCGACGCCGTCTCCTTCGTGCTGCGGCCGGCCGACGACCGCCCCGTGCGGCCGTTCCGCCCGGGCCAGTACGTCAGCGTCCGGTCCGAACTGCCCGACGGCTCGCACCAGATCCGCCAGTACAGCCTGTCCGCCGCACCCGGCCGGTCCGACCGGCGGATCACCGTCAAGCGCGTCCAGGGCGGCGGCCGGCCGGACGGCGAGGTCTCGTCCTGGCTCCACGCCACCGCGCGCGAGGGTGATGTGCTCACCGTCTCCGAGCCGTTCGGCGACCTCGCGCTGACCGAGGGCGACGGCCCGCTGCTGCTGGTCTCCGCCGGAATCGGCGTCACCCCCATGCTGGCCATGCTGGACCACCTGGCCGCCACCGGCAGCAGCCGTCCGGTCACCGTCGTCCACGCCGACCGCACCCCCGCCGACCACGCCCACCGGCAGGAGCAGCTCGACCTGATAGGCGCGCTCCCGGACGCCCGGCTCCACCTCTGGTACGAGGAGCCCGGCGACCAGGCGCCCCGGGCGTCGGCCGGACTCGTCGACGTCGACGTCCTGGACCTGCCCGAGGGGCTCACGGTCTACCTGTGCGGCCCGGTGCCCTTCATGCGCGCCGTCCGCGGCGACCTGCTGCGCCGCGGAGTGCCCGCCGAGGCCGTCCACTACGAGGTCTTCGGCCCCGACCTCTGGCTCGGACAGCAGTAGAACCGGCGCCGGAACCGTGCACCGGCCGGCGGCACCCGGTGCCGCCGGCCGGACCCCGCCGTCGCCGCGCGCCTTCCGACACGGCGTTAGGCCGCTGCGGTGAAGGCGGTGGTGATGGCCGTGTCGATCCGGGCGTGCACGACCAGGCGGGGACCGGACGTGTCGGCGTTGTCCTCCAGCAGCCGCCGGACCGGGGCGCTGTGGGTGACCACGCTCATCAGGACACCGAGGCGACCGCACCACTGATGGGCCCGGAGCACGGCACTGACCGCGGCACCACTGGAGGCCTTCTCGGTCAGCACGATGACGACCGGGGCCGGCCGATGGGCGTCGACGAGATGGCTGATGTGCGTGGACAGCGCGGCCCGCCCGTCGACTCCCGGATCCTGATCCACCGTGATGACGAGGACTCCGTGCTCCAGGGTGTGGGACAGCATCGTGGTGGCCTCCGATCTGACGCCTGACGGCGAAGTGCCTTCAGTGAAAGTGTCCCGGACCCGGTCCGCAATGCGCGGCGACGGCGACGCCGTGAACGGCGCGGCCCCGGCGTCCCCGTACCGCGGCACCGGGTGCCGACGGGGCGGGGGCGAACCCGTTCCCCCAAGGGCCCGGCGGGCCTTCGCGCCTTCGCCGCGTACCATCGTCCGGTCCGTCCCCGAACCGGCAAGGAGCCCCGACCGGTGCCCGCCCTCCTCCCCTCCCCCGAACCGGGCCCCGTCTGCTGGACCTGGAGCGTCTGGCCCGCGTGGAGGACGGCGAACGGCTGCACGCCCTGCTGTGGCGCCCCGGGCCGGGCTGGCGGATGGCCGGCAGCGCCGTGCTCGGCGGCGGTATCGCCGACTGCGCATGGGTCCTCAACGCCCAGGTGGCGCACGGCTACCGACGCACCGACCCCGCCCGGCACCTCGCCGACCTGGCCCGCGCCGTCGGAGCCGAGGGCCGGGGCATGGGTCTGATGACCGCCGCCGACGTCCGCGACCCCGGCCGCGCGCGGGACGGCGGCGCGGAAGCCGTCGTCACCGCGGGCGTCTCCGTGCGCGGGTGGGCGGCGGCACCGCGGGAGGACGGCGCGGGGGCGCCCGGGCCGGGCACCATCAACATCCTCGCCGCCCTGCCGGTGGTCCTGAGCGACGCCGCCCTGGTCAACGCGGTCATCACGGCGACCGAGGCCAAGGTGCAGGCACTGGTCGAAGCGGGCCTCGACTGCTCCGGAACCCCCACCGACGCCGTGTGCGTCGCCGCCCGCGCGCCGCGTCCCGGCACGGAGGTCCACGCCTTCGCCGGCCCCCGCTCCGAGTGGGGCGCCCGGCTGGCGCGGGCCGTGCACCGCGCCGTGCTGGACGCGCTGCCCGCCGCCGCACACGGCTGAGCTGCCGCGCCCCGGGCCCAAGTCCCCCCGGCCGCAGCTCACTTCCGCGGCCGACGGCCGGCCCGGGCGGTCACAGGGAGGTCCTGCGCCGGATCGCCGCCGCGCGCAGGGCCAGCGCCGCGGCCAGCAGCACCCAGGCCACGGCGCAGTACGCCCACGCCGTCGCACCCCGGGCCACCCCCACGGCGCTCCAGACGGCCCACAGCGCGAGCACCACGCACAACGCCGTCCACGAGATGTCGGCCACGCGGACACGCAACTGCGCGCGCTGCCGCGTGCCGGGTTCCAGATCGCCGAGACCGCCGTCGGCGGGTGCCTTCCGGTCGTCCACGTGGGGCTCCTTCGCTGGAGTGCTCACCAGTGGGCGTCGGGTACCCCCTCGGAAGTCCCGCAAGCGGTCCGGGCGCACGTGCGTGGGGACGGCCCGGGCGGGCCGTCCCCACAACTGTCCTCACGTACCGCTACGTACCGCTCAGCGCTGCCCGCTCTTCTCCAGCGCCTTGTCCAGGGCGGCCGCGAACCCGTACGCCCACAGCTGGTTCACCCGGCTGCGCTCGGTGGCGTTGGGGTACGGGTTGGTGCAGGACGGGCCGGGGCCGCCGCCCGACATCAGCTCGCTGCACGGACCCGAGTAGTGGTCGGGCAGACCGAGCACGTGCCCCGTCTCGTGCGCGGTCACACGGGTGGAGTCGTACTGCCGGTTCTGCGTGTAGTCGAGGAAGATGTAGCCGCTGCCGTGCCCGTCGGTGGAGGCGTACGAGCCGCGTGAGTCGTTGCCCTCGTAGTACGAGAAGTCGGCGCCGGAACTGCTCTCCGCGAGGCGCACGTTGGACACCGAGCTGTTCCAGATCTGGGCGCTGCGGGATATCTGGGTGCGGAAGCTGGGCGCGTTTCTCGTGCTGTAGTACACGGTGACGGCGGCTGTCGAGGACGGGTTGGCCGCCCGCTTCTCGGCGACGGACCTGACGACCGCCTCGAAGAACGCCTGGTTGGCGCGGGCGTCCTCGGCCGAGCCGGCCGAGGGCTGGTAACCGGCCCGGGCCACGGGGGCCTGGGGCTGGGGAGCGGCGGCCGTCACGGCCGGGCCGGTGCCGAGCACGGCGGCGGTCAGGCCGAGGCCGACCGCGGTGGACAGCAGGGGCAGGGTGATGCGCATCGATGACTCCTTGCGTGGGGGAGTGGGGAGAAGTCGTCACCGGTGAGTGTGAGGCGCCCATGAGTCCGCTGTGATGATGGCAACAGGCGATAGGACCGGGCTATCACCCAGGTTCGACGGGAGTGCTGAACTCGCCCTGTTCCGCCGCGTTTTGTTCACCTGGCGCAACCAACTGTTCCGCTCTACGCTCCCTGCATGGAGCTCGAGGTGAGGCATCTTCGCGCGCTGTGCGCCATAGCCGACGCCGGCAGCCTGCACCGGGCGGCACGTCAACTCGGCGTCGCCCAGCCCACGTTGAGCACCCAGTTGAGCCGCATCGAACAGGCCCTGGGCGGGCAGCTGTTCGTCCGGGAACGCAGCGGCTGCCGCCCCACCCCGCTCGGCCGCACCGTCCTCGGCCGGGCCCGCCCGCTGCTGGCCGACATGCGCACCCTCGTCCGCGAGGCCCGCGCCGCCGCGGCCGGCGGCGACAGCCGGCTGCGCGTCGGCTCCACCGCGAGCCGTGCCCTCGCCGGCTGGCTGCGCCGGCTCAGACGCCCCGGCCTGGAACCGACGCTCCAGATGGACGTCTCCGCCAACGCCCTGCTGCGCAGGGTCTGCGACGGCCAGCTCGACGTCGCCTTCGTGCACGAGGTGGAGGGCTGTCCGCTGCACGTCCCCGAGGGCCTGCGGCTGCGGGTCCTGATCGAGCGCGAACCGCAGTTCGTCATGCTGCCCGCCGACCATCCGGCGGCGGCCCGCCCCGTCGTCCACCTCACCGACCTCGCCGACGACCGGTGGATGGTCGACCCCACCGTCGACGGCGAGTGGGACGGCGTGCACCGCATGCTGCGCGCCGTCGGCCTCGACCCGCGCGTCCTGCACGGCGACTACCACACCGCCGCGTCCCTCGTCGCGACCGGCGAGGTCGTCACCGTCTGCCAGCCCAGCTCCCAGTCCCGCCCCGACACGGCGGTACGGCGCCTGCACGGAGACCCCCTCGGCGTGCGCCTGCTGCTGGCCGCGCGCACCCGGGCCGAACTGGACGCGGTCTACCCCGCGCTGGAGGAGGCGTACTGGGAGGTGGCCCGCCAGTCCTCCGCGTACCGGGAGTGGCTGGAGGGCCGCCGGCCGCACGCCGTGGCCCCGTGCTCACCGGTGACCGGCGCGGGCACCGACCGGGCGGAGTTCGTCCCCGTCCGCTGAAACGGACTATCCGCCCATTCGGGTGCTTTCTCTCGCGAACCGGTATGACAACAGGGCCAAACGGTTACGGAGAGGGGCATGAGCTCTGTGCGACGACTTCCCCTGCGTTCGATGGCCGTGACGTGCGCCCTCGGCAGCTCCGTCCTGCTGATGACGGCCTGTACCAACGCCGATACGACACGCTCGAGTGTCGCCGAGGCGGCACCGACCGGATCCCCCTCCGGTTCCGCCTCCGTCTCCGAATCCGCCTCCCCTTCCTCCGCCTCTCCCTCGGCCTCGATGAACGAGGACCAGGCCGAGCGCAGGACCCTGGTCACGATGGCCAAGGTGACCTGGGACAAGGCCGCCGACACCGCCGTCAAGGAGGTGTCCGGCAGCAAGCTCGTCGACCTCGAACTGAAGAAGACCTCGACCGAGGCGACCTCGTCCACGGGCTCGCCGATGCCGAGCACCCCGAACCCCGCCCCCAGCCAGGGCGCCCCCGAGTGGGAGGCCAAGGTCGCCACCTCCGACGGCACCGTGCACCGTGTCGACATCGACGCGGTCAGCGGCAAGTTCTTCCACACCCAGGCCGATGCCGACCAGGACGCCGACGACAAGAAGGAGATGGCCGACCGGCTGAAGAAGGCCACCCAGACCCCGCAGCAGGCGGTGCAGGCGGCCATGGACACGACCAAGGGCACCGTCACCGGTGTCGAACTCGACGAGAACGACGACCAGCAGGTCATGTGGGCCGTCGACGTCGTGAACACCGACAACTGGAACAAGACGACCCTCGACGTCGACGCCACGAACGGCAAGATCCTGGGCCAGCACGTCGACAGCGACTGAGCACCGGCCCGACGAGCACTCCGGGAGCAGCGGGCCGTACCGCCCGGCTGCTCCCTTTTTCCGTGCCGTTCCTCGTGCCGTCCGGTGTCAGGCGGCGGCCTCGACGGCCTGTCCCCCCTCGCCCCGCATCCGGCCCGGCAGGGTCAGCACGGCCAGGAAGCCGCAGACCGCGACCGCGGCGAAGAAGTAGAAGCCCCACGGGTGGCCGATCCCCGAGGAGACCAGGGCGCCGGTGATCGACGGGCCGACGATCGAACCGATCCGGCCGATGCCGGACGCCGAGCCGAGCGCCGTGCCACGCACGGAGGCCGGATAGAAGTTCGTCACGTAGGCGTAGACGAGGACCTGCGCGGAGAAGACGAACACGCCGGTGAGGAAGACGACCGCGTTGAGCAGCAGGTCGCTGTCCATCTTGACGCTCAGGCAGGCCAGCATGAGCACCGACACCGCGAACCAGCCCATCGTGGTGACCTTGATGCCCCGCCGGTCGGCGACCCACCCGCCGAGGACCAGGCCGACGACGCCGCCGACGTTGAGCACGAGGAGCTGGGTGACGGCCGTGGGGACGGGGTAGCCGGCGTCGTTCATCAGCTTCGGCAGCCACGTGTTGAGGCCGTAGACCAGCAGCAGTCCCATGAACGAGGCGACCCAGATGCCGATGCCCGCGCGCAGGTAGGCCGGCTTCAGCAGCTCCGTGAACGGCACCCGCGCGGCCCCGTCCCGCCGGGCCCGCACGAAGGCCTCCGACTCCGGCAGCTTGAACCACTGGACGGCGGCGACGACGAGGCCGACGACGCCGAGCACGTAGAAGAGGATCTTCCAGTCGTCGGTGACCTGAAGGGCCAGCAGCGAGGTGATGACGGCGCCGGTGTGGTATCCGGTCATCGTCAGGGTGCTGGCCCGGGCCCGGCGGCCGGCCGGCATGTGCTCGGCCATCATCGTCAGCGAGACCGGCATGCAGGCGCCGAGGCCCAGACCGGCGGCGAGACGGAGCGCGGCGAACATCGTCACGGAGTTCGCCAGCGGCACCACGAGGGTGAAGACCGAGAAGACCACCACCGAGCCGATGAGCAGGCGACGGCGCCCCAGCCGGTCGGCGAGCGGGCCGACGCAGACCGCGCCGATGGCCACGCCGACGAGCGAGAGCGTCGCGACGGTGGTCGCGTCACCCGCGGTCATGCCGAGGTGGTGGGTCTTGAGCAGGGTGGGGATGATGGCGCCGAGGACGACGAGGTCGTAGCCCTCGAGTAGAACGGTGATCCAGCACAGGAGCACGGTCCATCTGCTGTTCCCGGTGGCGCCGGTGCGGGCCGGCGCGTCGGACGTGGTGGCGGAGGCCATGGTGACATTCCCCCCAGGGGACGGGAGTGGGCGGGCGGACGGGGAGGAGCGGGGAGCCGGCTCAGAACGGGTAGTCGGCGATGTCCGGACGGACCGTGACCCACTGGGTCTCGGTGAACGCCTCGACGTTGGCCGCGGCGCCCCCGAAACGGGAGCCGGTGCCCGAGGCCTTGACCCCGCCGAAGGGGGCGTTGGGTTCGTCGCCCACGGTCTGCTCGTTGATGTGGATCTTGCCGGAGTCGATCCGGTCGGCGAGCTTCATCGCCGTGCCGACGTCGCCGAGGATGCCGACGGACAGCCCGTACTCGCAGTCGTCGACGATCCGCGCGGCCTCCTCCAGCGTGGAGAAGGAGATGACGGGGGCGACGGGGCCGAAGATCTCCTCGCGCCAGGCGGGCATGTCGGTGGTGAGACCGGAGAGCACGGTGGCGCGGTAGCAGGCGCCGACGATCTCGCCGCCCGCGGCGACCTTCGCGCCCGCCGCGACGGAGTCGGTGACGATGCCGTGCACCCGCTCCAGCTGACGGCGGTCGATGATCGGGCCGAGCGCCACGTCCTCGCGCGCCGGGTCGCCGACGGCGAGCGCCTCGGCCTTCGCGGCGAGCACGGCGGTGTACTCCTCCACCAGCGACTCGTGGACGATGTGCCGGCCGGTCGTCATGCAGATCTGGCCCTGGTGCAGGTAGGAGCCGAACGCCCCCGCCGAGGCCGCCCTGTGCACGTCCGCACCGGGCAGCACGACCAGCGCGTTGTTGCCGCCCAGCTCCAGGTGGGCCCGCTTCAGCAGCCGGCCGGCCTGCTCGCCGATCGCCCGGCCCACCGGGGTCGAGCCGGTGAAGGAGACGACCCGGACCTCGGGGGCCTCGACGACCGCCTGGCCGACCGAGCCGTCGCCCGGCAGCAGGTGGAGGACACCGGCGGGGAGCCCGGCCTCCTCGAGGATCCGGGCGATGACGACACCGCCGCTCACCGCGGTGCGCGGATCCGGCTTCAGCAGCACCGCGTTGCCGAGGGCGAGGGCGGGGGCCACCGAGCGCAGGCCGAGGATGAGCGGGAAGTTGAAGGGCGCGATCACGCTGACGACACCGGCCGGACGGCGGCGGGCGAACGACCAGCGGGCCTCCTCGGAGGTGAGCACCTCGCCCTGCGGATGCGTCGGCAGGCCCGCGCACTCGAAGCACTCGCCGATCGCGAGCCCCACCTCGAAGCCGGCCTTGGACCGCACCGAGCCGGCCTCGCGCACCAGCCAGTCCTCCACCTCGGCGGCGTGCTCGGTGAACAGCTTACCCGCCCGGCGCAGGACGGCGGCCCGCTGCTGCGGGGAGACCGCCGCCCACTCGCGCTGGGCCCGTGCGGCCCGGGCCGCGGCGCGCCCCGCGTCCTCGGCCGTGGCCAGGCCCACCGTGCCCAGCCGGTCGCCGGTGGCCGGTTCGACGACCGGCTGCTCGGCGGGGGCGTTCTGCCAGCCGTCGCTGAAGAACTTCCCGCCCCAGACGTCGCTGTCCAGGAATGTCATCGTTCTCCCCTTCGTCGGGATCTTCGGTGCCGGGCGCCTCGGCGGCTCCGCGCGCCCGGCGGGTCGTTGCGTCCGGTACGGATCAGGACGGCGTGGTGAGCGCCGTGTCCACCTGGATCAGCCGCGGACCGTCGGACCGCTCGGCGAGCGCGGCGCGCAACTCCTCCACGCCGCCGACGTGCCGGGCGCGCACCCCGTAGCCCTCCGCGATGCGGGTGAAGTCCAGCCCGGGGATGTCCAGTCCGGGAGCGTCCGGCACACCGAGCAGGCCGCCGAACCACCGCAGCGCCCCGTACGTGCCGTTGCGCAGCAGTACGACGGTCAGCGGGACCCGGTGCTGGGCGGCCGTCCACAGGGCGGTGATGCCGTAGTTGGCCGAGCCGTCGCCGACGACGCCGACGACCGGGCGGCCGGGCTGCCCCATGGCGACGCCCACCGCGCCGGGCAGTCCGAAGCCGAGGCCGCCGGCCGCCGGGAAGTAGTAGGAGCCGGGACGGCGCAGGTCCATCTGGCGCCACCACGCGGCGTTGGTCGAGGTCGACTCGACGACGTACGCGGTGTCCTCGGGCAGTTCGTCGCGCAGCGCGGCGAAGACCTGCTCGGGGTGGAGCGCCGATCCCTCGGCGGTGAGCGGCTCGGGCACCGGCCGGTGGGGACCGGCCGGCTCGGCGGGAGCCTCCAGGGCCTTCAGGAGCAGGTCGATGACCGCCCCCGGGTCGGCCACCAGCGCCTCGCCCATCGGAGCCCGCGCGGCGGCCGAGGCGTCCTCGGTCACCTGGACGAGCCGGGTGCCCTCCGGCAGGTACCGGCCGGGCAGGTACTCGTGGTAGCGGAACACCGGGGCGCCCAGCACGAGCACCAGGTCGTGGCCCTCGAACGCCTGCGAGATCGGCGCGATCCCGGCGGGCAGCACGCCCCGGAACAGCGGGTGCCGGTTCGGGAACGGCAGCCGGAACTGCGACGGGGCCGCCCACACCGGCCCGCCCAGGCGCTCGGCCAGCCGGACGGCGTCGTCGAACAGGCCCGCGGAGTCGATGTCCCCGCCCAGCACCAGCGCGGGCCGCCGGGCGGCGGTGACCCGCTCGGTGAGCCAGCGGCTCTGCTCCCCGTCGGGCACGGAGGCCCGCAGCACCCGCCGGTCGAGGACGGCCAGGCTGTTGTCGCCGGCCTCGGCGGCCCAGTCGTCGTAGGGAACGGACAGGTACGTCGGCCGCCGCTGGAGCCGCGCCTCGAAGACGGCCTGGGCGAGAGCCCGCGGCACGTCCTCGGCGCACGCCGGCTCGGCCGCCCAGCCGACCAGCGGCTTCATCAGGGCCGGGGCGTCGACGCTGGCCAGGTTGGCCTCGGGCCCGACGGCGGGCCGCACCTGCTGGCCGGCGACGACCACGAGCGGGGTGCGGGAGGCCACGGCGTTCGTCAGGGCGCCCATCGCGTTGCCGGAGCCGGAGGCGGCGTGCAGGTTGACCAGTACCGGACGGCCGGTCGCCTGGGCGTACCCGTCGGCCATGCCGACGACGGCACCCTCGTGCAGACCGAGGACGTAGCGGAAGCCCTCGGGCAGACCGGCGAGGAAGGGCAGCTCGTTGGAGCCGGGATTGCCGAAGACGGTGGTGAGGCCCTGGCGCTCCAGGAACTCGTGGCAGACACGACGCACGGATGACACGGACGTTCCTTTCGAAGTGACGTCCGACACGCTAGGCACACCGCGACATGGGCACCAATAGATGTTTCGGCAGCGCGATATAGAGTCCTTCGATATGGGCACCTTCGATCTCAACCTGGCCCGGGTCTTCGTCCTGCTGTACGAGACCGGCAGCGTCACGGCCACCGCGGAGACGCTCCACGTCACGCAGCCCACCGTCAGCTACAGCCTGGGCAAGCTGCGGCGGCACTTCGACGACGAGCTGTTCCGCCGCAACGGGCGCGGCCTGACACCCACGGCCGGCGCCCGCCGGCTGTACGAGCCGCTGCAGCGTGCCCTCGCGGACATCGACGGGACGGTCCGGCAGGCCGACACCTTCGATCCCGTCACCATGGCGGGCCGCTTCACCATCGCCCTGTCGGACCTCGGCGAGGCCACCCTCCTGCCGAGGCTCCTCGCCGCGGCCCGCGAGCGGGCACCGGGGGTGTCGTTCACCGTGCGGCCGTTCGACGTGGAGGACTCCGAGGGGCAACTGCGCCGCGGCGACCTCGACGTGTTCGTGGCCACCCCGGTGATCACCTCGCACCTGACCGCGCGCATCCCGCTCTTCCGGGAGCGCTACGTCCTGATGGTCGCCGCCGACCATCCGCGGGTACGGGGCGACGAGGTCACCCTGGCGGACCTCGCGGCCGAACACCACGCGACGGTCTTCGGGCCGAGCGGGCACGTCACGCCCCGGGCGGTGCTGGCCGCGCACGGGCTGCTGGAGCGGGTGGCCGTGGACGCCACCCGCTTCTCGATGCTGCCCTACCTGCTGGAGCAGACCGACCTGATCGCCATCGTCCCCGAGTACGTCGGGGAGGTCTTCACCGCCTCCCACCGGGTGCGCCTGGTGCGGCTGCCCTTCGAGACCGAGCCGATCGAGATCGCCCTGTACGCGCGGCACGAGTCCTCGCGCAGCCCGGCGCAGCGGTGGCTCGTGCGGTTCATGGCCCAGGTGCTGGGCGAGCAGGTCAGTCCCGCCCAGCTCCCGCCGACCGCGGCACCGGCGTAGCCGTCGGCGCCCGGGCCTCACGCCTTGCGGCCCACCTTGCCGAACGGGGCGACCTCGGCGGGGAGTTCGTCCTCGCCGGCGTCGGGGCGCCGCCGCCCCGATCAGCTCTGCTTCAGCCACTCCTCGTACCGCGTCGCGGCCGTCTCCACGGTGTCGCCCCCGGTCAGGACGCCGTCCGGGACACCGGCGAAGAGGCCCGCGTCCTCGTCGGTGACGACCGAGCGGCCGTCCGGACGGGCCGCGAGGGTGATCGCGCCGAGCCGGTCGAGCCGGTGGATCTCGGGGCCGGCGATCTCGCGGAAGCCCAGCAGCGGACCGCCCTGCGCCGCGTCGGCCACCGCGCGCGCGACGTCGGCGGAGGCGATCGGACGCAGTTGCGTCGAGGGCAGGTGCACCTCCGTGCCCTCGGTGCCCATGTCCATGACCGGGCCGACGAACTCGAAGAACTGGGCGGCCCGCACGACGCTGTACGGCACACCGCCCTCGCGCAGGACCTCCTCCTGGGCGACCTTCGCCCGGTAGTAACCGATCCCGGGCAGCCGGTCGATGCCGATGATCGACAGGGCCACGTGGTGGCGGACTCCCGTCTCCCTCCCGGCGGCGACCTGGTTCCGCGTCGACCGGACGAAGAAGTCCCGGGCGACGTCCTCCTCGAAGGAGGGGGAGTTGGTCACGTCCACGACGACGTCCGCGCCCCGCAACGCCTCGCCCAGCCCCCGGCCGGTGAGCGTGTCGACGCCCGTGCTGGGCGAGGCGGTCACGGCCTCGTGTCCGCCGTCGCCGAGAAGGCGCACCACCTGCGTTCCGATCAGCCCCGTACCGCCGATGACCACGATCCTCATCGTTCTCTCCGTCTCGTTCCGTTTCCCGAGGGGCGACGGCGTTCGCCGGCCCCGGCGCACCGAGGCGCACAGCGACAGGACAAGGCGGCGTCCGGGTCCGTGACGGCCGGGCGCGACGCGTGTTTGCCGCCGGAGTGACAGGCAAAGCGGAGTCCATGAGCGATCCGAACCAGGACACGAACCAGAAGCCCGACACCACCCGGACGGCCGGGTCCAAGGCGCGCGGTGCCGCGGACCGGGCGGCCGCTCCCGCCTCGCGCGCCGCAAAGACGGCCGCGGGGAAGGCCGCTGACGCGGGGTCAGCGGCCAAGGACGGAGCCGGACGTTCGGCACAGGCCGCGACCGGGGCGATGCAGACGGCCGCCAAGGGCGTCGAGGCCGGCCGCCAGGCCGTCATCACCACCTCGGGCCATGTCGCCACCACGGCGAGGACGGCATGGACGGTCATCTCCCAGCGCCGGCTCGTCGCGGCCGGCGTGGGCGCCGGCCTGACCGCGCTGAGCGCCGCCTCGTACGCGATGGGACGCCGCGCGGGACGCCACACGCACGGCCCCCTCACCCGGCTCACCGGCGGCCGCATCTGACGCCCGCCGCCCGGCGAAGCCGCCGTGGCGGGTCCGCCCGCGGGGCCGGCCGCGCCCCTGCCGGCGCCGGGCGCCACGGCCGGCGTGTCCCGGCGGAAGGCGGGGACACGGTCGGCCGGGCGCCGCCGTCCGCCACCCGCACGGTCATGACGTGCGCCGAGGTCCGTTCGCGCTCCCCGTTCGGGGGAAGATGGATACATCGAGCGAATGTCCGACCGATGCGGAGGAATGGGCGCATGCAGCACGAGAGAGCCGGCAAGCCGGCCGGCCCCGAGGACCTGATCGACGTCGCCAGGCTGGTGACGTCCTACTACGCCCTGCGCCCGGACCCCGCCGAGCCCGCGCAGCGCGTGGCCTTCGGCACGTCCGGACATCGCGGATCGTCCCTCGCGGCGGCCTTCAACGAGGACCACATCGCCGCCACCAGCCAGGCCATCTGCGAGTACCGCGAGGCCCGGGGCACGACCGGCCCGCTCTTCCTCGGCGCCGACACCCACGCGCTGTCCGAGCCGGCGAGGACCACCGCACTGGAGGTGTTCGCGGCCAACGACGTCACCGTCCTCATCGACACCGCGGACGGCTACACCCCCACCCCGGCCGTCTCCCACGCCATCCTCACCCACAACCGGGGCCGCACCTCCGGTCTCGCCGACGGCGTGGTCGTGACCCCCTCGCACAACCCGCCGGCCGACGGGGGGTTCAAGTACAACCCGCCGAACGGCGGCCCCGCGGGCTCGGACGCGACCTCCTGGATCCAGGACCGGGCCAACGAGATCATCGCGGCCGGCCTGAAGGACGTCCGGCGCGTCCCCTACGCCCGGGCGCTCGCCGCGCCCGGCACCGGCCGCTACGACTTCCTCGACCGGTACGTCTCCGACCTGCCGAGCGTCCTGGACCTCGACGCGATCCGGGCCGCCGGGGTGCGCATCGGCGCCGACCCGCTGGGCGGCGCCTCGGTCGCGTACTGGGGACGGATCGCCGAGCAGCACCGTCTCGACCTGACCGTGGTCAATCCGCTGACCGACCCCACCTGGCGGTTCATGACGCTGGACTGGGACGGCAGGATCCGCATGGACTGCTCGTCGCCGCACGCGATGGCCTCCCTCATCGAGCAGCGCGACCGCTTCGCCGTCGCCACCGGCAACGACGCCGACGCCGACCGGCACGGCATCGTCACCCCCGACGCCGGTCTGATGAACCCCAACCACTACCTGGCCACCGCCATCGCCTACCTGTACGCCCACCGCACCGAGTGGCCCGCCGACGCGGGCGTGGGCAAGACGCTGGTGTCCTCCGGCATGATCGACCGGGTCGCGGCCGACCTCGGCAGGCGGCTGGTCGAGGTGCCCGTCGGGTTCAAGTGGTTCGTGGACGGACTGGTCGGCGGCACGCTCGGCTTCGGCGGCGAGGAGTCCGCCGGCGCCTCCTTCCTGCGCCGGGACGGTTCCGTGTGGACCACGGACAAGGACGGCATCATCCTGGCCCTGCTCGCCTCCGAGATCATCGCCGTCACCGGCAGGACCCCGTCCGAGCACTACGCCGCCCTCACCGCCCGCTTCGGCGAGCCCGCCTACGCCCGCATCGACGCCCCCGCGACCCGCGAGGAGAAGGCCCGCCTGGCCGAGCTGTCCCCGGCCCAGGTCACCGCCGACACCCTCGCCGGCGAACCGGTCACCGCCGTGCTCACCGAGGCGCCGGGCAACGGCGCGGCCATCGGCGGCATCAAGGTGACCACGGAGAACGCCTGGTTCGCCGCCCGTCCCTCGGGCACCGAGGACGTCTACAAGATCTACGGCGAGTCGTTCCTCGGCGCCGACCACCTCCGGCAGGTGCAGGAGGAGGCCAAGTCCGTCGTCCTCGGAGCCCTGAGCGGCTGACGCCCACGCCGGTGCTCCCCGGGCCGGCCGGTCACTCCCGGCCGGCCCGGGCGAGCGCCACGGTCAGTCCGCGGATCTCGTAGCCGCCGATCGCCTCCTGGACGCCGACGCGCGGCCGGCCGGGCACCCCGGCCGCTCCCTGCCCCGGTCGGCCTTGCGTGCGGATCCCGTCCCGTCGTGCACCGGCGGACACCCCCAAGTCCGTTGGCGGACCGCCTTGGTGACCGCCCGGCCCGACCGTCGTGGTCACACGATCGGGCACGCGCCGGTCCGTCGGCCACCCCCCGTCCGCGCCGAGGGCCGAACCCCAGAGCGGCGGCGGGGCCTCGTGGCGGGCCGGGTACCGGTCGGCGGACGCATCGGCACCCGCCGGGAACCCGACGACCACGGGTGGGCCCGGACCGGTTCGCCGGCCTCCCGGGCCCTGGACCGTCCCACCGGTCCGGACGGCGCCGCGGCGCTCGAACGACGACCGTGCCTGATGTTTCCCGGGGATCGGGGGTAGACGGGCTGGCGTGACGGTCGAGACTCAGGAAGGGGGCGGATCGGATGAACGGGGCTGCCCACCACGGGGACCGGCTCGCAAGGACGCCGGTCAGGGTCTCGGCGGAGTACGAGGGCATTCCCGGTGACATCGCCCGGGGCCGCGAGCTGGCCCGGGGGCTCCTGGCGCGTTCGCGCGCGGCCCACGGGACCGAGGTGTCCGACCGGGCGGTGGACGTGGTGCAGCTCGTGGTCAGCGAGCTGCTGACGAACGCCTGCAAGTACGCGCCCGGACCGTCCCTGGTCGACCTGGAGCTGGCCGAGGACCGGGTGGAGGTGTCCGTGTGGGACAGCGACCCGGTGCTGCCCGTGCCCGCGGCCTCGGATCCCGGACGGATCGGCCGGCACGGGCTGGAGATAGTCAGGGCCGTCTGCCAGACGTTCGAGGTGCACAGGGAAGCGGTCGGCAAGCGCACGACGGCCGTCGTGCGGCTCGCCGACGCGTGAGGAGCCGGCCCGGGAACGAGGGGCCGAACGGACCAGAACGGGCCGGCCCGGAACGCCCTCCGTCACCCTCCGGCGGGCCGCCCGCCGGGGCGCGGGAGCCGGTACAGCACGCTCCGGCGCAGGGGCCCCTCGGGCACGCCCGGGTCGTCGAAGTCGTCGGCCGGGTCGCGGGTCATGCCCAGGCGGCGCATCACGGCCCGCGAACGGCGATTGCCGGCCGCCGTGATCGCGAGGACCTCCTCCAGCCCCAGCTCCTCGAAGGCGAAGGCCGTCGCGGCACGGGCGGCCTCGGTGGCGTAGCCGTACCCCCAGGCGGGACGGGCCAGCCGCCAGCCGGCCTCGATCCCGGTGAACGGCATGCCGTCCTCGACCGGATCGAGCCCCGTGAACCCGATGAACTCTCCGGTGGCCGCGACCTCCACCGCCCACCATCCCCAGCCCCGCCGCTCGAGATCGGCCTGGAAACCGGCCGCGGACGCCTCGCTCTGCTCCCTGGTGAGCACCCCGGGGAAGTACGCGCGGACCACGGGATCGGCGTTCATGGCCGCCCACGGGGCCAGGTCGGACCTCCGCCACCCGCGCAGGACGAGACGATCGGTACGCAGCTCGGACATCACGCCACCCTAGGGGGGCCGCGCCGGCGCGGCGACCGGATTACGGCGCGCCCGCCTGCTGTCCGCCCCCGGGTGGTGCCCCCCCACCGGCCGCCTTCGGGGCGGTTCGTCCGCGCCCTGCGGGGGAACCTGGCGGGGTGGACGGCATCGGAAGGCTGTGAGGGTCGTGACGCCACGCTGGGCGGGCCACCGGGAGGGCGACGAACCAGGACACGACGGGGCGGACGGTGTCCTGGAGCCCGGCTTCGCCCGCGCCGTCCTCCGCCACCTCGGCGCCGGTGTCCTCACCCTCGACCCATCCGGCCGCATCACTTCGGTGAACCCGTGGGCCGAGCAGATGCTGGGGCGGTCGGCGGCGGAGATGATCGGGCAGGACGCGCACGACCTGCTGCACCGGTACGCCGACGGCAGCCCCGTCCCCCGGAACCGGTGCGCGCTGCGCGACCCCCTGCGCGGAGCGCTCGCCGAGGAGGGCGGCGAGGAGTACTTCCGGCGTTCCGACGGCAGCACGGTGCCGATCATCTGGGCGACCACCCCCCTGGTCGTGAACGGCCGTCGGGAAGGTCTGGTGCTCGTCTTCCACGACTTCAGCCTGCACCGCAGCGCCGCCGAGGAGGCGCAGGCACGCACCGCGGCCCTGGAGACCCTCACCGCCCAGCTGCACCTGGTGGCCGAGATCTCGACGGTGCTGGTCCCCACCGAACACATCTCCGTCACCATCCGCCGTCTCCTGCGGCTGCTGGTGCCGGAACTCGGCCAGTGGGCCGCCGTCGACGTCCACCCGGGACAGCAGGACGCCCTGGAACGGCTCGCCGTCCGCAGCAGCACCCACCCGCACCGGGCCCGGCGCCTGCGAGGGCCGCTGACCCCGCTGCCGGACCCGTCACGTGCGGCGCTGGCACGGCTGGTCAACGGCGACCGTCCCGTCGTCCTGACCGCCGAGGACCTGCTGCACGACCCGCGGGCCCCGCTCGCGGCCACCCACCGCGCGCTGTTCGAACAGCTGGGCGGCCACACCGCCGTCGTCGTCCCCCTCCGCACCCGGCAGCGGTCCTACGGAATCCTGACCGTGGCCCGCGCCGGGAACGCGCCCGCCCACACCGCGGCCGAGATCGCCCTGCTCGCCGACATCGGCCGCCGCGTCGGACTGGTCATGGACAACGCCCGCCTCTACCACGAGCAGCAGAACGTCGCCGAGACCATGCAACGCCAGCTGCTCACCCCCCTCCCACAGGTCGACCACGTCCGCATGGCCGCCCGCTACTGGCCCGCCGAGAGCGCCATGGAGATCGGCGGCGACTGGTACGACGCCTTCCTGCTCGCCGACGGGGTGATGGCCCTGGTCATCGGGGACGTCGTCGGGCACGACCTGCAGGCCGCCGCCCACATGGCGGAGGTGCGCAACATGCTCCGGGCCCTGGCCTGGGACCACCAGGAGCCGCCCAGCGTGATCATGCACCGTCTCGACGAGGCCGTCACCCACACCAGTGACGCCCCCATGGCCACGCTCGTCTTCGCCCGCGTCGAGGGCCCCGAGGGCGGACCCTGGCGGCTCCACTGGGTCAACGCCGGTCATCCGCCACCCCTGCTGATCACGTCGGACGGCGGGACCCGCTACCTGGAGGGCGGCCACGGCCCGCTGATCGGCATGAGCGAGGCCCTGCGCCTCGGCCTGGAATGGCCCGACGCCCGCGAGGAACTCCCGCCGGAGAGCATCCTCCTGCTCTACACCGACGGCCTGGTCGAAAGCCGTGAGCGCCCGATCGACCTCGGCATGGCCAAGCTCCGCCACCACGCAGGTGTCCTGGCCCGCCGGCTGGGGGAGCGGACCGTCGACGACTTCTGCGACGAGCTGCTGGCCCGCATCGCGCCCCGCGGCGACGACGTGGCCCTGCTCGCGCTGCGCCTGCCCGCCGCGGGCGTCGGCGCCGCCGAGGACACGGCACCGCCCCCACCACCCCAGTCCCCGCACAGCGAGGCCGCACCCGACCGCGCCGCCCCCGGCTCCCGCCGCGAGCACCCCGAGGTCACCGACCCGACCCACGACGACCCGGAGGGCTAGGGCCTTGTGAGGCCGGGGACGCGGTCGGCGGGCTGGTGGACGGCCGAGGCCACCTGACGCGGCGCCACGGACAGGAGCCGGCCGATGACGATCCACCAGGTGTGGCGTGTGTTCCGGCGCGCCATGCGCGCGGTCATCGAATCCATGCCGGAAAGCCTTTCCGGGCAAGGAAGTTGACGGTCAAAGACGTCCGGCCGTACCCGCCGCCCATCCAGCGGTGGACGGTGGCAGGAGGGAAGCCCTCGTGTCCGCCGTCCGCATGTCCCCGGCCGGCGGGGTTCACCCGGGTGAGCGCCTTGAGTGGTGGAAGCGCGACGGTTGGCTGACGGTAAATCACGTCAGGGCCGGGTCACATCAGCTGACGAAGCACCAGCTGCCCGGTCATGGCGGAAGGAAACTCAGATGCGATCTGCTCGCACTCTCCTGGCCACAGCGGCGGCTTCGACCGTCCTCGTCCTCGGTGCCCCCGGCGCCTACGCGGCCGGTGGTGACTGGGACCACGACGACTCTTCCTACAGCAAGGAGCAGGGCAACGGAAGCAAGCACGACGAGCCGCGAGGCGGGATGCACACGGGTGGCGGTGCGCTGACCTCGGTGAACGAGGGCGACTGGGGCGGTTCCGGCGACGACGGCGGTGAGCGGTCGCGCGGTGGCTCCGGTGACGACGGCGGTGAGCGGTCGCGCGGTGGCGGCAAGCACGACGAGCCGCGCGGCGGGATGCACACGGGTGGCGGTGCACTGGCCATGGTGAACGAGGGCGACTGGGGCGGCTCCGGCGACGACGGCGGTGAGCGGTCGCGCGGCGGCTCCGGTGACGACGGCGGTGAGCGGTCGCGCGGTGGCGACGAGCAGGACCGGCCCCGCGGCGGGATGCACACGGGTGGCGGTGCGCTGACCGTGGCGAACGAGGGCGACTGGGGCGGCTCCGGCGACAACGGCGGTGAGCGGTCCTGGCGCGGCGGCGAGGAGGAGAAGCCCCGCGGCGGGATGCACACCGGCGGCGGCGGGCTGGCCCAGCCGGGCGCGACCGCGGGCGGGCTGGCCGTCCTGGGCGTGGCCGCCGCGGGCCTGTACGCCGCGCGCCGCAGGAAGTCTCACGGAGCGGCCTGAGCCATGCCGGGCGTGATAGCAGTCGGGCCGCCACCCGCGCACCGCGTGGCGGCCCGGCTCGCCGCCCGTTCCCGCCCCGCTGCCGTGCCTAGTGAGGTGTTTTCCGATGGCAGTACCCCCTTCTTCTCCCGCCGGTGACGCACCGACCGCCTCCGGCTCCCGCGGGGGCCTGATGGTGCTGTGCGCCGTCGCCCTCCTGGTCCTGGCGATGAGCCTGCTCGGCGGTAACGACACGTCGGCCGACTCCTCCCGTCCGCCGCTCGCCCCGGGGGCCGGGGCGTCGGCCCCGGCGGTCGGCGGGCCGACGGCCGCCGCCGACCCGCCCGCCGAGGACCCGCCGACCGCGGACCCGACCGGCGCGGACCGCACGGCGGCCCTGCCCCGGTCGAGGCCGGTGCGCCTGCTGATCCCGGAGATCTCCGTCGACGCCCCCTTCACCGATCTCGCCATCGGTGAGAACAGGCAGCTCCAGCCTCCGCCCGCGAACGACACCAACCTCGTCGGCTGGTACGCCAAGGGCGTCTCCCCCGGCGAGACCGGCACCTCGATCATCGCCGGACACGTCGACACCAAGACGTCCGCGGCCGTCTTCGCCCGCCTCGACCAACTGGACGAGGGGGACGTCTTCCACGTCGAACGGGCCGACGGGCGCACGGCGTCCTTCGTCGTCGACAGCCTGGAGACCTTCGCCAAGGACGCCTTCCCCAGCAGCCGCGTGTACGGCGACGCGGACCGTCCGGAGGTACGGCTCATCACCTGTGCCGGTGACTACGACCGCAAGGTCAAGGACTACACGGACAACCTGGTGGTCTTCGCGCACCTCGTCTGAGGCCACCCGGACCTCCGCCCGCACCGGTCACCCGCGTAGTTCATACGACTCGCGCGCTCCCGGGGGCGGGCACAGGATCGAGGCGCCGACGTCGCATCACCGCGGCCGACGTCCGGTACCGCCCCCCGCGAAGGAGTTGTGCGCAGGATGACCACCATGTCCACCCCTGCTTCTGAACCGCTGACGCGACAGATGTCGCACCGTGTCTCCCAGTCCGTGTTCGACGGCTCCAGGCTTCGTGTCGTCCTGCTGGTGGACGTCAACGACGGAGCCCAGCAGCAGTTCCTCGAGACGTACGAGCAGTTGCGCAGCCACGTCGAGTCCGTACCCGGACACGTCAGTGAACAGCTGTGCCAGTCCATCGAGAACCCGTCCCAGTGGCTCATCACCAGCGAGTGGGAGAGCGCTCCGCCGTTCCTCGACTGGGTGAGCAGCGAGGAGCACGTGCGGATGGTGAAACCGCTGCACAGCTGCGTCCGGGACACCAGGTCGCTCCGCTTCCACGTCGTCCGCGAGACCGGTGCCCCCGCCGTGGACGCCGGGACCGGCAGGGGCAGCCTCCAGACGTCGCCCCGGGTGGGTGACGGCGTGATCCGCCACGCGCTCACCTTCACGGTCGAGCCGGGCAGCGAGGAGGCCGTCGCGAAGCTCCTCGCCGACTACGCCGCCCCCGAGCCGCAGGTCGACGTCAACACCCGACTGCTGCGCACCTCCCTGTTCATGCACGGCAACCGCGTGGTGCGGGCCATCGAGGTGCGGGGCGACCTGCTCGCGGCGCTGCGGCACGTGGCCCAGCAGCCGGAGGTGCGGGCCGTCGAGGAGGCCATCAACCCGTACCTGGAGCAGGACCGGGACCTGAGCGATCCCGAGTCGGCCCGGGTCTTCTACACCCGCGCCGCGCTGCCGGCCGTCCACCACGTGACGGCGGGGCAGGAGGAACCGGAGGCGGAACGGCACGCGCTGTCGTACCCGGCCCGCCCGGGGTGCGGCATGCGGCTGGCCCGGCTGCTGGCCCAGCGGGACGAGGCGGCGGCGGACGACCCGCGCAGCCCGGTCCTGTGCAGCACCATCTTCCAGCGCGACGACGTCGTGGTCCGGCTGATCGACGTACGCGGCGGTCTCGACGCCTGCGACCCGGCGATCGCCCTCGGCCTGCCCGACGCCAGCCAGGCGGCCGAACTCACGACGCTCCTCGACGGTCCCGCCGCCACGGAGGCCGCCGCCGGGGAAGGCGGCGACGACCTCGCCCGAGCCCTCCGGGGTGCCCGCATGGTCCCCGTCACCGACCGGCGCTCGCCCGGCGCCTGAGCCGGCACCGGGACACGGAACCGGCCGCCGGACCGCGACGTTCGCGGTCCGACGGCCGTTGTACCGGGTCCTGCAGCCGGCCTACCGGGCGGGCACGGTGCAGTCGAACGCGTGCAGGTAGGGGTTGACCGGGCGGATGTCGTCGATGACGAGGCCCGCGTCGGTCAGCCGGCCGACCATGCTGTCGGTGGTGTGCTTGGCGCCGCCGACGTTGAGCAGCAGCAGCAGGTCCATGGCGGTGCTGAACCGCATCGAGGGCGTGTCGTCGACGAGGTTCTCGATGACCACGACCCGGGCCCCGGGGCCGCCCGCCTCCATGACGTTGCGCAGGGCGCGGGCGGTGCTGTCGTCGTCCCACTCCAGGATGTTCTTGATGATGTACACGTCGGCCTGGACGGGAATGGCCTCGCGGCAGTCGCCCGGCACGATGCGCACGCGGTCCGCGAGCGCTCCCCCCGCGCGCAGCCGGGGGTCGGCGTTCTCGACGACGCGCGGGAGGTCGAGCAGGACGCCCTGCATCGACGGGTACTTCTCCAGCAGACTCGCCACCACGTGGCCCTGCCCGCCACCGATGTCGGCGACCGACCTGCTCCCCGACAGGTCGAGGAGGGCCGCGACGTCCTCGGCGGACTGCCGGCTGGACGTCGTCATGGCGCGGTTGAAGACCTCGGCCGACTCGGGTGCGTCCTCGTTGAGGTAGGTGAAGAACTCCTTGCCGTACAGGTCCTCGACGACGTTGCGGCCGGTCCGCACGGCCTCGTCCAGCCGGGGCCACGCGTCCCAGGTCCACGGCTCGGTGCACCACAGGGTGATGGAGCGCAGGCTGTGCGGGTCGTCCTCGCGCAGCAGCCGGGACATGCCGGTGTGGGCGAACGTCCCGTCCTCGTGCTCGGCGAAGACGCCGTAGCACGTCAGGGCGCGCAACAGCCGGCGCAGCGGCCGGGGTTCGGTCTTCACGGCGGCCGCGAGGTCCTCCACGGCCATGGGGTTCTCGCCGAGGGCGTCGGCGACGCCGAGGCGTGCGGCCGCGCGCAGGGCGGCGGCGCATGCCGCCCCGAACGCGAGCTCCCTCAGCCGCATCGGCGGGGGAGGGGCGGTCTGTACGGTCGTCATGTGCCGCTTTCCTTCCTTCTTCGGTCCACGGGGGGTTGCGGCCGGGCGGTCAGCACAGTCCCGCGGGCTTGGAGGCCCGGCACGAGTTGCCGCTGAACGTGTTGTTCCTGCCGGTCTCGGTGCTGACGAGGTCGGCGGGCGAGTTGTCGCGCAGCGTGTTGCGGCTGACCTCGTTCTTCTCGCCGGAGACGCCCACGAGGGACTTGAACAGGACGATGCCGCCCGACAGCGGGGAGGTGCCGGCGTGGCCCTCGACCGTGTTGGCCGTGACCAGGACCTTCTCGGTACCGGTCAGCACGATGCCGGAGCCCTGCAGGGCGGGCAGCCGCTCGGTCTTCGGGCACGACTTGTTGTTGCGGACGACGTGGTTGCCGCGCACCGCGAGGTGACCGGCCTTGGGGCTGTTCTCGTCGCCGACGACGAAGACGCCCGCGCAGTTGCCGGTGATGTGGTTGTCCGACACGGTGAGGTTGCGCAGCCGCCGCACGGTGACGCCGATCCGGTTGCCCTCGAGCCGGTTGTCCTCGACGACCGTGCCGCGGGTGTCCTCGGCGCCTTCCTCGGCCTTGATCGTGTTGGCGAGGAAGATGCCCGCGTCGCCGTTGTCCCGGGCCGTGTTGTCCCGGAAGACGCCGCGGACCGAGCGCTCCTGGGCGATGCCCCAGACGTCGTTCTTGTCGGCCGTCACGTTGCGTACGGTCAGCCCGTCGGTGGCCATCGAGAACACACCCGCGCGGGCGAACCCGGTCACCCTCAGGGAGTCGATGGTGACGTCCTCGACCTTCTTGTCCTTCGTCCCGACCACGCAGATGCCGTTGCCGTTCTCGGCGCAGGTGCCGGAGGCCTTCTTCGTGCTCGGCTTGATGACCGTGTACCGGCCCATGCCGCGCAGCGTGAGCCCGGGGGTGCTCACGCTGACGCTCTCGTGGTAGGTGCCGACGCTGACGAGGACGGTGTCGCCCGATTCGGCGGCGTCCACGGCCTTCTGGATCGATTCTCCGGGGTGGACCACGTGGACGGTGGGGATGTGGGGGACGTCGGGGAAGGCGCCCGCCGGAGCCGCACCAAGACCCGTTCCGACCATCGCAGCGGTGCACACCAGGTACACGACATGGCATTTCTTCATATTCAGCACGTTATGCCCGAAGGGTTTCGGGGTGGCGGACGATGAGCCATCCGACGGCGTGTCATGTGCCCGGCGCGCACCGGGCGTTCGCCGGGACTGGGCGCGCCGCCCGAGGGCAGACGCAGAGGTGATCTTCGCATCGGCTCCCGAGGAGGACCCCGCCCGTGACCTCGCCCGAGCAACGGACACGCCGCCTGCCCGCCGGGCGCCGCTTCGACCTGCGCGCGACCGCCATGTTCTTCGGTCTCGCCGCCCTCGGCCTCGGCCTCGTCGGCCTGGTGGTGCGCATGGCGTTCGACGTCGCCGAGCGCCGTCCCGCATGGGCCGTGCTCCTGTCGCTCGGCGTGGTGACGGCTCTCGTCGTCGGCCGGCGCGGACGGTCCGGCTTCTCCACCGCGAGGCTGGCCCGCCGCACCACGAACGCCCTGGAACAGGCGACGGCCACGGCGCTGGACGAGCTGGACGCGGAGCGTCCCGCCGCACCGGCTCCGGTGACGGCACCGGGTGGCGAGCCGCCCGCGGCGGAGGTTCCCACGGCGGAGGTCCCCGCGATGGAGGCCACCGCGGTGGAGGTCCCCGCGGTGGAGATCACCGACCACCACGCCCTGAGCCCGGACGAGTTCGAGCAGGCGATAGCCGACCTCTGCGTGCGGGACGGATGCGCCGAGGTCGAGGTCGTGGGCGGGGCCGGAGACCTCGGCGCCGACGTGCTGGCGGTGACCCCCGACGGGCGGCGCCTGGTCATCCAGTGCAAGCGCTACGGCGAGGACAACAAGGTCGGCTCCGAGGAACTGCAGCGCTTCGGCGGCACCTGCTTCACCGTCCACGGGGCGGACGTGGCGGTCCTCGTCACCAGCAGCGACTTCACCGCGCCCGCCGCCGACTACGCCGAGCAGTGCGGAATAGTCTGCGTCGACCAGCGTCGACTGCGCGCGTGGAGCGAGGGCACGGGACCCGAGCCGTGGGTCGCGGAACCCGGTGCGGAGCAGGGGGCGGACCTGCCCGACCGGGCGTCGTGGTGAGGTCCCACGGTCCCTCGCCGCGCCGTCGGCCCGGCGGCGGAATCATCACCTCGCTCTCCGGGGGCACTCTGGACGACATGAGCAAGACTGCGCTGATCGTCATCGACATGATCAACACCTACGACCACAAGGACGCCGACCAGCTGATCCCGTCGGCGGAGCGCGTGGTGCCGGTGGTGGCCGGCCTGCTGCGCCGGGCGCGGGAGCGGGACGTGCCCGTGATCTACGTCAACGACAACTTCGGAGAGTGGCGCTCGCACCACGGGGAGATCCTCGACGAGGCCCTGTCGGGACCGCACGCCCGGCTCGTCGAGCCGCTGCGTCCCGACGAGTCCTCGCTCTTCGTGGTCAAGGCCCGCCACTCGATCTTCTTCGAGACCCCGCTGACGTACCTGCTCCACGAACAGGGCATCGACCGGCTCGTGCTGTGCGGCCAGGTGACCGAGCAGTGCGTGCTCTACTCGGCGCTCGACGCCCACATCCGCCACCTCGACGTCGTCGTGCCGCGGGACGCGGTCGCGCACATCCACGCCGACCTCGCGGACGCCGCGCTGCGGATGATGCAGCGCAACATGGGCGCCCGGGTGTGCCACAGCGACGAGCTGTGGGCGTGAGCGGATCCGTCCACGGAGGGGAGCCGTGCGGTCGCACGCCGCCGCCGGGGGTGTCCGGATGCTCCGTCCGGCGCAACCCGGACGCGGTCGGCGCGGCATCCGGCGGTCACCTGGTGTAACAGTCTTTGTATGATCTGTAGACGACATGCTCATACGAGCGCCTGGGCCGGAACGGCCGGTCGCGGCACCCCGTCCGTCCTGGTGGCCCTGGCCGCCGCCGCCGTCCTGGGCACGGCCGCGCAGGCGGCCGCCTCGCCGTCGGTCCTGCGCGCGACCGACTGGGACGCCATCGCCGCGTGCGAGTCCAGCGGCAACTGGCAGGCGAACACCGGGAACGGCCACTACGGCGGCCTGCAGTTCACGCAGTCGAGCTGGGAGGCGGCCGGCGGCCTGAAGTACGCGCAGCGCGCCGACCTGGCCACCCGCGAGGAGCAGATCAAGGTCGCCGAGAGCCTGGCCCGCATGCAGGGGATGTCGGCCTGGACCTGCGCCTGAGCCCGCGGGCGGGCGGTGCCGATGCCTCCTTCGGACGGACCTGGGCAGACTGTTCATGAGACCCGTCCGGTCCCCGCAGGCAGAGGAGGGTTCGGCAGCCATGAGGCGTTTCCCGGCAGACCGGCTTCCCGATCCGCGCGCACGGATCGGCGACATGATCTTCTCCAGAGTGGCGGGGCCCGAGGGCCGGGACAACCGGGCCCGCATCCACGGCACGCCCGGTCCCCGCTGGTTCGGTCCCGACCGGCCCGTCAGACGGGTGCACGGTGACGCCTCGATGTTCATCGGGGGCCTGTCCGCCCTGCTGCTCCAGTCGCTCCACCCCCTGGCCATGGCGGCCGTGTCGGCGCACTCCGGGTTCCGCTCGGACCCCTGGGGGCGACTGCAGCGGACCAGCACCTTCCTGGCCGTCACCACCTTCGGGACGGCCGACAGCGCTCAGGAGGCCTGCGACCGGGTGCGGGCCGTCCACGACAGGGTGCGCGGCACCACCGCCTCCGGCCAGGCGTACTCCGCGGCCGATCCCCACCTGCTGTGCTGGGTGCACGTCGCGGAGGTCGACAGCTTCCTGCGCGCCCACCAGCGCTACGGAGCCCGGCCCCTGGACGACGAGGGCTGCGACGCCTACGTGGCCGACGCGGCCCGCGTCGCCAGAGCGCTCGGGGTGCCCGACCCGCCCGTCGACCGGGCCGGTCTCGCCGAGCGGCTGGCCTCCTACCGCGGCGAGCTGCGCGCCACCGACGAGGCGCGCAGTACCGCCCGGTTCCTGCTGCTGAACCCGCCCGTACCGCTCCTCGCCCGCCTCCCGTACGGCGTCATCGCCGCCAACGCGGTCTCGCTGCTGCCGCGGTGGGCCTCGCGCGCCCTGTGGCTGCCACGGGTGCCGACGGCCGAGGCGGTGTGCGTACGGCCGCTGGGCACGGCCGTGACCGCCGGGATCCGCTGGGCCATGACACCGCCCCCCGACGCGGCGTGACACCCGGCCCCGCCGACGGAACGGAGCGTCAGTCCCCCGGCCCCGGATCCGGCCGCACCGGTGCCCGCAGGCCCGCCCTGGCCGCTTCCAGCTGGGCGGCGAACGCGATGCCGAGGAAGAGCGCCACCGCGGTCAGGTTGGCCCACAGCAGCAGCGCGATGAACGCGGTCAGCGGACCGTAGACGGCACCGAACGCGCCGCTGCGCCCGACGTACAGCGCGAGCAGCCACGTCGCGCAGACCCAGAGCACCAGGTGGACCGCGGAGCCGAAGGCCAGCCAGGTGTACCCCGGCTGGTCGCGGCGGGGCGACCAGCGCAGGATCACCGCGGAGGCGACCCAGGCCAGCAGCAGCCCCGCGGGCACCTCGAGGGCGCCCCACCAGTCGGCACCGCCCGTGCCACCGGCCGACTCCGCCACCGCGTCCCCGACGGCCTCACCGGCGACGAGCACGACGAACCCCAGCACCATCGGCAGCCCGGCGGTGAGTGCGAGGACCAGCGCCCTGCCGTACTTGCGGAGGGCGGGCCGGTCCCGCTCGATGCCGTAGATGCGGTTGGCGCCCCGTTCGATCTGGCCCATGGCCGACGCCAGGTTCAGCAGCGCGAACCCCAGGCCCAGCCACAGCGCGAGCGTGCTCCAGGCGTCGCTGTGGGCGCTGCGCCGGGTGCCCTCGAACGCCTTCTCCACGACATCCGCGCTGGCACCCGGAACGATCCGGCCGAGCGTGAGCTCGACGACCCGGCCCACGCCCTCCGTGTGCACCGACGTCGCGAGGCCCACCAGGACGACGGTGAACGGCACCAGGCCGAGGACCATCTGGAAGGCGAGGGCCCGGGCGTTGGTGAAGCCGTCCGCGTAGCGGAACCGGGTGAAGGAGTCGGTCAGCAGCCGCAGACCGCCGTACCGTCTCAGCGCGGTCAGGGCTTCGTCGCCGGAGAGTTCGTCCCCGATCATGTCCCGCGTCTGCGGCACGTGCACGGCGGTTCCCACGGTCGGCTGCTCCTCGTGTCGGGACGGTCGGGATCTTCCACCGTCCGGATGCCCCGTGAGCGCACGGAGCTGCACGGAGCGGACGACCGTCCTCGTCCCGCGTCGGGAGGGGACCTCGCCGATCCGTCCCGCAGGGAGTGGTGGCGGGCCCGGTGCGAGGGCGGCCCCGGACGTATCGGCGTACGGAACGTCCGGGACCGCCCGTCGGCTCCCCCGCAACTGGCTTCCCGGGTCCCGCCGGGCGGAAACGGGGAGCGGCGGCCACCGGCACAAGTGCACGCCCACGGGGTACCCCGGTCAACCCGGCGGGACCACCGCGGCCCGGGGTGCTGTCCGGCCTCCCGTCACTGCGACGCCCCGTTCGCCGGTGGCCGCGACGCGGAACGCGTCCGGTCCTCCGCGGAGGCGCGCCGGCCCGACCAGGCCGACCAGCGGCCGTCGCGCCGGGTGACCGTGATGTCGCGGCCGAAGCAGGCGGTCAGCAGGGAGTCGGTCAGTACCGCGTCCACGGTCCCCCGGGACAGGATCCGTCCCTCCCGCAGCAGCAGGGCGTGGCTGACGGCCGGGAACAGCTCCTCCAGATGGTGGGTGACCGTGACGGTGGCCAGCTGCGGGCGCCCCTCGGCCAGCTGGTGCATGGCCTCCACGAGGTCCTCGCGGGAGGGTAGGTCCAGGGCGTTGAACGGCTCGTCCAGGAGCAGCAGCGCGGGATCGGCCATCAGCGCCCGGGCGATCAGGACGCGCGCCCGCTGCCCGCCGGAGCAGACGCCGTACGGCCGGTCCGCCAGCTCCTTGACGCCCAGTTCGGTCAGCAGGTCGTGGGCACGGAGCCGGACCTCGTCGTCGTACGTCCGCCACAGCGGCTGCACCGTGCCGCTGTGCCCGGTGAGCACGACCGTGTGGGCGCTGAGGTCCTGCGGCACCCGCTGGGCCGAGGTGACGTGGCCGATGCGGGTCCTCAGCTCCCGGACGTCCACCCGGCCGAGCCGGCTGCCCAGGACCTCCACGCTGCCGGTCGTGGGGTGCATCAGGGCGCCGAGCAGCCGCAGCAGGGTGGTCTTCCCGGCCCCGTTGGCGCCGAGCAGGGCCCAGTGCTCGCCCGGCCGGACCGTCCAGTCGATCCCGTCGAGGATCAGCTGGTCCGTCGTGTGGCGGCGTACGGCCACGTCCTCGAGGAGGAGCACGGCCGCCTGGTGACCGTTCGCCCGGGACTGTGCTGTCCGCCCGCCCATACAGGAGCTCCTCCACTCGCGACGCCGTCGTTCACCGTGCACGGTAGATGCATCCACCAGGCTCTTGCCGGGGCGTCCGGTTCCTGGACGCCCCCGGGCGGGCGCCGTCGGCCGGTCAGCGCAGCACCAGCTGGGCGAGCGCGACGGTGCCGATCGTCACGACGAGACCCCTCAGGACCGCGGGGCTGAAGCGGCGGCCCACCTTGGCCCCGAGGAAACCGCCGAGCCCGGAGCCGGCCGCGATGAGCACGACGGCCGTCCAGTCGAAGTCCGCCGCGAAGAGGAAGAAGAGCGCGGCGACGGTGTTGACGACGGCCGACAGGACGTTCTTCACGGCGTTCAGGCGTTGCAGGGGCTCGTCGAGGAGCATGCCCATCAGGGACAGGTAGACGATCCCCTGCGCGGCGGCGAAGTAGCCGCCGTAGACGCTGGCCAGCGTCAGACCGCCGAACAACAGGGGACCGCCGTCGCGGCGGGCGACGCCACCGGCCCGTTCGCGCCGTCGGCGCACCGCGGCGGAGAGCCGGGGCTGGAACGCGACCAGGACGAGGGCGAGCCCGACCAGGACCGGCACGATCGTCTCGAACGCGTCGGCGGGCAGGGACAGCAGCAGCGAGGCCCCCGCCAGGCCCCCGAGCAGGGCGCCGGCGCCCAGGGTCAGGACGCGCCGGCGCTGGCCGCGCAGTTCCTCGCGGTAGCCGACGGCACCGCTGACGGAACCGGGGATGAGGCCGAGAGCGTTGGACACCGTCGCGGTGACGGGCGGCAGGCCCGCGGCCAGCAGCACGGGGAAGGTGATCAGCGTTCCCGAGCCGACGACGCTGTTGACCGCCCCGGCTCCGGCGCCCGCGGCGAACACCGCCGCCATGGCCTCCGGCGTCACGCCGCACCGCCCCGGGTCGGCCGGTCGTTCCGCGAGAAGGTGCCCTGTGCATCTGTCACGCGGCCGACTGTACCGACCGGCTCCGACGTGATCCTTTCCGGTCCCCAACCGGACTTCTCCACACGTTTCTTGACGTGAATTCACAAGATCCGGCGATGATACGATCACCGCGTTTGCGGAGCGGTGGATGGGTGAAGGACGGCATCCCCGACTTCAGGGACGGCTCGGGCGGCAACGCGGTGCGGGCGGTCCGTCGGGCCGCCCGCACGGACGGAATCCAGCAAGCCGTCAGTCGCCTGAAGAGAGTCTTATGACGGAATACACAGGGAACCCGCTGGTGTGGGTCCTTCTCGTCGCCCTCGTCGTCGCCGCCGTGCTCGTCAGCCGTCAGCGCAGGGCGGCCCGAGCGCTGCGGCAGGAAGTGCGGGACCTGAAGGACCACTACACGGAGCTGGAGAACGATTACGGAAAGTCCGTGCAGGCGGCCCAGGAACGGGCCGAGGACGAGACGAAGACCGTCCTGAAATCCGCCATGCGCACCCTCCAGGGCCTGGCCGCCGAACAGCAGCTGGTCCTCACCCGGCTCCAGACCAAGTACGGCGACTCCGCCCTGCTGCAGGACCTGCTGGAGATCGACCACACCAACTCGCAGTTCGGCCGGCGCGCCCAGTCCATCGCCGTCCTGTGCGACGGCTGGCTGGGCGGCCGGCGCGACACCGCCTCCGTCTACGACGTCGTCCGCAGCGCCCAGGGCCGGATCCGGCACTTCCGGCGGGTGGAGATCCTCTCCCAGGTCGACTTCGGCATCACCAGCCGGGCCGTCGAACCCGTCGCCCTGGCCCTCGCCGAACTCCTCGACAACGCCACCAGCTACTCCAGCCCGGACACCGTCGTCGAGATCAACATCCGCACCGTGCCCAAGGGCATCTGCGTCGTCGTCGACGACGCCGGTGTCGGCATGAGCGACGAGGAGCGCACCCGCGCCGAGAAGCTGCTCTCCAGCGAGCGCGCCTCGGGCGTGGCGGGACTCGGAAACCCCCCGCAGTTCGGCTTCGCGGTCATCGGCCTGCTGTGCGAGCGCTTCGGCTTCGAGGTGTCGGTGGACTCCTCCTCTCCCTACGGAGGCGTACGCGCGGTCGTCCTGCTGCCGCACGAACTGCTCACCTCCATGCCGGAGAAGAAGGCCCCGGCCCCGGCCACCGCGGGCACGGGCCGGCCGGTCCTGGACGGCGGGCCGGAAGCCGCGCTCACCCCGTCCCGGACCAGCGACGGACTTCCCCGGCGGCGCCGCAAGCGGCCGATGGCCATCGTGCCCGGCGACACCCCGGCCCCGCGTCCCGCCGGCCGCTCCGAATCCGAACAGGCACAGATCATGGGTGCCTTCCAGCGCGGCACGCAGTCCGGCCGCGTCAGCCGGCCACAGGACGCGGACGGCACGAGCAGAACACCTGGTGCAAGCAGCGAAGGACATGGAGTCTCGTGAACGACGATCTGTCATGGATGCTCGACAGCGCCCTGGAGATTCCCGGGGCTCTGCACGCGGTCCTGATATCCGCCGACGGCCTGCTGATGGCCCGGACGCAGGACTTCGACAAGGACGACGCGGACCGGGTCGCCGCCGCGATGAGCGGCGTGCAGTCGCTCAGCCGGACGCTCGCCTTCTTCTGTGAGGACCCGCAACAGGCGTGGCGGCAGACCCTGGTCGAGTTCGACGGCGGCTGGGTGTTCCTGATCTCCGCCGGCGAGGGCGCCTACCTCGGTGTCTCCGCCTCGCCCGAGGTCGACATGGCGGACATCACCTTCCGCATGCAGCAGCTCGTCGCCCAGCTCGGCAAGCGGCTGACGACACCGCCGCGCGAGAACCTCGGCGCCCGCTCATGACCGGCCACGACGACTGGGAGCCGGAAGCCGCGGAATTAGTACGGCCGTACGTCATCACCAGGGGCCGCGGCCTGCCCGACGACGAGCAGCTCTCCCTCATCACCCTGGTCACCGCCTCCGCGGACCGGGCGCAGCGGCCGACCCGGCTGTCCCCCGAGGAACAGAACCTGCTCGACCTGTGTTCCGCCGGTTACCTCTCGGTCGCCGAGATCGCCGGACACAGCCACCTTCCGCTGGGCGTGGTGCGCATCCTGCTGGCCTCCCTCATGGAAGGCGGCTACCTCACGACCCGCCCGCCGGTGGCCCGCGCCCGCCTCGCGGACAAGGAGATACTGGAGGAGGTGCTCAATGGTCTCCGCGCCAAGTTTGGATGAGCGGGCCTACGTCCGCGCCGGGGCGACCCAGACCGCGGTCAAGATCCTCGTCGTCGGGCACTTCGCCGTGGGCAAGACCACTCTCATCGGGTCCATCTCCGAGATCGAGCCCCTGTCCACCGAGGAGACGATGACGCAGGCCGCCGAGTCGGTCGACGACCTCAAGGGCGTCCAGGGCAAGACCACCACCACGGTCGCCATGGACTTCGGCCGTCTGACCATCAGCGACCGTGTCGTCCTCTACCTCTTCGGCACGCCCGGCCAGCAGCGCTTCGTGCAGATGTGGGAGGACATGGCCCGCGGCGCGCTCGGCGCCCTGGTGCTGGTCGACCCCGAACGGCTGGCGGACTCCTTCCCCGTGATCGACCTCATCGAGCAGTACGGACTCCGGTACGCCATCGCCGTCAACCACTTCGACGGCGCCCCGCTGCGCGACGAGGCGGCGCTGCGCGAGGCCCTGGACCTGCTCGACGACACCCCCGTCGTCACCTGCGACGCCCGTGACGAGAGGTCCTCGGCCGCCGCACTGACCACTCTGGTCCGCTACTTGCTGGACCACACCCGCTAGGAACTGAGAGCAACATGGACGCTCACGACACGGCCCCGGTGCCCCCGCCCGGGTGCCCTGCCCACGGCTCCGGCGGCCGGGTACCGCTGTACGGGCCGGAGTTCGCCGCCGCCCCCCAGGCGTACTACGACCACCTGCGCCACTACGGACCCGCCGCACCCGTCGAACTCGCCCCCGGTGTGGAGGCGACGCTGGTCACCGACTACGCGGCGGCCCTGCAACTGCTCCAGGACTCCGGGACGTTCCGCAAGGACGCGCGCCGCTGGCGGGCCTTCAACGAGGGCAGGGTCGGCCCGGACAGCCCGGTCGTCCCGCTGCTCGCCCACCGGAACAACTGCATGTTCTCCGACGGCGCCGACCACCTGCGGCTGCGGCAGGCCGTCACCGACAGCATGGCGCGCGTGGACACCCGCCGGCTGACCCGGAGCACCGAGCAGATCTCCGGCTACCTCATCTCCCAGTTCGCCGCCCGGGGCTCGGCCGACCTGCTCGGTGACTACGCCAGACAGCTGCCGCTGTTCGTGTTCAACGAACTCTTCGGCTGCCCCGCCGACATCGGCGACCGGGTGCTGTTCGGCATCTCCGGCATGTTCGACGGGGTCAACGCGGAGAAGGCGACCGAGGTGCTGTTCCAGGCCGCGGGCGAGCTCGTCGCGCTCAAGCGCGGCAAGCCGGGCGACGACGTCACCTCCTGGCTGATGCAGCACCAGGCCGCTCTCAGCGACGAGGAGATGGTCCACCAGCTGGCACTGTTGCTGGGCGCCGGCGCGGAACCGCTGCGCAACCTCATCGGGAACACCCTGCACCGGCTGCTCACCCACGACCGGTACGCCCGTGAGGGCGGCCTCATCGACGAGGCCCTGGACGACACCCTGTGGGAGAACCCTCCCATGGCGAACTACGCGCCGCACTACCCGGCCGGTGACGTCGAACTCGCGGGACAGCAACTGCGGTCGGGCGACCTGGTGCTGGTCAGTTTCGCCGCGGCCAACACCGGGCCCGCCCTCCGGGCCGCCCGGCAGGCCGGCAGCAACCGCGCCCACCTGGCATGGAGCGCGGGCCCGCACGCCTGCCCCTCCAAGGAACCCGCCCGGCACATCACCGTCACGGCCATCGAGAACCTGTTCAACGAGCTGCCCGACGTCACGCTCGCCGTTCCCGAGGACAGCCTCACCTGGCGGCCGGGCCCCTTCAACCGGGCCCTGTCCACCCTCCCGGCCCGCTTCACCCCGGTACGGCCGGGCCGGAGCTCCGGCCCCCGGAACGGTCCCGCGGCAACCCCGCGGGAGAGCACGGCCGGACCGGCGCGCACGCCCGAACGCGGAGGTATGTGGAGCCAGTTCCTCAACTGGCTCACACGGTGATATCCGCAACATCCGCCCAACCAGCCGCTTTCGCATAAATGTTCAACGGCGCGGGTAGTGAGCACGCGGCTCAAGTTGCTCACGAGTAAAAGGAGGTGTCGTGGACCACATATCCACGAACGCCGCTCTCCCGCCGTCGGTCCCTCCGATACCCGCCCGCACGGGCGGGTATCTTCTTGTCCGCCCGCGACGAGGGACGGGCCGGTGACGGGGGCGTCCACGGGCGGCGGGCTGCCGGACCCCACGACCCTCGGTGCCTTCACCAGCGGTCAGCTGCGAAGACTCGGCGTGGTCGCGGGTCTGTCCGAGGCCGACATCGACACCTACGCCCGCGTCCTGACGGACACCCTGGGGGACCAGGCCGACAGGTCGTTGGCGTTGCCGCCGCCCAACCGCACCTTCCTGTCCGACGACCACACCCCGGTGGAGTTCTCCCTCTCCTTCCAGCCGGGCGCGGCCCCCGCACTGCGGGTGCTCCTGGAACCCGGCTGCGGCGCAGACAGCCTGGCTCACAACGGTCGCGTCGGGCTCGAGACGGTACGGGCGATGGCGAAACGCTGGAACTTCACCACCGGCCCGCTCGACGCGGTCCGGGACCTGTTCCTGCCGCGCTCCCCGCAGGGCCCGCTGGCCCTGTGGTGCGCGCTGGAACTGCGGCCCGGCGGCGTGCCCAAGGTCAAGGTGTACCTGAACCCGGCCGCCTCCGGACCGGAGCGCACCGTCGAGACGGTGCGCGAGGCCCTGCACCGGCTGGGGCACCGGCAGGCGTTCGCCATGCTCCCCGCCGCCGACGGATATCCGTTCGTCGCGCTCGACCTGGGGGACTGGGAGGAACCCCGGGTGAAGGTCTACCTGCGGCACGACAACCTGACGGCCGGGCAGGCCGGGCGGTTGTGCCGCATGGACCCGAGCCCCCACCCCGCCGCGGTCGAGGACTTCTTCCTCACGGCGGCGGGTGCCGCGACCCGGGTGGCGCGGCTCACCGGGCGGCCCGGCCTGACGTGCCACTCCTTCACCGACACCGGCACGGCACGGCCGAGCGGCTTCACCCTGCACATCCCCGTCCGGGACTACGCCCGGCACGACGGGGAGGCCCTCGCGCGGGGCGTGAGCGTGCTGCGCCGGTACGGCGTCGACACCCCCGTGCTCGGCCGGTCCCTGGCCGCGTTGACCGGGCGCCGGCCGGAGGACGGGGTGGGCCTGATCGCCTACCTGGCGCTGGCCCACCAGCAGGACCGCGCGCCGCGGGTGACGGCGTACCTCTCCTCGGAGGCGTACGCGGTCAGACCGCCGGCCGTCCGGGAGGTCCGGGACCCGGTGGCGGTGCACTGAGCAAAGCGCCCGGCACGGCCGAGGGCCCCTCGGCGGTCGTCACCGAGGGGCCCTCCCGGCGCAGGCGGAGCGCGGGGCGGCTACACGTTGAGCGTCTCGCGGAACTCGCTCAGGTACGGGCCCACGTCGACCTGGATCGAGGCGCCCCGGGTCCTGCCGTAGCGCTGGGCGATCCCGTCGAGGTACGCGCCGATCTCCTCGCGCATCTCGTCCTCGCCGGGCAGCACCGCCTCGCCGCCGATGATCCGCGTCACCCACTCCGCCTGGGCCTCCACCAGCCGGGTGATCGCGCCCACGGGCCGCACCAGGCCGACGAAGTACAGACCGGGCCGGCCGGCCGGGACGACCCGCCGGTACAGCTCCACCGAGCCGTCCGGTCCCAGCGGGCAGTCCGGGGGCAGGAAGGGGAAGGCCATGTGGAAGCCGGTGCAGTAGACGACCGCGTCCGCCTCCACACCGGTGCCGTCGGTGAAGACGACCCGGCTGCCGTCGAAGGAGTCGATCGCCGGCTTCGGGGTCACCGCGCCGTGCCGGATCCGGCTGAGGATCTCGTCCGAGAGGGTGACGGCCGAGGAGAAGACCGGGTGGTCGGGTTCGGGCAGCCCGTAGTCGGAGAGCCTGCCCCGCGCGACGAGCAGGGCCTGCTCCACGAAGCGGCGCTGCTCGGCGAAGGACATGGCGGCCCACCAGGGAGCATTGGCGATCTCGTCGACCGACATCCCGAAGAGCTGCTTGGGCACGATGTGCAGTCCCCGGCGCACCGACAGCACGGTCTGCGCGGCGTGCCGGGAGAGGTCCGCCGCGATGTCCACCGCCGACGCGCCCAGGCCGACCACGACGGTGCGCTGCCCGGCGAAGTCGCTGCCGTCGCGGTAGTCGAGGGAGTGCAGGATCCGTCCGGTGAAGGAGGCGGCGCCCGACGGAAGGGGGTCGGGCAGGGCGGGCTCGCTGTGGTGCCCCGAGGCGACGATCACGTGCTCGAACCGACGTGACGACACCTCGCCGTCCGCGTTCCGGCCGGTGACCGTCCACGCGCCGTCCGCTTCCCGGCCGACCGAGACGACCTCGGTGCGCAGCTCCACGCGGTCCAGCACGCCGGCCCACTCGGCGAACGACCGCAGGTAGGCGGCGACATCGCTGTGCCGCGGATAGAGCGGGTACGACGACGGCATCGGGAAGTCGGCGTAACAGGTCAGCTGCTTGGCGGTGTTGAGGTGCAGTGACTGGTACCCCGGGCCGCGCTCACCCGCCTGCGGCTGACGCCAGATCCCCCCGACGTCGGGAGCCTTCTCCAGGCAGACGAACTCGATACCACGGTCGTTGAGGGCACGGGCCACAGCCAACCCCGACAGACCGGCACCGATCACACACACTCGCACGGGTTTTCCCCTCAGGACGGACACGAACCTCCCCCGATCATGCGTTCCTTGCCCATCCGCATCCCCCGGCACACCGGTGCGCACGGTGAACTGCTGTGTCGGTGCTCACGTTTCCCCCGGTCAGGACCGACGGAGGTCCTTCACCCGGCGGATCTTGCCGACCGAACGCTCCAGCGTCCCGGGGTCGACGACGGCCACCTCGACGGTGATGCCGACACCGTCCTTCACCCCCTGACCGATCGCCCGCGCGGCGGCCTCGCGCTGCTCGGGGCCGGCGTCCGGGCGGGCCTCGACGCGGACGACCATGTGGTCCATGCGCCCGCGCTCGGTGAGCTGGATCTGGAAGTGGGGCGCCACACCGGGGGTGCGCAGCACGATCTCCTCGATCTGGGTGGGGAAGACGTTCACCCCGCGCAGGATGATCATGTCGTCGCAGCGGCCGGTGACCTTCTGCATCCGGCGGAAGGCGGGCCGGGCGGTCCCGGGCAGCAGCCGGGACAGATCACGGGTGCGGTAACGGATGACGGGGAGCGCCTCCTTGGTGAGCGAGGTGAAGACGATCTCTCCCTCCTCGCCCTCGGCCAGCACCGCGTCCGTGAGCGGGTCGACCACCTCGGGGTAGAAGTGGTCCTCCCACACGTGCAGTCCGTCCTTGGTCTCCACGCACTCCTGTGCCACGCCCGGGCCGATGACCTCGGACAGGCCGTAGATGTCGACGGCGTGGATGCCCATGCGCTCCTCGATCTCGCGGCGCATCTCCTCGGTCCACGGCTCGGCGCCGAAGATGCCCACCTCGAGGGAGCTGGTGCGCGGATCGATGCCCTGCCGCTCGAACTCGTCGAGCAGGGTGAGCATGTAGGACGGGGTCACCATGATGATCTCGGGCCGGAAGTCCTGGATGATCTGCACCTGCCGGGCCGTCATGCCGCCGGAGGCGGGGATCACGGTGCATCCGGCGCGTTCGGCACCGTAGTGCGCGCCCAGGCCACCGGTGAACAGGCCGTAGCCGTACGAGATGTGGACCTTGTGGCCCGGACGGCCGCCGGCGGCCCGGATCGAGCGGGCGATGACGTCCGCCCACATGGACAGGTCGCCGTCCGTGTACCCGACGACGGTGGGGCGGCCGGTGGTGCCGCTGGAGGCGTGGACGCGCCGCACCTCGGACATCGGGACGGCGAACATGCCGAAGGGGTAGGTGTCCCGCAGGTCGGCCTTGGTGGTGAAGGGGAACCGCGACAGGTCGGCCAGGCTGCGGCAGTCGTCGGGCTTCACCCCGGCCGCGTCGAACTTCTTCCGGTACAGCTCCACGTTCTCGTAGGCGTGCCGCAGGGTCGCGCGCAGACGGTCGAGCTGGAGCTCGCGCAGCTGCTCGCCGGTCAGACGCTCGCCGTCGTCCAGCAGGTCCTGGGGGAGGGGGCGCCCGAGACGGGAGGCGGGGGCCGCGGTGGCCGTCGGTCCGCCGGTCGTCGGTTCGCTGATCATCGCGACTCCTTCGTCGTGCCCGGCGTCCCGTCCGCAGCCGGATCCGCCGCCGTGTCCTTCGTCGAGCCCCGGACGCTGCGGCTGCGTCCGCGGAACTCCGCGATCACTTCCTCGCCGCGCCGCACGGTCACGTCGTAGACGCCGCTGCGGCCGTACCGCGTGCGTTCCTCGGCCCGCGCCACGAGCACGTCGCCCTCGCGCGCCGGGGCGACGAACACGATGTCGGCGCCGGCGGCGACGGTCACGGGGCCGTGGCTGTTGCAGGCGCAGGCGAAGGCGGTGTCCGCGAGCAGGAACAGGTAGCCGCCGTGGGCGATGCGGTGTCCGTTCACCATCGCGGGGGTCACGGTCATGCGGAGCACGGCCGTCCCCTCACCGTGCTCCAGCAGCTCGATCCCGAGACGACGGGACGCCTCGTCCGCGGCGAACATCACCTCCGCCGACGTCCTCGGCCCAGCGGTCTGCACCACGCCATCCACCACCTTGTGTCCCGACCGACCATTCGGTTACCGTGCGGCACGGCCCAGTAATCCAGTCGCATCGTGGCCTGTCAAGAGGCGGACGCCGCTCTGTGCCGCAGGTCGGGAAGGCGGCCGGCCCCGGGGCTTGCCCGGTCCCGGGAAACACGTCAGACTGATACCGAACGAATGGTCGGTAGGGGAGGCTGGTATCGATGACCACGACACACGCCGCCGAGGCGCCGCCCCCCGAGGGGCTGCAGGAGCACTTCGACGCGACGATCGCGCACGACCAGCGGATCGAGCCGCGCGACTGGATGCCGGAGGGCTACCGGAAGACGCTGATCCGGCAGGTCGCGCAGCACGCGCACTCGGAGATCATCGGCATGCAGCCCGAGGGCGAGTGGATCACCCGCGCCCCGTCGCTGCGCCGCAAGGCGATCCTGTTCGCCAAGGTCCAGGACGAGGCCGGGCACGGCCTGTACCTGTACTCGGCGGCCGAGACGCTCGGCGCCGACCGGGCCGACCTCACCGAGCGGCTGATCGAGGGCCGGCAGAAGTACTCGTCGATCTTCAACTACCCCACCCTCAGCTTCGCCGACGTCGGCGTGATCGGCTGGTTCGTGGACGGCGCCGCGATCTGCAACCAGGTGCCGCTGTGCCGCAGCTCCTACGGCCCTTACGCGCGCGCCATGGTGCGCATCTGCAAGGAGGAGTCCTTCCACCAGCGCCAGGGCTACGAGCTGCTGATGACGATGATGCGCGGCACCGACGCCCAGCGCGAGATGGTGCAGGACGCGGTGAACCGCTGGTGGTGGCCGTCGCTGATGATGTTCGGCCCGCCCGACGACGCCTCGCCCAACTCGGCGCAGTCGATGGCCTGGAAGATCAAGCGGCACAGCAACGACGAACTGCGCCGGCGCTTCGTCGACATGACCGTCCCCCAGGCCGAGAAGCTCGGCGTCACCCTGCCCGACCCGGAACTGCGCTGGAACGAGGAGACCGGGCACCACGACTTCGGCACCCCCGACTGGGACGAGCTGACGCGGGTCATCAAGGGCGACGGCCCGTGCAACGCGCAGCGGATGGAACGGCGGCGCACCGCCCACGAGGAGGGCGCCTGGGTCCGCGAGGCGGCCACCGCCCACGCGGCCAAGCAGGCCGCCCGTACGCAGAAGGGAGCGGCGGCATGACCTCCGCGAAGCAGGACTGGCCGCTGTACGAGGTGTTCGTGCGCGGCAAGCGCGGCCTCAACCACGTCCACGTCGGCTCGCTGCACGCCGCCGACGACGCGATGGCCCTCACCCACGCCCGCGACCTCTACACCCGGCGCAACGAGGGCGTCAGCATATGGGTGGTGCGCTCCGAGCACATCGCCGCCTCCACCCGCGACGAGAAGGACCCCTTCTTCGCCCCCAGCGCCGACAAGGTCTACCGCCACCCCACCTTCTACGACATCCCCGACGACGTCCCCCACATCTAGGAGCAGGGCATGAGCGACGACCACGTCTACATGACCCTCGCCGAGGGACACGAGGACGACACCCGCTGGGCCTACGGCACCGGCTTCGAGGACCCGCTGCACGGCGTGGACACCACCGTGCCCGAGGGCGTCGACACCGGTGAACTGGCCGCCCAGTGCGTGGCGCTCGCCGACGACGCCCTGGTCTCGGCGCAGCGGCTCGCCGAATGGGTCACCCGCGCCCCCGAGCTGGAGGAGGAGGTGGCGCTGGCCAACATCGGCCTCGACCTCCTCGGCCAGGCGCGCCTGCTCTACTCCCGCGCCGGCCAGACCGACGGCACGGGACGCGACGAGGACGCCTACGCCTACTTCCGCGACGCGGACGACTTCCGCAACGTACGCCTGGCCGAACTGCCGCGCGGCGACTTCGCGTTCGCCGTCGTCCGGCTGCTGGTGCTCTCCGCCTGGCGCCTCGCGCACTTCGAGCGGCTCGTGTCCCACCCCGACCCGGTCCTCGCGGCGGTCGCGGCCAAGGGCGTCAAGGAACTGACGTACCACCGGCAGTACGCGGCCGAGTGGGCGGTGCGCCTCGGCGACGGCACGGACGAGTCCCACCGCAGGATGCGCACGGCGCTGGAGCAGGTCGCCCCCTACCTCGGCGAGCTGCACGCCGCGTACGACGTGCGCGACGAGCTCACCGACGTCCTGCGCCAGGTCACCGAGGCGGCCGGACTGCCGATGCCGGTGTACCGGCCGCTGCCCGGCTCCGGCCGCGAGGGCGAGCACACCGAGCACCTCGCGCCCCTGCTCGCCGAGTTGCAGAGCGTGGCCCGCGCCCACCCGGAGGCGACATGGTGACCACCCGGCCGGACGCCCGGCACGCCCGGCGCATCGCCGAGCGGGTGCCGGACCCGGAGCTGCCCATGCTGACCCTCGCCGACCTCGGTGTCCTGCGCGACGTCGAGATGACCGAGGACGGCACGGTGGTCGCGAGTCTGACCCCCACCTACTCCGGGTGCCCCGCCATGGCCGAGATGCGGGCGGACGTCGCCGCGCGGCTGCGGGAGGCGGGGTACGCGCGGGTGGAGATCCGCACGGTGCTCAGCCCGCCCTGGACCAGCGACTGGATCACCGAGTCCGGCCGTCGCAAGCTCGCCGAGCACGGCATCGCCCCGCCCGGCGCCGCCCCCCGCGGCGCCGTCCCCCTCGTGCTGTCGCCGACCCGGCGCACGGTGCCCTGCCCCCGGTGCGGTGCGACGGACACCGAGGAGACCTCCCGTTTCGCCGCCACGTCCTGCAAGGCGCTGTGGCGCTGCCGGGTCTGCCGCGAACCGTTCGAGTACGTCAAGGAGATCTGATGGCCCCGACCGCCCCCGCCTCGGCCGTCCCGGCACGCGTCCGCCGCCGTCCGGCCTTCCACCGTCTGCGCGTCGCCACCGTCCGGCGCCTGTGCGCGGACGCGGTCGCCGTCGGCTTCGACGTCCCGGACGAACTGGCCGGGGAGTTCGCCTTCGCGCCGGGGCAGTCGCTCACGCTGCGGCGCGAGATCGACGGCCGCGACGAGCGCCGCTCCTACTCGATCTGCTCACCGGCCGGCTCCTCGCCGCGCATCGGCGTCCGCGTGGTGCCCGGCGGCCTGTTCTCGTCGTGGCTCGTCAACGAGGTACGGCCCGGCGACACGGTCGAGGTGATGGCCCCCACCGGCCTGTTCACCCCCGATCTCACCACCCCCGGCCACCACGTGCTCATCGCGGCGGGCTCCGGCATCACGCCCATGCTGTCCATCGCCGAGTCGGTGCTGGCCGCCGACGACCGCTCCACCGTCACCCTGTTCTACGGCAACCGCCGCACCGACACGGTGATGTTCGCCGACGAGCTGGCCGACCTGAAGGACCTGCACCCCGCCCGCTTCCAGCTCGCCCACGTGCTCTCCCGCGAGCCCCGGGAGGCCGAGGTGCTCTCCGGCCGCCTGGACGCCGAACGGCTCGCGGCGCTCGTCGACGCCCTGGTCGACGTGGAGAACGCCGACCACTGGTGGCTGTGCGGCCCGCACGGCATGGTCCTCGACGCCCAGCGGGTCCTGACCGGCCTCGGCGTGCCCGCGGACCGCGTCCACCGCGAGCTGTTCTACGCCGACGACGAGCCGGTGCGCGAGGCGCGCCACGAGGAGACCGGGCCCGAGGGACCGGTCAGCGAGGTCACCATCACCCTGGACGGCCGGTCCACGACGGCCTCCCTGTCCCGGGAGCGGACCCTCCTCGACGGCGCCCAGCAGACCCGGCCCGACCTGCCGTTCGCCTGCAAGGGCGGCGTCTGCGGCACCTGCCGCGCCCTGGTCACCGACGGCAGGGCCGACATGCGGCGCAACTACGCCCTCGAACCCGCCGAGGTCGACGCCGGCTACGTCCTGACCTGCCAGTCGTACCCGGCGTCCGACACGCTGACCGTCGACTACGACAGCTGACGAGGCGTCACCACGCCGTGCGGTCGAGCCCCCTGGCCCGGTGGGGCGCTCAGACGCCGAACTCCGTGGGGGACAGGCCCAGTGCGGTGCACGCCTCGCGCACCGCCTGCTGTTCGGCCGGCTCGAAGACGCCGTCCGCACCGGCGACGACCATGCCGGTCTGGACGACCGCCCGGGCCTCCGCGGGCTTCTTGGCGGCCTTGGCGATCACCTGCAGCGCCTGGGCCCTGCCCGCCGCGAAGTCGCCCAGGAGGTGGTCCACGTGCTGGTTGAACCGCTGCCGGAGCTGGTCCGCCGGGAAGTTCTGCAGGACCTCGTTGGTGACGATGAGCTCCTCCACGCGCTGCCGCTCCGCCGGCTCGACCCGGCCGTCGGCCGCCGCCACCAGTGCGCACATGGCCATGCTCGCGTCCCGGTAGGCGCCGCTCTTGAGCTCCGTCTTCACCGAGGCGAGCTGGGACTTGAACAGCCCGATCAGCTGGGCCTTGGAGCCGCCGGAGGACGACGACGAGCCCGGCCGGCCGAACGCCTGCGGTCCCTGCCCCTGTGCGTGCCCGCCCGTGCCCCGCGCGCCCTGGGACTGCTGGAGCGTCCTGGCCTGGTCCTTGATCCGGTCCCACATCGCCACTCGTGCCACCTCGGCTTCTGCTGCGTGTCCGTCTTGTTCTGCGGTCGCGTCACATCGCGGTCCGTCAGGTCGAACGCTCCGGGGCCCACGGCGGTTCCCGGATCGTAAAAGAAAAGCAAAGCGGCCTGCGTGGTCGCCCCGGTGTGCGTCCCCGAAGTGGCTGCGCTAGAGTTTTCCCAGGTCGTCCAGCCACCACCCGGTGGATGTCCGCGCGTTGGTCGTCTAAGGCAAGACGTCCCGCTTCCTGCGGGGAAATGCAGGTGCAAGGCCTGCCCGGCGCTCCATGCCGAACCCCCGTCCCCGGATCCCCGGGGGCGGGGGTTCTCGCGTGTGCCCGGTCGGAGGGCGACCCTGGCGGCGACCGGCAGGTGGTCGCTCCCGTCGGGGAGGTCAGGGCTTGCGGGCGAGGCCGCCGTGTTCACCGATGGGGACGGGAGCGGGGGAGGTGGCCTCCGGGCGCCACAGGGGGACCGGCACGACCCCGGGCTCCACGAGTTCCAGGCCGTCGAAGAACGCCGTGATCTCCTCCACCGTGCGCAGCACGTACGGCGCGGCGCCGCTCTCGTTGTAGGCGTCCTGCGCCTGCTCGAAGTCCGGGTCGATGCCCCGAGAACCGTCGTTGACGGACAGATAGCTGCCCGAGGGCAGCGCGTCCATCAGCCGGGTGACGACGGAGCGTGCGACGTCGTGGTCGGGGACGTGGCCGAGGATGTTGCTCAGGACGAGCGCGACGGGCCGGTCGAAGTCCAGCGTGGCGGCGGCCGCCGCCAGGATGCGGTCCGGATCGAGCACGTCCGCGTCGATGTAGGCGGTCTCCCCCTCGGGGGTGGAGGTGAGCAGCGCACGCGCGTGCGCCAGGACCATCGGGTCGTTGTCGACGTAGACGATCCGGGTCTCCGGGGCGATCCGCTGGGCGACCTCGTGGGTGTTGTCCGCGGTGGGCAGACCGGTCCCGACGTCCAGGAACTGCCGGATGCCGGCCTCGGCGACCAGGTACGTGATGGTGCGGCGCAGGAAGGCGCGGCTGCTGCGGGCGATGGTGACGATGCCGGGGAAGACGGCCGTGTAGGCGTCACCGGCCTGCTCGTCGACGGGGTAGTTGTCCTTGCCGCCCAGCCAGTAGTTCCAGATGCGGGCCGAGTGCGGCACCGAGGTGTCGATCTTCTGATGCGCGGGTCCGGGCGTCGTCGCGGGGTCGCTCATGAGGAGGGTCCGTCTCTCGGCCGAGGCGTGAACTGTTCCCTCACAACCTACGTCTCGATGTTCCCTCCTGGTACGGCTGTTCGCACATCGCGCAGCGGCGGGGCCCGCGACGCGGAGGCGGACGAGAGGGAGTGCCCGTTCGTACGTTCGATGTGCAGGAGCCCGCCGCCCGGACACTGCGCCCGCCTGCCCGGCCGGGTCGGCGAGTGGGGCGCGCGGTGCCCGGGCGGCACGGGTGACCGTTCTAGGGTGGTTCGATGCGAACCGTTCCCAGGTGGGCCCTGTTCACGTCCGGGGGCGCGCCCCTCCTGCTGGTCGGCGGGTGGACGAGCGCGGGGTCGCTGACGGGTCCCGCCTACGACCCCCTGACCCAGACGATCAGCGTCCTGGGGTCCTACGGTGCCTCGGGGTTCTGGGTGATGAACGGGGCGTTCCTCGCGCTGGGGCTCTGTCATCTGCTGACCGCGTGGGGACTGCGACCCGCCTCGACCGCCGGCCGGCTGGCGCTCGGCGGGGGAGGGCTGGCCGCGTTCGCGGTGGTGCTGCTGCCGGCGCCGAGCAGCGGGGGGTCGTTGCGTCACGGCGCGGTGGCCGTGGTCGGATTCACGCTGCTGGCCGTCTGGCCGGTCCTGGCCATCGACGGCGACGGGGGCGCCCCCTGGGCCCTGAGACCCGGGCCCGCGATCGCGGCGACCGTCCTGATGGGCGCCGGCGGCGCCTGGTTCCTGTTCGAGATGGCACGGTACGGCGCGGCCGGTCTCGTCGAGCGCATGGTGACGTTCGCGCAGTCCCTGTGGCCCTTCGTGGTCGTCACGGCCTGCCTGTCGCGCGCCGCGGGAGACGGACGGGCCGGGCGGGACGGGTAGGAAGGCGACCCCTCGCCCCGCTCAGGGACCGGCGGACGCATGGCCGTCGCCGTCGGTCTCTCCCGCCGGCCGGAACTCCACGGCGACCACGCCGTCGACACGCCGGCAGAGTTCCTCCAGCACGGAGACGGACACGTGCCGGGGGAGTCCGCCGCTCAGGACGACGTGTCCGTGCGTCACGTCCACCTGCACGGAGGAGGGCGGCAGGCGGAGCGTCTTCACCAGGGCCTCCTCGATGATCTCGGTCCGGATCGCCCGGTCCTTGCGCAGGAAGACCCGCAGCAGGTCACTCCTGCTGACCACCCCGATCAGCCGCCCGTCCTCGTCGACCACCAGGAGTCGCTTGATGCCGTGCCGCGCCATCACGCGGGCGGCCTCGACGACGCTCCAGTCCTCGCGCGCGCAGACGGCGGGTGACGTCATCAGCCCCGCCGCGTCGGTGGCGGAGGCCTTGGCCCCGACGGGCGCGGTCCCCGCCCCGTGCGCCGCGGACCCGTCCGGCTCCGCGCCCCACATCTTCTCCAGGAGGTCCGCCTCCGACACCACCCCGACGGGCCGGTCCGCCGCGTCCACGACGGGCACCGCGGTGATGTCGTAGTCCTGCAGCAGGTGGGCGATCTCCTTGAACGGTGTTCCGCCCTGCACACGGACCACGGCGTCGCTCATCACATCGCCCACCCTCTGGTGCTTCATCACCGGACTTCCTCTCCGCTGCCGGACCGCGTCGACCGGCATCCGACCTTCTCACCACCTGGAACGCCCCGCGAGCCACGAGCGTGCCCCGGTCCGCCGACAGCGCACACGGGCGGCGGCCGGGACGGTCGGTTCCCGAGAAGCGCCGGTGGCCCGGCCGCCCCCGCCGTGAACACCTGTCGGCCCGGACGGCACAGTCCGGCCCGACGCGGCCGGTCAGGGCGGCGGCAGTGTCACTTCGCACCACACCGACTTGCCGGTGCCCCGCGACTCGACCCCCCAGGCGGACGCCAGTTCCTCGATCAGCATCAGCCCGCGGCCGGACGTCGAACGCTCGGTCGCGGCCCGGCGCCGCGGCGAGACCGGCGACGTGTCGGTGACGGCCAGCCGCACGGCGGGCCCCCGGCCGGGCACCGGCGAGACCGTGAGGGTCGCGTCGCCCCGGGCGTGCAGCAGGGCGTTGGTGGCCAGTTCGCAGGCGAGCAGCTCCGCCGTCTCCGAGAGCGGGCCCAGCGACCAGTCGGTCAGCGCCTTGCGCAGGGCCAGCCGGGCCGTGTGCAGCGAGTCGGGGTCGACCGACCTGATGGCGACCTCCAGCCGCTCGGTGACCTCGGACGCGCGGCGGTTGCGCCGGATGACCAGCAACGCCACGTCGTCCTCCTTCCCCGTGTAGGCGCTCATGGAGTCCAGTACGTGGTCGGCGAGGCCCTCCGGTTCCACGGGCCCCGCGACGAGGGCGTCGAGCAGCCTGTCGCGGCCCTCGTCGATGTCGGCGGCGCGCGACTCGACGAGCCCGTCCGTGCACAGCAGGAGCGTGGAACCGGCGCCCAGCACCATCTCGGCGGCGGGGTGGACGGGCTGCGACCTCGGGGACGACAGACCGAGCGGAAGGCCGCCGGGGACGTCCAGCCACGTGCAGGTGCCGTCCGGACCCCGCAGCACGGGTCCCAGGTGACCGGCACGGACGATCACGGTGCGTCCGGTGCGCGGGTCGATCTGCACGAGCAGGCAGGTGGCGAAACGGTCGGTGTCCAGCTCGGTGAGGAAGGCGGAGGCCCGCGCGACGACCGTCGTCGGGGGGTGCCCCTCGGCCGCGTAGGCCCGCAGGGCGATGCGCAGCTGGCCCATCACGGCGGCGGCCGTCACGTCGTGACCCTGCACGTCGCCGACGACGGCGACGATCCGGCCGTCCGGAAGCGTGAGCGCGTCGTACCAGTCGCCGCCGATCCCGCCGCGGGCGCTCGCCGGACGGTAACGGGTGGCGGTGACCAGCCCGGGAGTCGGCGGCATGTGGCCGGGAAGCATCGCGGTCTGCAGCCCGGCGGCCAGCTCGTGCTCCCTGTCGTACAGCAGGGCCCGCTGCAACGACTGGGCGACCACCTTGCCCAGGGCGTTCAGGACCGTCCGCTCGTCCTGCGTGAACGATCCCTTGCCGTCGAAGGTGAGGCCGAGGGCGCCGATCGGGGTGTCGTGCGCGATCAACGGCTGGTACATGGCGGCCGTCGCCCTGGAGAACATCTTCAGATACGGCAGCAGCGCCGGGTAGCGTTCGGTCAGCTCGTCGCGGTCGGTGATGAAGACGGGCTCGCGGGTGCGCACCGCCTCCGTGAGCGGCAGCGGCTGGTCCAGCCGGGACAGGTGGAAGTCCCGGACGAGCCGCCGGCTCAGACCGTTCGAGCCGATCAGCTCCATCCGGCCGTCGTCGACCAGCCCCAGGACGATGCTCGAGGCGCCCAGCCGTTCCAGCAGCCGGGCCGAGGTGAGGGCGTCCGCGACGTCGTCCACCGTGACCGTGGGCATGAGCGCGTCACTGATGTGAGCGACGATGTCGGCCTGCCGGCGCCGGTCCTGCCTGGCCTGCCGCAGCTGCTCGGTCTGGTCGATGGCCCGCAGCTCGTGGCTGGCGTCCCGCACGATGCCGATGACCTGGAGGGGACGCCGCTGGGCGTCGCAGACGACGTGCCCCTGGGTGTGCGTCCAGCGCAGCCAGCCGCTGGGATGCCGGACGCGGAAGTACAGACTGAACCCCGACCGCTCCCGCAGGGCCCGCTCCACGCGCGCCTGCACCGCGGGCAGCTCCGCCGGGACCATGCGTTCACCGAGCGTGCTCAGCCGGCCGTCGAACTCGCCCGGACGGAAGCCCATCACGGCGAGGGCGGCATCGTCGTAGTGCATCACCCCGCTGGGCACGTCCCAGGTGAAACTGCCCATGCCGTTGACGGCGAGGGCCACGTGCGCGGCGGCCCGCCGGTCACCTCGCGCGGAGGGATCACCGCGTCGGCCCCCGGAGTGCTCCATGGCTGCCTCCCGGCAGGTCGCGTCGCATCGGTGCGCCCCGTCCTGAGGCGGCCGAACGCCACCGAGCCGGCATGTCCTGCTCCCATTCTGCGCGCCCGCGGTCCGCGACGCGCGTCCGCGGGTGGAGCCGCCCGTGACGCAGGCGCTGCGGCCGTCGCGACGGCCGGAGGGCCGACCGCATCATGAGACGAGGGGATACGAGGGAATGACAGGAGGAAAACCTTCGTTGGCACCGGTCATGCCCGACTCCTCCACGCGGCCCGCCGTGCCCCGCATGCCACTCGCCGTCTACATCCTCGGCCTGTCCGTCTTCGCCCTCGGTACCAGTGAGTTCATGCTCTCCGGGCTGCTGCCGCCCATCGCCGACGACATGGACGTGTCCATCCCCCGGGCGGGACTGCTGATATCGGCGTTCGCGATCGGCATGGTGGTCGGCGCCCCCCTGCTCGCGGTCGCGACGCTGCGGCTGCCGCGGAAGATCACCCTGGTCGCCCTGATCTCGGTCTTCGGCCTCGGCCAGGTCGCGGGCGCACTGGCACCGACGTACGAGGTCCTCTTCGTCTCGCGCGTCGTCAGCGCCCTGGCGTGCGCGGGCTTCTGGGCGGTGGGCGCGGCCGTGGCCATCGCGATGGTGCCGCAGACGTCGCGGGCCCGTGCGATGGCGGTGATGATCGGCGGGCTGTCGATCGCGAACGTCCTCGGTGTCCCGGTGGGCGCGTTCCTCGGCGAGCACCTGGGATGGCGGTCCGCGTTCTGGGCCGTGGGCGCGGCGTCCGCGGTCGCCCTCGTCGGAGTGGTGACGAGGATCCCCCGCATCCCGCTGCCCGAGCAGCGGCCCCGGCTCAAGGGCGAACTGGCGATCTACCGTGACCGTCAGGTGTGGCTCTCCATCGTGGTGACCGCCCTCGCGGCGGGCGGCGTGTTCTGCGCCTTCTCCTACCTCGCGCCGCTGCTCACCGACGTGGCCGGCCTGGCGGACGGCTGGGTGCCGACCGTGCTGGCGCTGTTCGGCATCGGCGCGCTGGTCGGCACGACGATCGGCGGACGGGTCGCCGACGCCCACCTGTTCGGCGTGCTGCTCTCCGGCACGGCCGCCTCGACCGTGCTGCTGGCCGCTCTGGCCCTGTTCGCCTCCGGCCCCGCCGCCGCGATCACCCTGTCGTTCCTGCTGGGCGTCTCCGCGTTCTACACCGCCCCGGCGCTCAACGCCCGCATGTTCAACGTGGCGGGCGCCGCGCCCACGCTCGCCGGCGCGACGACGACCGCCGCGTTCAACCTCGGCAACACCGGCGGCCCCTGGCTCGGCGGCACGGTGATCGACGCGGGCCTCGGCTTCGCCTCCACGGCCTGGGCCGGTGCGGCGATGACGGCGGTCGCGATCGGTCTCGTCGCCGTCTCGCTGCGTCTGCACAGCCGTTCCCGCGTCGTGACGGGGAGCCTCGCCACGGCACCCGCGGGCGCGGACCACGCCCAGCGGGTGTGACGGCCGGCCGCACGGACGGGTCCGCGCGCCGCGGGGTGCGGGCGGGCGCGCCGCCGGGGCCGGGCCGCCGGCCGCGCGGACGTGGTGCGGTCAGCCGGCCGTGACGGAGAAAGGGCCGCCGTCCGCGAACACGAGCCGCGCGAAGTTCTCGCCGATGCGGCGGTGCCCGGCGGGATCGGGGTGGATCTCGTCCGGCAGCGGGAACTCCGCGTAGTCCTTCTCGCCGTACAGGTCACGGCCGTCGAGGTAGTGCAGGTGCGGGTCGTCGGCGGCCCGCTGTCCGACGATCCGGGCGAGGGCGTCGCGGACGACGGCGAGCGTCAGGCGCCCGGCGGCGCGCTCGGCGGGGTCACCCGTGGCCCTGAACCGTACCGTCCCGCCCTCGAAGTCGGGGGCGAGCGGGCCGGGGGTGTCCTCCTGGATCGGACACAGGAGGGGCGACACGACCAGCAGCGGTGTGGACGGATGGCCCTCGCGGACGGTGTCGAGGAAGCCGTGCACCGCGGGGACGAACGCGCGCAGGCGCATCACGTCGGCGTTGACGATGTTGATCCCGACCTTGACGCTGATCAGGTCGGCGGGGGCGTCCCGCATGGCACGGGCGGTGAACGGGTCCAGCAGCGCGCTGCCGCCGAAGCCCAGGTTGACCAGCTCCACCCCGCCCCGGCTCGCGGCCAGGGCCGGCCAGACGGCGGTGGGGTGGGCGGCGTTCGAGCCGTGGCTGATGGAACTGCCGTGGTGCAGCCACACCCGGCGCCCGCTGTCCGGCGCCGCCTCGACCGGTGCGTCGCTGCGCAGCGTGATCAGCTCGGTGATCTCCGTGTGCGGGAGCCAGATCTCGACGTGCTTGTCACGTGCCGGCAGACCGGTGAACCGGGCGGTGCCGGGCGGCCCCTCGCTCAGTTCGGCGCGCTGGGTGACCATGTCGACGACCGTGCGGACGTTGCCGCCGGCCACGGTGGCCTGGGCGGCGAGGCGGCCGTCGACCAGCAGGTCGTACACGCCGTCCGCCGGGGCCGGGAGGCCCCGGTAGACCCGCTTGGTGGGCAGCGTGAGCAGCTCGACGGTGGTGGCCCGGGTGCGGAAGACCAGCCGCACGCCGGAGGGCTGGGCCTCGGCCGTGGCCAGCAGGTCGTCGGGGATCTGCCGGCGGGCCCGGGCGGGCAGGCGGTGCGGCAGCAGGCCGTGCGCGGTCGGTTCCACGTCGAGGAAACCCCGCAGGAGGTCCGCGGTCACGGGTGTGGTGACCCAGTTGTCTTCGGTGCTCATCGCCTCGGCCTGTCGGTGTTTCCACGGGGAGCGGACGTGCCGGTGTGCGACCGGCGGTGCGTGGTCGGCCCTGCGGCCCCGGACCGGTCAGGCGGTGGCCCGGTTCCGCAGCATCGCGTCGAGGGAGTCCAGGACCCATTCCCAGGACTCCTGCGGGTCGACGGCCGTGTGGCTGAAGCCTCCGGCCGTCTCCAGGCTGACGTAGCCGTGGAAGACGCTGCCCAGCATCCGGACCGCGTGCGTCTGGTCCGGTTCGGTCAGGTCGTACCCGCGCAGGATCGCCCGGGTCATCTGCGCGTGCCGGACGCCGGCGCCGGCGGCCGCGGTCTCGGGGTCGAGCCTGAGGCGCGCGGCGGCGTAACGGCCGGGGTGCTCCCGGGCGTAGTCGCGGTAGGCGTCCGCGAAGGCGGCCAGGGCGTCCCGGCCGGCCCGGCCGGCCAGCGCGGCGGCGGCCCGGTCGGCGAGTTCCTCCAGAGCGAACAGGGCGATCCTGGTCTTGAGGTCCTGGGAGTTCTTCAGGTGCGAGTACAGACTCGCGACCTTGACGTCGAAACGCCGGGCGAGCGCCGAGACGGTCACCTGGTCGAAGCCGACCTCGTCGGCCAGCTCCGCGCCCGCCCGGGTCAGGCGCTCCGGGGTCAGCCCCGCTCGAACCATGGTCTTCCTCCCGTTCGGCGACAGCCATGATGCAGTTCCCTAATGCCTATAGGCAAATGCCTTAAGGGTTCGGGCGTGTTCTCCGGGTGCCGCGGGGATCCGGCCGGCCGGGTGCGTGAATCCACTGGCCCTTGGATAGCGGCACTGTCTACTGTGGAGAGTGCCACTCACCAATCTTGGAGGCGAGAGTACGGTGCCCACACTGCCCTGGACCGTCCCGAACCCGCCCCCGCCGGACGGCACGGCGTTCGTCATGGCGTCCCGCTTCGAAGTGCGGTCCCTCAAGGACGTGCCCCGGCTCTTCCTGCGCTCCCTGGCCGCCTGGCGCCAGGTCCGCACCGCCCCCGGCGCCTACGGGGCCTCCCTGATCGCCCAGCCGTTCGAGCGGGTCTTCTGGACCCTGTCCGCCTGGGAGGACCGCGACGCCCTGTACGCCTATGCGAGGACCGAGCCGCACCGCGGCATCATGACGTCCCTGCGCTCGACCATGCGCGACTCCACCTTCACCTTCTGGGAGGCCGACACCGGCGGGCTCCCCCTCTCCTGGGACGACGCCAGGCGGCGTCTGGCCGAGCAGGCGCGCGTCGACGCGGCGGGTGACGCCTCCGTCGCGTGACCGGCGCCGGCGATGATTCCGGCGCGCGCAGCCGGTCGTCACGGAGGAGAGGAAAGGAAGTCCGCCATCGTCACCGTCCAGGGGCGTCGCGGGCGGCCCGGACGCGGCGGTAGCTCCAGACGAGGAGGGCGAAGAGGACGAGACCCGAGACGATCAGGCTCGCCCCCGTGCCCCAACCGGCGAACGGGACCCGGGGGACCAGACCCCACACCAGGCCCGCGCCGATGAGGCACAGCCCCGCCAGGACCGCGCCGGCGATGCGCCACGGCGAGGAGACGCTCTCCTCGGTGGCCCGCATCGCCCGGCTGCGGACGGGAGCGACGAACCGGTCCAGTGCCGGTACGGCGCGGGCCAGCAGCACCACACCGGCGAACACGAGCAGCAGCCCCGGCCCGGGCAGCACCAGCAGAGCCACACCGACCACCACCAGCACCGCGCCGAGAACACCCAGCGCCGCTCGCCGGACCGATTCGACGCTTCGCGTCATGTCGTCCCACTCTCCCGGGGCCGGCACGGACGGCCCCGTTCGGCCGGTCCCGCGGCGCCCGCGTCCCCGTGCGGTCGATGCCACCGCGCCCCTGTTCCCGGTACGGCGGGAAACCATGCCCCTTCGGCGGCACCGGCCGGGTCCCGCCGCCGTGCGACCGCCCCGGTTCAGGCGTGGGACAGGGCGAACGAGACGAGGAAACCGCTCACCGTGACCAGCCCGATGGCCAGGTGGGCGTCCTCGAAGGCCTCCGGGATCATCGTGTCGGCGATCATGGCGAGGATCGCCCCGGCCGCCACCGCCGTGACGGCGGCGATCACCGCCGGGGAGAAGGCTCCGACGACGGTGTAGCCGAGGACGGCGGACACGGTGCTGGCGGCGGCGATCGCACCCCACACACCGAAGACGTACCCCTTGCCCCGGCCGGCCCTCCTCATCCCCGCGGAACTCGACAGCCCCTCCGGCACGTTGCTGATGAAGACGGCCGCCACGGTCACCAGACTGACCGCGCCGCCGTCGAGCAGGCTCACCCCGATCACGGCCGACTCCGGGACCCCGTCCAGCAGCGCCCCGAGCGCCAGCGCCAGTCCGGAGCCGCCCTGCTGGGCCTCGGACGGCTGCGTGTGCCCCGTGTGGTGACCGGAGCGTTTGCGGTGCCGGGCGCCGCGGCGGGCCAGCCAGAGGTTGCCGGCCGTGTAGGCCCCCGCGCCGAGGATCGTCCCGATCGCGGCCGGAGCCAGCCCGGCCCGGTCGTACGCCTCACCGACCAGCTCGAAGGAGACCGCGGAGATCAGCACCCCCGCGCCGAACGCCATCACCGTGGCGATCACCTTCTGCGGCACCCGCACCCCGTAGCCGACCGCCGCCCCCAGCAGCAGCGCCGAGCCCGCCAGCAGCCCCCACCATCCCGCCTGCACCACTTCGGTCATCCCCTGCCGGTACCCGGCTCCACCTCGACGATGCCGTCGTCCCGCGCACCGCCCCGGACGTCGCCACGGACGCGCGTCAGGGCCCCGGGGACGGCGCGCGCCGGACGGGCATCATCGTCTCGACCGCGTCCTGTGCCAGGTGGTCGAGGATCAGCCGGTTGACGAGGGCGGGCTTCTCCAGCGGGACCAGGTGGGAGGCCCCGGGGACGACGGCCAGCCGCGAGTCGGGGATCGCGCGGTACAGGGCGGTCGTGTGCTCCAGCGTCATCAGGTCGTCGTCGCCGACGAGGACCAGGGCGGGGGCCCGGACGCGGCCCAGGTCCTCGGCGGTGAGCGCCGGCTGGGTGCGCCACATGTCGGTCAGCTTCGCGGCGACCACCGGCCAGTGATCCGCGCCGTCCGGCGCGACGGCCTCGTACAGCTCGCGGAAGAACGCGAGATCGGCGCTGTCCGGCGTCATCGCGTCGAGCATCGCCGGATCGGCGAAACACTCGGGGCCGGGACGGAAGTTGGCCCCGATCAGCACGACCTTGCGCACCAGGTCGGGCCGTGCGACGGCGACGAGCAGGGCGACGACGCCCCCGTCGCTCCAGCCGACCAGGTGGGCCGCGCCCCGCACGACCGTCTCGAGGAAGTCCACCGTGTCGTCGGCCATGTCCCGGTAGGTGAGCGGTCCGTCGACGTCGGGGGTGTGTCCGTGCGCCCGCCGCTCGGGCAGGAAGAGGCGGTACGCGGCGGCGAGGTCGGCGCGCTGCGCACCCCACGTGTCGTTGGTGCAGAAACCGCCGTGCAGCAGGACCAGCGGATCGCCGGTCCCCTCGGTCTCGTACCAGGTCCTGACCCCAGGAAGGTCCGCGTAGTCACCCATCGTGTCCCGGCCCTCTCCGGACGGCGGTCCCCGCGCGGCCAGTCTCCGCCGCGGCCCCGACGCCCGCAACAGCGTGCCGGAGCCGGACCGCCCACCGCGCCCGCGACGCGATCCGGACCAGGTGCGCGCAGGTGCCGTCGACGTCGGTGCAAAAGCGCAGGGCCTCGGCCCGGTCGTCGACGAGGACGCCGGCCGGACGGCTCTTCACAGGGGGTGCTCTCCTCCGGCCCGGACACGTCGGGCACGGGCCGTCGCCCGGGGACCCGCCGCAGCGGGGCCGTGCCCGGGTCGTGGAACGCGTGGCGGAGAAGGGGGACTCAGGGGTTCTGCGGGTACCAGCGCAGTTCCACGGTGTTGCCGTCGGGGTCCTCCACGTAGAGGGAGACGGCGGTGCCCCGGGCCCCGAAGCGCTCGCCGGGGCCGTCCAGCACGGTGAACACACCCGAGTCGACGACCTGTTGCCAGTCGAGGGGCTCGACCACCAGACAGATGTGGTCGACGTTCGAGCCCCGCGGGCCGCCGGCGGGCGCCTCGACGAGATCGATGATGGTGGTGGGGCTCACCCGCACGGAGGGGAAGGGCGCCCTGCCGGCCCGCCACTCCTCGACCCGTACGGGCTCCAGGCCCAGAGGACCGGTGTAGAAGGCGAGCGAACGCTCGACGTCGGCGACGTTCAGGACGAGGTGGTCGAAGGCGATCACGCGCATGGGTGTGTCTCCACAGGTGAAGGCGCCCGGGGCGCCGAGGGGGCTGCGAGGGGCCGGTGCGGCTGTCCTCCGGCCCGGAACCAGCATGGCCGGACGGGCATCCAGCGGTCCAACGCATGTTTGTCATCCGATCCATCGTGCTTCACGATCCACGGATGGACCTCCAGCAGATGCGCTACGTCCTCGCGGTCGCGGAGACCGCCAGCTTCACCCGTGCCGCCGAACGGTGCCACATCGTCCAGTCCGCGCTCAGCCACCAAGTGGCCCGGCTGGAGAAGGAACTGGGCGCCCGGCTGTTCGAGCGGACCAGCCGCCGGGTGCGGCTGACCACCGCCGGAGAGGCGTTCCTGCCGGCCGCCCGCCAGGCCCTGGAAGCGGCGGAGCGGGCCCGGGCGGAGGTGGCGGCGGCCACCGGCGAGGTACGGGGCAGACTCACCGTCGGGTCGATCCCCACGGTCGCCGCCGTCGATCTCCCCGCACTGCTCCGCGACTACCGGCGGCGCCATCCCCAGGTGCGGATCAGCCTCCGCGCGGGCTCCAGCGAGCGCCTCGTCGAGCAGGTGCGCGAGGGCACGCTCGACGCGGCCTTCCTCGGCGTACAGCCGGGATTCCGGCTGGAGGGCGTCCACGACGAGGAACTCGCCCACGACCGGCACGTCGCCGTGGTCGCACCGGACCACCCCTTGGCCGCGCAGGACGAGGTGGACCTCCACCTCCTCGCCGGTGAGGCGTTCGTGGACTTCGCCGAGGGCAGCGCGGCCCGCGCCCAGTCGGACCGGGCGTTCGCGGCGGCCGGCCTGCGCCGCGAGGTCACCTTCGAGGTGTCCGGGGTCGAGCTGATGGTGCGGATGGTCCGCCACGGGCTGGGCATCGCCCTGCTGCCCGAGGCGTTCACCACCGAGCTGCACGGGCTGCGCCGCGTGGCCGTCACCGGGGGACCGGTACGGGTGGAACACCTCGTCTGGAGACGCGTACCCCCGTCCCCCGCGGCCTCCGCCTTCCTCTCCCTGCTCGGTGTACGCGCGGCCCGGACCGAGCCGTAGCGGGCCCCGGCCGCGAAGGACGCCCGGACCACCGGTCGTGCGCCTCGACGCCGGCGTACCGGCCCGGGGACCGTCCGAAGCCGGCACACCGTGAGGGACGCACCGGACGCCCGGTCGCGGCCGGTGTCACGCCGGCGCGGCGAGCGGCCCTTCCGGACGAGGCCGGGCGAGCCGCTCGGCCCGCCGCGCCCGGGCGATCCGACGCCGGTGCTCCGCACGGGCGTCGGCGGCACAGCAGGCGAGGACGGCCGTGCCGAACAGGCCGGGCAGGGCCAGCCAGGGATGGTACGCGGCCGCGTAACCGGCGCACCCGAGAAGCAGGACGGCGACTGCGCTGCACGCGCGGGCGGTGCGCAGGATCGGTGGCACGAGGGCTCCCACTGGTCGGCGACGTTCCATGCTCGGGATCCCGTATGCCCCGTCGTCACCGCCGTACGTGTCCGAGTCGCCGCGCGGCAGGGCGAGCGCGGGAACCGCGTCGCCCTGCCGCGCCGTCCGGGCCCCGGGTCACCCCGGCGAGGCAGCCGTCCGACGACGGGCCACGCCGTGGAGGAAGCGATCCCGCTGCACGGGATCGGTGGCCAGGTCCACCGCGACCCGGGCCAGGGCGATCGCACCGTCCAGGACGGCGCGGTCGGCATCCGCACCGGTCCCGTGGCGGGCGAAGTCCTCGGTGTGCTGGAGGGCGCCCCCGGTGTCGTACCCGATGCAGGGATGGATCGAGGGCACGACGTGGGACACGTTGCCCATGTCGGTGGAGGCCATCGGCTCACCGTGGCGGGCCACCGGATTCCGGCCGAGCGCCCGGGCCGCCTCCTCCTTCTTCCTGTGCGCGAGGCGCGGGACGCGCGGGAGGGCGGAGGGCGCGGACCCGCCGCGGAACAGCAGACCGAGCAGTGCCCCGCCCAGGGCGACCATCGCGCACGTCCCCCACGCCCAGAGGTGTTTCGCCCCCGCGACACCGCCGCCGGACGCCGCAGGCCCTTCGGTCAGGCGCCGCGAGCCGTCCTGCGGAAGGCCGTCGGCGTCGTGCCCGCCCGCTGCCGGAAGAACTTGGTGAAGTCGCTGGCGTCGGCGAAACCCAGGCGCGCGGCGACGGCGGCGACGGTCAGCGGACCGTGGGCCAGCTCCCGTTTGGCCTCCAGCACCACGCGTTCGTCGATGTAGCGCTTCGCCGGCATGCCGGTGACGGCCTCCGCGGCCCGGGTGAGCGTGCGACGGCTGTAGCCCAGCGCCGCCGCGTAGTCCTCCACCCGGCGGGTGACCGCGAAGTCGCGCTCCACGGCCGCGCGGAAACGGCGGAACGTCTCGTTCGGGACCGGCCTGCCGGGCTCGGACCCGTACGCCCTCGCCAGGCGCACCACCAGCACCGCCAGCAGATGCCGCAGCACCTGCACGTGGGACTCCAGGGGCAGCTCGGCCATGGCCTCGTACTCGTACCGCAGGTGCTCCAGCGCCCGGCGCAGACCCTCCGCGTCCGACGCGTCCGGTGTGAGGGGGGCCCGGGCCGACGCCACGTCGGCGACCGAGGCGGCGGCTGTCTCCGTGTCGGGGAAACCCGGGGGGAACGCGACCACCAGCCCCTCGGCCTCCACCAGGTCCGTGCCCCAGCGTTGCACCTGCCCCGGGCGGATCCACAGCCAGGCGCCGCCGGACAGTTCGTACCGGGTGAAGTCCACCGAGACCGTCAGGCGGCTGCCCGGCCGCACGGTGACGAGCTGGTGGAAGGCGGGGCGCAGCGAGGCGTACGGGTCGTTGCCGTGCCGGCGGGCGCGCTCGGCCAGGCCCGCCAGCTCGACCAGCTCCAGTCCCGGCGGGGAACCGGCCGTACGCCGCAGGGCCAGGTCCCGGATGACCGACCGCTGCGCAACCTGTCCGTTTCTCCCCATGCCGAGTCCCGAGTGTACCGCCGCACCCCCCGACCGGGCTCCTAGCGTGAGGACGTAGGCGCAGATCAGCGCGGTGCACGCGAGAGGGAAACCCGGTATGAGACTGGTCGTGGGGATGACGGGAGCCACGGGCGCGGTGTTCGGTGTCCGGTTCCTCCAGGTGCTGGCCCAGCTGCCGGACGTCGAGACCCACCTGGTCCTCAGCCGGTGGGCGCGGACGACGATCGAGCTGGAGACGGGCCTGTCCGTGGACGAGGTCGGCGACCTGGCCGACGTCGTGCACCGGCCGGAGGACCAGGGCGCCACCATCTCCTCCGGTTCGTTCCGCACCGACGGCATGGTGATCGTGCCGTGCTCGATGAAGACCCTCGCCGGGATCCGCGCCGGATACGCCGACAGCCTGGTCGGACGTGCCGCCGACGTGATGCTCAAGGAGCGCCGCAGGCTCGTCCTCGTCCCGCGCGAGACACCGCTGAGCGAGATCCACCTGGAGAACATGCTCGCGCTCTCCCGGATGGGCGTGCAGATGGTGCCGCCCGTGCCCGCCTTCTACAACCACCCGCGGTCGGTGGACGACATCGTCGACCACGTCGTGGCCCGGGTCCTCGACCAGTTCGACCTGCCCGCCCCCGCCGCCAAGAGGTGGGAGGGCATGCGCGCCGCCCGCCTGCTGCGACCGGCTTCCTGACCCCCGTCCCCGGGGCCACCGCCCCGCCTCCCCACCCCCTGACGTTCGGCTTCCACGGAGTACCCATGGCTTATGACGACCTGCGCGGTTTCCTCAGCACGCTGGAGAAGGAAGGCCAGCTGCTGCGCATCACCGAAGAAGTCCTGCCCGAACCCGACCTGGCCGCGGCGGCCAACGCCGCCGGACGCATCGGCGACGGCGCACCCGCCCTGTGGTTCGACAACGTCAAGGGCTTCACCGACGCCCGCATCGCCCTGAACGTCCACGGCTCCTGGGCCAACCACGCCCTCGCCCTCGGCCTGCCCAAGCACACCCCGGTCAAGGAACAGGTGGAGGAGTTCGCCCGGCGCTGGGACGCCTTCCCGGTCGCCCCCGAGCGGCGCGAGGACGCGCCGTGGCGGGAGAACACGCAGGAGGGCGACGACGTCGACCTCTTCTCGGTGCTCCCCCTGTTCCGCCTCAACGACGGCGACGGCGGCTTCTACCTCGACAAGGCCGCCGTGGTCTCCCGCGACCTCGAGGACCCCGGCCACTTCGGCAAGCAGAACGTCGGGACCTACCGCCTCCAGGTCGTCGACCGCAACCGGCTCGCGATACAGCCCGTCCCGGTGCACGACGTCGCGATCCACCTGCGCAAGGCCGAGGAGAAGGGTGAGGACCTCCCCATCGCCATCACCCTCGGCAACGACCCGGTGATGGCGATCGTGGCCGGGATGCCCATGGGATACGACCAGAGCGAGTACGAGATGGCCGGCGCCCTGCGCGGCGCGCCCGCCCCGATCGCCACCGCCCCCCTCACCGGCTTCGACGTGCCCTGGGGCTCCGAGGTCGTCATCGAAGGCGTCATCGAGAGCCGCAAGCGCCAGATCGAAGGCCCCTTCGGCGAGTTCACCGGGCACTACTCCGGCGGCCGCCGCATGCCCGTGGTCCGCATCGACCGCGTCTCCTACCGCACGAACCCGGTCTTCGAGTCCCTCTACCTGGGCATGCCGTGGACCGAGTGCGACCACCTCGTGGGCCCCAACACCTGCGTCCCGCTGCTGAAGCAGCTGCGCGCCGAGTTCCCCGAGGTCCAGGCCGTCAACGCCATGTACACGCACGGCCTGCTGGCCGTGATCTCCACCAGGAAGCGGTACGGCGGGTTCGCCAAGGCCGTGGCCATGCGCGCCATGACGACCCCGCACGGCCTCGGCTACATCACCACGGTCATCGTCGTCGACGAGGACGTGGACCCGTTCGACCTGCCGCAGGTCATGTGGGCGATGTCGTCGAAGGTCAACCCGGCCGACGACGTCGTCGTCCTGCCCAACCTCTCCGTGGTGGAACTGGCCCCCGCCGCCCAGCCGGCGGGCCTGACCAGCAAGATGATCATCGACGCCACCACGCCCGTGCACCCCGACACGCGCGGCAACTTCTCCACGCCCACCAAGGACCTCCCCGAGGCGAAGGACTGGGCGGCCAGGCTCCAGCGCCTGCTGTCCGAGGCCCGCGGCTGACGCCCGCCTCCGACACCGACCGACCGCCCCCGCATCAAGGAAGGCACCCCATGACCGACTGCTGCCCCCGCTGTGCCCACGAGAGCCTCAGGACCCTGCACTCCTCGCCCGTCCCCGGCGTCTGGGACGTCCTGCAGTGCGGGCGCTGCCTCTACACCTGGCGGACCAGCGAACCGGACCGGCGCACGCGGCGCGACGCCTACCCGGAGGCGTTCCGGCTGACCCCCGAGGACATGGCGAACGCCGTCGAGGTCCCGGCCGTCCCGCCCCTGCTCGCCCCCGACCCCCGTGAGGGCACGGAGCAGGCGTCCGGTCCGGAGGCGGCCGGGGCGACCAGGTCGCAGTAGGCCGCGCGCGGGCAGCAGCCGCCCCTCACCCGGGGCGTCCGTTCCGGGTCGCGCACCCGCAGGACGCCGTCGCCGCCGTCCACGCCGACGGCGGCATCGGCACCGTCCTCCCGACGTCAGTCCGCCCGGACGAGGAACCGCTGGTCCGCCCCGCCGGTGCAGCGTTCCTCGATCGCCTCCGCGCCCTCGGTGGTGAGGTCGTCGGCGATGCCGATGCACCGGCTGCCGGTGACCGGACGGATCCGGACGCCCTCGGTGCCTCCGGCGGGGCCGGCCTCCAGACGGAAGAGGGTCGCGTGGGTGCAGTCGTTCCGGGGCTCGAGCATGCCCCTCACCGGACCGGGACCCATCACCGTCAGGCAGCCCTTTCCTTCCTCCGGGTGGTGCCACTGGATGCGGTAGAGGTCCTCGCCGACCGGCTCGAGATACGTGCGCGGCACGGTGCTCCGCGCGCAGGGGAGCTGGACGGCGACGGCGCTGGCGTAGGCGCCCTTCCGGTCCCGCCCGTCGGTCAGACACAGGTCGGGCGTGCGCACGGGGCGGACGGTGACCCAGCCGTCGGGGACGGCCCCCGAAGCCGTGCCCGGGCCGTCGGAGCCGTGGGGGAGCAGTCCCCAGGCGGCTATGGCGAGCAGCGGGAGCACGAGCGCGGCGACGAGCGCGGCCGTGCGTCCCCTGCTCCGGCGAGGCCGAGGGGCCGCGGGTTCCCCGGCCATGGGTTCCCCGGCCGTGGGTTCCGCGGTCCGCGGTGGGACCTCGTCCGCGACGTTCCCGCCGTCGGGCCCGGGATCCGGCGCCGTCGCGGACCCGGCGGTGACGCCGGCGGCGATCCGGTCCCTCGCGTCCAGCCACGCACCGACCCGCCGTTCGTCCCCGCAGGCGCGGACGAACGCGGCCAGCAGATCGGGCCGCGGCAGGTTCGTCCGTCTGAGGATGTCGGCCAGCGTGCTGCGCGCCAGCACGTCGCCGTTCCGGGCGGCCCGCTCCTCCAGCTCGCGATACGTCCGCCCGGAAAGCGCCTTGAGCTGCCGCATCGACTCCACAAAGCCCGCGGCGTCCTTCGCTTCGTACGGCGACAGCTCCCCCAGGTTCCCCATGGAGGTCATCCTGCTGCGTCGACGACGGAAGGGGCAATGGCATGTTCCGCCATGTCCGGCTGTCCGGGACACGCGGCGGACCCGCCCCTGACCAGCCCGGACAGGCGTCCGCCGTCCGGGACAGCCGTCGACGGTTGCCCCGGCCCACCGGCCGGCGGCAGTCTCTGTGACACCCGAGGCCCGTGGGGGAGCGGGCCGTACCGGCCACCGACCGCATGTACAGGGGGGACGGGGGACGCTGGTGGGGCGGCCGAGTTCCGCCCCACCAGCGGGCACGAACCGGCCCGCCGCGGGGCACAGACGCAGGGGGAGTGGGCCGGGCCGGTGCCGGCAACCGGCCTCAGGCGACGAGGCAGGTGTAGTCACCGCTCTGCCCGATGCCGACGCGACCGGTCCGGGGGAGCAGGGCCGGGTCCGGTCGTCCGACGGCGGCCATGGCGCAGGCGGGGTCGCCCACCACTCCCGCGGCGGCCATCCGCCGGGCGGCGGCCACCGCGGCCGGGGACGTGTACCACGTCGTGACCGCCGCTCCACCGTCGCCCGGCGTCGCGGAGGGAGTGTGCTTCGGCACCGGTGCGCGGGTGACCGGTGCTCCGGACGGTGTGGGCTCCGGCCGCGGTGCCGCCGTACGCCGGGCGGGTGGTGGTGCGGAGGGGCTGGGGGCGGCTTTGGTTCGGGCGGGTGGTGTGGGGGGCCTGGGGGCGGACTTGGTCCGGGTGGGTGGTGCGGAGGGTTTGAGCGGCGTCTTCGTCCGGGAGGACGGCGGCGCGGGGGTGTGAGGGGTGGCCTTCGGTGTTCGCCCGGTCGTCGGGGTGGCGGCGGCGCTCCGGGGACGCGACGTCGTCGGCTTCGGCCGCGGAGCGGTCCCGGACCGCGAGGGCGCCGCGGAGGCGGGGGGCACCGCTCCGGGCGGCCGCACGGCCGTCGGGGTGGTGGTGGCCCGGGGACCTGATGGCGTCGGTTCCCGTCGCGGGGCCGTTCCGGACCGCGAAGGCGCCGGAGAGGCAGGGGGTATCGCTCCTCCGGGCGTCCGCGCGGCCGTCGGGGCGGCGGTGCTCCGGGGACGTGACGGCCGCTCACTCGGCGGCGCCGGCGGCCGGGGGCCGACCGGCGTCGTCGGGGCAGGACCCGTCGTGCGGGACGGCCGCGGCCGCGCCGTGCTCGACGTCTCGGGCGTCGACGTCAGGGACGGCAGCGGCGCCAGCGTCGGCAGGGAGAGGTCGGCCGAGGCCGACGGCGACGGTTCCGGCGTGCCGCCGTCCTGCGTCACCCACGCCCACACACCGACGCCGCTGAGGACGAGCACGGCGGCGCCGCCCGCGATCCACGGGGCCCTTCGGGGCGGGCGTCGGTGACGGCTCATAGTCCTCACCGTCTCCCGCCCGCCGACAGGGCGCTCGCTGGAGCGGCCGGCCGTTGCGCCTCCCGGGCCGCACCCGGCCGTGTTCGTCGGTGGGATCTGTCCGAAAGCCGCCCCCCGTGGGGATGCCCCCTCCCACCACGGGTATGTCTCGTCCACTCGCGTGTGCGAAGGCCTGGGGGGAGCTGGCACGGTGACACGGTGCCGTCCGGGAACCGGTGGACAGGAGTCGAGGAGGGCTCGGCGGCGGAGGGCGGTGCGCCTGCTGAGGGCCCAGGGGACGTACGGACCCGAGTTGCGCGAGGTGCTGCCCGCACTGATCGGGACGGTCCTCACGGCGTGCGGCGCGTTCACCGGCCTCGTCGTGGCCTACCGCTTCCACGGCCCGGTGGCCCTGCCGGCCGTGTTCGCCCCCGCGGCGGTCGTCGTGGCGGTGGTCGTCGGCCGGCGTCGGCCCCTGGCCCGGCGCCGTCGCGGGTACTACACGCCGCAGGAGATCGCGGAGTTGGACGTCGACGGCCTCGCGCTGGCGGTGTGCCGCATGCTCCGCCGGGACGGCTGGACCGTACGGCGGGCCGCCGACGACGGCGTCCGGCCGCGGGTGCGGGCCCGCCGCGACCGCGGGCACCGGCTGGAGGTCGCGTTCCGTCCCGTCGCCGAGCCGCTCCCGGACGAGGACCCGCCGCTCACCCGGGCACCCCGCGGCGACCGCCCGCCGCGGCTCCTGCTGGTCGTGCACCGCGGCACGTTCACCCCCCGCGACGTCCGGTGGGCACGGGCGAGCGGGGACACCCGCCTGATGGACGGCACCCTGCTGAGACGGTGGGCGTACGGAACCCCCTTGCACCGGCTGATCGACCTCCGGTGAGCCGTAGACATACGTCCGACCGCCTGTACGACGAACTGGGGAGCGACAGTGCCCGCACGAGGTCTCCACCGGCCTCCCGCGACACTGCCGACACGGTGGCACCACGGGTCACGGCCGAGGACCGCGGCGGCACGGGCCGCCGCCGCGGAGTTCGACGGAATCTCCTCCTCGCCGGCCGATACCCCGCATAGCGTGCGGGGACCCGAACCGACCCCCACCCTCGTGCGGTCCGTGGACGTCGGGCCCCGGCCGCCCAGGAGTTCGAGATGTCCTACGACAGCTCCGCGTCACACCCCGTGCGCCGGCAGAACGGACGGGCCCCCTCGGGCACCTCGCACCTGTCGGCGCACGCCGGCCACCACCGCGCGCTGCGGGTCCTGCGCCGCGCCTGCCGATGGCAGCGCAGGGTGGCCGCACTCGCCGCCCTCGGGTATTTCACCGTCTTCCTGGCCCTCACCGTCGAGGCCCCCTCCCTGATGTCGCGCCGCGCCCTGGGCGGTCTGCCCACGGGCCTGCTGCTCGCCCTGGTACAGGTTCCGGTCACCTGGCTGGCCGTGAGCCTGTTCGAGTACACGGCGCGACGGTACGTCGATCCCCTGGCCCGCAGAGTCGGCCGGTACGGAGGCCCGGACGACGGCGACGGGAAGCCGCGGGGATGACGCACCTCGGCGGCTCCGCGCAGTCCTGGTCCCTCGTCGCCTTCTGCAGTGTCGTCACCGTCACGCTGCTGCTGTGCGTGGTGACCGGCCCCGACCGCGACGACCTGGAGGAGTTCTACACCGGCTACCGTTCGCTGTCCCCGATGCGCAACGGCCTGGCCGTCGCCGGCGACTACGTCTCCGCGGCGACGGTGCTCACCATCGGCGGTGTCATCGCGCTGTGCGGTTACGACGGTGTCGTGCTGGCCCTCAGCACCCTGCTGTCCCTGCTGTTGATGATGGTCCTGCTCGCCGAGCCCCTGCACAACACGGGCCGCTTCACCATGGGCGACGCACTGGGCCGGCGCATGACGGGGCGGACCGTGCGCGTCACCGCCTGCGCGGTGACCGTGCTGTCGCTGGTCCCCACGATGATCGTGCAACTGGCGGGCGTGGGGCAGCTGTTGGCGTTCATCCTGGGCTTCTCCGGCAGCGTCCTGAAGACGGGCTGCATCGTCGGGGCGGGAACGCTGATGATCAGTTACGCGGCCCTGGGCGGGATGAAGGGCACCGCCCTGATCCAGATCCTCAAGACGGTGATCCTCCTGGGCTCCGGGCTCGTGGTCGCCGTGCTCGTCCTGCACACCTTCGGCTGGCACCCCGGAGCGATGGTCGACACGGCCGCGCGGCGCAGCGGGGCGGGTGAGGCCTTCCTGCGGTACGGACTGCAGTTCGCGGACGGACCGCATCCGGGACTCGACATGATCAGCACCCAGGTCGCCATCGTGCTGGGCGGGGCCTGCCTGCCGCACGTCACCATGCGCATGTACACCGCGGGCAGCGCCCGGCAGGTGCGGCGCACCATGTCCTGGGCGGTGTCGGCGGTCGCCCTGTTCATGCTGGTGATCACCGTCATCGGCATCGGCGCCACGGCGCTCGTCGGCCGGCAGCGGATCACCGCCGCCGACCCGCGCGGCAGCACCGCCTACCTGCTGGGCGCCCGGGCCGCGTTCGGCCCCGAGGTGTCCCGCACGGAGAGCCTGCTGTTCAGCACGGTCACGACGGCGGTCTTCCTCACCCTCCTGGCGTCGGTGGCCGGAATGACGCTCGCCTGCGCCAACTCGCTGGCGCACGACGTCGCGGCCTCCCGCCGCAAGGGCATGGCGCCGCCGCGCGAGATGGCCCTGGCCCGCGTCTCGGCGCTGATCGTCGGCGTACCGGTGGTGCTGCTGGCGGCGCTCGCCCAGCACCGCAGCCTGCAGCCCCTCGCGACGCTGTCCTTCTGCACGGGCGCCTCGGCCATCGCCCCGGCCCTGGTCTACTCGCTGTTCTGGCGCCGTTTCAGCCGCACCGGCCTGCTGTGCACCCTGATCGGCGGTTCGGCCACCGTCCTGGTGCTCATGTCGGGCACCCGGCTGGTCTCGGGTTCACCGACCTCGGCCTTCCCGGAGGCCGACTTCGACTGGTTCCCGTTCACGACGACCGCCCTGGTGTCGGTGCCGCTGGGCTTCGCGTTCGGCTGGCTGGGCACGGTCCTGGGCGGACGCCGCGGCGCGCAGCGCGAACGCGCCCGGTACGCGGCCGTCGAGCAGCGCATCCTCGCCGGACCGTCCCGACACCGGCCGGCGTGGAGCCCGGACGACTAGGGCCTGTGTGAGGCCGCGTTCGCCCTGACCACGGGACGGGCCGCGGCCAGTCCGCGGTTCGTCCCCGCGTCCGCACGGCGCGGGTTCGTCATCTCGTCGGCCATACCCGGCGAACGTCACGTCGTACCGGAGAAGAAGGACCGGGCCGCCGACCGGAGGAAGGAAGGCAGCTGGGGCAAGCGGCCCGTCGCACCGCCCTGCGCACGCAAACCGCCGAGTTCGACGCCGACGGCAACCTCACCGCGGCCATCTCCCCGCAGACCAAGGCACGCACCACCTACACCTACGACGCCGACGGCAACATGACCGACCCGGCCGGGTCCCGGACCGCCACGGCCCTGCGCACCGGGCAGCGGCCGCCCGCGGTGGCCGGGCGGTCCGTTGCCGGGCCCCGTGGGGCGGGCGGTCCTGCGACCCCGGCCCCGGACACTCTCAACGCGTGTCCGTCAGACCGCCGGTGACGGCGATGACCTCGCCGACCGTGAAGCTGGAGTCCGCGTCGGAGGCCAGGTACACGTAGGCGGGAGCCACTTCCTCGGGTTGGGCGACGCGTCCCATGGGGGAGGAGCTGCCCAGGTGGGTGAGGTAGTCGTCGGGGAAGCGCTGCCCCGAGAGGTTGAGCACCGTCCACGTGGGGCCGGGGGAGACGACGTTCGCGCGGACCCCTCGCTGCGCCAGGTGCGAGGCGATGGACTTGGTGAAGGCGACCACGGCGGCCTTCGAGGCGGCGTAGTCCATCATCATCGCGCTGCCCTTGAGCGCTTCCTCGGACGCGGTCGCGATGACGGCGTCGCCGTGGGAGAGGTGCGGCAGGGCGGCCATCACCAGGTGGAAGTAGGCGTAGACGTTGGTCTTGAAAACCCGGTCGAAATCCTCGGCGGTCAGGTCGGACAGGCTGTTCTGGCTGTTGAGGTAGGCGGCGTTGCTCACCAGGACGTTCAGGCCGCCCAGCTCGGCGACGGTCCGCTCGACGACGTCGGAGCAGAACGACGCGTCGCACAGGTCGCCCGGCAGGAGCAGGCAGGACCGGCCCTCCTTCTCCACCGCCTCGCGCGTCTCGTCGGCGTCGCGCTGTTCCTCGGGGAGGTGGACGATGGCCACGTCCGCTCCTTCGCGCGCGTACAGGACGGCGACCGAACGGCCGATCCCGGAGTCGCCCCCGGTGATCAGCGCGACCTTCCCGGCGAGCTTCCCGGAGCCCCGGTAGTTCGGCGCTAGATAACGCGGACGGACCTCCATCCGCGCTTCGAGACCGGGCCGCTGCTGACGCTGGAAGCGGTACGGCGGGGCGATCTCCGCCTCCTCCTGGGGCATCGCCGGACGGTCGAGCGGGCCACGGTCCGTCTCGTTGCTCACCACAGTCACTGACCTCCACGTGTTCGTGCGGCTTCCGGCGCCGCCTGCGGGCGGCGCTCACCCTCGCCTGTCCGGACCGTGGACGCTCAAACGGCCCGGGGGCCGCCTACGGCGGGCCGGGAAGCCGCACCGTGACGAGGAGACCGCCGGCGCGCACGCGGTCCGTTCCGCGCCGGAGGGGTTCGACGAGGGTCGGCACCAGGTCCGGTGGCGGCGGAGGAGCCGTGTTCTCGACCCGCACCACACTCACGTCGCCCTGCGCCGCCCCGCACCCGGGCCACGGTGACCGTGGCCCGGGTGCGGGGCGGCTCGGGGACGCGGACGGCGGCGGCGCCGGCTTCCTCAGGGAGCGATGGGCAGCTGGCGCTTGTGCTCGGTGAGGCGGTAGCGCGCGACGATCTTCTCGAAGACCGCGTCGTCCACCGGCTTGCCCTCCAGGAAGTCGTCGATGTCGTCGTAGGTGACTCCGAGGGCGTCCTCGTCGGCCTTGCCCGGGGCGAGGGTCTCCAGGTCGGCCGTCGGCGTCTTCCACACCAGCTCGGCGGGTGCGCCCAGCGCGTCGGCGACGGCGCGCACCCGGCGCTTGGTCAGGCCCGTCAGCGGGACCAGGTCGGCGGCGCCGTCGCCGAACTTCGTGAAGAACCCGGAGACCGCCTCCGCGGCGTGGTCGGTGCCGACGACCAGGCCGTCGTGCGCCCCCGCCACCGCGTACTGGGCGATCATGCGCTGCCGGGCCTTGATGTTGCCCAGGACGAAGTCCTGGTGGTGGGCGTCGCGGAAGGCGACGTCGGCGGCGACCGCGGCCGCCAGCGCGGCGTCGCTGGCGGGCTTGATGTCGACGGTCAGCACGTGGTCGGCCTGGATGAAGGAGAGCGCGAGCTGGGCGTCGTGCTCGTCGGCCTGGGTCCCGTAGGGCAGCCGCATCGCGTAGAAACGCGCTTCGTGACCGGCGGCGCGGGCCCGCTCGACGGCGAGCTGGCACAGGCGGCCGGCGACCGTGGAGTCGACCCCGCCGCTGATGCCGAGCACGAGGGACCGCAGGCCGGTGGAGGTCAGCCGCTCGGCGAGGAAGGCCACCCGGCGTTCGATCTCCCGCTCGGCGTCGAAGTTCTCCACCACGTGGAGTTCCCGGGCGATTTCCTGCTGCTGGGCGATGGACGCCGGCTCGCTCACGTCTGCTCCTGATCTGGTTCGCGATGTGCTGCCGTTCTCAGCCTACCCAGCCCGGAGGCCTTCACCGGGGCGGGATCCGCGTCGGCCGCCCGTCCCTCCGAGCACGGCGGCGTCACGGGCGGCACCGGGGCCGGAAGCTCCCGTCCCAGGCGTACGAGGGAGGAGAACGACCGCGACCGGGGACGGCATGACGACCGGGTACGGCATCACGACCGGGGACGGCATCATGCCCGTGGCCGTCGCCAGGAGGCTCGTGCGCAGCCCCCCACTCGGCCGCGAGGAAGCCGCCGAGCAGGGAACCGGGCGGGGCGGTTGTCGACTCCCCACGCTCGGCTGCGCTCGCGCGGGGGACCCCCACCGCGTCGACGCCCTCCTCCGCCTTGCCGCTGCGCGCACCACGCCCCGCTCGGGTCGGTCGAAAGGCGTCGCTTCTCTCAGCCGCCCTGGCCCGAACGGCAGGTCCTAACCGTCGGCGGCCCCGGCGCAGAAGACCGGCACCGTCAGTTCGGGGTCGCCGAACTCCGCGCGCAGGGCCTGGAAGGCCGTGACCTTCTCCTCGCCGAAGCGGCGCACCTGGGAGGCGTACTCGTCGGCGGTCAGGAACACCGTGGGCCTGGACTTGCTGTGGAACTTGTCCGCGTACATGACCAGCCGCTCCTCGTCCGTCACCGCCAGGTAGTCGGCGACGGGCAGGGGGAGCCCCTGCTTCAGGACGTCCTCCTTCGTGACCCCCACTCCCGTGTGGTGGGAGCAGAAGCGGCACAGCGTCTCCGGGAAGCCCTCCTTCTCCAGGATCTCGTGGCCGAGCAGCCCGTGCCGGATGTAGGCGCCGTGGTCCAGCCGCCCGTCGTCCCCGTAGAGGCGGTAGACGCCGATGTCGTGCAGCAGACAGCCGGCGCGGACCAGTTCGGCGTCGAGATGGCCGAGGTGCGGCGCGGCGAGCAGCTGTTCGGCGATGCTCCAGACGGTCTCGCAGTGGGTGTGCACGAGCTCGAACGCCTCGGCGGTCGGCGCGTACTTCTGGTGCAGCGCACGGATCTCTTCGGTTCCCGGAATCCTCACCACGGGAGCGTAACAACGCTCGTACGGGAGGCCGGGGCCGTCCACCGCGCGGTCCGGCGGACGTCGGCCGCCTGGTCCGCGGCCCACCGCGCGAAGACGCGGGCCGGGGTACCGGTGCCCCGCCGCCTTCCCCCCGAGCGCTGTGACACTCCTGCGACACGAGTGGAACACGTTTCCCACACAACTCCCGTGCAACGACGTACTGTTGACCGAGTTCACACCCAAGACGGGTGTTGACGGTTTCATACAAGGGGGTTCAGGTGTCCCATCACCTGTGCACGAACAGCCACGCCCGGCGCATCCGCCGCACCACCACGGCGGCGGCCGTCGCGGCCGTCCTCGCCGCGGGGCTGACGACCGCACTGCCGGCCACGGCACACGCGGCGGAGGCGGCCGAGGTCCTCGTACCCGCGCCCGACGCCTACGGCGAGGGGACGGAGACGGTCCTGGCGACCGGCGCCCAGGGCGTGCTGCACCACGAGGGCGACAGGTACCTCTGGACGACGACGTACAACAGGACCACCAAGCCCGTCCCGGAGCTCGACGGCGTCCCGCAGGACGCCGTCGTGCGCGGTCACGACGGGTTCAACCGCGTCGTCTACACCAGGCCGCGCGCGGACGGCGGCACGGACGTCGTGCGGATCGGCATCGAGGACCCGGCCAACACCAGCACCCTCAGGGTGCCCGCCGGGTACCTCAACCCGCGCATCGGCAACGGCTGGGTGCTGGCCACCGTCGACCGGGGGGACGGCACGTACCAGTTGCGCGTCGCGCGCGGCGGCGACCCGGCGAGCGACCCCGTGGTACAGCTGCCCGCCGGAGCCACCACCGGCGCCGAGCCGATGCTCCTCGGCGCCTACTACAACCAGCTGCTCATCGGCTACCGCACCGCCGACGGCACCCAGGGCTACGGCATCCTCACCGCGTACAACGGCAGAGTCGTCCCGCTGCCCGTGACCGGCGAGGCGAGCAGCTTCCGGATCACCCAGACGACCGTCAGCTGGTTCTCCCGCGAAGGAACCCCGGGCGTGCGGGTCATGCCCCTCGGCAGCACCGCCGCCCCGCGGATCGTGCCACTCGCCACGCGGACCCCCGACAGCGAGGTCACCTCCTTCGTGGTGGGCGACAACGTCCTGTGGTACGAGGACGACGGCGGTCCACTGCACCTCACCCCGTTCGCCGGAGCGGAGACCGAGCGGACCCTGCTCGGCGACGTGGAGCAGGCGTTCCTGCGCGCCGAGGGCACCGGCTCGCTGGTCGTGCTCGGCAAGGACGCCGACGGCGAGCGCGCCGTGCACCACTTCGCCGTGGACGGCTCGGGGCTCGTCTTCGACCTCCTCCTGCGACAGGTGCCCCGGGTCAAGACGGCGGACGGCGCGATCACGGCGCTGAGCCTCGACCGGGGGAGACTGCGGTACGTCACCTCCCTCACCGGCACCCGGACGCTGCACGGCAAGGACGTCGGCACCGGTCTCGACCCGGCGGACGGCGCGGCGCTCGCCGACTTCCCGGGCCTCGAGCCCGGCCGCTTCGCCGACGGTACCGACGAGGGGCTGGCCCGGCTGACCGCCGACCCGGACACGGGCACCGACGTCCTGGTGACCGGCGACGACCCGGAACACCCGGCGGACAGCGTTCCGCTGCCGGGCACGGGCGGCCGCATCCTGGACACGGCACCGGAGTTCGTGCTCTACGAGGCGGGCGGACGGCAGTACGTCGTGGACACGTCCCGCGACCGCGTCGTCCGCGAACAGCCCGCGCAGGCCGCCGCACTGGACCGCAAGAGGCTGTTCAAGCCGGCGCCCAACCGGCCCGGCAAGGTCAAGGAGATCAACGTGCGCTCCGGCGAGCTGATCAGGACCGTCGACCTCGGCTCCGCCTGCGTGCCCGACGAACTCCAGTACAGCGGCACCCTGCTGTACTGGAGCTGCGCCTCGAAGGACGCGGCGGGCGTGCGCGACCTGGCGACCGGGCGCACCTACCCCGCCCCGGCGGCCGGCGTCCTGCTGGGCGACCGCTTCACGGCCCACCGCGACACGTCCGGCGCGTTGCGCCTGACGGCCCTGCGGACGGACGGCGGTACGGCCGACCTGGGCACCGTCACCGGGCTGAAGCAGCCCGCGGAAGGCGACGGACGCGGTTCCACCTGGACCGTCGACCCGGGCGCCGGCAAGCTGGTCTGGGTCGACGCGGACGACACCGTGCACGTCACCGCGCCGCAGCACGAGGTCTCCGCGCTGCGCGTCGCACGCACCGCCGTTCCGCGGACGTCGGCCGGGGAGTGGGCCGCCGCGTGGTGGCTCTCCAAGCCCGCGGCCTCCTGGCAGGTGACGCTCACCCGTCGCGCCACCGGCGAGGTCGTCCGCACCTGGAGGGGCGAGAGCGCCCTCAGCGCGGTCCGGGTCGACTGGGACGGCACGTCCGAGTCGGGCACCCCGGCGGCGACGGGCGGCTACACCTGGCGCCTGACCGCCGCACCGGCGGACGGCACGGGCGCGGACGCGACGGCCTCGGGCGTCGTGAAGGTCACCGGCTGATCCCGGCGCCGCACGGGCACCGGCCCCTTCCCCGAGACCACCTCGGGGAAGGGGCCGGTCGCCTACTCCGGGGGCGTGGGAGTGTCGTGGGTGCGGTACATCGCCTGCACGTCCAGCTCCAGTTGGACGGTCGGCCCGACGACCGCGATGCCGCGGGCCAGCATGGACCGCCAGTTGAGGGTGAAGTCCTCCCGGTGGAGCTCCGCCTTGGCGAGCGCGGCGCAGCGCAGCTCCTGGCCGTAACCGCCGTTCACCGTTCCGAGATAGGTCGTGTCGAGGCCGACGGAACGACTGGTGCCGTGCATCGTGAGCGTGCCGTGCAGCGTCCACTTCGAGCCGCCGCGGTAGGCGAACCGGGTGCTGGTGAAGTCGATGTACGGGTAGCGCTCGACGTCCAGGAAGTCCGCGGAACGCAGGTGGTTGTCCCGGGTGTTGTTGCCCGTGGTGAGACTGGAGGCGTCGATGCGCACCGAGACGTGCGAGTCGGCCATGTCCGGCGCGACGCGGATACCGCCCTCGAAGCGGGTGAAGCGGCCGTGGACGTGGGCCATGCCGACGTGCTTGGCGATGAAGCGGATCGCGGTGTGCGGAGGGTCGAACAGCCAGGTCCCGGCGGTCGGGAGTTCCGGCTGGCGGGCGGACTGCAGGGCGACACGCACGGGAGGCAGCGCCACTCCGGCGGTGATGTCGAGGTTCTCGCGGGCCGGCGACAGGCCCTCGGCCACCGTCATCACGCTGTAGGAGCCGGCCGGCAGCGTCGCCACGAACCAGCCGTTCGGATCCGTGGTCCCGTGTGTCGCGACGCGGTGGCTGTCCAGGGCGGTCACGGTCACTTCGGCTCCGCCCATGGGTTGTCCCAGGGGGTCGACGACCTCGAAGCCGACTCCCCCCGCACCGGGCGGCAGGGGGACCGAGAGGCTCGGTGTGGCGCCGGACGTGCCGCGGGAAAGCCGGCGTCGGAGCAGCCCGAGGGCCATGGAGTCCACCTTTCTTCACTGTGTCACCGCCGCGCGACCCGAGCCGTCCCCCCGTGTTCGCGGTCGTCAAGAATCGTCCGGACAGGGGAACGGGCGTGAGGCGACAGTTCGTTGACGATCATAAAGCCGTGAGCGCGGAAGGGTTCACTCTGGGGCCTGGAACTGGTGAAACTCCCTCCGGACTGGTCGGACGGCGTGAATCGACGCACCGACGAGGCACATCACCCCGCCCCGCTCTCCACAATTTGCAGAAGTGCTGTGGCGAAGGACACGAAGAATCCGCGACGTCCCCACACGGCCCTCGGCGCCGTCGTCGCGGTCGGACGGAACACGCCCGCTCGACCATTCGCACCACCGTGAAGCGTGTTTCCCGGTGTTCGGGGGACATGAGGCGGCATGGCGAATGTCGGAAAGCACGTGTCGGCGGACGTACCGGGCCCCGCGCTCAAGCGCGCGCTGACCACCCCGCTGCTGTACTTCTTCATCCTGGGCGACGTCCTCGGCGCCGGCGTCTACGTCCTGGTGGGGCAGGTGGCCGCCGACACCGGGGGAGCGGTGTGGGTGCCGCTCGTCGTCGCGCTGCTGCTGGCACTGCTGACCGCCGCGTCCTACGCGGAACTGGCGACGAAGTACCCGCGGGCGGGCGGAGCCTCCCACTACGCCACGCGCGCCTTCGGGCCGTTCGCCGGGTTCGTCGCGGGGTTCTGCATGCTGGCCGCCGGCATCGTCTCCGTGGCCGCACTCGCCCGGGGCTTCGGGGGCGACTACCTGTCCGCCTTCGTGACGCTTCCGGTGGGCGCCGTCGCCGTCCTGTTCCTCGCCGTGCTCGCGCTGGTCAACGCCCGCGGCATCAAGGAGTCGACCCGCGCCAACGTCGTCGCCACCCTCGTCGAGGTGGGCGGCCTGGCCGTCATCGTCGTCCTCGGCGGGTGGCTGCTGCTGCGCGGCGACGGCGACGCCGGACGGCTCCTCCGACTCGGCACACCGGAGAAGGGGGCCGCGGCGGCCGTGCTGAGCGGCTCCGTACTGGCGTACTACTCCTTCGTCGGGTTCGAGACGTCCGTGAACGTCGCCGAGGAGACCCGCGACCCACGGCGTTCCTACCCGCGCGCCCTCTTCGGCGCCCTGGCCACCGCGGGGGCCGTGTACGTACTGGTGGGCCTCGCCGCGTCCGCGGCCGTGCCGACGTCCCGGCTCGCCGGGTCGAGCGGGCCGCTGCTCGAGGTCGTCAAGGCTGCCGGAGGAGTGCCGACGCGCCTGTTCAGCGCCATCGCCCTCGTCGCCGTCGCGAACGGCGCACTGCTCACCGGCATCATGTCCTCACGGCTGGCCTACGGCATGGCCCGGGACGGCCTCCTGCCCGCCGTGCTGACCAAGGTGCTGCCCGGCCGCCGTACGCCGTGGGCCGCCATCGCGGTCACGACCCTGCTGGCGATGCTCCTCGCGCTCACCGGCAGCGTCGCCACCCTGGCGTCCACCCTGGTCCTGTTGCTCCTCGTGGTCTTCTTCATGGTCAACACGGCCGTGCTGGTCCTGCGCCGCGACCCGGGCGGCGCCGATCACTTCCGGACCCCGACCGCGCTGCCCGTGCTGGGTGCCGCGTCCTGTGTCGCGCTCGCCACGCAGATCGAGGCCGAGGTGTGGCTGCGCGGACTGGCGGTCGTCGCCGTCGGAACGGTGCTCGCCGCACTCGCAGCCGTACGGCGGACCGGCCGCGGCGACCGCGAGGGGGACACGGACGGCGCCGGTTCCGCCCGGGAGCCCGGCATGCGGTAGCCGCTTCCCCGCGACCGGTGCGCAGGCCGCACGGGCGGCCGCGGCCCGAGGGCGCCGCCGCACGGGTCGCGCAGGGCGACGGAACGCGACGGCCGGGCAGGCGTGCCGTCGGCCGGGGAAGCGGTCGAAGCGGGCAGGCGTGCCGGCGGCCGGGGGAGCGGCCGAAGAAGGAGGCGGAACAACGCCCCGGCGGGCGCCCCGCAGACCGGGGGAGGACCGGCAGGAACCCCGGGCCGCCCCACGCTCCCGGCCGCCACCGGCCCACGCTCCCGGCCGCCACCGGCCCACGCTCCTGGCCGCCGCGGCCCCGGCCCGGCCCGTCCGCGGCCGTGAGCGGTGGCGGCACGCCGTCGGCCTCCGCGGCCCCCGTCTCCGACGAGGTACCCGTCCCCGCTTCAGGAAGCGACGCCGCGCCGCTTCCGCGCGGGCCGGACGCTCGCGCGGGGCCGGGGCGCCTCCCGCCTCCCGCCCCACCACCGGGCACCCAGCGCCCAGCCGACGACCACCGTCGTCCCCGCGACGACCCCGGCCGCGATCGGCCGCTCCAGCCCGGACCCCGCCCCGGTCACCGGAGCCGCCGCGGCCACCAGCACCACCCCGGCCCCCGCACAGGCGCCGACCGCCTCGCCCCACACCCGCGCGGCCCCGCGTCCCCACCTCCACGGCCATGTCTCACTCGCCACCAGGTACGCGACCAGCAGCACCGTCGTCCCGGCCCCTTCCCACCACGCCGGATCCCCGGACGCCGCGATCACCACGACCCCGGCCGCCAGCACCGTCGTCCGGTGCCGCACCAGGACGTGCGCCCAGCGCACGGTCTCCAGCGACGGCCGCCGGTCCACCGCCGGGGCCGCCCACACCGCGAAGGCGACCGCGCAGCCGAACAGCACCGCCTCCCGCGCCCCGCCCACCGCCACCCACGGCCGCCACGCCGCCACGACGGCCGCCACCGCGAGCACCCGCACCGGTACGGTCCCGACCCGGTATCCCCCGTGCTCCCGAAGGCCCACCCGCGCACCGGGCTCCGTCATCGCTCCCGCCCCCGACTCCCGATCCGTCCCGACAGCAGCGGCGCCAACGCCAGGTCCAACGACTCGCCCACGGTGTGCTGCAGCACCGGAACCCCGCTGTCCCGCAGGGCGAACCGCATCGCGTCCCGGTCCGCGTGCCACAACCGCAGCCCCAGTTCGCCCGCCACGTCACCGGGTTCGACCTGCGGGTCACCGCTAGGGATCTCCACGACGACCGGCCGGCGCCCCCGCCCCTGAAGATCCCGCAGCACCTTCAGGACCCGTGCGTCGCTCAACGGGGTGAACACGTACACGAGGGCCCCCTCCGGCAGCGCGGGCGGCGGAACCCGCTCGAGCCCGGGCCCCTCGAACCGCCGGTCCTTGCGGACGTCGAGGACGCTCTCGACGATGCGGTAGAACGCCGCGTCCCCGGTGCCCGGCGTCAGCCATCGCGTGGTGCCTCCGGTCGAGACGACCCCCACCCGGTCGTGGGTGCGCAGATAGGCCCGGGCGAGTCCGGCCGCGGCCCGCACCGTCTCGTCCAGGGACGACACCCCGGTCACCGGATCGACGACGTCCCCGAACGCGTCGAGCAGCATCACCGTGTCGGCGGCCCGCTCGGCCGCGAACCGGTGCAGCTGCACGGCCCCGCGCCGGGTCGTCGACGGCCAGTGGATGCGCCGCTGCCGCTCCCCGGGCACCCACGGCCCCACTCCGATGACCTCGACGCCCTCTCCGCGCTGCGACGAGGCGTGCTCTCCGAGCCGCTGCGGCAGCCGCGCCGGAATCGGCGTGAACCGGGCCTGTGCGGCGTGCGGGAACACGGACACCTCGGCCGCCTCGACCCGCACGGTGCGGCGCACGGTGCCCCCGGCGTCGTACACGTCGAGGTCCACCGGGCCCAGCGACCAGCGCCCCCAGCACAGGGCGGTGTGCCGCAGCGTCACCGCGGACGGGCCGACGACGACCTCGTCCAGCCGCAGGCCCGGGCCGAGCGTGACACCGGGGTCGAGGTGCACGGCACCGCCGTCGTGGGCCACCGAGACGCGGACCGTGACGGTGTCGCCCTCGAAGCACCGACCCGGCTCGACGGTCAGCGACGTCTCGATGCGACGGGCGTACGCACGGGGCAGCGCGAGCGCGAGCAGCACCAGCGGCGCCGCCGCCGGCGCCAACAGCCACGCCCGGCCCGTGAGCAGGGCGGCGGACAGCGCGACGACGGCGACGGTCAGCAGCCGCAGCGTACGCTCGCCCGGGCGCGGCCCGCCGGG
>NZ_BDJC01000008.1 GCF_002005565.1 Streptomyces sp. JHA26 | reverse complement strand
CCCGCGTCCGTCCCCCGCGTCCTGCCGGGCGCGGCCGCGGCGCCGCCCGCGTCACCCGGCGCCCCGGCGGGCGTGGTGGCGGCCCTGGGCTCGCCCAGCATCAGCGCGACCGCGGAGAAGGTCGCGCGCCGTGCCCCGGTCGGGCGTCTGCGCCTGTTGTGTCCCACGGCGCACTCCTACGTCATGCGGTGTGACGGTCCCGGGCGTGAAGCGCCCCCGGCTCCATACGGGGCCGGGGCACCGGCGTTCGACCGCCTCGCGGATTCCCGGGAGTCCCTCACCTCACGGGCGCAGGATCAGCCGGATCGGGTCGCCCTCCTTCTTCTCCAGCCGGGCGACCGCCTCGGCGGCCTCGGCCAGGGGCAGGACCCCGCTGACGGACCCGGAGAAGTCCAGCCGTCCGCCCTGGATCAGCCGCAGCAGCTGGGGCAGGGCCACCGGCATGTCGGAACCGTAGTGGCCGAGGATCCGCTGCTGGAGGTAGCTGAAACGAGTGCCGTCCGTGACGCTGAGCGGCTTGTCGGTCAGGCCCACCAGCACCAGCCGGCCCTTGGGCGCGAGGACGGAGAGCGCCTGTTCGCGCACGGCCGGCACACCCGCGAAGTCGAAGGCTGCGGCGAGCCCCGCCCCGCCGGTCACCGCCCCGACGGCCTCGCGCAGGCCCGGGTCGGCGGAGTCCAGGGCGAGGTCGGCCCCGGCGGCCAGCGCACGCTCGCGCGCCACCGGGTTCGGGTCGACGGCGACGACCGGGCAGGCACCGACGGCACGCAACAGCCGCACGGCGTGCACGCCGAGCCCGCCGACGCCCCACACGCCGACCGCCTCGGCGGGGCGGACTCCACCGGTCTCGGTGATCGCGCCCCACGGGGTGGACACGGCGTCGGGGATGATCGCGCCCTGGTCGAAGGGGATGGCGTCGGGCAGCGGGGTCAGGGCGGTCGCGGTGGACAGCGCGTACTCGGCCCAGCCGCCGTCGTAGTCGACGCCCCGGGTGCAGGTGACGCCGTCGCGGACCTCGCCGGCGTGCAGCACGACCCGCTGCCCCGGTGCCCAGGCGGTGACGCCCTCGCCGACCTCGTCGATCGTGCCGGCCACCTCGTGGCCGAGGGTGACGGTGTCGCCCCGGAGGAGCATCGGTGTGAGCGTGCCGTCGATGAGGTGGACGTCGGAGAGGCACACTCCGGCGGCCTCGACCTTGACGAGGACCTCGCCCGGTCCGGGCTGCGGCCGGGGCACCTCCTCCAGCCGCAGGGTGCGGCTCGAGACGTGCAGGCGGGCGGCGAGCATCTGCGCCATGACATGACCTCCTCGGTGCGGCGGCGACCCCGGACGGCCTCATCGGCCCATCGCAGGTCGTCTTGCGTTGACCGTACATCCAACGCAAGTCGAATTGCTTTAGGGTGGTGCCATGATCTCTCCGGGACCCGCCGCCCCGCCGCTGCGCCGCCGCGGGGAGCGGATGCGGCAGGCCGTGCTCGCCGCCACGGTGGAACTGCTGTCCAGCCAGGGTCTGGCGGGGGCGACCGTCGGTGCCGTCGCCCGCGCGGCCGGGGTGCACGAGACCTCGGTCTACCGCCGCTGGGGCACCCGCGAGAACCTGATCCTGGACGCGTTGACCACACAACTGGACTCCGCGCTGCCGGTCCCGGACACCGGGCGGGTACGCGACGACCTGCTCGCCTTCTTCTCGTCGCTGGCCGGGCTGCTCGGCACCGCCCAGGGCCATGCCCTGCTCCGGATCGGCGTCGAGCACGACGACACCCTCGACGACCGCCGCGGGCCCTACTGGAGCGACCGCCTCGACCGCGCCGTCGTGATGGTCCGGCGCGGCGTCGAGCGGGGCGAGCTGGCGGCGGACACCGACCCGGGACTGCTGATCGAGGCGGTGAGCGGTCCCCTGTTCGCCCGGGCCCTGCTCAGCGGGGCGCCGCTGGGCGACGCGCTCGTACGGGGGCTGGTGGACCTGGCGCTGGACGGGGCCCGGGCCCGTCCCGTATGAGGGGCGTGCGCCGCGGGGTCCTGTTAGGCGGCCACGAGAGGGGAACCCGGGCCCCGTCGTGACCGTCGTGCGCCACCGCGCCCGTACCGAGGGAGTTGCCGGTATGCAGTCACTGATCAAGGGCCTGGTCGCCGGCGCGGCGGGGACCGTCGCGCTGAACCTCACCACGTACGGCGACATGCTGCTGCGCGGCCGGGGATCCAGCGACATGCCGGCCGAGGTCGCGGACCGGGTCGCCGACCGGGTCGGGCTGGTGCTCGGCGACGAGGAGACGAAGCCCCACCGCGAACAGGCCGTCGGTGCCCTGCTCGGCTATGCCACCGGCCTCGGGGTCGGCGCGGCCTACGGGGTGCTGCGCCGCCGGCGCGGACCGCTGCCGGACTGGGTGGCCGGACCGGTGCTCGGTGCCGCGGCCATGGTCGGCAGCGACGTGCCGGCCGCCGCGCTCGGCGTGACCGACCCCAAGCAGTGGGACCGGACGTCGTGGGTGTCGGACATCGTGCCGCACGTCGTGTACGGCTTCACGACGGCGTCGGTGTACCAGGCCCTGCACTGAAGGGCCGGCCGGCGGTCCTGGCGGTCCCCGTGGGCGCGGACGGCGGCGGGCCGCTCGCCCTCGCCACCGGGGTGTCCGGCGGAACCGGGGACGGCGCCGGGTGAAGGCTTCCGGCGGAACGCCCGGAGAAGTGCTTGCCGGTGGCTCTCGTACGGTGGAACGATGCTCCCGGCACCGGCTCACCCCATCGGAGGGACCCTCGTGACCGACGGACGGCAACGGCCTCCGGCCGCCGACGTGTTCGACGCGCTCGGCGCCGACTACGAGAAGGCGTTCGCCGGGTCGCGCGCGCACCGCCGCTCGCTGGAGTGGCTGCTCGGGCGACTCGAGCCGGGCAGCCGGGTGCTGGACGTGGGCAGCGGAACCGGGCGGCCCACGGCCGAGACCCTCGCCGGCGCCGGTCACCGGGTCGTGGGCGTCGACGTCTCCCCCGTCATGGTGGACCTGGCGACCCGGCAAGTGCCGGCCGCCTCCTTCCGGTGCGCCGACATCCGTGACGTACCGCTCGCGGACGGTTCGTTCGACGCGGTCTGCGTGTACTTCGCGCTGCTCCAGCTGGACCGGCGGGAGCAGGCGGACGTCGTCCGGCGCCTCGCGCGGGCGCTGACCCCGGCGGGACACATGGTCCTGGCCACCGTCCCGCTGGACGTGGAGGGCGTCGACGCCACCTTCATGGGGCAGCCCGTGCGCGTGACCAGCTTCACCGCGCCGGACCTCGTCGCCGTGGCCGAGGACGCGGGACTGGAGGTCCTGGAGCGGGAGGAACTGCTGTTCACCCCGGCCCACCCGGACGCCGGACCCGAACCGCACCTCTTCCTGCACTGCCGACGCCGGAACACCGCGGCGCCCGGCGCCTGAGCCCCCGCCGCCGGCGTCTTTCCGCGTCACCCCGTGAGCGCGAGACGCAGCGGCCCCGGAGCACCCCGAGCCGTAGCGTCGCGTCCCCCGCGGGACGGATACACCCGCCACGATCGATCGTTATGATGACGCCGAATCGATCAAACGAACATCTGTGGGTGGGGAGTCCTCATGCGGGAGCCGGTCGACGTCAGGCGCCAGCGGATCCTGGCGGCGGTCCAGGCGCGCGGTACCGCGCGGGTGCGCGACCTCGCCGACGAGCTGCAGGTCTCGGTGGTGACGGTCCGCCGGGACGTGGAGGAGCTGACGCGGGAGGGCAGGCTGCGCCGCGGACACGGCGTCGTCCGCTCGACGCTGCCCGCCCCCGAGGTGCCGGCCGGCGGCCTCGCCGACGGCGACCGGGTCGCCGTGGTCGTGCCGGAGCGGCACTCGTACCTGACCGAGACGCTGCACGGCGCCCGCACGGTGCTGGAGGAGGCCGGCGTGCGCCTCGCGCTGCACATCGCGCCGCAGGCCGCCGGCGCCGAACGCCCGCTGGCCGAGCGGGCCCTCGAGGACGGCGCCCGGGGGCTGCTGCTCGCGCCCCGGTGGAGCAGCCTGGCCGCCGAGGAGGCCGACCACGGGTGGCTGGCGGCGCTGGACGTGCCGACGGTGCTGATGGAGCGGCGGCCCCGGCGCGGCAGCGCGCCGCACGTACTGGACTCGGTGTGCTCGGACCACTGGTACGGGGCGCACCTGGCCGTGGAGCACCTGGTGGGACTCGGTCACCGGCGCATCGTGTTCGCGACCCGGGACGACAGTCCGACGGCGCGCACCCTGCGGGCCGCGTTCGCCGAGATCGCCGGGGCGCATCCGCTGGTGGAGCGGTGGGCGTGGGCGCTGAGCGCACCCGGGGCGGGGCAGGAGGGGCCCTATTCCGCGGACGAGACGGCCGAGCTGCCGGCGCTGCTGCGCGGGACGGGGGCGACCGCGCTCGTGCTGCACGGCGACGTGGACGCGCTGATGATCGTGCAGCGGCTGGCGGACGAGGCGGTGCGCGTGCCGGAGGACTGCTCGGTCGTGGCGTACGACGACGTGGTCGCGGGTCTCGCCACGCCTCCGCTGACGGCCGTGGCGCCGCCCCGCGCGGAGGTCGGCCGGGTGGCCGCCGAGCTGCTGCTCGAGCGCCTGCGGGGGGTCGGGGGCCGGCCCGCGCGGCGCGTCGAGCTGCTGCCGCGGCTGATGGTGCGCGGCTCGACCCGGCGGGTGGACGGGGCGGGCGGCACACCCGAATGAGCGTTTGAGCGTTTTATTTTCTTCTGATCGATCTATTGACCGTTTGCGTGAGGCGGTTCAGGATTCCGGGTGTCCCGACCAGACGTGTCCGCGGGGCGGGCACGCAGGAGCCGCGGGAGGCCCCATGCCCGGACGGCCCAGCCGTCGTTCCGTGCTCGCCGCGATGACCGCCGTACCCCTGACAGGAGCCGTGGGCGCCTGCAGCGGGGGGAACGGGGCCTCGTCGGCCCGCACGGGCACCACCACGCGCATCACCTTCTGGTCCGCCCTGCGCGGCAGCCAGGAGGTGGTCGACGCCTTCAACCGCACGCACCGCACCGTCCAGGTGGAGTTCCAGCAGATCCCCTCCGGCGGGCAGGGCGGCTACGCCAAGCTGAGCAACGCCGCCCGGGCCGGCAACGCGCCCGACGTCGCCACCCTCGAGTACCCGCAGGTCCCGGGGTACGCCATCGACGGAGTCGCCCGCGACATCACCGACCTGGTGAGCGACGGCCTGCGCCGCAGGCTGCTGCCGCAGGCCCTCGGACTGACCACCTTCGAGGGCCGGGTGTTCAGCGTGCCGCTGGACGTCGAACCCATGGTGATGCACTACCGCGCCGACCTGTTCGACCGCTACGGGCTGCGGGTGGCGCGCACCTGGGACGAATTCGCCGAGCAGGCCGCGACCGTGCGCCGCAAGGCGCCGGACCGGCGGCTGGTGCTGTTCCCGACCGACGGCATGACCCAGTTCGCCGCGTACGCCTGGCAGGCGGGCGCCCGGTGGTTCGACACCTCGAAGGGCGCCTGGAACGTCTCCCTCGCCGACGCGCCGTCCCGGCGGGTCGCGGACTACTGGCAGCGGCTGATCGACCGGGACGACGTCTTCGTGAACGCCGTCGAGAGCAGGCAGGCCGACGCCCAGATCGGCAACGGACTGGTCCTCACCCGGCTCAGCGGCGCCTGGGACGCCGGCGCGCAGATGAACGCGCGGCCCGGACAGAAGAACCGGTGGCGGATCGCGCCGCTGCCGCAGTGGGACACCGGCGACCCCTCCGTCGGCACGCACGGCGGCTCGACCTTCGCGATCACCAAGGACAGCCGCCACCCCGAAGCGGCCATGGAGTTCATCGAGTGGCAGGTCTCCCACCCCGACGCCCTGCGCGCCCGCCTGTCCAGCGGCACCAGCAGCCAGTACCCGGCCGCACCCGGGCTGGTCGCCGTGGGCCGCGAGGCGTTCGACCGGTCGTACTACGGCGGGCAGGACATCTACGGCCTGTTCCGGCAGGAGGCCGAGCGGATCGGCGAGAACTGGCTGTGGGGCCCTCGGATGAGCGCCACCCAGAAGGTCATGCAGGACTCCTTCGCCCGCGTCGGCGCCGGCCAGGGCTCCCTGGTCGAGTCCCTGCGCACCGCGCAGGAGGGCACCATGCCCGACCTCGAGGCCCTCGGCCTGTCCACCACCCAGCACAGCACCTGAGCCGACGAAAGGCAGGTGACACCCCATGACCACGACCACCACACCACGGGTGCCGGCCGGCACCGCGCGCGCCGGCGGCCCGGCGCCCTCCGCCACCGGCCCGCGGGCCCGCAGAGCGGCGAAGCGCCGCCGACTGACCGCCTGCGGCGTCCTCATGGCACCGTTCTTCGCCCTGCTGGTCACCGTCTTCCTGATCCCCGTCGGCACGGCCGTCCGCCTCAGCTTCTTCAGCGACGACCAGCCCGGCCTCGGTTTCGGCCCCGAGCGCACCGTCTTCGTCGGACTGCGCTCCTACGCGGCCGTGCTCACCGACCCGACCTTCCTCGGCGGGCTCGCCACCGTCGCGCTGTACTGCCTGATCTACATCCCGCTCATGGTCGTCGGCGCGCTCGCCCTCGCCCTGCTGCTGGACTCGGGCGTGGTGCGGCTGCGCGCCTTCGCCCAGATGGGCCTGTTCCTGCCGCACGCCGTGCCCGGCATCATCGCCGCCCTGATCTGGCTGTACCTGTACACCCCGGGCATCAGCCCGGTGATCGAGCTGTTCGCCCGGGCCGACGTCACCATCGACTTCCTCGGCATCCACACGGTGATCCCGTCCATCGTGAACATCGCCCTGTGGAGCAACCTCGGCTACAACATGGTGGTCTTCTACGCCGCCCTGCAGGCCGTGCCGCGCGAGGTGATCGAGGCGTCGGTGGTCGACGGCGCCGGGCCGGTGCGCACCGCGCTCCAGGTCAAGACACCGCTGGTGCGCGCCTCGATCGTGATGGTCGCGATCTTCACCCTGATCTGGGCGCTGCAGCTGTTCACCGAGCCGATGCTGCTCAGCCAGTCCTCCCCGATGATCAATTCCCGGTTCTCGCCGAGCATGTACATCTACGACGCGGCCTTCACCCGCAACAACTACGGCCTCGCGGCGGCCGCCTCGGTCGTCCTGCTGGTCTGCACCATCGCCCTGTCCTACGGCGTCACCCGCTTCACCAGCCGCGCCGACGCCGCCGAGGAGGCCCGATGAGCGCCACCGACAGCTCCCTGCTCCGCCCCGGACTGCTGGGCCGGGCGACGGTCAACGTGGTCGTCGGGATCTCCGTCCTCTACACGCTGCTGCCCGTGCTGTGGCTGGTGCTCGCCGCCTCCAAGAACCGGGACGCCCTGTTCGGCAGCGACCTGCTGTCCCTGAGCGACTTCTCCTTCGTACGCAACTTCCGGGACCTGTTCGCGATGGACGGCGGGCTGTACGGCCGCTGGTACCTCAACAGCCTGCTGTACGCGGTCCTCGGCGCCGCGCTGGGCGCGCTGCTGAGCGTGGCCTGCGGCTACGCCTTCGACAAGTACCGCTTCCGGCACAAGGAGAAGCTGTTCGGCCTGGTGCTGGCGGCGGTCATGGTGCCGCAGACCGTCCTCGCGCTGCCCCTGTACCTGATGGCCTCCGAGGCCGGCCTGGTCAACACCTTCTGGGCGGTGTTCGTCCCGGTGCTGTTCAACCCGTTCGGCGTCTACCTCGGCCGCGTCTTCAGCCGGGGCTACGTGCCCGACGAGGTGCTGGAGGCGGCACGGGTGGACGGCGCCGGCGAGCTGACCACGTACGTGCGCGTGGCGCTCAGGATGCTCGGCCCCGGACTGGTCACCGTCTTCCTGTTCCAGCTCACCGCGATCTGGAACAACTTCTTCCTGCCCATGGTGATGCTGTCCGACCAGGACCTGTATCCCGTCAGCCTCGGCCTCTACCAGTGGAACAGCTCGGCGTCCGTCTCGCCGGAGTACTACCCGGTGGTCATCATGGGGTCGCTGCTGGCCGTGCTGCCGCTCATCCTCGCCTTCGTGCTGCTCCAGCGTTTCTGGCGCAGCGGCCTGACCGCCGGAGCCGTCAAGTGACCCACCCGCACGCCCCCGACGCACCCGGTCCCGGGTTCCGGCCCCGTGCCGTCGTGGCCATGTCCCGGGACGCCGCCGCGGCCGTCCTCGACCCCCACTCGCTCGGTGCCTTCCGCGAGGTCTGCGACCTGGCCCCGCTGCCCGCGCTGGACGACCTGTCCACCCCGCGCGCCCGGTCGCTGCTGGCCGACGCGGACCTGCTGATCACCGGCTGGGGCTGCCCGCCGCTGGACGCCGGGGTGCTGCGGGCCGCGCCGCGGCTGCGGGCCGTGGTGCACACCGCGGGCACCGTCCGCGGGCACGTCACGGACGCGTGCTGGGAGCGCGGTGTCGAGGTCTCCTCGGCCGCCGCCGCCAACGCCCTGCCCGTGGCCGAGTACACCCTCGGCATGATCCTGCTCACCGGCAAGCGGGTCCTGGAGCGGGCCCGCGACTACCGGCTGGCCCGCTCCCGCGGCAACTGGCTGCGCACCCCGCGTTCCGTCGGCAACTACCGGCGCACGGTCGGCATCCTGTCGGCGTCGCTGATCGGCCGCCGGGTCGTCGAACTGCTGCGCCCGCACGACATCGACGTCCTGCTGCACGACCCCTACGTCAGCGACGCGGACGCCGCGGAACTCGGTGTCGAACGGGTCGGGCCGGCGGAGCTGTTCGCCCGCTCGGACACCGTCAGCGTGCACACGCCGCTGCTGCCCGAGACCCGCGGCCTGGTCAGCCGTGCCCTCATCGACTCCATGCCGGCCGGGGCCGTGCTGATCAACACCGCGCGTGGCGCGGTCGTCGACCAGGACGCGCTGACGGACGCCGTCCTCGCGGGCCGGATCCGGGCCGTGCTGGACGTCACCGACCCCGAGGTGCTGGCGCCGGACCACCCGCTGTGGGACTGCGAGAACGCGCTGATCACCCCGCACCTCGCCGGCTCCGAGGGCAACGAGTGGCGCCGCCTGGCCGACCTCGCCCTCGCCGAGACGGCCCGCTGGGCGTCCGGCGCCGGTTTCCTCCACCCCGTACGACGCGAAAGGCTGGCATTCCTGGCATGAGCATCCCGTTCGAACTGCCCACCGAGGACCGTGCGCTGAGCCCGTACACCGGTTGTACCCGCGCCCACTGGGAGGCCGTCGCGGACGGGCTGCTGTGGGCCGCGTGGCGCTGGGGCACACCGGGCTGCGCGCTGCTCGACCTGCCGGGCAGGCCGTCGGGCTCCGGGGTGCGCTCGGACGGCCTGGAGGGCTTCGCGCGGACGTTCCTCGCCGCCGCCTTCCGGGTCGCGGGCGCCGACGGGGACGATCCGCACGGCTGGCTGGAGCGCTACGCGCGCGGTCTCGCCTCGGGCACCCTGACGCCCGGGCGCGAGGACACCGAGTCCTGGCCGCTGATCCTCGACCACGACGTGCAGGGCCAGCCGATGGTGGAGTCGGCGTCCGTGGCGCTCGGGCTGAGGCTGACCGCGCCGTGGCTGTGGAAGGACCTCGACGCCGGCGTGCAGGACCGGGTCGAGGAGTGGCTGCGCGGGGCGCTGCGGCACGTTCCGGCGCCGAACAACTGGTACCTGTTCCCCTACACGGTCGCCGGGTTCCTGGAGTCGGTCGGCCGCGGCGACGCGGAGACGGCGGCGGCCCGGCAGCGGGCCCTGGAACTGCTGGAGGGCTGGTACCGGGGCGAGGGCTGGTACGCCGACGGCGACGGACGCGCCTTCGACCACTACAACGGCTGGGCGCTGCACCTGTACCCGGTGCTCGACGCCCACCTCGGCGGTGACGGCGGCCTCGCCGCGCGGTACGGCGAGCGGCTGCGCGCGCACCTGGAGGGCTTCGGGCTGATGTTCGGCGCGGACGGGGCGCCGCTGCACTACGGCCGGTCGCTGGCGTACCGCTTCGCCGCCTCCTCCGCCGTGGGCCTCGGCGCGCTGACCGGGTACACGCCGCTGTCGCCGGGCGCCTCGCGGCGGCTGGTCAGCGGCAGCCTGCGGTACTTCCTGGACCGCGGGGCGCTGACCGACGACGGGCTGCTCAGCCTGGGCTGGCACGGTCCGCACGAGGCGACGCTGCAGCACTACTCGGGTCCGGCCTCCCCGTACTGGGCGTCCAAGGCGTTCGTGTCGCTCCTCGCGCCCGCCGGCCACCCGCTGTGGACGGCCACCGAGGAGGCCGCGCCGGTGGAGGAGGCCGACCGGGTGCTGGCCCTGTCCGCGCCCGGGCTGCTGCTGCAGTCGACGCGCGGCGACGGGATCGTACGGCTGCACAACCACGGCAGCGACCACGTCCGGCCGCACGAGGGCGAGTCGGCCGCCGAGGACGACCCGCACTACGGCCGGCAGGCGTACTCGACCCGGACCGGCCCGACGGCGTCCGGCAACGTCGCGGACAACCACCTGTCGCTGGAGGTGAACGGCCGGCGCAGTGTGCGCCGCCGGATCCACCCCCTCGGCGCGGGGCACGGCGACGGCTGGGGCTGGGCGGCGTCCTGGCACCGGCCCGTCTTCGCCGGCGGCCCGCCGATGGTGCCGGGGCTGCGGGTGGAGAGCGTGACCGTGGCGCGGGGGCCGTACGAGCTGCGGGTGCACCGGGTGACGGGCGCCCCGGCGGGGACGCGGCTGACGCACACGGGGTGGGCCGTCGGCCCCGACGAGCCCCTGGTCTCCGCGCTGCGGGGCCTGCACGGCTGGGGTGCCGAGCCCGAGACGGTCCGCGCCCCGCAGGGCACGGCCTACGCGCCGTGGGCGGAGCTGCCCCGGCTGTCCGGCGAGGCGGGCGGCACCTCGCTGCACGTCTGCCTGGCCGCGCTCGCCGGTGAACCGGGACCCGGACCGCTGGCGGACGCCGTCACGCAGGTCGTGGCCGACGGCACGGGTGTCGAGGTGGTCTGGGCGGACGGCGGTGCGCGCACGCGGGTCTCGTTCGAGCCGGTGCGGGTCACGCACGGCTGAGTCACGGCCTCCGGGAGGCCCCGGTCGGCGTTCCGCCGGGCCGGGGCCTCCCTCGTGCGCCCGCCTCCGGTGGCGTGCGGCCCCGTGGGTGGGAACGCTGGTACGGCCACCGGCGAGAAGGAGTCCCGGGCACGAGGCGTCGCGCGCCGTGCTCGGGGCGCCTGGTCGTGTCCGTCCTGTGCGCCGCCCCGGTGGGGTCCACCGCCGTCGCGCATGCCTCGAGTCGCGGTGACTGGGTACGCGGTCACGGCCCACCACTGCGGTCGGTACCCGAGGACGGCCGGTCGCGTGCAGCGACCCGCGCAGAACGGAGACAAGGCTGATGAGCGAGGCCAACCCCCTCAAGCGAGTAGCCCACCAGGTCACCGGTGCCCTGCGGGGAGAGGACGGTGGACCGGCGGACGGGGTGCCCGGCAAGCCCGGCCCCGAGTCGCCGCCGGTCGCCGAACCCACCACTCCCCGCGACCCGCTGCCCCCGAAGCCGGACCAGAGCGGCCCGGACACGGTGTCGCCGACCGGGCAGCCGACCGGTGCCGACCAGGCCCGGGTCGCCCAGTCCGGGAGTTACCTGACGAACGCGCAGGGCACGCGGTTGTACGACACGGACCACTCGCTGAAGGCCGGGCCGCGCGGGCCGGTGCTGCTGCAGGACCACCACCTGCGCGAGAAGATCATGCACTTCGACCACGAGCGCATCCCGGAACGCGTGGTCCACGCCCGGGGCGCGGGCGCGCACGGCGTGTTCCGGAGCTACGGCACCGCGGCCTCGGTGACGAAGGCGGGATTCCTCGCCGCGGACGTGGAGACGCCGGTGTTCACGCGGTTCTCCACGGTGGTCGGCTCCCGGGGCTCCGCGGACACCGTGCGCGACACCCGGGGTTTCGCGACGAAGTTCTACACCAGCGAGGGCGTCTTCGACCTGGTCGGCAACAACATCCCGGTCTTCTTCATCCAGGACGCCGTCAAGTTCCCGGACGTCGTGCACGCGGCGAAGCCGCACCCGGACCGGGAGATCCCGCAGGCGCAGAGCGCGCACGACACGTTCTGGGACTTCGTGTCGCTGCACACCGAGGCGACGCACCACACCATCTTCTTCATGGGCGACCGCGGCATCCCGCGCTCCTACCGGATGATGGAGGGCTTCGGCGTCCACACCTTCCGGCTGGTCGACGAGGCCGGTGGGACGACGCTGGCGAAGTTCCACTGGAAGCCCAAGCTGGGGGTGCACTCCCTGGTGTGGGACGAGGCGCAGATCATCAACGGCGTCGACCCGGACTTCCACCGCCGGGACCTCGCCGACGCGATCGAGGCGGGCGCGTACCCGCAGTGGGAGCTGGGCATCCAGACGTTCCCGGACACCCCGGAGCAGACCTTCGAGGGCATCGACCTGCTGGACCCGACGAACCTCGTGCCGGAGGAGCTGGCGCCGGTGCAGCCGGTGGGCCTGCTGACGCTGAACCGCAACCCGTCCAACTTCTTCGCGGAGACGGAGCAGGTCGCCTTCCACGTCGGCCACCTGGTGCCGGGCATCGACGTCACCGACGACCCGCTGCTGGCCGGGCGGCTGTTCTCCTACCTGGACACGCAGATCACGCGCCTGGGCGGCCCCAACTTCCCGCAGCTGCCGATCAACCGGCCGCACGCGCCGGTCAACGACATGCTGCGGGACGGGATGCACCAGACGGCGGTGCACCGGGGTGTCGCGCCCTACCGACCCAACTCCCTGGACGGCGGCTGCCCGTTCACCGCGGGCGCGGACACGGGCGCGTACGTCGAGGCACCGGTCGGGATCCCGGCGGCGTCGAAGGTCCGGGAGGCGCCGGAGTCGTTCGCGGACCACTTCAGCCAGCCGCGCCGGTTCTGGCTGAGCATGAGCCCGGTGGAGCGCGAGCACATCATCGGCGCCTACACCTTCGAACTGGGCAAGTGCTACGAGCAGTCCATCAGGGAGCGGACGCTGCAGGTGCTGGCCAACATCGACCCCGAGCTGTGCGCGGGCGTCGCCGAGGGCCTCGGCCTGTCCGCCCCCGCGCCCACCGTGCCGCTGGCCGACGTCGAGCCGAGCCCGGCGCTGTCCCAGGTCGGCGGGACCTGGCCGGTCGAGGGCCGCGTCGTCGGCATCGTGACCAGCGGCGCCGACCTGGAGGGCGTGACGGCCGTGCGGGAGGCGGTGCTGAACGCCGGGATGGTGCCGCTCGTGGTGGCGCCGACCGGCGGCACCCTCGGCTCGGGCGAGGAGGCCGTGACGGTGCAGCGCAGCTATCTCACCGCGCGCTCCGTGGAGTTCGACGCCGTGCTGGTGGCGGGGACGCCCGCGATGGGCGGCGACGCGTACACGCCGCGGGACTACAAGGCGGCTCCGGCGCCCACGGGGCCGGGGACGATCGACCCGCGGGTGAGCCTGCTGCTGTCGGAGGCGTTCCGGCACGGCAAGGCGATCGGTGTCTGGGCGGGCGGCGGGGCCGCGCTCGACGCGTCGGGTGTGCCCGCCGACGCCCCCGGTGTGGTCGTCGCCGACTCCGGCACGGCGGCGCTGGAGCAGGTGACGCGGCTGCTGGGCTCGCACCGGGTGTGGGAACGGTTCACCACGCCCCGGGGCTGATCCGTACGGGCGCGGGGCCGGTCGCCGGTGTCGGCGGCCGGCCCCGCGGCGCGTTCAGCGCAGGACGCGCAGCGCCCCGGGAAGCACCCTGGCCGTCACGGGGACGACGGCCTCCACCTCGCCGTCGGCGCCGTAGGGTACGGGCCGGTCGGCCTCGATCCGGACCTCCTTGCCGCGCAGGACGTGCACCTGGGGGCGGTGGACGTGGGCGCCGGTGGCGAGTTCGTTCATGAGGGCGAAGAAGAGCCGGCGCGGCGCGTGGTGGATCGTCACGACCTCGAGCAGGCCGTCGTCGACCCGGGCGGCGGGGGCGACGAGGCGGTTCGAGCCGTAGTAGCCGGAGTTGGCGGCCACCACCGTGTAACCGGTGAAGGCGTGTTCCCGTCCGTCGACGGTGACCCGGTAGCGGGCCGGGCGCCAGGTGGTGATGGCGCGCAGGGCCCCCACGTAGTAGGAGGCGGTGCCGCGCAGCAGGCGCGCGTGGTTGGCGTGGCGGTTGGCGAGCGCGTCGACGCCGGCGTAGAGGCTGCCGAGCACGACGGTGCGGTCGTGGACGGCGGAGGTGACCTCGATGGTGTCGACGGGGCGCGGCTCGCCGCGCAGCAGCAGCTCGGCGAGGGCTCCGGGGTCGGTGGGCAGGCCCAGGGCGCGGGCGAAGTCGTTGCCGCGGCCGGCCGGGACGAGGCCCAGCACGGCGCCGGTGCCGCTGAGGGCGCCGCCGATGCCGCCGGCCATGCCGTCCCCGCCGACGGCGAGCACCACCCGGCCCCGCTGTCCGGCCTCGCGGGCGAGTTCGCGGGCGTGGGCGAGGCTGCGGCTGTACTCGGTCTCCAGTCCGGCGCCCGCCTCCCGCAGCAGCCGGGCCACCCCGAGCAGCGCGGCGGCCGAGGTGGCGCCGCCCGCGGTGGGGTTGACGACGGCGGTGAACTGTCGCATCGATGTGCCTCCGGGCTGACGGGTGGTGCCGGACTGTTGTCTCACGGGACGGCCGGTGACCGGCCGGCGGGGGCCTGTCGTTCGGGCGACGAGGCCACTTTCGCAACAGGCCCTAGTCGCCGGGCAGGAGGACGCCCGGGTTGAGCAGCCCGGCCGGGTCCAGCGTCCGCTTGACGGCGCGCAGCGCCTCGATGCCGAGGGGGCCCGCCTCCCTCAGGTACCAGTCGCGGTGGTCGGTGCCGACCGCGTGGTGGTGGGTGATGGTGCCGCCGGCGGCGAGGATCGCCTCGTTGGCGGCGTGCTTGGCCCGTGTCCAGTGGGCCACGGCGTCGTCGCCCTGGGCGGAGACGACGGTGAAGTACAGGGAGGCGCCGTTCTCGTAGACGTGCGAGATGTGGCACATGACCAGCGGCGGGGTGCCGGCCTCGGTGAGCGTCGCGGTGAGCGCGTCGCGGACGGCCGTGTACAGCCCGGGGATCCGGGACCAGTAGGCCGCCGTCTCCAGGGTCTCGGCGAGCGCCCCGGCGTCCAGCAGGGAGTCGCGCAGGTAGGGCGCGGAGTACCGGCCGTGCGCCCACCGTTCCCCCGGTTCGTCGCCGGCGAACGTGCCGCCGCACCCGGCGAGCACGGCCGCCGCCTCCTCGCGGCGGTGCGCGGTGTCCCGCTCGGTGCCCTCGAAGCCGGCGATCGCGAGGCATCCGGCGTTCGTCCCGGCGAGGGAGGTGCCGATGGCGTCGGGCTGGGCCAGGCCGATCAGGGTCTCCGTCTCGTCGGACAGCCGCAGCACCGTCGGGCGCGGTCCGTCCTGGGCGAGCCGGCGCAGGGCGGCGGCGCCCTCGTCGAAGGAGGCGAAGCGCCAGCCCTCGTAGCGGCGGACGTCCGGCACCGGCCGGATCCGCACGGTCACGGAGGTGATGACGCCGAACGCGCCCTCCGAGCCCAGCACGAGCTGGCGCAGGTCGGGTCCGGCCGCCGAGCGCGGGGCGCGGCCCGTGTCGAGGGTGCCCTCGGGGGTGGCGAGGGTCAGGCCCAGCACCATGTCGTCGAAGCGTCCGTACCCGGCGGACGCCTGGCCGCTGGAGCGGGTCGCGGCGAAGCCGCCGAGGGTGGCCCACTCGTAGGACTGGGGGAAGTGGCCGAGCGTGTAGCCGTGTTCCGCGAGCAGGGCCTCGGCCTCGGGGGCGCGCAGGCCGGGTTGCAGGGTGGCGGTGCGGGAGACCGGGTCGAGGTCGAGCAGGCGGTTCAGGTGCCGCAGGTCGAGGGCGACGAAGGGGCCCGGCCGGGCGGGGGCGAGGCCGCCGACGACGGAGGTGCCGCCGCCGAAGGGGACGAGCGCCAGGCCGTTGTCGGCGCAGGTGCGCAGGACGGCGAGCACCTGCTCGTGGCTGTCGGGCAGGACGACGGCGGCCGGGGTGTCGCGGACGTCTCCGCTGCGCATGCGCAGCAGGTCGGGCGTGGACTTGCCGCGGGTGTGCCGGACGCGCGACTCGGCGTCGGTGCGCACGCGGTCGGCCCGGTCGCCGACGGCGGCGAGCAGCGCCCGGCGGGCCGGCTCGTCCAGGACGTCGGGCAGGTCGATCTCCGCCAGGCGGACGGGCGCGGCGCCGTTCTCCTCCACGCCGAGCAGATCGCGCAGCAGCCCCGTCACGGTGTCGGGCAGCGGCGTCGCCCGGGCCGGGTCGCCCCAGCCGTTCCACAGCATGTCCATCGCCTGTCGTCCTCACCGGTCGTCGCGGGGGATGCCGCCCGCGCGGCCCCACTGGCGTTACACTGTTACACATGACGCCTAATCGTCACAACCATGCGAGCCGGCCGAACTCCTCGGACAACGACACGGTGCTCGACGCCGTACGCGACTGTGTCCTGGCCGTCGGCGTCCGCCGCACGACCATGACCGACGTGGCCCGCCGCGCCGGGGTCTCCCGGATGACGCTCTACCGGCGGTGGCCGGACGTGCGGTCCCTGGTCGGCGATCTGATGACCAGGGAGTGGATCGCCGTCGCCACGGGGGCCGTCCCCGCGCCCCGGCCCGGTCTGGAGACCCGTACGCGCGTCGTCGAGGGGATGGTGACGGGGGTGGAGGCGTTCCGCGCCCACCCGCTCTTCCGCAAGATCGTCGACGTCGACCCCGAACTGCTGCTGCCCTACGTCCTGGACCGGCGCGGGGCGAGCCAGGAGGCCCTCCTGGAGCTGCTGGCCGCCGTACTGCGGGAGGGGCACGCCGACGGCTCGGTGCGCGCGGCGCCCCCCGAGCGGCAGGCGCGGTCCGTGCTGCTGGTCGTGCAGTCCTACGCCCTGTCCCTGCGGACCATGACCGACGAGGACGACCCCGACCTGACCGCCGCGGCCTTCCTCGCGGAGCTGCGGTCCATCCTCGAGAGGACCCTCGCCCCATGAGCCCCACCAGCAGCCCCGCCGCCGGCGCCTCCCTGTCCGCCGCCCGGCGCTCGCGAGAACTGGCCGAGGTCGTCGGCGGCCCGGTGGTCGACGTCCTGGTCGTCGGCCTCGGCGCGACCGGCGCCGGCGCCGCCCTGGACGCCGCGGCCCGGGGTCTGGGCGTCGTCGCCGTGGACGCCCACGACCTGGCCTTCGGCACCTCCCGGTGGAGCTCGAAGCTCATCCACGGCGGCCTGCGCTACCTCGCCTCCGCCCAGCTGGACGTCGCGCACGAGAGCGCGGTGGAGCGGGGCGTGCTGATGGAGCGCACCGCCCCGCACCTGGTGCGCGCCCAGCCGTTCGTGCTGCCGCTGACGCCCCTGGTCTCCCGCTCGCAGGCCACGCTGGCCCGGGCGGGCTTCCGGGCCGGCGACACGCTGCGGCTGGCGGCGCGCACGGCCCGGGCGACGCTTCCCGCGCCGCGCCGGCTGTCCGCCGTGGAGACCCGCCACCTCGCCCCGGCGCTGCGCCCCGCCGGACTGCGCGGCGGCCTGTTGTCCTGGGACGGCCGGCTCACCGACGACGCCCGGCTGGTGACCGCCCTGGCCCGCACCGCCGCCGCGCACGGCGCCCGGATCCTGACCCGGGTGCGGGCACTGGAGCTCACCGCGTCCGGCGCCCGGATCCGCGACGAGGTCACCGGCGAGACGGGCGAGATCCGCGCCCGCGCGGTGGTCAACGCCTCCGGGGTGTGGGCCGGCGGCCTCGTGGACGGCATCCGGATCCGGCCCTCCCGCGGCACCCACCTGGTGCTGCGCTCGGACCGCCTCGGCCCGCTGCCCGCGGGACTGCACGTCCCGGTCCCCGGGGAGACCAACCGCTTCGTCCTCGTCCTGCCCCAGGAGGACGGCCGGGTCTACGTGGGGCTGACCGACGAGCCCGTGGACGGCCCGGTCCCGGACGTCCCCGAGGCGCCGGAGACCGACATCGGCTTCCTGCTCGACGTGCTCGGCTCGGTCCTGGACGTGCCCGTGCACCGCGAGGACGTGATCGGCGCCTTCGCGGGCCTGCGTCCCCTGCTGGACACCACCCCGCGGGACCGGCCCGGCGCCGGGCCCCGGACCGCGGACGTCTCCCGCCGGCACGCCGTGCTCACCTCGCCGGAGGGCGTGGTCACCGTCGTCGGCGGCAAGCTCACCACGTACCGGCGCATGGCCGAGGACGCCGTGGACGCCGCCGTCACCGCCCACGGCCTCGCCGCCGGACCCTGCGCCACCGCCGCGCTGCCGCTGGTCGGCGCCGCCGCGCCGCACGTCCTCGCCGCGCTGCGGGCACCGCGCCGCCTGGTGCGGCTCTACGGCACGGAGGCACCGGCCGTGCAGGCCCTGGCCGACCGGGACCCCCGGCTCGGGGAGCGCGTGCTGCCCGGCCATCCCGTCACCGGGGCGGAGCTGGTGTGGGCGCTGCGTCACGAGGGAGCGCTCGACGAGGCCGACCTGCTCGACCGGCGCACCCGCATCGGGCTGGTGCCCGCGGACCGGGCCGCGGCGCTGGCCGCCGTGCGCGACCTCGTCGGCGAGACCGCGGACCGGCGGGGCTGAGCGGGCCGCGGGCCCGAGGACTCCCCCGCCCGAGCGGCACGCCCGTCCCGGACCCGGGTCATGGACGCGGACCCCGGGCACGGACGCGGACCCCGGGCACGGGCCCGGACCCCAAATACGGACACTGGCCCCAGGCACGGACGCGGGCGGCCGCGGGGCGTGTGGCCGCCCGTGTCCGTGCCGAGGCGGGCGACAGGCCGCGTCAGGTTCCCGGCCGCCCGTCCTGGACGGCCTCGCGGACCTCCGCCTCGAGCTTGTTCCGGGGCTGTCCCTCCTCCTTGACGTACTCCGTCATCGCGGTCTGCGCGTCCCGGTCCAGGTCGCGCCATGCCCGTACGGCGGTCTCGTACGTGTGCGACTGCCGTCGGGTCCACTGTTGCTGCGTAGGAGGCCCGTACGAGTCGCGCAGCTCCTCGACCCGGTGGTGTGCCTGGTCCGCCGCGCGGCGCTTCTGCACGAGCTCCTCGAATGTGTGAGCCACCACATCTCGACGGTAGTCAGAGGACGGCCATCGCGCGCGTCGAGCCGCCGGACCGGCCCGGGCCCCCTTCTCCGGTCTGCGCAAATGGCCCACACGGGCCCCGAAGAGCCTTAACATCAAGGCCACCGACGACGGCCGGGCATATGCGAGAGGTGAGGGAAGCGTGGCGGACATCGAGGGAGCGGCAGTACCCGAGCGGCTGCTGATCACCCGTACCACCACGGGCGGCGACGTCAGTGTCGTCACCCTCGCCGGAGAGGTCGACCTCGACGGCAGTGATCAGCTCCGCGACGTCCTGCTGTCCTGCGTGCAGACGGCGCCGGGCACGGTGGTCGACCTCTCGGAGGTCGCCTTCCTGGACTCCAGCGGCATCAACGTGCTGATATCCACCCACCAGGCCGCCGAGACCCGCGGCGTCTTCTTCCGGCTCGCCGCGCCCCAGCAGGCCGTCCTGCGCGTCCTGCAACTCGTCGGGGTCGACATGCTCATCGCCTGCTACCCCACCGTCGAGCAGGCCCTGGCCGGCTGAGGGCCGCGCGCCCGGGCCTTCGGCACGGGCCGCCGGCGCGGGCGGGTCACCGCAGGGGCAGACGCGCGAAGACGGTCTTGCCGGTCGCGTGCGGCCTGGTGATGACCTCGCCGCACAGGCGCGTCACGATCTCCAGGCCGTGGCGGCCGACGCGCAGGGGATCGCTCGGCAGGAACGTGGGGAAGCCCTCCCCCGTGTCCCGCACCGCGATCTCCACGCCGTCCCCCACCAGCGTCAGCACCAGCCGGCACGGGCCGGGCGCGTGCCGGACCGCGTTCGTCACCAGTTCGCTGACGACCAGGCGGGCGGTGTCCAGGAAGGTGTCGGCCGTCTTCACGCCGGCCTCGCCGAGCCGCGCGACGAAACCCTGGACGACGTCGCGGGCGGCGGGGATCACCGCCGATCCGCCCCTGAACTCCACCACGGCGGACACGGCAGGGGCGTCCGCGGCGTCGGGTCCGTGCGCCGGAGTCATAGAGAGCCTCACCGTCCGGTCCGGGGCCCAGGAGTGGAAGCGAAGGCCCGCGTCGATCCACGATACGCACCGAACCGGTGCCACCCCTTCCTTTGCCCGACTTCCGCCGGACGGCACCCTTTTCCGGGCGGACCGTGGTCCGTGGCGGACCGAGGAGCGGTTCGACGACCTGACCGGCCGCCCGGCCGGCCGCGGGAGTCCCGGTGGGTGCGGGGCCACCGCCGTCCCTCCGGATGCCCCTCGCCTCCGGCGGCCCGGCAGTGTAGACATGGGCACATGGTCCGACTGATGGGTCGATCGGGAGAGCGGTCACCCCGTCGTCCCATCGGTTCGCTCGCCCGGCAGCGAGACGCGGACCGGTCACGGCGGGCAGCGGCGGCGGGGCGGCGGGGCCGGTTCCTGGCGCTGCGGTCGGCGCTGTCCGGGCGCAGTGTCGCCGGACAGGTCTTCGTCCTGAACGTGGTCATCGTGCTGCTGCTCGTGGTGGTGGCGGCGGTCTCGCTCGTGCTCCAGGTGCAGCACGACAGCACGGTGGAGGCGCGTAACCGGTCGGTCGCCGTGGCCGCGACGTTCGCGAACTCCCCCGGCATCCAGGAGGCGCTGCGCAGCCCCGATCCCACGGCGGTGCTCCAGCCCCGGGCCGAGGCGACGCGCAAGGCGACGGGCGTGGACTTCGTCGTCGTCATGGACACCGACGGGATCCGCTACACCCATCCCAAGCCCGACCGCATCGGCAAGGAGTTCGTGGGGAACATCGCCCCCGCGCTGGCCGGGCAGACCGTGACCGAGGAGATCGACGGCACCATAGGGCGACTGGTCCAGGCCGTGGTGCCGGTCGAGGCACCGGGCGGAGAGGTCGTCGGCCTGGTCTCGGCCGGCATCACCACGGAGAACGTGGGCGGCGTCGCCGACCGGCAGCTGCCGATGGTGCTGATCGCCGCGGGCGTCGGTCTCGCCCTGGCGACGGCGGGCACGGCGCTGGTCAGCCGGCGGCTGCTGCGGCAGACGCACGGCCTGGGCCCGCACGAGATGACCCGGATGTACGAACACCACGACGCGGTCCTGCACTCCGTCCGGGAGGGCGTGCTCATCGTCGGCGGGGAGGGCAGGCTGCTGCTCGCGAACGACGAGGCGCACCGCCTGCTCGACCTGCCCGCGGACGCCGAGGGCCGGCACGTCCTGGACCTCGGCCTGCCCGCCGACACGGCACGGCTGCTGGACTCCGGGCGGGTCGCCACGGACGAGGTGCACCTGGTCAAGGACCGGCTGCTGGCGATCAACCTGCGGCCCACGGACGAGCGGGGCGGCCCGCCCGGCAGCGTCGCCACCCTGCGCGACTCCACGGAACTGCGGGCCCTGTCCGGCCGCGCCGAGACCGCCCGGGAACGGCTGGACCTGCTGTACGACGCCGGGGTGGGCATCGGCACCGGCCTGGACGTCACCCGGACCGCCGAGGAGCTGACGGAGCTGGTCGCCCCCCGGTTCGCGGACTACGCCACCGTCGACCTGTTCGACGCGGTGCTGAGCGGCGGCCGGCCGGAGGCGGTGACCCCGCTGCGCCGCACCGCGCTCGGCGGCGGCGAGGACGTACCGCTCTACCCGGTGGGACGGCAGATCCGCTTCGTGGCCTCGTCCCCGCAGGGCCGGGCCCTGACCACCGGCCGCCCGGTCCTGGAACCGGACCTCCGGCACGCCCCGGGGTGGCACGCGCAGGACCCCGACCGCGCCGCCCGGGTGCTGGACCACGGCATCCACTCGCTGATCACCGTGCCCCTGCGCGCGGGCGCCCTGGTGCTCGGACTGGTCAGCTTCTGGCGCTGCCGGCGGCCCGCGCCGTTCGACGGGGACGACCTGGCCCTCGCCGAGGAGCTGGTCGCGCGCGCCGCGGTCTCCATCGACAACGCGCGCCGCTACACGCGCGAGCACGGCATGGCGGTGACGCTCCAGCGGAGCCTGCTGCCCCGCAGGATGCCCGAGCAGAACGCCCTGGAGGTCGCCCACCGTTACCTGCCCGCGCAGGCGGGGGTGGGCGGGGACTGGTTCGACGTGCTGCCGCTCTCCGGCGCCCGGGTCGCGCTCGTGGTGGGCGACGTCGTCGGCCACGGCCTGCACGCCGCGGCCACCATGGGCCGACTGCGTACGGCGGTGCACAACTTCTCCACGCTGGACCTGCCGCCCGACGAGCTGCTCACCCTCCTGGACGAGCTGGTCGCCCGCATCGACCAGGACGAGGCCGCCGAGGACGACAGCGCCCCGGTCACCGGCGCGACCTGCCTCTACGCGATCTACGACCCGGTCGCCGGCACCTGTGTGATCGCCCGGGCCGGTCATCCGCCGCCCGCCCTGGTACACCCGGACGGCGGCGTGGAGTTCCCCGAGGTGCCCGCCGGTCCCCCGCTGGGCCTGGGCGGTCTGCCGTTCGAGACCACCGAGCTGCGCCTGGCGGAGGGCAGCCGGCTCGTGCTGTACACCGACGGGCTCGTGGAGGACCGGGAGCACGACATCGACGTCGGTCTCGAACAGCTGCGCAGGGCGCTGGAGGTGGCGGGCGAGTCGCCGGAGGACACCTGCCGGACCGTCCTCGACGCCCGGCTCCCGGACCGGCCGGGCGACGACATCGCCCTGCTCGTGGCGCGGACCCGCGTGCTGGGTCCGGACCGGGTCGCCGAGTGGCGGGTGCCGAACGACCCGGCCGCGGTCGGCGAGGTGCGTGCGCAGGTCACGCGACGGCTGGCGGAGTGGGGGCTGGACGAGCTGGTGTTCACGACGGAGCTGATCCTGAGCGAGCTGGTCACCAACGCGATCCGGTACGGCGGTGAGACCGTCCACGTGCGGGTGCTGCGCGACCGCAGCCTGATCTGCGAGGTGTTCGACAGCAGCAGTACCTCGCCGCACCTGCGCTACGCGGCGATGACCGACGAGGGCGGGCGCGGTCTGTTCCTCGTGGCGCAGCTCGCCGAGCGGTGGGGCACCCGCTACACACCGGACGGCAAGGTCATCTGGGCGGAGCAGCCGGTGCCCTGACGGGGCCGGCGCCGTCCGTCGTTCCGAACACCGGGAGAGTCCGTGAACCACCCGTCCCCCGATCCGGCGCGCCCCCGGGGTGTCCTGCGTCGTGCCCTGCTCGCCCTGACCTCCGCGTCGCCGGTGACGGCGTTCTCCCCGCCGCGGCCGTCGCGCGGGGCGTCCGGGCGCCCCGCGGGGCTCGGCGACCCGGCGAAGAAGGAGATCGCCATGCGCCTGGTGTCGAGCGCCGAGAACTCCTCGCTCGACTGGAGGGCCCAGTACGCGTACGTCGAGGACATCGGTGACGGCCGCGGGTACACCGCGGGCGTCATCGGCTTCTGCTCCGGCACCGGCGACCTGCTCGACCTGGTGGAGCTCTACACCGACCGCAGGCCGGGCAACGCGCTCGCCCGGTACCTGCCCGCGCTGCGCGCGGTGAACGGCACCGACTCGCACGCGGGTCTGGACCCGGACTTCCCCGGGGACTGGCGCCGGGCGGCCCGCGACCGGGAGTTCCGCCGGGCGCAGGACGACGAACGCGACCGCGTGTACTTCGGCCCGGCCGTCCGGCGGGCCTCGGAGGACGGGTTGCGGACGCTCGGCCAGTTCGCGTACTACGACGCGATCGTGATGCACGGCGGCGGTGACGACAGCGCCGGCTTCCCCGCGATCCGCGAGCGGGCCCTGCGCCACGCCCGGCCCCCGGCCCTCGGCGGCGACGAGACGGCCTACCTGCACGCCTTCCTCGACGCGCGGGTGCGGGCGATGCGGCAGGAGGCGGCGCACAGCGACACCAGCCGGGTCGACACGGCACAGCGCGTCTTCCTGGGCGCGGGCAACCTCGACCTCGATCCGCCGCTGCACTGGCGGGTGTACGGCGACAGCTACCGCATCGACTGATCCCGCCGGGCATCGCGACGGGCCGCGGAAGGGGCCGTACGCCCTCTTCCGCGGCCCGCGTGGTGCCGCTTCGCCGCTGCCGGTGTCAGTGCCGGAACGCGTCCTTGCCCTTCTCCTTGGCCTGGCGTGCGTCACCCTTCGACTGCTCGGCGCGGCCCTCGGCCGTCATCCTCTCGTTGCCGACGGCACGCCCCGCCGCCTCCTTCGCCTTCCCCTTGGCCTGTTCCATCTTGGCCTTGGACTTCTGGTTGCCGGCCACGACTGTTCTCCTCACGGCGTCGGGTTGCGATGTGCTGTCCTGCGGGTCGCCCGTCCCGACGGTGTCAAACCCGGCGGCTCGGAACCGGGACGGCTCCCCGGGGTGATCGGTGGATCACCGGGTACAAGGACGGCGTACAGGCAACGACACGGCAGAGCCGTCGACCGGAGGACGTCATGGCCGGAATGCTGGACCGGATCAAGCAGTTCGCACGCAGCCCGCAGGGCCGCCGGGCGGCGGAGCAGGTGCGCCGTGCCGCCGCGGACCCCCGTCGCCGCGCGCAGGCGCAGGAGATGCTGCGGAAGTTCGGCAAGCGTCGCTGAGCCCGGTCCCTCAGCCCCGCTCCGCGTGGGTGTGCCGGTGGGACGCCTCGGGCGGGCGGCGGCCGCGGCCGTCGCGGTCCCGGCGCCGGTCGAGGACGGCGACGGCCAGCGCGCACAGCATGGCGGCGACACCGGAGCCGACCGACAGGGCCATGGCCTCGTGGTAGTCGCGGTGGGTGGCCTCGAGCGTCAGGTAGAACAGTCCCGGCAGCGCGGCGGTGCCCACGGCGGCGCCGAGCCGCTGTCCCGTCTGCAGGGCGCCGCCGGCGGCGCCCGCCATCCGCACCGGCACGTCCCGCAGCGTCATCGTGATGTTCGGGGAGATCACACAGCCGCTGCCGAGCCCGCCCACCAGCAGGGCCGGCGCCGCGAACCAGGCGGCGTGGCCGGAGGGGGCGAGCCACAGCACCAGCGCGGTCGTGCCGAGCCCCGCCATGACGGCGGCGAGGCCCCAGACGGTCAGCAGCCGGCCCAGCCGCTCCACCAGCCGGCCCGCGACGGCCGCCGCGGCGGCGGAGCCCACGGCGAACGGGGTCACCGCCAGGCCGGACATGAGGGGCGAGAAGCCCAGTCCGTTCTGGAAGAAGAGCGCGAACACGAGCCACACGCCGCTGAACCCGACGAAGTACAGGGCGCCCAGGCCCGCGCCGGCGGCGTAACCGCGGGTCTCGGTGAGCAGCGCCGGGTCCAGCAGCGGCGCCCCGCCACGGCGGGCGACGCGGCGCTCCCACCGTGCGAACGCGAGCAGGATCAGCAGCCCCGCCGGGAACAGCCACCACGTACGGCGCACCCCGCCCGCCTCGGCGAGCACCAGCGGCAGCATCACGGCGAGGATCCCGGCGCCCAGGAGCGCGACGCCCACCGGGTCCAGGCGGCCCCGGACGCCGGGAGCGACCCGCGGCAGCAGGCGCAGGCCGAGCAGGAACGCGAGCACGCCGACGGGCACGTTGACGTAGAAGATCCACCGCCAGCCCTGCGGGCCGGCCAGCGCGAGGATCGCGCCGCCGACGACCGGTCCCACCGCGCTGGAGACACCCACCGTGGCGCCGAAGAGGCCGAACGCCCGTCCGCGTTCCGCACCCCGGAAGAGCTGCTGGATCAGCGCCGAGTTCTGCGGCGCGAGGCTGCCCGCGGCGACTCCCTGGGCGAGCCGGGCGGCCACCAGCAGTCCGATGCCGGGTGCGGCTCCCGCCGCGGCGCTGAACACCACGAAGGCGGCGAGGGCGGCGAGGAAGACGCGGCGCCTGCCGAACGCGTCGCCGATCCGGCCGGCCGTGACCAGGCTCAGGGCGAACGTGAGGGCGTAGCCGGAGACGACCCACTGCACGGACGCCGCGGAGGCGTGCAGTTCCCGCTGCAGGGACGGCAGGGCGACGGCGACGATCGTCACGTCCAGCAGGCTCATGAAACCGGCGACCAGGGTCACCCACAGGGCCCGCCACCGGTTCGGTTCCGGGCGGTCGTCCGGACGGTGCACGGGCGCTCCCCTCACGCGGTGGACGAGGCACGTGATTCGCCGCGCCCCACGCCTGCGTCACCCGTGGCCGCGGATTCAAACCCGGATCACAAAGCCGGACCATGGGATCCCATAAGTCGTCCTTATGTGCTCATAGACCGGACCCGCGTACCGACTTAGGCTTGCCTCAGCTTAGGCTTCCCCGAGAGTCGATCTGTCACCGCTCGAAGGGAACCTGAACATGCCCCGCCCTCTGCGGGTAGCCATCGTCGGATCCGGCCCGGCCGGGATCTACGCCGCCGACGCCCTGCTCAAGTCCGAAGTGGCCGCCGAACCCGGCGTGTCCATCGACATCTTCGAGCGCATGCCCGCCCCGTTCGGGCTCATCCGCTACGGCGTCGCCCCCGACCACCCGCGGATCAAGGGCATCATCACCGCCCTGCACCAGGTGCTCGACAAGCCGCAGATCCGTCTCTTCGGCAATGTGGACTACCCCACCGACATCAGCCTGGACGACCTGCGCACGTTCTACGACGGTGTGATCTTCGCCACGGGCGCCACGGCCGACCGGGCGCTGCCCATATCCGGCATCGACCTCGACGGCTCCTACGGCGCCGCCGACTTCGTGTCCTGGTACGACGGCCACCCGGACGTGCCGCGCACCTGGCCCCTGGAGGCGGAGAAGGTCGCCGTCCTCGGTGTCGGCAACGTGGCCCTCGACGTGGCCCGCATCCTCGCCAAGACCGCCGACGAGCTGCTGCCGACCGAGATCCCGCCGAACGTCTACGAGGGCCTGAAGGCCAACAAGGCCCTGGAGATCCACGTCTTCGGCCGCCGCGGCCCGGCACAGGCGAAGTTCAGCCCGATGGAGCTGCGGGAGCTGGACCACTCCCCGAACATCGAGGTCATCGTCGACCCCGAGGACATCGACTACGACGACGGCTCGATCGCGACCCGGCGCGGCAACAAGCAGGCCGACATGGTCGCCAAGACCCTGGAGAACTGGGCGATCCGCGACGTCGGCGACCGGCCGCACAAGCTGTTCCTGCACTTCTTCGAGTCTCCCACCGAGATCCTCGGCGAGGACGGCAAGGTCGTCGGTCTGCGCACCGAGCGCACCGCGCTGGACGGCACCGGCAACGTCAAGGGCACCGGCGAGTTCAAGGACTGGGACGTCCAGGCGGTCTACCGGGCCGTCGGCTACCTGTCCGACCGGCTCCCCAAGCTGCCCTGGGACCTCGACTCGGGCACGGTCCCGGACGAGGGCGGGCGCGTCGTCCAGGAGTCCGGCGAGCACCTGCAGTCGACGTACGTCACCGGCTGGATCCGGCGCGGTCCGGTCGGCCTGATCGGTCACACCAAGGGCGACGCCAACGAGACGGTGTCCAACCTGCTGGACGACTACGCGAACGGCCGGCTGCACACGCCCGCCGCGCCCGGCCCGGAGGCCGTGGACGCCTTCCTCGCCGAGCGCGACGTCCGCTTCACCACGTGGGAGGGCTGGTACCGGCTCGACGCCGCGGAGAAGGCGCTGGGCGAGCCGCAGGGCCGCGAGCGCGTGAAGCTCGTCGAGCGCGAGGACATGCTCCGCGAGAGCGGCGCCTGAGCCTCGGACGACGCCCGGGCGCGGCCCGGCGGGATGTCCCGCCGGGCCGCGCCCGCGTCCGTGCCGTCGTGCCGGAGGGTGTCAGACCTCCAGTTCGCCCTCGATCCGGCGCAGCTGGTGGCGGGCCATCGCCAGGTTGGCGCGGCCTGCGTCGAGCACCAGGTAGAGGAAGAGCCCGTTGCCGCCGCGGCCCTTGAGCAGGCGGATCAGGTGGTACTGGCTGTTCAGGGTGATCAGGATGTCCTCGATCTCCTCCTTCAGGCCGAGCAGTTCCATCGTGCGCAGCTTGGCCCGCACGACGTCGGTGTTGCCGGCGGCGGCGACCTCCAGGTTGAAGTCCTTGGTCCCGCCCAGCGTGCCGAGGGCCATGCCGCTGGTGTAGTCGACCAGCGCCGCGGCGGTCGCTCCGTCGATGGAGCTCAGGCATTCCTTGAGCGAGGTCTCCAGGTTGGCCATGGGGTTGTCCTTCCGTACGTGATCGGTGGTCACCTGACGGTGGGTCAGATGGGCCGGCTGTGGCCGCCGGCCTGGGGACGCGGTGGGTGTGCGGGCCGTTGCGGGGTGCGCACCGGCAGGGTGCCGATCGGCCGTGCCGGGTCGGCGGGCGCCGTCGTGGCGCGCTCGCCCGCGGCCGGGCGGTCGCCGGCGCGTTCGTGGTCGAGATGGGCGCCGACCAGTTCCCCGATGCGGGCACCGCTGCGCCGGCCCTCCAGGTGCAGCCGGCCCACGTTGACGCGGCCGTCGGCGAGCAGGGTGAGCACGGCGGCCGGACCGGCGGCGTAGGTGGCGACGTAGCCGTCGGCCCCGCGCAGGAGCAGTTCGCGGAAGCCGCCGCGCGCGGTGGCCTCGGCGGTGCGGTGCGCGACGCCGAGGGCGGCCGCGGTGAGCGCGGCCAGGCCCTCGGGCTCGGTGCCCGGCGCGTCGTGGGCCAGGACGAGGCCGTCCACGGTGGCCGCGAGCGACCCGGTCAGCTGGGGCACGCGGTTGCGCAGTCGGTGGAGTTCGTCCAGCACGTCGCTCTCGACGGCCATGAGCAGTCTCCTTTCGTCGCGCCGGCGGCGCGCGCGGATCACAGGGCCTCCAGGGCGTCTCGGAGCCGTCGCAGCAGTGCCGTGTCCGGGTCGTCCCACGTGCCCGGGTACGCCTCCCGGCCCGCGGCGGCCGGCGCCGACGTGCCCGGGGCGGCGGTGACGAGCCCGTCGGCGGCCAGGCGGCGCAGTTCGACGAGGGTGTGGTACGTGCGGCAGGCGAGGGACGCGGCGATGTCCGCGGCGGTGCGCGCGCCGTCGACCTGGGCCAGGGTCCGGCCGCGCCGGGCCGGCAGGTCGCCGGTGTCGGCGCCGGGCACACGGGTGAGCGGCACGACGTCGATGTCGGGGTCCGGCCAGATGCGCTCCAGCAGGGCGCGACGGCGTCCGGACTCGCGGACGACGGTGTCCACGGGTACGGACCGCACCGCGCCGAGCCAGTGCAGCGCGTCGGGCCGGAAGCGGTGCGGGCGCGTGTCGTGGGCGAGGACGAAGTACGCGGCGTCGAAGAGCGCGCCCAGGTGGCAGACCTCCAGGGCGCCGGCGGCGAGCCGGCCGTCGGCCACCAGCCGGTTCCCGACCCGGTGGTGGATCCCGCCCCGGTCGACCGCCTCCCACCAGCCGTCCGCCGGGACGGCGCCGCTGCGGGTGAGCAGCGCGCCGAGGTCCGGGGTGAGGGCCGACTCCACGTGCACGACGCGGCCCTCCAGGAGGTAGACGACGCCGCGTTCGCCCGACAGGGCGCCGGTCGCGCCCTCGGCCGCCAGGGTGCCGAGCGCCCCGGACATCGTCCCGTGCGCGGCCCAGGCCGTCGTCGCCGTCGTCATCCGAGCACCAGGCGGTCCGCCATCTCGGCCAGCCGGATGCGGGCCAGGGCCAGGTTTCCGTCGTTGCGGTCCAGCCAGAGGTGGAGGAAGACGGTGCTGTCGAAGGGGGTGCTGACGAACCTGAGCAGGTGGTAGGAGTCCGCCGTGGTGACGATCAGGTCCTCGACCGGCGGTTCCTTCTCCGGCGCGGTGGCCGCGCCGGCCGGTGCGAGGGATCCGCTCTCCGCGACGTGCCGGGCGAGTTCGGCCGTCTCCGCGGCCGTCGCCTCCGGGTCGCCGCCCGGCGCGTCGCCCACCGCGCCGAGGGCGAGTCCGCTGATCCAGTCGACCAGCGAAGCGCCCCGTGCGCCGGGCAGCCGCATGGCTTCCAGCAGACTCTCGTCGATTCCGGGCACGCCGGATCCCCTCCCCCTGCACGGCTGTACCGCGAACGTGACGAAGAGACTACGGAAGGTGCGCGCATCCGGTGAGCGCTTTGGCATTTTCCAGAGGAACGTGCGCGCGGTGCGGCATACTGCGGCGTTTCGGCCGGGGAAGGGGGCGCGGACAGGCCCGCGCTCCGGTGCGGACGGTGGGCGGGGCCCGTCCGCGCGGACCGTGGTGCGGACGCCCGCGGCCCTCGGCCACGGGTGAACGGCGCCGCCTCGGGGTGCGGGCCGCGCACCCCGCGCGCCGGGCACGCACGGGCACGTACGGAGAGGGCCCGAGGGCGGGATCACGGGCGTGCAGGCGTGAGGACAGCGGGACGGGCTACCCGGTGACCATGGCCGAACAGCCCCCTTCCCACGACGGCAAGCACACAGGCAAGCTCACACCGGACACGGACCGCGCGGCGGGCGGCACGGCGCCCGAGGACTACGGTCCGGACGCCTCCACCGAGCGCGCCGCCCCCGACTCGCCCACCGAACTGCCCAGGCGCTCGTGGGGCGCGCTGCTGCGGCGCGTGGTGTCGGAGTTCAAGGACGACGAGCTCACCGACCGCGCCGCCGCCCTGACGTACTACGGGATCCTGGCACTGTTCCCGGCCCTGCTGGTGCTGGTGTCCCTGCTGGGGATCGCCGGGCAGTCCGTCACCGGGGAGGTGCTGGACAACATCCAGAAGCTCGCGCCCGGGTCGGCGCGCGACGTCATCACCGACGCCGTGGAGCAGTTGCAGGCCAAGGCGGGGCTGGGGTCCGTGCTGGCGGTCGTCGGCGTGCTCGGCGCCGTCTGGTCGGCGTCCGGTTACGTGGCCGCGTTCATCCGCGCGGCGAACGCCGTCTACGACGTGCCGGAGGGCAGGCCGGTGTGGAAGGTGCTGCCGCTGCGGGTGATCCTGACGGTCGTGCTGCTCGTGCTCGCCGTGGTCAGCGCGCTCATCGTCGTCTTCACCGGCAGCCTCGCCCGGCAGGCGGGCACCGCGCTCGGCGTGGGCGACACCGCGATGACGGTGTGGTCGATCGCCAAGTGGCCCGTGCTGGTGCTGCTCGTCACGATCATGATCGCGGTTCTGTACTGGGCCACTCCGAACGCCAAGGTGCGGGGCTTCAAGTGGGTCACCCCGGGCAGCATCGTCGCCCTGCTGATCTGGATGGTGGCCTCCGCCGGCTTCGCCTTCTACGTGGCGAACTTCGGCTCGTACAACAAGACGTACGGCACCCTGGCGGGCGTCATCGTCTTCCTGGTCTGGCTCTGGGTGACGAACCTGGCCATCCTGCTCGGTCTGGAGTTCGACGCCGAGATGGCCCGGCAGCGCGTCATCGACGGCGGCTACCCGCCCGACGAGGAACCGTACGTCGAGCCGCGCGACACCCGCGCCTGGGACGAGGCGGACCGGCGGCGGGCGGCGGACCCGGACGCGTGACGCCACATGGTCCGGCCCCGCACGGGTACGCGGAGGCCATGACCGACGGCAAGACCCCAGATCCCCAGGACAGGAACCGGACGGAGCGGAGTGAGGAGGAGCGCGCCGCGGCCCGCCCCTTCGACTACCCCTATCCGGAACGGCGCGCCGGTGTGCGCGCCACCCGGCACATCAGCCGTGAGGAGGCCGACGCCGACAGCGTGCCCGGCGTGCCGGGCGGCTACGGCACCACGGGCGGCGGACAGGCGGGCGGGCGGAGCACACCCCGCCGGCACGAGGACACCGCCGACGAGTCCGGCGTCACCGACATCGTCGGCGGACGCGAGCCCCGTGCCGACCGCCCGAACCGCAGCGGCGGCACCGACCGGGAGTAGCGCCCGCGGGCGCCGCTCCCGCCCGGCCCGCCTCCCGGGCTACGGGCTACGGGAGGATGGAGTCCACGTAGCCCCCGTCGACGCGGACCGCCGCGCCCGTCGTGGCGGACGCCTGGTCCGAGCTCAGGTAGACGACGAGGTTGGCGATCTCCTCGGGTTCGATCAGCCGCTGGAGCAGCGACTGCGGGCGGTGCTCGCGCATGAAGACGCGCTGCGCCTCCTCCCAGGGCAGGTCGCGGTCGACCAGCTGGTACACGAAGTCCTCGACGCCCTCGGTGCGGGTCGGACCGGCGATGACGGAGTTCACCGTGACGCCGCTGCCGGCCGCCTCCTTGGCGAAGCCGCGGCCCACCGCGAGCAGGGCCGTCTTGGACACCCCGTAGTGGATCATCTCCGCCGGGATCGCCACGGCCGAGTCGCTCGCGATGTACAGCACCCGGCCCCAGCCCCGTTCCCTCATCCGGGGGAGGTGGGCGCGCGTGAGCCTGACGCCCGCGAGGACGTTGATCTCGAAGTAGCGGCGCCACTCGTCGTCGCTGATCTCCAGCGCGGGTACGGCGCCGAAGATGCCGAGGTTGTTGACCAGGATGTCCACGTCGGGCAGCGTCCGGACGGCCCGGTCCGCGCCCTCTTCGGTGCCGAGGTCGGCGGCGACGGCCACGAACTCGCCGTCGGGCACGGCGGCCCTCAGCTCGCCGACGCTCTCCTCCAGCCGGGCGGCGTCACGTCCGTTGACGCCCACCGTGGCACCGGCCCGGGCCAGCTGGGCGGCGATCGCCGCTCCGATGCCCTGCGTGGAGCCGGTCACCAGCGCGGTCCGGCCGCCGAGGTCGAGGTTCATCGGGTCACTCCCTGTCGTACGTACGGTCTTCCGTCGTCCTCCCGCCAGCCTCGCCCACGACCCGCTTCCGGTCCCGGCGGACCGCGCCGGGCGCGGCGCGTGGCACGCCCGGACGGCGGACCCCGGGTGATCTCGGACGGCCCGCGGCGACGATACTGGCCTTCCGCCCGTACCCCCGCCTCACAGATGGACTCATGCCGACCTCTCCCACCGCCCGCCCCACGATCCCGCCCACGGTGTGGCCGGCTCGTGGCCGCCACGTCGGATCCGCCGCGGAGGACACCGTCCGGCGCACCCTGCGACGCCTCAAGGACGGCCACGTCCTCGACGACTTCCAGGAACTGCCCGACGACCCGGCCGGGGACGGCACGCCCGGTGCGCGGATCTTCGAAGCGCGCTGGAAGGCCGGCGGTGCCGTCACCGTGCGCGCCCGGCTGACGCTGGCGCCCCGCTCGTCGGGCGGACAGGAGTGGACCCTGCTCGCGGAGGCCGAGGACGCCTGGGATCCCGCCTGGCCGTCGCCCGCCACCATGTTCTGGCCCGAGGATCCCGACGTCACCTGGGACCGCGACGTCGCCACCGGCCTGCGGCTGCGCGGGATCAACACGCTGCCGGACGACGACAAGGCCGTACGGCGGCTGATCAAGGAGGCCGGGCGCGGCGCGTGGAACATCCACGTCGTCGTGCACGAGGCGATGACCCCCGACCACCGCGGGCGGGTGCCGCTGGCGGAGCGGCTGCCCGCGAGCCTGCGCCACCGCGTGGTCGAGCACCGCGCGGCACCGCAGCAGCTGCGGGTCGTGAACTGGGCCCTGGAGGACTTCGGCGTCCAGGTGCCGCGCGGCGGCGCGGTGATCCTGCCCGGCACTCCGGCCCCCGCCGACTACGACGCCCGGGAGTTCTCCGTCCGCAGCGTCTTCCTGGACGGCACCGAGCCCACCGATCTCATCGCGGCGGTGACGGCCTTCGCGGCGCTGCCCCGGCCGCTCGCGGACGGCGCCGAGGAGGCGCTCACGGCGCTGCGGGAGGACTGGCGGCTGCTGACCCTGGAGGAGGAACTGGCCCGCGAGCGCAAGCTGGTGGCCATGTACGCCGAGGCGCTGGAGGCCATGACGCAGTCCCGCGACCTGTACCGGGAGGCGGCCGAGCGCGCGGCCGAGGCGCTGGCCGCGTACCGGGAGTCCGCCGCCGCCCCCGCCCGGCCGTCGCCGTCCGTCTCCCCCGCCGTCTCGCCGCTGCGGCAGCTGAGCCGCACGCTGGAGCGGTTCAGGATCCCCGGCAGGGTGTCCCGGCCCGCGCCGGCCCCGGGCACCGGGGAGCCGGAGGGCACGAGCGAGCCGGGAGAGACGACCGGACCCGCCGGGGCACGCGAGCCGGGAGAGGCGGACAGGCCCGCGGCCGACGGCTGACGACGGCCCGGCCGAGGCGGTCGGGACGGGCGGGCTCCGGGTCGTGGAGGGCAAGCGGCCGGAGCGGGGCCGGGGGCCGGAGGGGGAAAGCGCCCCGGCGGCCTGCGGTGGCCCGGTGAGGGCGCCCCCATGTGTCAGGCGGCCCAGCCTGGATACGCGGTCTGCACAGCAGCACGGCCCGTCCCGGAAGGTCACCGACGCCATGGACAGCCAGCACCGGAACGCCTCCCCCGCCTCCCTCCCGCCCGAGTCGTCCCGCTCGGACACCACCCTGCGGGTCAACGGCAAACCCCACACCCTCTCCGTCGACCACCGCCGCGTCCTGCTGGACCTCCTGCGGGAGGACCTCGGGCTCACGGGCGCCAAGAAGGGCTGCGACCACGGCCAGTGCGGCGCCTGCACGGTCCTGGTGGACGGCCGGCGCGTCAACAGCTGCCTCCAACTGGCCGTCGCCCTGGACGGATGCGAGGTCACCACGGTCGAGGGCCTCGCCGGGAACGGCGAGGAACTGCACCCGCTGCAACGGACGTTCCTGGAGCGCGACGCCTTCCAGTGCGGTTACTGCACCCCCGGCCAGATCTGCTCCGCGATCGGCGCGCTCGCCGAGGCCGAGGCCGGTCACCCCTCCCACGTCACCGACCCGGCGGCACCCTCCGGCGAGCCCGTGCCGCTGGACCGGGACGAGATCCGGGAGCGGCTGAGCGGCAACCTGTGCCGGTGCGGGGCGTATCCGCGCATCGTCGACGCGGTCGAGGACGTGATCCCGTGAAGCCCTTCGCCTACGTACGGGCGGGCAGCGTCGAGGAGGCCACCGACGCGTTCGCCACCCACCCCGGCGCCCGCTACCTGGGCGGCGGCACCAACCTGGTCGACCTGATGAAGCTCGGCGTGGAGGCGCCCACCGCGCTCGTCGACGTCACGCGGCTGCCGCTGGATGCGGTGGAGGAGCTGCCCGACGGTTCGCTGCGCGTCGGCGCGATGGTGCGCAACAGCGACCTCGCCGCCCATTCCGCCGTCCGCGACCGCTGGCCCGCGCTGTCCCAGGCCCTGCTGTCGGGTGCCTCGGGGCAGCTGCGCAACGCCGCGACCACGGGCGGCAACCTGCTGCAGCGCACCCGCTGCCCCTACTTCCAGGACGTGACCAAGCCCTGCAACAAGCGCGAGCCCGGCACCGGCTGCGGCGCGCTGGAGGGGGTGCACCGCGACCACGCGGTGCTCGGGCACTCGGCGCTCTGCATCGCCACCCACCCCTCGGACATGGCGGTGGCGCTGGCCGCCCTCGACGCCCGCGTGGAGCTGTACGGCACCGAGGGCGCCCGGAGCGTGTCCGCCGCCGAGTTCCACCGGCTGCCCGGCGAGCACCCCGAGCGGGACACCGAGATCCGCCCCGGCGAGCTGATCACCGGCGTGGTTCTGCCCGCCGCGACGGCCGGGCTGCCGTCGGCCTACCGCAAGGCCCGGGACCGGGCGTCGTACGCCTTCGCGCTGGCCTCCGTGGCCGTCGTGCTGCACATGGAGAACGGTGTGGTGGACCGGGCCGGCATCGCGTTCGGCGCGCTCGCGCACCGGCCCTGGCGGGCCCGGCGGGCCGAGGAGGCGCTACTCGGCGCGGCGCCCACGACGGCCGCGTTCGAGCACGCCGTCGACCTGGAGCTGGAGGCGGCCGAGCCGCTGCGGGACAACGCCTACAAGGTGCCGCTGGCCCGTCGGCTCGCCCTGGACGTACTGGGCCGGCTGGCGCCGCCGGCCATCACCTGACACCGGCGTCCACGAGGAGGACTCCATGACCGGCACCGAGACCGTCCTGGGCGCTCCCGCCGAGCGCCGGGAGGGACGGGAGAAGGTCACCGGCACCGCCCGGTACGCCGCCGAGTACGCGTTCCCCGACCGCGCCCACGCCCGGCCCGTGCCCGCGGCGGTCGCACGCGGCCGGGTGACCGGTGTCGACCCCGGGCCCGCGCTCGCGCTGCCCGGCGTGCTCGCGGTGCTCACGCACGAGAACGCGCCCCGACTGGGCGAGCCCGACGATCCCACGCTCGCCCTGCTGCAGAGCCCGCGCGTGCCGCACCGGGGCTGGTCCGTGGGCCTGGTGGTGGGCGAGACGCCGGAGGCGGCCCGGGCGGGCGCCGCCGCCGTCCGCGTCACCTACGAGACGGAGGGCCACGACGTGACGCTCACCGTCGACCACTCCGGGGCCTACGTCCCCGAGAAGGCCAACGGGGGCTTCCCGGCCGTCACCGAACGGGGCGACGCCGACGGCGCCTTCGCGTCCTCGCCGGTCCGGGTGGACGTCGCGTACGAGGTGCCTCCGCTGCACAACCACCCGATGGAGCCGCACGCCAGCACCGCGGTGTGGGACGGCGAGCGGCTGACCGTGCACTCCTCCAGCCAGGGCAGCACCGCCGTGCGGAAGGAACTCGCCGCGCTGTTCGGGCTGTCCGAGGAGCGGATCACGGTCCTCGCCGAGCACGTGGGCGGCGGTTTCGGGTCCAAGGGCACTCCTCGCCCCGACGTGGTCCTGGCCGTGATGGCGGCGCTGCACACCGGCCGGCCCGTCACCGTCGCGCTGCCGCGCCGCCACCTGCCCACCACCGTCGGCCACCGCGCGCCGACCCTGCACCGGCTGCGCCTGGGTGCCGACACCGAAGGGCGGCTCACGTCGCTCTCCCACGAGGCGACCACGCACACCTCGCGGGTGAAGGAGTTCGTGGAGCAGGCGGCGGTCCCCGCGCGCGTCATGTACGGCACTCCGGTCCTGCGCACGCTGCACCGCGTGACGCCCCTGGACGTGCCCACGCCGTCCTGGATGCGCGCCCCGGGCGAGTGTCCCGGCATGTACGCGCTGGAGTCCGCGATGGACGAGCTCGCCGCCGAACTCGGCGTCGACCCGGTGGAGCTGCGGATCCGCAACGAGCCGGAGACCGAACCCGACAGCGGCAGGCCCTTCAGCAGCCGGCACCTCGTGGAGTGTCTGCGCGAGGGCGCGCGCCGGTTCGGCTGGGCGGAGCGCGATCCGCGCCCGGGATCACGCGCCGAGGGCCCCCTGCTGGTGGGCAGCGGGGTGGCCGCCGCCACGTACCCGGTGATGGCCGCGCCCTGCCGCGCCTCGGCCCGGGCGCTGCCCGACGGCGGCTTCCTGGTGCGGGTCAACGCCACGGACATCGGCACCGGGGCCCGGACGGTGTGCGCGCAGATCGCGGCCGACGCGCTCGGCGTGCCCCTGGAACGGATCCGCATCGAGGTGGCGAACAGCGACTTCGGCCTCGCGCCGGTGGCGGGCGGCTCGGCCGGCACCGCCTCCTGGGGCTGGGCCGTGCACGAGGCGTGCGCGCGGCTGGCCGGACGTCTGGAGGGTCCCGTGGGTCCGCTGCCCGACGAGGGCCTCGTGGCCGAGGCCGACACCACCGGCACCGCCGACGCCGAGACACCGTACGCGCGGCACGCGTTCGGGGCGCACTTCGCCGAGGTCGCCGTCGACACGGTGACCGGGGAGGTGCGGGTGAGGCGGATGCTGGGCGTCTTCGCCGCCGGGCGCATCCTCAACGCCCGTACGGCGCGCTCGCAGTTCGTCGGCGGGATGACGATGGGGCTGGGCATGGCGCTGACCGAGGGCAGCACGGTGGACCCGGTGTCCGGCGACTTCGTCGAGCGCGACCTGGCGTCGTACCACGTGCCCGCGCACGCCGACGTCGCGTCCGTGGAGGCGTACTGGGTGGACGAGGAGGACGCCCACCTCAACCCCATGGGCAGCAAGGGGATCGGCGAGATCGGCATCGTCGGTTCGGCGGCGGCCGTCGGCAACGCGGTCCACCACGCCACCGGCATCCGCTTCCGGAAGCTCCCGCTGACCCCCGACCGGGTGCTGTCCGGGCTGCTCGAGCACGAGCACCCCGCGGGCATGCTGAGGGCGTGACGGCGGCCCCCCGCGGTCCGCGCGGGCGTGCGGCGCGGACCCGGGGGGCGGAGGGACGGTCAGTCCGCGACGCGGCGTGCTCCGGTGATCGGGTGGACCGGCCGGCTCCTGGCGGGCGCCTGCGAGGCGACCCGTACGCACAGGGCCGTCAGCGCGACCAGTGACGCCAGTACGGCGGCCCCCACGGCGATCCAGGTGGGCGCGAGGGTGAGGTCGACGGTCCGGGACATCTCCACCGAGGGGGTCACGGTGCCGTAGAGCTTGGCCGCGGCGAGTGCCGCCGGCAGCACGACCGCCACGGCGAGCACCGGCACGGCGGCGCGCACGGTCAGGAGCAGGGCGACGGCCAGGCAGAGCGCCGACGTCCCGAGCGCGAACGCGTAGCCGCGGACGGACGCGTCGTTGTGGTGCAGCGGGAAGTAGGCCACACCGCAGCCGGTGAGCGCGACGACGGTGAGCCAGGCCGGCCAGAGCGCCCGCCGGGCGGCACGTCGGGCCCCGGGGACGCGGTCGCGGTCGCGCGGTGCGTCCTGGGCCCTGCGGCCGCGCGGCGTGCGGTCGCGGGTCCGGTCCCTGCGGGCCGGGCGCGGGAACCGGCGCCGTTCGCGGCCGCGGGGTCCGGCTCCGGCGGGCGCCACCGGTCCGTCGGCGGGTGCCGGAGCCCCGGTCCCGTACGGGTCCTCCGCGACCGGCTGCGCGAGCCGGGGGTCCGGCCGGCCGGCGTGCGTCCGCTGCTCCTCGGCGAGCCGGCCGATCAGTTCGACCAGGTCCTCCACCGGGCGGCCGGTGGCGGCGGCCCGTACGGCCTCCTGCCCGCAGTGCGGCTCCAGGGGGGTTCGGTGCAGCAGGGTCATCAGCCGGGTCACGTCCTCCACCGAGCGGTGCTCCGCCGCGGCGCGGATCGCCTCGTCCGCACTGTCCGGATGGCGGGGCGGCCGGGTCAGCAGGCCGACCAGCCGGGTGACGTCCTCCACCGAGCGGTTGACGCCCACCGCGCGGAGCGCGTCGCCCGTGGCCTGCGCGTACCGGGGGGACTGCTCCAGCATCGTGATGAGGTCGACGACCTCTTCCAGCGGCCGGTCCGCCACGGCGGCGCGCACCAGGTCGCCGACGGGGTCGCCGTACGACCGCGCCGCGTCACCGCGGGCGGCGGGCCCGTGGCCGGGGGTCGCGTGGCCGGCGGGTTCACGGCCCGCGGATTCGTCGGCGAGGAGGTCCTCGTCGGTGAAGAGGTCTTCGTCGGTGAAGAGGTCTTCGTCGTCGAGGTCGTGGACCCGCTCGTGCAGGGCCGACGGGTGGGTGCCGGCCGTCCGGGCCCCGCGCCCCCGCGGGACGGGTTCCCGGGGGCCGGGATCCCGTGGGTCGGGCGAGCGGGCGGCCGAGGACCGGACCGTGTGCGTGCCGGTGACCGTGGTCGTCTCCGCGGTCGGCGGGTCCACGGCGGATATGGCGTACTCGGGTGTACGGGGTGATGAGGAGCCGGTGGTCATGGTCTTCTCCGTGGGATGGGGGTGCGGCCGCCCTGCGTCCCCGACGTGCGACACGCGATGGGTGGTGCCATTACTAGGCGCGTCCACCGCGCGCTGCCACTCGGGCGGGCCACGGGGATGAGGAACCCGGCGGGCGGCCTTGTCCCCGCGCCGAGCGGGAAGGCGACGGACGAGGCGTGTGCCGCGTACCGGAAGGAGGGGCGGGGTGGACACGACCACGGTGGTGATCGCCGCGGCGGTGGCGCTCGCGGCCGTCGCGCTCTGCGTGGCCGTCGGCGTCCTGGTGCGGCTGGTCCGCACCCGACGGGCCCTCAGGAGGGCGGGGCTGCCCGCCGGCCCCCGGTGGGTCTTCTGGGGCGCCGTCCTCTACTTCGTGCTGCCGGCGGACCTCGTGCCCGATCCGGTGTACCTGGACGACGTCGGCGTCCTGCTCCTCGCCCTGCGCTCCCTGCGCGGCTCCCCCGGCCGGCGGGACCGGGGCGCGGGCCCGCCCCACGACTACGCTGCGTGAGGAAACCATTCACGCGTTCGACTCGTATAAGTCTCTGGAAGCCGAAGGAAGTCGGCGGACCAGGCGACGGCGCACAGGAACCATCGCTTGATCGGCGCAGCACCGACCAGGGAGAGACGATGCAACCGTTCGCGCTCGACTACGCACGGCCCGCAGTGGAGTTGGAGGCCACCACTCCGTACGTCTACGACTCCGGGCTGCAGTTGAACGTGCTCCTCGACGGGCGTGTGGCCGCCTGTGACCACGCGCTGTTGAGAGAACTGGGGACCACGACCTCCACGGCGGGGTCGAAGACTCACTTCGACGACTGAACACGGGCCGTCGAGAATGACCGTGCTGATCCTGACCTGTGAAGAGGACGTCACCGCGGACATGGTGGTCGTGCACCTGAACGCGTCGGGCGTGCCGGTGGTCCGTCTGGACCCCGCCGACCTGACCCGCTCCGTCGCACTCTCCGGCGAGTTCGCGCACGGCTCCTTCCGCGGCCACCTCTCGTCGGGGGGCCGCCTGGTGAGCATCGGCGGGCTGCGGTCCGTCTGGGTGCGCAGACCGGGCGATGCGGCCGCGCGGGCCGCCGAGCCCTCGACGTGGCTGACCGAGGAGTCCGCGCAGGCGCTCTACGGCATGCTCCGCGGCTGCGGGGCACGGTGGATGAACCAGCCCGACGCCGCCCACCGGGCCCGGTACAAGCCCTGGCAACTGCGCCTCGCCCAGGAGTGCGGGCTGCCCGTGCCGGCCACGCTGATCACGACGTTCCCGCGGGCGGCACGCGAGTTCGCCGACCGCTACCCGGACCTCGTGGTCAAGCCCGTCTCCGGCGCGCACCCGCAGGATCCGCCGTTGGCGGTGCCGACCAGCCGGGTTCCGCCCGAGGCGGACTTCTCCGCCGTCGCCCACGGTCCGACGCTGCTGCAACGCCGGGTCGCCAAGCGCGCCGACGTCCGTCTCACCGCCGTCGGCGACCGGCTGCTCGCCGCCCGCAGGGCGGTCCTCGCCGACCGGGACACGGAGGTGGACGTCCGCTTCTCCTCGTCCGGTGAGCCGTGGCGGCCGGCCGAGGTGCCGCGCCGCGTCGCCGGGGCCGTGCTCGCCTACATGCGCGGGGCGCGCCTGGCGTACGGGGCCTTCGACTTCGCCGAGGACGGTGACGGCACCTGGTGGTTCCTGGAGTGCAACCAGTCGGGCCAGTTCGGCTTCGTCGAGGTGGACACGGGCCAGCCGATAGCCCGCACCATCGCCGAGTGGCTGGCCCGTCCGGGCGGTGCGGAGACGGAGGCGGCGGACGGCGCGGATCCGGCGGTCGTGGGGTGAGCCCCGTCGTCGTGGGGTGAGCCCCGTCAGTGCGGGCGCGGGCCGGGCAGGAGTGCGGTGCGCTGCCAGCCCGCGCCGGGGGACGGGGTGCGCTCCGCGCCGGGCAGGTGACCGGGCGAACGCAGGGGGCGCATGACGACCTCCAGTTCCCTGTTCACTCGCTCGGCCTCCCGGCGCACCTGCGTGGGGACGTCACCGCATTCGGCGACGAGTCGGTCGTAGATGGGGGAATCCTGGAACACCCGTCAACGTGCCTTTCGTGTCGTCCGCCCCCGTACGGAGGCGCGACTGTGCAGTCTAGGCGTCCGGACCGTCGGTGGTGCGCTTTCCCCCCGAGCAGGGGACAGGGGGTTCGGAGGCGGGGGCCACCCGTCGTCCCGGCCGGTCACGCGGCGGGGCCCGTCCCGCGGGGACCCGACGGACCCGGCCCCCCGCGGGACGGGCCCCGCGTACGACGGTGTCACACGGCCAGCGGCAGTCCGTTCTCCCCGTCCGGGTCCGCCGTCCGGACGGCGTCCGGGGCCCGCCCCTTGGCGAGCAGCGCGTCCGCCTTGGCCACCGCGTCGTGGATGCCGGTCGTCGCCATCATCACGCACAGCGTGTAGCTGACGTCCGCCAGTTCGCGCGCCGTCGCCGGCCGCTCCCTCTCCGCCTGAGCGATCCGCAGTGACGCGTACCGCGTCAGCAACTCCCTGACGACCTTCGGGTCCGGTTCGAGCACGAAGCGCCCCTCTCTCGATTTTCGCTGCGTATGCCCGAACCCTGACGAAACATTCACATCGTGAGCGCTCCTGTCCGCAGTTGACGAAATTCCTTCGGTCCGTGTCCGACCGGCGTCCCGACACGTCGACAACAAGCGGGAAAAGGTGCAGAACTCCGGGGTGGCGGTCAGGCGACCTGCCCGCTGTGCAGGGCCGTGTAGGCCCCTCCCCTGCGCAGGAGCTCCTCATGGGTGCCGGTCTCCAGGATGCGGCCCTCCCCCATCACCACGATCCGGTCCGCGCCCCGCACGGTGGACAGCCGGTGCGCCACGACGAAGGTGGTCCGTCCCTTCAGCAGCCGGGCGAGAGCCTGCTGGACGAGCGCCTCCGAACGGGTGTCCAGGGCGGAGGTGGCCTCGTCCAGGACGAGCACCTTGGGGTCGCGGATCAGGGCCCGCGCGATGGCCAGGCGCTGACGCTGCCCGCCGGACAGCCGGGCGCCGTGCTCCCCGACCAGGGTGTCCAGGCCCTGCGGCAGCCTCTCGACGAACTCCAGCGCGTTGGCGTCGCGCAGCGCCGCGCGCACCGTCCCCTCGTCGGCGTCGTCCATGCCGTAGGCGACGTTCTCCCGGATCGTGCCGTCGAAGAGGATCGACTCCTGCGGCACCACCGAGACGAAGCGCCGGTAGGTGCGCAGGTCCAGGGTGTCCATGTCGGCGCCGTCGAGCAGCAGCCGGCCGCTGGTGGGGCGCAGGAAGCCGATCACCAGGTTGAGCACGGTGGACTTGCCCGCCCCGGACGCGCCGACCAGCGCGACGGTCTCGCCGGGCTCGACCGCGAGGATGAAGTCGCGTACAGCGGGCCGCCCGTCGCCCTCGTAGACGTGGCCGACGTTCTCGAAGGTGACGGCCCCGCGCAGGGAGGTGAGCTCCGCCTTGCCCTCGTTGTCCTCCAGTTCGGGCGCCTGGAGCACCTCGCCGACCGAACGGACGGACTCCAGGCCCTTGGTGATGACCGGGGCGAGGCCCGCCAGCGTGGTCGTGGAGTTGGTCAGCGTGGTCAGGAAGGCGCTGAGCATGACGACGTCGCCGGCGCTCACGCCCCACACGTCGTAGTACGAGATCAGCGCCGCACCCGCGAGGACCAGGACGCCGACGACGTTGAGCACGACCCAGGACAGCGAGCCGAAGCGGCCGTTGACCAGGTCCAGGCGCATGCCGGAGGTGAGCAGCCGCTCCAGGGTGCCGTCCATGCGGCGCAGCGCCTTGCCCTCCAGTCCGTGGGCGCGGGTGACCGGGATGAGCCGGGTCATCTCCGTGACACGGGAGGAGAGGGTCTCCACCTCGTGCCGGAAGTGCTCGTTGTGGGCGCGCAACCGGGCGCGCAGGCGTGCGACGAGGAGGGAGGCGGCGGGCACCACGACGAGGAAGACGGGCAGGAACTCCGGTGTGCGGACGGCGATGATGACGAGGCCCCCGGTGAGGACGGTGAGCGCGCCGAGGCCGGTCTCGGCGGTCTGCTGCACCATCTGTTCCACGGTCTCCACGTCCCGCACGACCTTGGCCTGCAGGACGCCGGCGCTGACGCGCGCGTGGTAGCCGATGGAGAGCTGCTGCATGCGTGTGCACAGCGCGGAGCGCAGCGCGGTGCCCATGCGGCGGACGCTGCCGTACAGGAGGCGGACGTACAGCAGGTGCAGCGGGTAGTTGACCACCAGGATGAACATGATGATCCCGGTGCTGGTCCACAGGGTGCCGATCGGCCGGTGCTGGACGACGGTGTCGATGATGGACGCGGTGATGAGGGGCAGCAGCCAGACGGGGCTGTGCTTGACGGTGAACACGACGACCGCCCCGGCCAGTCGGCGGCGGTCGGCGCGCAGCAGGTAGACGAGCGTGCGTATCGGGTGCTCGCCCCGGTAGCGGTGGTCGAGCGGCTTTTCCAACGACGACGCCATCGGCGTGGTCCTCCTGGTGACCGAAGGGGCGGAGCAAGCGCTTTCCGCATCGCGCTTTCTTACCTCTTCGGCCGGGTCCGCGCCACACCGTCCCGCGGACCGGGAAGGCGTGCGCCGGGAGGAGACCCGCGCCTTCTCCCCCGTGGAGGGCGCGGGTCTCAGTCTCCGAGCGTGCGGGCCAGTTCGGTGCTGGCCCGCGTGATCTCGCTGTCGCCCTCCGCCATCAGCCGCTTCAGCTCGCCCCGCCGGGCGCGGACGGCCTGGCGTGCGGCGCGCTCCCACGCCACCGGGTTCTCCCGGTGGTTGAGGAGCTTGGGGTAGGCGGCCGCGGTGGTCTCCCACTGCCTGGCGTCGGCGATGTTCTTGAGCAACTGGATGATCTGCGCCCGGCAGTTCACCTGGGGCCACTGGGCCAGCTCCCAGAGGAAGGGCACGGTCGCGGCGGTGGCCTGTTCGACCACGAAGCCGTACTGGCAGATCCGTTTCCGGAGATCGGCGAGGGCGGCCCGGGCGGTCTCGGCGTCACCCCGGGCGACCTGGTCGAGCAGTCGGGGGATGGCCGTGGCCGAACCGGTGGAGTCCTGGATCTCGCTCCAGGGCACCTGGTCCAGACCGGCGAGGGGCGCGGTACGGAGCGAACCGGCCGGCGACGTGTGGCGGTCGGCGTGCCGGGTGAGCGGCTGAGGTGTCGGAGCGCTGCGCATGGCGTGGGGCCCTTCCGCGGCAGTCGGGTCAGGTCAGGGGGTGGGTCGACAACGCGGCCCAGACGGTCTTGCCCGCCGGAGGTCTCGGGGTCCAGCCCCACTCCTCCGCCAGGGCCTCGAGGATGCACAGACCGCGTCCGTGCTCACGCAGGCCGTGGTCGTCGGGTGAGGTGCGCACGGGCGCGCCGCCCCCGGGGTCGGAGACGCTCAGCGTCAGACGGCCGGGGCCCAGGGTGAGCGCCGGCCCGATCTCCGGCCGGCCCGTCGCGGCCGGCGGCACCGTGTGCGCCACGGCGCTGGCGGCGAGTTCGGTGACCACGAGGACCGCGTCGTCACCGCGGTGGTCGAGGGACCACCGGTGCAGTGTCTCCCGGGTGAACGCCCGGGCACGTGCGAAGCCCTCCCCGCTGCAGGCGATGCGCAGCACCGCGGGCGCGGGACGGACGGGCGGTGCCGCGTGGGCGGTGGGGGACGGCCGCCCGGCGGGGCGGGCGGCCGCTCGTGTCGTGCGCGGGAGCCCGTCGAACCGGCTCGCCGTCTCCGTCTCCGGCACGGGTCCGCCGGGTGATCGGAGCGTTAAGTGTGCAGGTGACGACACGACATCTCCCTGATGCGACGTCAGTGAGGGGCGACAGCCAGGGGGTTGACGCCACGGCTATTATCCACGCAGAACGTGATCGCGTGCAATTGCACGAGAAATTGCGCAGAAAAAAATCGGACGGGAGCGCGTGAGGGCCGACGTGACGCGGCCCGCTCCCCCGGACAGCAAGGAGGCTGCGGTGCCACCAGTGCGGAACGGAGTGCGCGCCAGTTCGCTGGACGTCCGCTGGAAGAAGAGCCGGCACAGCAACGCCGAGGGCAACTGCGTCGAGGTCGCCCTCGTGGACGGGGGCGTCGCGATGCGCAACTCGCGCGATCCGGACGGCCCCGCGCTCGTCTACACCTCCGCGGAGATCGCCGCCTTCCTCGCCGGCGCGAAGGACGGCGAGTTCGACCACCTTCTGTGACGACGGGCGGGCCGTGGCCGCCGTAGCGCACGCCGACGGCGAAGCGGAGGCCAACTACCCGATTTTCGCGGGCTCATGCGGTGGCGACCGGAAGGGTGAGATAGTGTGTTCATCAAGTCTGCCGGTCTGCTGGGAGTCAGGATGTCCGCCGCGCCGCCCCGCATCTCCCGTCTCGAACCCTATCTGGAACGGACCGCGCCGGCTCCCACCCTGCTGAAGATGCTCGTCGGCGTGCAGCTGGCGGGTTACCGCGAGGACGCCGGCCTGTCCCAGGACCAGGCGGCGCGGGAGCTGAGGTTCAGCCCGGCGAAGCTGTCGCGCATCGAGTCCGGCAAGGGGCGCAGGCCCCCGACGGAGAACGACGTCCGCGCGCTGCTGGAGCTCTACGGCACCGACCCCTACGAGGCGTCGGTGCTGCTGAAGCTGTTGCAGCGCGCGGGCGAGCCGGGCTGGTGGCAGCGGTACGACAAACGCCTGATGCCCGAGTGGTTCGACCGCCTGGTCGGCCTCCAGGAGGCCGCGGCGACCATCCGCACCTTCGAGATCCAGTACGTTCCCGGACTGCTCCAGACCGCGGACTACACCCGTGCCGTCGTCGAGCGCGGCCTGCCGAACGCCCCGGCCGGCGAGGTGCAGCGGCGTGTCGAACTGCGGATGCGCCGGGCCGAGTTGCTGCACCGCGCGGACGCGCCACAGCTGTGGGCGATCATCGACGAGTCGGTGCTGCTCCGCGTGCTGGGCAGCCGCGACGTCATGCGGGAACAGCTCGAACACCTCATCACGATGGCCGGGCAGCCCCATGTGACCCTGCAGATCGTGCCGTTGGACGTGACCAACGCGTCGGCGCCCGCGATCCCGGTGACGTACCTGCGCTTCGGCGGCAGCGACCTGCCCGACGTGGTCTACCTGGAGCACATCAGGAGCGCCAACTTCCTCGAGGACCTCGACGAGACCGAGGAGTACCGGGTCGCCCTGGACCGCCTGGCCGACGAGGCGCTGACTCCGCGCGAGTCCCTGGAGATGCTCCGCGAGACGGTGTCGGGGCGTTACGCCGCGAGGTGAGCGTACGGGGGCGGGTGGGGCGACGACACCCGGCGGGCTCGGCCGCGGAGGGGCCGAGCGTCGCGTTTCCGCCGTCGTGCACGGCCCGGTGTTCCGTGCCGGCTAGGGCCTGTTGCGAAAGTGGCCTCGTCGCCCGAAGGGCGGCCGCGCGGCGTCCGGTGCGTGCTCTCGGCGTGCCGCCCGGAAGCCCTCGTACTGGGCGTACTCGGGCTTCCGGGCGGTGCGGCGAGAGTGCGTGCCGGGCGTCGCGCGGCAGAGGCCACTTTCGCAACAGGCCCTAGCGGATGCGGCCGAGGCCGCCGAACTCGATCCACTCGTCGGTGAGCTGGCGGGGAACCACCTCGCTGTCCGGGCGCCAGGTGGAGACCTCCACCAGGCCCGGCTCCAGGATGTCCATGCCCTCGAACCAGGCCGCGACGTCCTTCGGCTCGCGGACACGGCCCCAGCGGCCCTGCGTCGCCTCGTCCATGAACTCCGTGACGGACTTCCGCACTTCGGCGTCCTCGCTGACCAGCTGGCACATCACGGCGTAGCTGCCGGACACGAGCCGCTCGGTCACGCGGCGGACCACGGCCATCGGCCCGTCGGTCTCGCTGTCCGGGATGCAGTGGAAGACCGAGTTGAACAGCACCGCCACCGGTTGCGAGAAGTCGATCAGACGCTGCGTGTCCGGGTGGGAGAAGATCTCCTCCGTCGAGCGCATGTCGGCGTGTATGACCGCGGTGCGGTCGTTCTGGTCGAGCAGCGCCCGGCCGTGGACCAGCACCATCGGGTCGTTGTCGACGTAGACCACGCGGGCTTCGGGGTCGACGCGCTGCGCGATGGTGTGGACGTTGTCCTGCGTGGGCAGGCCGGACCCGTGGTCGAGGAACTGCCGTATGCCGTAGTCCTCCGCGAGGACCCTGACGACGCGCTGCAGGAAACGCCGGTTGTTCAGGGCCAGCCGGCGCGTGCTGGGGACGACCTTGTCGAGCTGCTCGACCGCCGCCCGGTCGGCCGCGTAGTTGTCCTTGCCACCCAGGTAGTAGTCGTACATACGTGCGGCCGTTGGCACGTTGGCGTCGATCTCCGTGGACAGCTGCTTGTCGGCTTGCATCATTCCCCCAGCTCCGTACCGCGCCCACCGCACCGGCATGACAGAGAGTACATCCTAGAGACCCGGTGGTCAGGCGAACCAGGGGTCAGGCCGAAGGACCGTCAAGGAGGCTTTGTGAGGCGCTACTTGACGGTCCATCACCATTGTCAGCCGCGTGCGGCCAGGTACGCGTCGACGCCGGGTGCCTGGTGGGCCTCCTCCACGCCGACCAGGCCGCCGACGGCCTCGGCGTCGGGCTTCAGCACGTAGGTGGAGCGGCTCGCGGGCACGGAGACGTCCGTGAAGTCCTGCGGGGTGCCGAGGCCGGTGTCGGCGTCGTGCTGCGAACGGTGCGCCTCGACCACGTCCTCGCGGGTGAGGCTGCCGCCCTCGCAGGCCTTCTTCAGGTCGGCACCGATCAACCGGGCGGCGTTGTACCCGGAGAGCACGCCCGAGTCGGCCGGTGACCCCGGGTACTTCTTCGCGTAGGAGGCGACCATCTTCCGGACGCCCGGCAGGTCCGAGCTGACGGCCGGTGCCGCGCTGACCACGTGCACCATGGCCTCCAGCGCCTTCGCCGCGGGCGTCTTCATCAGCTGCGGGGCGTACCCCGGCGCGCTGCTGACGATCGGCACCGTCAGGCCCTTGGAGGCCGCCACGCCGGCGAGGGAGGCGGTCTGGGCGGGGCCGGCGCTGATCAGGACGGCCTTCACCCCCGCCTTGTCCAGCGCCGACACCTGCGCGGACAGGTCGGTGTCGGTGGCCTTGATCTTCTGGCCGACCACCTTCATCCCGGCCTTCTCGGCGGCCCACGTCGAGCCCTCCAGCGCGTTGGCGCCGTAGTCGCCCTCGAAGTAGACGTGGCCGATGGTGTCGCCCTCGGCGACCTTCTTGGTGCGGGTCAGGAAGTCGACGGCGGCGATCATGTCGAGGTCGTAGGTGGTGCCGAGGACCTGGACGGAGTCCTTGCCGAGCAGGGAGGCCGCCCAGGCCTGCGGGAAGGTCAGCATGTGGTCGCGTTCGAGGTCGTCGAGCAGGGCGGCGACCACCGGCGAGCCGATGACCTGGGGCAGGGCGACGACGTCCGGGGAGATGTCGGCGTAGGCGGTGACCGCCTTCTGCACGTCGTAGCCGTGGTCCTTGACGACGATCTCCACCTTGCGTCCGCAGATGCCGCCCGCGGCGTTGGTCTCGTCGGCCCACATCTGCTGGGCCTGCACGATGCTCTTGCCGAGGGTGGCGTAGGGGCCGGTGAGGTCGGTCAGGGCGCCCAGCCTGATGGCCTTGTCGCTGACACCGGGACCGGCCTTGACGCCGTCGGCGCCGTCGGTGGTGCTCTTGCCATCCGCCTTGGAGCTGCAGGCGGTGCCCGCGAGCAGCACGGCGGCCAGGGCCGCGGCCAGCGCGGCGGTCCGGGTGGCGCGGGGCCTGGGGTGCGTGACGTTCACGGGGTGTGCTCCTCGGCTCGTGCGGTGGTGGCAGGGGTGGTCCGGGGCGTGGCCCCGGGGTCGGGAGGTCCGGTGACCGGGGGCCTGTGGCGCAGCCGGGCGCGGGCGCGGCGGGCCAGGCCGTGCAGGCCGTCGGGGGCGAAGAGGAGGATCACGACGATCGCCGCGCCGTAGAGGTAGCGGGCGGCCTCGGTGGGCCCGATCGAGCCGTCGCCGGAGCCGGGGGTCGCCACCAGGGGCAGCTGGTCGGCGTAGCGCGTCATCAGCAGGGGCAGCGCGGTGACGAAGACGGCCCCGGCGGTGGCCCCGGCGACGGATCCCAGGCCGCCGATGACGATCATGGCGAGGTAGTCGACGGACAGGGCGAGGGAGAAGTAGTCGGGCACGACGCGGCGGAAGGAGAGCGCCAGCAGCACGCCGGCGAGGCCCGCGTACATCGAGGAGACGACGAACGCCGCCGAGCGGTACCCCGCCACGTGGACGCCCATCACGGACGCCGCCGTCTCGCTGTCGCGCAGCGCCGCCAGGGCGCGCCCGGGGCGTCCGCGCAGCAGCCCGCGCGCGGTGAACCAGGTGACGGCGAACAGGGCGAGGCCCAGGTACCAGAGCCGTTCCTCGGACCCGAACGGCACGCCGAGGACCGTCAGTTCCGGGTCGGACTCGGCGAACGTGAATCCGCCGAGCTCCAGCGGCGGCACCGAGCGGCCGTTGAAGCCGCCGGTGACGGAGTCCGCGGTGAGCAGGACGTGGTGGCCGAGGAAGACGAGGGCGAGGGTGGCCACGCCCAGGTAGATGCCCTTCACCCGGGCGGCGACGGGACTGAACAGTCCGCCCGCGGCCCCGGCGAGCAGGACCGCGAGGACCGCGGCGAGCGCCGGCGGCAGCCCCGGCCCGGGCTCGCCCGCCAGCCACACGTAGCCGTAGGCGCCGACGGCGAGGAAGAAGGCGTGGCCGAGGGAGAGCTGTCCCGCGGTGCCGCTGAGCAGGCCGAGTCCCACGGCACCGATGGCGGCGGCCATCGAGAACAGGCCGATGCGCAGCCAGAAGGCGTCCAGGTAGAAGGGCAGGGCGCACAGGAGGAGGGCGGACAGCAGCAGCGGACCGCGCCGCAGGAGGCCGTTCGCCTCGCGGAGGTCAGACACGGGCCGCTCCCTTCGCCGCGAACAGTCCCGCCGGGCGGACCAGGAGGACCAGCACCATCACCGCGTACGGGGCGACGTCGCCGAAGCCCTCGCCGAGGACGTGCAGGTCGGACTGGTAGCCGGCGACGAACGCCTCGGTGAGGCCGATCAGCATGCTGCCGACCAGGGCGCCGACCGGGGAGGCCATGCCGCCGAGGATGGCGGCGGGGAAGGCCTTGAGGGCGATCTGCCCGGTGGTGCGCTCCAGGCCCGGCGCCGGGAAGGCGACGAGGAAGACCGCGGCGAGCGCGGCGAGTCCGCCGGCCAGGCACCAGGCGACGGTGCGGATCCGGGTCAGTCGTACGCCCATGAGGGCGGCGGCCTCGGCGTCCTCGGCCGCCGCGCGCAGGGCGAGGCCCCACGGGGTGAACCGGAAGAGGGCGAAGGCGCCGCCCATGGCCACGGCGGACACCAGGATCGCGGCGACGCGGCTGTCGGCGACGGTCACCGGACCCAGGTCGGTCACCGCGTCGCCCCAGGGGTCGCCGAGGGGCAGCAGGTCGCCGCCGATGCGCCGGGCCAGGTCGGTGACCAGGACGATGTCGATGCCGATGGTCACGATGGTCTGCACGTGGGCGCCGTGGGCGTCCTGCTCCCCGCGCTGGAGGAGCAGCCGGTCGAGCGCGCCGGCCACGGCGGCGGTGACGACGACGGCGAGGGCCAGCGCACCGGCGAAGCCGAGGTCGTCGTGGAGGACGGCGACGAGGTAGCCGCCGAGCAGCAGCAGGGAGCCGTGGGCGAAGTTGAGGACGCCGGAGGCCTTGAAGATGGTGACGAAGCCGAGCGCGATCAGGGCGTAGACCGAGCCGAGGGCCAGGCCGTTGAGGAGGTTGTCGAGGAAACCGTTCATGCCGCGTCCTCCCCCGTGGTTCCGGTGCCGAGGTAGGCGCGCAGCACCTCGGGGTCGCGGCGGACCTCGTCCGGGGTGCCGTGGGCGATGGCCCTGCCGAAGTCGAGGACGGTGACGTCGTCGGCGAGCCGCATGACCAGGCCCATGTCGTGCTCCACCAGGACGACGGAGAGGCCGAGTTCGGCGCGGACCTCCCGGACGACCTCGGTCATGCGCACGCGTTCGGCGGCGTTCATGCCCGCCACGGGTTCGTCGAGCAGCAGCACACGGGGCTCCAGGCAGAGGGCGCGGGCGAGTTCGACCCGCTTGCGGTCGCCGTAGGGGAGCAGGGCGACGGGCGAGTCGAAGTGGGCCCCGATCCCGGTGAGTTCGGCGATCTCGCGGGCCTTGGCGAGGTGTTCGCGCTGTTCGCGCACGGCGCGCGGCAGGCGCAGGGCGCTGGCGGCGAAGCCGGCGCGGGTCAGGGCGTGACGGCCGAGCATCAGGTTGTCGGCGACGGTGCCCTGGGTGGTGACGATGTTCTGGAAGGTGCGGGCCACGCCGAGGGCGGCGATCCGGTGCGGGGCGAGCCGGGTCAGTTCGGCGTCGCCGAGCCGTACGGTGCCGGCGGCGGGCCGGTACAGGCCCGACAGGACGTTGAAGCAGGTGGACTTGCCGGCGCCGTTGGGTCCGATGACGGCGTGCACGGTGCCCGGGGCGACCGTGAAGGAGACGTCGTCGAGGGCGGTGAGGCCGGCGAAGCGCACGGTCACGCCGCGGACCTCGAGCACGGGGGGCGCGGTGGTACGGGTGGTCACGCGGCCCCCTGGTCGTCGGCGGTCTCGCCCAGGTAGAGGCGGCGTACGGCGTCGGTGCGCGCGAGTTCGGCGGCGGGGCCGGACAGGCGGATCTCGCCGACCTCCAGGACGTGGGCGTGGCTCGCGAGGGAGAGCGCCATGCCGGCGTTCTGCTCGACCAGGAGGACCGCGGTGCCCTGGGTGTTGATCTCGCGGACCACCTCGGCGATCCGGTCCACCATGAGCGGGGCGAGCCCGAGGGAGGGCTCGTCCAGGAGGAGCAGGCGGGGGGCCGCCATCAGGGCGCGTCCGATGGCCAGCATCTGCTGCTCGCCGCCGGACAGCAGGCCCGCGGCCTGACGGGTGCGTTCGGCGAGGCGCGGGAAGAGGGCGAAGACGCGGTCCCGGGCCTCGCGGACCTGGGCCGGGGCGCGCCGGGAGAGGCCGAGGCCGCCGGCCCGCAGGTTCTCGTCGACGGTGAGTCCGGCGAACACCCGCCTGCCCTCGGGCACCTGCACGACGCCGGCGCGGACGGCGGCGACCGGGTCGCGGCCGTCGAGGGCCGTGTCGCCGTGGCGGACCCGGCCGGCCGTGATCGCGCCGCGGTGCAGGCGCAGGGTGCCCGACACGGCGCGCAGCAGGGTCGTCTTGCCGGCGCCGTTGGCACCGAGCAGTGCGACGACGCCGCCGTGCGGGACGGTCAGGGACACGGAACGGAGGGCGGACAGGGCGCGGCCGTACGTCACGTCGAGGTTCTCGACGTGCAGCGCGGGCTCACCGTCCGGTGGTGCTGCGGGCATCGCGGCTCCTGAGGACCGTGCCGGGAGGGCACGGTGACGGGGAAGGGGCGCTCACCACAGCACGGGGGGCGGGGTGCGTACAGGGGGTGCGGGGTGGGTCGCTGCGGTGTCCCAGTCGGGGGGCGGGGAGTCTGTGCGGATGCCCACTCTGTGTGGGTGGGGTGGGTGGCCGGTGTGGGTGCGGGGCGGGGGTGCGCGGCCCGGCGCTGACGGGGTGCCTTCCCCAGAGGGGTGTACCCCCAGCGCCCACCCTCCCCCACTCTCGGCTTCGCTCGAGCGGGGGGACCCCCATCGCCCTGGGGGTACCTCCCAGGCCGTTCAGGCACTGGGGGAGGCACGACTGCCCGCAGCTGGGGGGACACGGGACGATGCGGCTGCCCGCGGCTGGGGGGAGGGCGCGGGGCTGTGCGGCTGCCCACAGCTGGGGGGTGGGGGTCAGGTCGGGAGGAGGTGGTGGGCGGTCAGGGAGAGGGTGATCTCGACCAGGTCGGCCGGGCGGGCCAGGGAGCGGCCGGTCAGTTGTTCGCAGCGGCGCAGGCGGTTGAGCACGGTGTTGCGGTGGCAGTAGAGACGTTCACCGGCCCGCTGCGCCGAGCCGTCGCAGTCGAGCCACGTCGTCAGGGTGTCCAGCAGGACGTCCCGGTCGGCGGGCTCCAGCCGCAGCAGCGGGCCGAGCACCCTGGTGGCGAGGGTCCGGCCGAGATCGGGGCCGGCCACCACCAGGGCGGCGGGGAGGTGGTCGGCCAGCCGGACCACGCCGCCGTCCTCGGGGCAGATGCGGAGAGCGGTGTCGGCGTGTCCGCGGGCCTCGCCGACGGCGGCCAGCCCCTCGACGGGGCTGCCGACGCCGATCCGCGGTCCCGGGACCACGTCGCCCGGCACCGGCGGATCGCCGTCCCCGGCGGCGAGCAGCACGATGCCGTAGTCCACCTCCGCCCCGGTGTGCCAGTGGACGCGGGTCCCGTCCGGTACGACGGCGGCGCGGGCGGCGGCGCGGGCGGGGTTCACGCCGGCGACGGCGACGACGACGTACCGGCCCTGCTCCGGCAGGTCCAGCGCCTGTGCCGCCTCCGGCAGGTCGGCGATGCGGCTGGTGCCGTCCAGCAGACCGGCCGCGAGCAGCCGGGCCCGGTTCTCGCGGCGCCGGCTCAGCTGCCACTCGGTCTGCCGGTAGGCGTCCGCGACGAGCGTGCAGTGCTCGTCGACGAAGTTCCACACGTCGGCGGCCACGTGCACCAGCAGCCGGACGTCCTCGGGCGCGGTGCGGGAGGTCTCCTCCACCAGCCGCTGCCACACCAGGGACCCGCCGAGGCGGAAGGCGTGCAGCAGGGCGTCCAGCGGCAGTCCCTGTTCGGCGCGGGTGGCGCCGATCCGCCAGGAGCAGCGGCGGGCCGCGTCCCGGGAGCCCCGCGGATCGAGCAGCGAGGTCACGCTGTGCCGCAGCGAGCGGTGCGCCTCCTGCCAGGTCGCGGTGGGGTCCTTCGCCAGGACGGCGCGGTACGCCGGTTCCAGCTCGCGCAGCAGCGCCACCAGTCGGTCGGTCAGCCCCGGCAGGTCGTCGAGCAGCCCGCGGGCCGCCCGGTGCAGGACCCGCAGGGCGTCGGCGTCCATGAGCGAGGCGACGCCCGGTGTCCGCGGGCGCGGAACGGGCGTCAGTCCGGCGGTGCGGATCGCTGCTCGTGACCGTACGGCGTGGTGCATCGCGGTCCTCCCCAGGCCAGGGCTCACGGAGGAGGCCCGCAGCGGGCGTGCGCCCGCGCCCGGCCTGCCCCCTGACTCGTCCTGCCCCGAAGGATGACATACCGTCTGGTCGGTCCCTAGGGTCGTGCACCGGTCTTTTCGGCCCGTTCCCCCTGTTCCCCCTGCTCCGCCTGTTCGACCACGCGCGCCAGCTCCAGCCGGGACCGTACGCCGAGGGCCGCGAACACCTTGCGGAGGTGGTAGTCGACGGTGCGGGTGCTCACCGCGAGGGTCAGCGCGACCTCCCGGTTGGTGGCGCCCCCGGCGACGTACCGGGCGATGCGCAGCTGCTGCGGGGTCAGCCGGGTGAGCGTGCCGGTCCCCGTGGAGCCGCGCGAGGCGGCCCCGAGCGCCCGCAGCTCGTCGCGCGCCTGCTCGGCCCAGACACCGGCGCCGGACCGTTCGAAGCCGGCCAGCGCGCTGCCGAGACGGTCGCGGGCCTCGCGCGGCCGGCGTCGCCGGCGCAGCCACTTGCCGTACAGCAGGGCGGTGCGGGCCCGTTCGAAGTCGCCGCCCGCCTCGTCGTGCCGGGCGAGCGCGCGCACGTACAGCGCGTCGGCGTCCTCCGGCGGGGCCAGCAGGGCGTGGCAGCGGGCCAGTTGGGCGGCGGCCTGCGGGTCGGCGCCGAAGGCCGCCCAGCCGGCGAAGTCCGTCAGGAGCGTCCGGGCGTCCTCGTGCCGGCCGGTGAGGACGGCGGCCTCCACGAAACAGGGCACGGCCAGCCGCCACACCGCGAAGTGCCCGCGCCGGGGCCCGGGGAGGACCAGGAGGCCGAGCCGGTCGGCGGCGTCGAAGGGACGGCCGCGCCCGAGGTCGGCGCGGGCCGCCGCCCACTCCGCCAGGGTGGCAGCCTGGGCCAGTCCGTGCCGCCGGGCGGTGGCCAGCGCCGCCGTCACGTGCCGGGCGACGACGTCGGGCTCGTCCTCGATCGACGCCGCGAGGGCCAGCACCGCCCGGTGGTGGGCCGCCGTGTTGCGCTGCCCGGCCCGCGCCGCGGTGCGCAGGCCCTCCTCGGCGTGGGCGCGGGCCTGGGGGTGCCGGCCCGCGCGCAGTTCGGCGTAGGCGAGGTACTCCAGTGCCTGCGGGACCAGCGCGTCCGACCCGAGGTGGCGGGCGGCGGCGAGGGCCCGCGCCCCGGCCCGGCGGGCGACGTCCACCTCGCCCAGCAGCAGCGCTGCCGCCGCCGCCCGCAGCGGGCCCTCGGGGCGCTCCCCGGTGCCGGCCCGCTCCACGACCCGCCCGAGCGGTGCCGCCGCGCGGTCCAGCCGTCCTTCGAGCAGCGCCCGCATGCCGACGAGGTGGTCGCGCACCGGATCGGTGTGCGGGGCGGCGGCGGCGGACGCACGCGGCTGTCCGGCGACGTCGGGGCCGGCGATCCGGTCGGGCGGAGGCGGTTCCGGGCCGAGGGTGGCCAGGCACGCCGGCAGGTCTCCGGCCGCCCAGGCCGCGTCGGCGGCGGCCAGGGCCGCGGTCGCGGCCTGGGCGGGGGCCTCGGCGGCGAGCAGGGAAGCGGCCAGCAGCAGGGACTGGTGCGCGTCGCCGACGGGGCCGTCCCCCAGTTCCGTCAGCCCGCGCACCAGCGCGGCCCGCCCCCGGACCACGGCGGGCGCGGCGCCCTCCCGCGCCGTGGTGAGCAGCGGACGCGCGCGGTCCGGCCGGCCGGCGAGCAGTTCCTGCTCGGCCGCGGCCGTGTACCGCTCCGCCCGGACCGGGCCGTCGGCCGACAGGTCGGCGGCCCGGGCGTACGCCGTCGCGCGCAGCCGGTGCGATGCGGTGGACTCGTCGGCCGCCCGGGCCGCGAGCCGGTCCGCGAGGGCCGGCGCGGGACCGGCGCCGGCCAGGGACCAGGCGTGGTGGAGCAGCGCGGGGAGCCGCTGCCCGGCGGCCTCCAGGACGTCGGCCAGCGCGCGGTGGGCCGCGTGACGGCGGTCCGGTGCGGCGGTGGCGTGGACGGTGCGGCCGACCAGCGGACTGTGGAAACGGAACCGGCCCTCGCAGAGCGCGAGGAGCCCGGGCACGGATTCCGGGCACGGCGCGGGCGCGGATTCCGGGCACGGCGCGGGCGCGGTGGCCGGCCGCAGGTGCCGTACGGCGTCCAGGACGAGGTCGGCGTCGACGTCCGGGGCGTCCGGCACCCGGGCGGCCGCCGCCACCGTCAGCAGCAGGTCCCGTACGTCCGGCGGCAGCCCGGTCAGGGCCGCGCCCGCCACGTCCTCCAGGGTGCCGGCGTCCGCCAGTGGTCGGGGCAGCGGCCGGTGCCCGCGCAGTTCGGCGGGCGACAGGCGGCGGACCAGGGCGAGCAGCAGACCCGGGTTGCCCTCCGCCTCGGCCAGCAGTTGGGCGCGCACGGCCGGGTCGGCGGTGCCGTCGGTCGCGTCGTCGAGCAGGGCGTCGGCCTGCGGCGGCGTCAGCGGGTCCAGGCGTACGGCGGGCAGGTGGGCGAACTCCGGGTCGACGGCGCGGTGGCCGGCCACGGAGAGGAGCAGGCCGACCCGGTCCGCCGGGTGCAGGCGCTCGGCCGCACGGCCCAGGGCGGCCCGGGCCGGCGGGTCCCACAGGTGCGCGTCGTCCACGCACACGAGCAGCGGGCCGTCGCCCGCCGCGGTCCGCAGGCCGGCGAGCAGTTCCCCGGCCGGCGCGGGCGCGCACCGGCCCGCCGGGGCGTCGAGGTGCAGGACGGGACCGGCCGTGAAGGAGCGGGCGGCCCACCGGAGGAGAGTGGTGCGGCCGAGCCCGGGTTCCCCGGTCACCACCAGGTGGCCTCCGCGGGTGGCCAGCCCGTCCAGCAGCTCCCCCACCGCCCGCCGTTGCCCGTCGTGACCGTGGATCCGCACGGCCGTACGTACGGTCGTCTCTCCGTTCATTCCCGTGAGGTTACGCGTGCGTAACCAGAGGCGGAAGGCGCCGGTCCACGCCCGCCGCGCACCGGTCGGGCCGGGTGCCGGCCGTTCCACCTGCGGTTCCTTCGTGAGGTGCGCGGGGCAGCGCTGTGCGGTCGCCCAGGGTGCGCGGCCCGGTGCCGTGCGGCGGCACAGCGCGCCGGCGGCGGCCGCGCCGTACGCGCGGCCGCCGCCGGACCGTGCCGTGGAGGGTCAGGAGCCGTGCGGGCAGTTGCCCCGGTACTCCTCGATGGTGAGGCTGGGCCGCGGCAGCGGGCACAGGAACTGCTCGTAGCGGGTGTCGTTGTCGATGAACCGCTTGAGCCAGGAAATGCTGTACTTCGCGATCGTCGTGTTCGACGTGTTGGGCGAGAAGTGGGTCGCGCCGTTCAGCTCCAGGTACGCGCGGTCCGTGGTGGAGGGCAGGCTGGAGTAGAAGGGCTGGGAGTGGGAGGCGACCGGGGCGATGGTGTCGCCGTCGGCCCCCACGATCAGGGTCGGGGTGCTGACCTCGGGCCAGGTCTTGTCGAGGTTCCAGGGGGTGAGGGGGATCGCGGCCTGGAGCGAGGGCCGGGACTTGGCGGCCTCGAGGGTGCCGCCGCCGCCCATCGAGTGCCCCATCACGCCGAGCCGGCTGCTGTCGATCCGGCCGCGCACGGAGCTGCGCTCGGTGAGGTAGTCCAGCGCGGCGAGCAGCTGCCGCCCCCGGGAGTCGGGCTGGTCCACGGTGGTGAGGGTGTCGATGGTGAAGACGACGAAGCCCTGCGAGGCCAGGCGCGGCCCGAGCCAGGCGATGGAGGACTGGTACGCGGTGAAGCCGGGCGCGATCACGACGGCGCCGAACGTGCCGTCGCTGGTGCTGGTCGGGTAGTAGATCGTGCCGCCGCCGAAGCCGGTGACGGCGAGAGAGGAGACCCTCGTGTCCGCCACGGAGTAGGGGCCGCGCAGTGCCTCGATGCTGGAGGTGGTCGGCGCCGGGCCGCGCTCGTAGGGGTTGTCGGCGGCGTGGGCGCCCGGGCCGGTGAGGGTGCTGAGCGCGACGACGGCGGCGAGGGCCGCCGTGACACCGGCCAGCCGCCGGCGCGCGCCGCGGGGAGCGGCGTGGGTGTGGGGGTTCTGCTGCACGGGGAGTCGTCCTCTCTGTCGTGGCGGGTCGCCCGGCCGGTGGTCGCACACGGCCCGGGACGCGTGGGGTCGCGTCCCGGGACATCCGCCGGCCTGGCCTCGCCGATGAGCTGGCGTTGCCACTGTCGACGGGCGTGGCGGTGGAGGGGATCGGCAGAATCACCGGTCTCGTGGGACGCGGGCGGCCGGCGGGGCGGACCGGTGTGCCGCCGGGGGCGGACGCGGCGGCGTCCCTCGGCCCGGGCTTGCGGGGGTCCCCGGTCCGTGTGACACGCTCGGCACCGGCCGGCGAGGTGGTGCGCCGGCCGGAGTCGGGCCGGACATCTCGGAGAGGCGGCGGCATGCGCATCGGACTGCTCGGTACCGGCCCCTGGGCGGACATGGCCCACGCGCCGGCCCTGGACGGGCACGACGACGTGGACTTCGTGGGCGTGTGGGGACGTAGGCCCCGGGCCGCCGAGGAGCTGGCGGCACGGCACGGCACGCGCGCCTACGACGACGTCGACGCCCTGTTCGCCGACGTGGAGGCCGTCGCCGTGGCGCTGCCGCCGGCCGTGCAGGCCGGGCTCGCGGTGCGCGCGGCGCGGGCCGGGTGCCATCTGCTGCTGGACAAGCCCCTCGCGACGACGGTGGCGCAGGGACGGGCGGTGGTCGAGGCGGTGCGGGAGGCCCGCGTCGCCTCCGTCGTCTTCTTCACGACCCGGTTCCAGCCCGGGACCGAGGCGTGGATCGCCGAACAGGCGGAGGCCGGCGAGTGGTTCACGGCGCGTGCGCAGTGGCTCGGCGCGGTGTTCGGCGGCGACAGCCCGTTCGCGCGCTCGCCGTGGCGGCGTGAGAAGGGCGCCCTGTGGGACGTCGGCCCGCACGCCCTGTCCGTCCTGTTGCCGGCCCTCGGGGACGTACGGCGGGTGGCGGCGGCCGTGCCCGGTCCCGGGGACACCGTGCACCTGGTCCTCGACCACGCGGGCGGGGTGTCCAGCACGCTCACGCTGAGCCTGACGGCACCGCCCGCCGCGGCGGGCGCCGCGGTGGAGTTGCGGGGCGGTACCGGGGTGACGCTGATGCCGGAGGATCCGCAGGGCCCGGTGCCCGCTCTGCGACGGGCCGTGGACGCCCTCCTGGCCGCCGCGCGCACCGGTCGTCCGCATCCGTGCGACGCCGTGTTCGGTCTCCGGGTCACCGAGATCCTCGCCGAGGCCGAGGCGCTGCTCGGCGACGGACGGTGACGCCGGTCATCCGCCGGCGTCCTTCGTCCCGGCCGGTGTCCCGCTCCACCGGAACCAGGCCCGGTCCCCCTCAACGGGCGGGAGGAAGCCGGCGACCGGGCCGGCAACCGCCCTGCCGACCGGCACACCGCCCCGCGCCGGCACCGAACGGAAGGGCGTCGGACCCGCCTGGAAGGCTCATGAAGATCTTGTTGAAGGGTCACCCGGCCGGAAGCCGGGTGACCCCTCTTGGCTAGGGGGTGGCGGGGGTGAGGTGCCAAGTGCCGCAGGTTCGTGTGAGTCCGAGGTTGATCGGAGGATGTGCTGCAGGACGCGGGTGATGACACCGCGAGGTGTGCGTCCTCGGTGTTGTTCGAGGTTGAGGTGTCCCTTGAACGTTTCGTTTACGAGTTCGATGACACCAGCCGCGTACGAACGAGCGCTCGCAGCATCCCGGCGCCCGCCCCCACCGCTGCAAGGTGCAGGACCGCCGCGAGCGCGAGGTTTTCCGGCAGGGCCGCATCGGCCGGCTGCGCGACCGCCAGGTACAGGGTGAACGGAAGCTTCCAGCCGCTCCAGGCGAACAACGAGCCCGAGCCGAGCCAGCCGAGCGCCATCGGCCACCAGCGGGGGACTCGTGCGGGCCGGCCTCGGACAACAGCCCAGGTAGCGGCGGACGCCACGAACGCCCAGAGCCCGAAGACGCCGGACAGCACATACCAAGCGAGGTCCCGCTCGCCGCGGTGGGCTACACCTGCGGTGCCGCCCACCGCCCAGTACAGCCAGACAAGACCGGCTGCGACGCCGACCACGGCCATCCATGGCAGCGCCCTCGGCGAGCCCTCCCCACGGTCCCCGAGCCGACCCGCGAACGCGTCCGGCCAGCGCCGCCGCAAGTACGTGGGCAGCGCGATGGCCAGACCCAGCCCCATGCCCACAAACCCGATCTGAACCAGCGCTGCCTCCCAGACCGGCATCGACGGGCCTGCGTCGCTCCCGCTCCTCGGATTGCCGTCCTCCGAGCCCAGCAGCGAACTGAGAACGGCGTACGGCAACACCGGGACGAGGAATCCCGTTCCGACCCAGGCGCAGAACGCCAACGGCGCTCCCGGTATGCGCATCCCCCACGGCCGCACCAGCGCGAGCGCCACCGCGATCCCGATCCCTGCCATACCGATCGTGGCGCTGTTGAGCACCACCCACTCTGCCATGCCGAACCCGGTCCCGACCGGCAGCAGCCCCAAGAGCGAACCAACCACCCAGGACACCTTGATCAGCAGGTAGGGCGTCAGCGCCAGTGCTGCCCCATACGCCGCGACTCGCCCGACCCGATCCCACCGAGCCACCTGAACTCCCCATTCAAGAAACGGAGTTCCATTCTCATTCACCGCTGTTCCCACGGGCGTCAACCGCCGGGCGCATCCATGTCATCACTCAGGGGGAGTGAGAATCAGCCGACGGGAGCACATAAGGACGTCGGAGGAGTCACTGACGCGCTCCACTCGCACGTTGATCCCAGGAAACAGCACGGCCTCGACCGTCTTGCTCGCCATGGCAGAAAACACTCTGCCGAAACGATCCCTCGTTCCCCTCGTCGGCCTGGCAATTCACAGAACTGCGGACAGAGCCAAAATTTCAGACCCGCATCAGGCCCGTCCGCTCCCGGAGCGCGGCCGCCAGCCGGTCGCGGACCTCGGTCTGGGCGGCGATGCGTTCCTCGAGGACCGCCAGCCGTTCCCGTGCCACCCGCAGGCCCTTGTCCGAGGGCGGGCCCGCGGTCACGTCGCCGTCCAGGCACGGCAGGAACACGCGGACGTCGTCCAGGGTGAGTCCGACGGCCAGCAGGCGGCGGATGTTGCGGACCCGCACCACCGCCCCCTCGTCGTAGACGCGGTAGCCGTTGTGGGCCCGTTCGGAGGAGATCAGCCCGGCCTCCTCGTAGTGCCGCAGCGCCCGAACGGTCGTCCCCGCCGCCCTGGCCAGTTCACCTATCCGCACCGGTCGCACCTCCCGGACCATGCCTATCACGCCACGACCGCCCCGCCGTCGACGGGAAGCACGACCCCGGTGACGAAGGACGCGGCCGGTTCGGCGAGCCGGGTGATCGCCCAGGCCACCTCCTCGGGCCGGCCGATCCGTCCCAGCGGGGTGTGCGCCAGCTGCCACTCGCGCACCGCGGCCCTGCGCTCCGGCGTCAGGCCCTGGTGCTCGCCGATGGGGGTGTCGATCGCGCCGGGGGCGACCGCCACCACCCGGATGCCGCGCGGGGCCAGCTCGACGGCCCAACTGCGCGTCAGCAGTTCGAGGGCGGTCTTGGTGGCGGCATAGACCGAGCTGCCCGGCCAGGCCCGCTGCCCCACCGAGGTGCTGACGTTGACGATCACGCCGCCGGAGGCCTCCAGGGACGGCAGCGCGGCCTGGGCCAGCAGGACGGGGGCGACGAGGTTCGTCCCGAGCTGGGCCGAGATCAGCTCCGGGCTCAGCGAGCCGAGGGCGCCGCTGTGCACGACGGCGGCGTTGTTGACCAGCACGTCCAGTCGGCCGTGCGCCTCCGTCACGGCCCGGACGATGCGTTCGGGCTCCCCGTCGGCGGTGATGTCGGCGGGCAGCGGGGTGATCCGCTCGTACCCGGCCGCCGTCTCCGCGAGTGGTCCGACGCGCCGTCCGACGGCGACGACGTGGGCCCCCTCGGCGGCGAAGGCACGGGCGGTCGCCCGGCCGATGCCCGTACCGGCCCCGGTGACGACGACGATCCTGCTGCTTCCTGACGTGCTGATGTCCATGCCGGTCATCGTGCAACCCTGCCGCCGGTGTCAGGGTCAACGCGTCGGGTCGCCGGTCGGTGTGCGGCACGGCAGGGCTCGCCCCGTGACCTCGCCGCCGCCGTCCGCCGCCACCCGGCACAAGGGCCCCCGGGGTGCGGGGCACCGTGTCCGCCGGCACGCCCTCCGTGAAGGGGGCGCCGACGCCGTCGTCCGGTGCCCGGCCGGCGGGGCGGACGCCGCGCAGGGCCGGCCGCCGTCACTCTCCGCGCTCGGATTAAGCGGGCCTTAAACGCCGGTTAAGGGTTCCGGGCCGCCCCTCCCGCCGCCCAAGTCCCGCCTGGGACGACGCCGTTGGGGCCCGTCGAGACGGTTGGCCGGGGCATTCGTTCTGCGTACCATCGGGCCACCGTCTGAGAGCGCTCTCGAAGGACCGCCCTCAGACTGTCATGTTCCGATCACACAGGAGACCCCCCACATGACTCCCCGTCACCAGCGCTCCCTCGGCCGCCGCAAGCTGCTCGTCGCCCTCGGCGGCATGGCCGTGGCCGCACCCGCCGTCGCCGCCGTGGCTCCCCACGCCCTCGCCGACACGGACAGCGGCACGGCCGCACCCCGGGCCGCCGGCGCCCTGCCGCTGACCATCGTCAACGACACCGGATCCTTCGGCAACGCCGATGTGCACGTCTACATCGTCGGCAACCGGGACGGCCGCCAGGTGCGCGTCACCCCGGACGGCACCGTCGCGCCCGTGGTCCTGTCGGACAACGGGGCCGACGGCTACACCGACTACGCGATCAGCCTGGCCGGCAGCGGTGCGACAACGCTGTCACTGCCCTACCTCTCCGGCCGGATCTACGTGTCGCTCGGCGCGAAGCTGAAGTTCAAGGTGGTCACGGACGGCGCCGGCAACCCCGCGCTGCAGTACCCGGCGGGCTGGGTCGCCTCCGACCCCAACTACGGGGTGCTGCACGACTGCGCCGAGTTCACCTACAACGCGGCCGGGATGTTCTGCAACACCACCATGGTCGACATGTTCAGCGTGCCGCTCGCCATCCGGCTGACCGGGGCGAAGGACCAGACGACGGGCACCGTGCGCCCCGGCGGACGGGCGGCGGTCTTCGCCGCCGTCCGGCAGGTCGAGGAGTTCGCCCCGCTGGCCGTGGACGACCGGCGCGTGATCGCCCCCGGGCACGCGCTGGACGCCGGTCTGTTCCCGAAGGACTACCTCGCCCCGTACATCGACGAGGTGTGGAGCACCTACACCGGCAAGGACCTCACCGTCACCACCAACGCGGGCACCTTCACGGGCCGGGTCCGCGGTGACCGGCTGACCTTCGACGGGCCCGCCCAGGTGTCCTTCGCCAAGCCGTCCACCCGGGACGTGCTGTTCTGCGACGGCGCCCTCGCCGCGCCCAACGACGGCACGACCGGCCCCGTCGCCGCGGTCCTCGGCGCCGGTTTCAACCGCACCACCCTGCTGTCCTCGGCCGCCCAGCCGACGACCGACCCCGCGTCGTTCTACCGGACCGCGCTGACCAACCACTACGCCAAGGCGGTGCACGCGGCCACGGAGGACGGCAAGGCCTACGGCTTCGCCTTCGACGACGTGGCCGACTTCGCCTCCTACGTGCAGGACACCGCACCCACCGGGATCCGGCTGACGCTCACCGCGTTCTGAGACCCGTCGTCCGGATCGGGCCGGGCGGTGCGCTTCCCGGCGTGCGCCGGGAAGCGCACCGTAGGAGCGTGGTGGTGTGCGAAAGGTGTCCGCCGTGCCGTCGCGCCGGGACGAGGACCGGCGCGGCTGGCTGCACGGGGCGCCGCCGCCCCGCTGGGTGCGGGCGCTGCCGTTCGCCCTGGTCGTGGCGGTCTGCGCGGCGACGCTCCTCAGCCCCGGCCCGCTCGACATCGGGTTCCTGCTGGGCGCGATCCCGCCGCTGGCCGTGCTGTCGTACAGTCCGCCGGCGACCGCCGCGCTGGGCGGCGTGGTCATCGCCCTGCTGAACGTCCCGGCCCTCCGGCTCGACCGGCCGGGCGGCACCGATCTGCTGACCGTCGTCTTCGTCTGCGTGCTCAGCGTCTTCGTGTCCTACGTGCGCAGCCGCCGCGACGCCCAGTTGGACCTGGCGCGCACGGTCGCCGAGGCCGCGCAGCGCGCCGTCGTGCCCCCGCTGCCCGAGCGGGTCGGGGCGGTGCGCTGCGCGGGGCTCTACCGGGCGGCGCAGCGCGGGACGCTGGTCGGGGGCGACTTCTTCGACGTGCGGGACGGTCCCTTCGGCGTACGGGCCGTGATGGGCGACGTGCAGGGGCACGGCCTGGCGGCGGTCGCGACGGTCGCCTCGTTGCTGGGGGCGTTCCGGGAGGCGGTGCTGGACCAGCCCGACCTGGTGTCGGTGGCCGCCCGGCTCGACCGCAGGCTGCTGGTGGACTCGGCGCAGGCGCGGCAGGCGGAGCTGTTCGCCACGGCCGCGCTGCTGGAGTTCTCCGCCGACGCCCGGGAGGTGCGCGTCGTCGTCTGCGGCAATCCGCCGCCGCTCCTGCTGCGCGGCACGAGGGCCACGGAGCTGGAGGTCTCGCCGTGGACGCCGCTCGGGCTCGGCCTGGCGGACGCCGGCTCGATCGAGCCGAGCACGGTGTCGCTGCGCCCGGGCGACCGGCTCTTCCTCGCGTCCGACGGTGTGGTCGAGGCCCGGGACGGCAGCGGTGCGTTCTATCCGCTGGCCGACCGGCTGGCGGCGTTCGCCGCCGGGGAACCCTCCGCGCTGGCCGCGCGTGTGTGGGCGGACCTGGCGGGTTACTGCCCGGACGTGGACGACGACGTCACGATGCTCGTCCTCACCCCTTCGTCCCCGCCCGCGCGCTGAGATCCCGCTCGTGCTCCCCCTCGACGTCGATGTGCGGCAGGATCCGGTCGAGCCACCGGGGTGTCCACCAGGCGTGACGGCCCAGCAGGGTCATCACGGCCGGTACGAGGAGCAGGCGGACGACGGTGGCGTCGATGAGCACGCTGACGGCCAGGCCGAGGCCGAGCATCTTGACCACGATGTTGTCGCTGACGACGAACGCGGCGAAGACGCTCACCATGATCAGCGCCGCGCAGGTGATGACCCGCGCGGTGATCTCCAGGGCGTGGGCCACCGCCCCCTTCGCGTCCCCCGTGCGCAGCCAGGCCTCGTGCACCCGGGAGAGCAGGAAGATCTCGTAGTCCATGCTCAGCCCGAAGACGATCGCGAACATCATCATCGGGACGTAGCTCTCGATGGGCACCGTGCCGGACACGCCGAGCGCGGGCCCGCCCCAGCCCCACTGGAAGACGGCGACGACGACGCCGTAGGAGGCGGCGATCGACAGCACGTTCAGGACGGCGGCCTTGACGGCGACCAGCAGGCCGCGGAAGACGGCCAGGATGATCAGGAACGCCAGGGCGACCACGACGCCGATGATCAGCGGCAGCCGGCTCGCGACGATGTCGCGGAAGTCGACCTGGGCGGCGGTGGCGCCGGTGACGTAGCCCTTCGCGTCCGTGCCGGCGACGGCGTCCGGCAGGGTGCTGTCGATCAGGCGGTCGACGAGGTCGGAGGTGGCGGCGTCCTGCGGGGACTGCGCGGGGTAGACCGTGGCGAGCAGCACGTCGCCGTCCTGGGTCGGTGTCACGGGTGTGACCACGGCCGTGTCCGGCGCGTCGTCGAGGCCTCTGGTGACCCGGGAGGCGAGGTCCGAGCGCTGGGTCCCGGGTACTCCGCTCTGGTCGACGACGACGGTCAGCGGGCCGTTGGAACCGGGCCCGAAGGCGTCGGTCATCAGGTCGTACGCCCGCCGGTCGGTGAAGGAGACGGGGTCGGCGCCGTCCCCGATGTGGCCGAGCCGGAGGGAGAAGACGGGGAGGGCCAGGACGACGACGGCCGTCACACCGGCGGCCAGGAAGTACCAGGGCCGTCGCTCGACGCGCCGCGCGTAGCGGTGCCAGGTGCCGTGGGGTTCGCTCCCCCGCTCCGCGTCGGTCTCGGCGACGGGACGGCGCACCCGCAGCCGGTCGACGTGCCGGCCGACGAGGCCCAGCAGGGCGGGCACCAGCGTCAGCGCGCCGAGGACGGCCGAGACGACGGTGACCGCGGCCGCCACTCCGAGCTTGCCGATGAAGGACACCCCGGACGCGTACAGACCCAGCAGTGCGACGATCACCGTGCAGCCGGAGACGAGGACGGCGCGGCCGCTGGTGGCCATGGCGTGTCCGGCCGCCCGCACCGGGTCGGCGCCGTCCATGAGGTCCTGCCGGTGTCGGGTGATCAGGAACAGCGCGTAGTCGATGCCGACCCCCAGGCCGATCATGGTGGCGAGGGTCGGTGACACGGTGGCGAAGGTGAACGCCGCGGCGAGCAGGCCGAGGCAGGCCAGGCCGCCGATCACCGCGATCAGCGCGGTCACCAGCGGGGCGACGGCGGCGAGGACGCTGCCGAAGCCGGCCAGCAGGACGACGACGGCGACGCCGAAGCCGATCAGCTCGCTCACCCTGTCGTCGGTGGTGGGGCGTGCCAGTTCCCCGAGCGCTCCCCCGTACTCGACCTGGGCGCCGGCCGCGCGCAGCGGCCGCACGGAGTCGTCCACTCCGTGCAGGTAGCCGTCACCGAGCCGGGAGGGCGAGGTGTCGAGGCGGAGCGTGAGGTAGGCGGTGCGGCCGTCCGAGGACAGGGGGCCCACGTTCGGTCCGGACGACGAGCCGGAGGCGGGGGCGGCGGTGAGCGGGTTCTGCACGGACCGGACGTGCGGGAGTTTCTGCAGGGCGGTCACGGTGGCGGACATCTGCGACCCGAGCGGGACGAGCGGCTCGTCGGTGTCGTGCACGACGATCTGGGCGCTGGAGCCGGCGGCCGCGGGGTCGTGGCGGCTCAGGACGTCCATTCCCCGCTGCGACTGGGACGAGGGCAGGGTGAAGTCGTCCGAGTAGTCCCCGCCGAAGGAGCGGTTCGCGAGCTGGAGGGCCGCCAGGGCGACGAGCCACGCGACGACGACGATGACGCCGTGCCGGGCGCACCACTCGCCGCACCGGCGCAGACCGCCCGCCCTGACCGCCCCGCCCGCTCCGTCCGCGGTCCCCCGTCCCTCGGCGCCGGTACGGCTGTCTGTCATGCACCTGCCCTCTTCTGCCGGGCGGATCGTCCGATACGCCCCCATTAGACGCCGCGTCGCCGGATGCGGCACGTCGGATCCGCCCTCCGGATGCGGGGGCCGCCGCGGCATTGAATGGTGTTATCGGGATAGTCGGGACCGATAGCCAGAGCACCAGCAGGGCACCGGCACCGAAGCAGCGATCCGGACCGAGGAGCAGTCACATGTCCACATCAGAGCCCGATGCCTCCCGGTCGTCCGAAGTCCTCGGGAACGAGGACCGCACCACTCCGGACGACCGGCTCCACGCCCGCACCGGCACCGAGGTGTCCCCCGAGGACATCGTTCTCGCGGCCGGCCGGGACCTCACCCCGAAGAACCTCGAATGGGCCAGGAACAAGCTGGCCGAGGAGGGCCCCGCCGCCCTCGACAAACTGCTGCCCTGACCGAACCGCCGTGAGGGGACCACCCGGCCACAGGGCCGGGTGGTCCCCTCACGGCGGTTCGCCCGCTACCGCTCCTCGCCGTCCGGCAGCGCCGTCCCGTCCTCCACGACGTGCACGGCGGCCTCCTCGGCACCGGCGGCTCCCGCGTCGATGCCCACGTCCTCGGCGACCGTCTCCTTGGTCGTGTCGGTGCGCACCCCCTCGTCGGGGGCGACCAGGCGGCCGGAGCGCTCCGTGCCCGCCTCGGGGTCGACCGGTTCGCCCTCGCCGCCGGGCTCGTCGCCCACACCGTCCCCGTCGGGCGCGGAGACGTCGGGCACCTCCTGGGACAGCCGTTCGTCCAGGGTCTCGCCGTCGTGCTGCTCGGCGGCCGTGGTGCCGTGCTTGGTCACGCCCAGGGGCTTCTCCGGCGGGGAGTAGCCCTCGTCGAGCGTCTCGTCGTAGTCCCGCTCGTCGACGGCGTCCTGGAGGTCGAGGGGCGCCGCGTCCTCCTGCTCCTCGTTGGTTCCGGTGGGCTGGTAGACGTCGTCGGCCATCGGGTCCGTGCCCATCACTGCCTCCTTCGCGCGCCACGTCGGCTCGGTCGTGTCGGTGTCCGGTTCGCGTTTCCCGATTCGCGATCTTTAACCCGGAGGGGCGACACGGATCTCCGGGTCACCGACGCGGCACGGGGTCCAGGAGGGACGGGACGCGGCCGGTCGGGCCGGGGCCGTTGCGCCGCGCGCGTCCGGCCCGGTCAGCGGGCGTTCGGACGGCGGTGCGGAGGCTGCTCGGGGGTCGGGCGCCGCTCGGGGGCGGGGACGGCGCGGGTGACGGGGCCGTTCCCGTTCATGAGCACCGGGCTCCCGTGGTGGTGGATCGTCAGCGGTGCGCCGTTCAGCAGCCTGTACGTCACCTTGTCGGCCTCGATCTCCACGCTCACGCACCGGCCGCGGAACTGGAGCCGGAAGGCGAGCCGACTGAACTTCTCGGGCAGCCGGGGCGAGAACCGGAGGCTGTCGCCGTCGCGGCGGGTGCCGCCGAAGCCGGCGACCAGCGCCATCCACGTCCCGGCCAGGGAGGCGATGTGCAGCCCGTCGCGGGTGTTGTGCTCCAGGTCCGCCAGGTCCATCAGGGCGGCCTCGGCCGCGTAGTCGTAGGCCAGGCGCAGGTGTCCCGTCTGGGCGGCGACGACGGCCTGGCAGCACGCCGAGAGGGACGAGTCCCGCACGGTCAGCGGCTCGTAGTAGGCGAAGTTGCGGGCGATCTGGTCCTCGTCGCAGTGCGCGTCGAACCAGTTGCCGCAGGTGTACATCGCGAGGACCAGGTCGGCCTGCTTGACGACCTGTTTGCGGTAGATGTCGAAGTAGGGGAAGTGCAGCATCAGCGGGTACTGGTCCGCGGCGGTGCTGGCGAAGTCCCAGCGCTGGTGGCGGGTGAAGCCGGCGTCCTGCTCGTGCACGCGCAGTTCCTCGTTGTACGGAATGTGCACGGCCTCCGCGGCGTCCCGCCAGGCGGCGCTCTCCTCCTCGTCGACGCCGAGCCGGGACGCCCGGTCGGGGTGGCGTTCGCAGGCGTCGGCGGCGGTGAGGAGGTTCGAGCGCGCCATGAGGTTGGTGTACACGTTGTCGTCGGCGACGGCGCTGTACTCGTCGGGGCCGGTGACGCCGTCGATGTGGAAGACGCCGTGGTGGTCGTGGTGGCCGAGGGACCGCCACAGCCGGGCGGTCTCCACCAGCAGCTCCAGGCCCGTCTCCCGTTCGAAGTCGGTGTCGCCGGTCGCCGCCACGTACCGCACCACCGCGTGCGCGATGTCGGCGCCCACGTGGAAGGCGGCCGTGCCGGCCGGCCAGTACGCGGAGCCCTCCGAACCGTCGATGGTCCGCCAGGGGAACGCCGCCCCGCGCAGCCCCAGCTGGGCGGCGCGGTCCCGGGCGGCGGGCAGGGTGTCCTGGCGCCAGCGCAGCGCCTCGGCGACGGCCCTGGGCTCGGTGTAGGTCAGCACGGGCAGGACGAACATCTCGGTGTCCCAGAAGGCGTGTCCGTCGTATCCGGAACCGGTCAGTCCCTTGGCCGGGATCGCCCGCTGTTCGGCGCGTGCGCCGGCCTGCAGCACGTGGAACAGGGCGAAGCGGACGGCCTGCTGGATCTCCTCGTCGCCGTGCACCTCGACGTCCGCCCGGGCCCAGAAGTCGTCGAGGTAGGACTGCTGTTCGGCCACCAGTCCGTCCCAGCCGCTCTGGGCGGCGGCGGCCAGCGCCGCCTCGACCTGGTCGCTCATCGCGGGCCGGGAGCGGGCACTGGACCAGCCGTGGGCGACCGTCTTCCGCACGCGCAGCCGCTGCCCCGGTTCCAGGACGGAGGTGATGGTCAGGCGGGCCACGTCCACGTTGCTCTCGCTGCTGGTGGTGGTCTGCTCGGGGCCGTCGACGACGTGGTCGGCGGCCACGGCGACCCTCAGGCCGCTGCGCCGGGTGCGGTGGACCAGGCGGAGCCGGGGGCCGAGCGCGAAGTCTTCCTCCGGTTCGAGCGGGGACTTCAGCGCCTTGGCCGTGCGCGGGTCGCCGTCCGGGTCGGGCAGGCTCTCGTTGGTGACGAGTTCGGACTGGATGACCACCCGGGTCCGGCTGTCGACGGGTTCCACCTCGTACTCGACGGCGGCGATGGCCCGCTGGGTGAGGGAGACCAGCCGGGTGGAGCGGACCCGGATGGTCGAGCCGGCCGGCGAGGTCCACTCGCAGCGCCGCTCCAGCACCCCGCGCCGCAGGTCCAGGGTGCGTTCGTGGGTGACGAGCCGTCCGTAGCGCAGGTCGAAGGGCTCGTCGTCGACCAGCAGGCGCAGCAGCTTGCCGTTGGTGACGTTGATGACGGTCTGCCCGGACTCGGGGTAGCCGTAGCCGGCCTCGGCGTAGGGCAGCGGGTGCAGCTCGTACACGCCGTTGAGGTAGCTGCCGGGCAGGCCGTGCGGTTCTCCCTCGTCGAGGTTGCCGCGCCAGCCGACGTGCCCGTTGGACAGGGCGAAGACGGACTCGCTCTGGGCGAGGAGGTCGAGGTTGAGCTCGGTCTCGCGCACCGACCAGGGCTCGACCGTGTAGGCCCGGTTGGTGATCACGCGTGGCCCCCCAGCTCGGCGAGGTCCTTGACGACGCGGTCGGCGCCGTGGGCGTACAGGGCGTCGGTCTGGCCGACGCGGTCGACGCCGACGACGTAGCCGAAGTGGCCGGAGCGGCCGGCGTCCATGCCGGCCAGGGCGTCCTCGAAGACGGCGGCGCGGGACGGCTCGACGCCGAGGTCGCGGGCGGCGGCCAGGAAGGTGTCGGGGCGTGGTTTGCCCGGGAGTTTCCGCTCGCGCGCCACCACGCCGTCGATCCGCACGTCGAACAGGTGCTCGGCGTCGATGGAGCGCAGGACGTCGATGGTGTTGGCGCTGGAGGAGACGATCGCGGTGGCGAGCCCGGCCGAGCGGACGGCGTCGATGTAGCGCAGCGTGCCGTCGTACGCCTCGACGCCCTCGGTGCGGATCTTCTCCAGGACCAGCTCGTTCTTGCGGTTGCCGACCCCGTTGACCGTCTGCGCGTCCGGCGGGTCGTCGGCGGAGCCCTCGGGGAGTTCGATGCCGCGCGAGGCGAGGAAGGTGCGCACTCCGTCGGCGCGGGGGCGGCCGTCGACGTACTCGTCGTAGTCGGAGTCGGTGAACGGGTGGAAGTCCGCGCCGTCGCGCTCGCGCAGGAAGGCGTCGAACGTCTCCTTCCAGGCGGCGGCGTGCACCACCGCCGTCCGGGTGACGACCCCGTCGAGGTCGAAGAGGCAGGCCTGGATGTCGTCGGGAAGTCCGAGCTGCGTCGTCATACCCGACACAGTTCCCCGCCGGGGCGCGTCCCATCGGGTGGTACGTGACACAGGGCGGCCGGCACTCCGGAAGGGGCCGGTCCGAGACCGGCCCCACCGGCCGGCCCGGGATCGGCGACGGCACGCCCCGGCGTGCATCCGCGTCACTCCGCCCGGGCCGCGGTCTCCGGCAGTTCCACATGCTCGCCCCGGAACCGCGCCCGCAGCGCACGGTCGTGGGTGACCAGCACGATCGCCCCCGGGTAGCCGGTCAAGGCCTCCTCCAGTTCCTCGACCAGCGCCGGTGACAGGTGGTTCGTCGGCTCGTCGAGGAGCAGGAGGTCGGCGGGGTCCGAGACCAGTCGGGCCAGATCCACGCGGCGGCGCTGACCGTACGACAACTCGCCCATGCTCAGCCGAAGTTCCGCGGGGCGGAAGAGGCCGAGGGCGAGCAGGGCATCGGCGTGCTCGTCGGCGGAGCCCACGCGGCCCAGCCCGAACGCCTCGGCCACCGTCAGGTCCGGCGGCCACGGCGTCTCGTCCTGGCGCAGGTGTCCCACCCGGCCGGGCACCCGCACCGAGCCCTCGTCCGGTCGCAGCTCACCGGCGAGCAGCTTCAGCAGCGTCGTCTTGCCGGCTCCGTTGGGGCCGGTGACGAGAAGCCTGCCGCTGCGGCCGAGGGTGAGGGAGCGCAGGCGCAGACGGTTTCCCACCCGTACGTCCGACAGCCGGGCGGCGGGAAGCTCCGCGGAGGCGGTTCCGGTGCCCCTTCCCGCGACGGCGCCCGTCGTCGCCGGGTGCGCCGTGAAGGCCAGCGGGTCCGGCGGCGGTGCCACCGGGCTCGCGGTCAGCCGCTCGACCCGTTCGCGGGCGTTGCGGATGCGGGCCATCGCGCCGTGCGCCCGGCCGCGGGCCCGGAAGCCGCCGTGACCGAAGTTGGCCAGCGGTGCCTTGCGGGGGATGGTGCCGAGGCGGGCGGCGTGGCCGGCGGCCAGCCGCTCGTTGCGCGCCAGTTCGGACCGCCACGCCTCGTGCTCCTGGAGCCGGCGGCGGCGCTCCGCCGCCTTCGCCGTACGGTAGCCGGTGTAGCCGTCCCCGTAGCGGGTGACCTTTCCCCCCTCGGCCTCCAGGACCGTGGTGGTCAGGCGCTCCAGGAAGACCCGGTCGTGGGTGACCGCGAGCACCGTGCCGTGGTGCGCCCGCAGCTGCGTCTCCAGCCATTCCACGGCCTGGTCGTCCAGGTCGTTGGTCGGCTCGTCCAGGAGGAGCAGTTCGGGGCGGCCGGCGAGGACGCCGGCCAGGGCGAGACGGGAGCGCTCGCCGCCGGAGAGGGTGCCGAGCCGGCGCTCACGACGGAGAGCCGGCAGGCCGAGGTGGTGCAGCGCGGTGTCCACCCGGCGGTCGGCGTCGTAGCCGCCCCGCGCCTCGTAGCGTCCGAGGAGCAGGCCGTACGCGGCGAGCGCGGCCGGGTCCCGACCGTCACCGAGCGCCTGCTCGGCCCGGCGCAGCTCGGCCTCCAGGGCGCGCAGGTCCGCGAGGGCCAGGTCGACGGCGTCCTGGACGGTGGCGGTCGGGGGCAGGGGGACGGTCTGGGGCAGGTAGCCGATGCCGCCGGCGGCGGTCACGGTCACCTCGCCGCTGTCCGGGCGCTCCCGACCTGCGACGAGCCTGAGGAGTGTGGACTTGCCGGCGCCGTTGTCACCGATCAGTCCGGCCTTCTCCCCCGGTTTCAGCGTGAGGGAGACCTGGTCCAGGACGGAGCGGCCGGGGTAGCGCTTGGTGACGTGGCTCAGGGTGAGTTGTGAGGTGTGCAAGATCGGATCCCTCCTGGCCGCGCGGGCTTCGGCCCGGGCCGGATCGGGGTGGACGGCTGCACGGCGGGGCGCGGCGACGGCGGAGTACTGCTCTACGCGGTCGGCGCCGGTGATCTCACAGGGAACCCATGAACAGGACGGTACGCCACGACGCACGACTTGGCAAGACGGAACGTCTCGCCTCGTTGGCTGCAGGGGCGGGGGCGGCGCGGGCCCGCGCCCGAGAGGTCCTCGGAGGTCCGGCGAGGGCTCCGTCGCCGACGGGGAGGCGAGGCCGGGACGGTGCCGGCGGGGCGTTCGGGGGGGCGGGAAAGGGGCACGCCGGCGGCCGTGCGGCAGTCGCCCCACCGGACGATCCCGACCGCGCAGCCCCCGTCGGGCGGTTCGGCCGGCTCCCGCTCGCACGGGGCCCGTGCGGCACGCCCTCGGCGCCGGGCCGTTCCGAGCACGTCCGCGCGCCGAGGGCCGTCAGGTGCCGTCCTGGACGACCCCGCGCGTCGAGAGCGTGACGGGGTCACCGGTGGTGAAGTCGCCCGGCGGGATGCCCGGGTGGTGGCCGCCGCTCGGGGGCGGGGCCTGGTCGCGCGCGCCCAGGGTGAGCCGGGAGACGATGCGGTAGCGGTCGCCGCGGTACAGGGAGTGCACGTACTCGACGGGGCGGCCCTGCGTGTCACTGGTCAGGCGCTCGAAGAGCAGGGCCGGCGAGAGTTCGGGCACGTCGAGCAGGTCGGCCTCGGCGCGGGTGACCACGGTGGGCTCGATGGACTGCACGGCTTCGCTGACCCGGACGTCGTGCCGCTCGGCGAAGTGCTCGTACAGGTCGCCCTGTTCCAGTTCCTCACTGGTCAGGTCGGAGACGAGACCGGCCGGGACGTGCAGGTACTCGATGGCCATCGGTGAGCCGTCGACCAGCCGCAGCCGCGCCACGTAGTGGATCGGCGCAGCCGGTGACATGCGCAGTTTGCGGCCCACCCGGGCGCCGGCGGGGAGGGTGCGGACCTCCAGGAGCCGGCTGGTCCAGGCGCCCGCGGGCCGCGGGAGGCTGAACGCCCTCCGGTCGGAGACGAGTTCCTGGGTGATCTTCTCGGCGGCGACGAACATGCCCCGTCCGTGCTCGCGCACCAGGAGCCCGGCGACGACCAGTTCGTCCACGGCCGCGCGCAACGTGGGGCGGGACACGCCCAGTCGGGCGCAGAGGACGCGTTCCGAGGGGATCGCGTCCCCCGGGCTCCGGTCCTCGATCAGCTCCAGGATCGCGTCGCGGACGCGCTCGCGCTTGAGCACCGCACCGGAGGCGGCGGCGTCGATCTCCATGCGGCACTCCCTGACTGGTCTGCTGGTCAACCGACCCTACCTGTCCACCTCGCCGTGATCCAGCCGTCCGGGACGGACGAGGACGGCCAAAGTCGTTTCACGCAGAGGGGGTTGACGCCCCCATTGGTCTATGCCACCTTCGACCAACGCTCACTGGTAAGCACCGCGCTCCCTACTGGTCAAGTACGGATGCTCCGCCCTCGCCCCCGCCCCGCTTCCGCAGGCTCGCCGGAACCCGGCTCCGGCAGAACCCGGCTCCGCCTGATCTCGGCTCCGACGGCTCCCGAGCCCTCCCAGACTCCAGCCCCCCCAGAGGTGAACCGTGAAGTACCGTTCGCTCGCCGTGCTCTCCACGCTGGTGCTCGGCGCCGGCCTCGCCGGCTGTTCGTCGTCCGGCGGATCCTCCGGCGACGCCGGCGGCGGCAGGACCGCCCTGGACGTGTGGCTCATGCGCGACAGCGTCTCGGCCGGCTTCCAGCAGGAGTTCGAGACGGGCTTCGAGAAGGCCCACCCCGACATCGACGTCAAGATCCAGATCCAGGAGTGGGAGGGCATCGGCGAGAAGGTCACCGCCGCCCTGGCCAGCAACGACGCCCCCGACGTCATCGAGGTCGGCAACACCCAGGTCGCCCAGTACGCCCAGAGCGGCGGCCTCACCGACCTCTCCGACCGCGTGGCCGAACTCGGCGGCGACGACTGGATCAAGGGCCTCGCGGAACCCGGCCGCTACGACGGCAAGCAGTACGGCATCCCCTACTACGCGGCCAACCGGGTCGTCATCTACCGCACCGACCTGTTCGAGAAGGCCGGGGTGGACGCCGCCGGGATCAAGACCCGGGACCAGTGGCTGGAGGCCGGTCGCAAGCTCGACAAGGACGGGACCCAGGGCATCTACCTCCCGGGTCAGAACTGGTACGTCCTCTCCGGCTTCGTCTGGGACGAGGGCGGCGACCTGGCCGTCGAGTCGGGCGGGACGTGGAAGGGCGGCCTGGACAGCCCCGAGGCCCTGCGGGCGATGGACTTCTACCGGCGCCTCCAGTCCCTCGGCAAGGGCCCCAAGGACTCGGACGAGGCGCAGCCGCCGCAGGCGGAGGTGATGGCGAAGGAGCAGATCGCGCAGATCATCGCCGTCCCCGGCGGCGCGAAGGTGATCGAGGAGAAGAACCCCGCGCTGAAGGGGAAGCTGGGCTTCTTCCCGATCCCCGGCAAGACCGCCGACCAGCCGGGCGCCGTCTTCACCGGCGGTTCCGACCTGATCGTCCCGGCCGTCGCCGCGCACCAGGAGGAGGCCTTCACCTTCCTGCGGGAACTGACCGGGGACGCCTGGCAGAAGAAGCTCGCGGTCGCCATGAGCTACGTACCGAACAGGACCACGCTGGCGAGCGCCGTCTCCGGCGACCCGGGCACCGCGGCGATGGCGGCGGGCGCCGCGAACGGGCACGCCACGCCCAACACCCCCGAGTGGGCGGCGATCGAGGCCAAGAACCCGATCAAGGAGTACATGACGGCCGTCCTCACCGGCAAGGACGCCGCGGCCGAGGCGGCGAAGGCGTCCGCGACGATCACCGACACCCTCAACAGCGGCTCCTGACCGACCCCGGACCGCACGAGAACGACATCCCGAGGACGACACCCCGAGAACGACATCCCGAGGACCGGGACCGAGGATCAGGAGGCGCCGTGTCGACCGTCCGTGAGCGGAGCGCACCGCGCAGGACCGGCCACCGCCCCGGCCGGCCGCCCGCGAAGCACCCGGGCGGCCGGCGGGCCGGGGCGGACCGGGCGGCGTTCTGGCCGTACCTGTTGATCGCACCCGCGGTGCTGGGCATGCTCTACCTGCTGCTCTATCCGCTGGCCCGCGCCGTGCTCATCTCCTTCCAGGACTTCCGGCTGCGCCAGCTGATCCTCGGCGACGCCGAGTTCGTCGGACCGCGCAACTACCGGACGCTGCTGGGCGATCCGCAGTTCTGGGAAGTGGTGCGCCGCACCTTCGTGTTCATGGCCGTCTGCGTGGTCGCGATCATGGTGCTGTCCACGCTGGTCGCGCTCATGACGGAGCGGCTGGGCAGGGTGGCCAGGACGGTGGTCCTCAGCTCGCTGGTGCTGGTGTGGGCCGTGCCCGTGGTCGCGGCCACCACCGTCTTCCAGTGGTTGTTCCACTCGGAGTTCGGCATCGTCAACGAGACCCTCACCCGGCTCGGTCTCGACTCCTACGAGGGTTACCCCTGGTTCGCGAACGGCACGGCCGCGTTCGCCATCGTGGTGGTCCTGATCGTCTGGCAGTCGGTGCCGTTCGCCGCGATCACGCTGTACTCGGCGCTGGTCACGGTACCGGCCGAGCTGTACGAGTCGGCGCGGATGGACGGCGCGGGGGCCGTCCGCCTCTTCCGTTCCGTCACCTTCCCGCTGATCCGGCCGATCTTCATGCTCGTCCTGTCCCTCGAAGTGATCTGGACGTTCAAGGCGTTCGTGCAGATCTGGGTGATGACCCGCGGCGGGCCGGGCGAGGCCACCACCATCCTGCCGGTGTACGCCGTGCAGACCGCGCTGGCCGGCCAGCGCTACGACCTGGGCTCGGCCGCCTCGATGCTCACGCTCCTGCTGATGAGCGGCGTCCTCGTCCTCTACTTCCGTCAGCTCTTCCGTCAGGAGGGTGAACAGCTGTGAGCGTCCCGCACCCCCCGGCGCGCCGCAGGCCCGGACACCGCGCACTGCGCCGCCTCCCGCTCCACACGGCCGCCGCGTTCACCGTCGTCGTCTGCCTGTTCCCGGTGTACTGGATGGTCACGACCGCGTTCAAGCCGTCCACGGACATCCAGTCGTACGACCCGCGGCTCCTCCCCCGCACCTGGACGCTGGACCACTTCCGGAAGGCGGTCGGTGCGGACGGTTTCGCGCTGTTCTGGCGCAACAGCGTCCTGGTGACCCTCAGCGCGGTGCTGCTGGCCCTGGTGGTCGCCCTCGGCGCCGCCTACGCGGTGGCCCGCATGCGCTGGCGCGGACGCCGGCAGTTCATGCTGGCGGTGTTCATCGCGCAGATGGCGCCCTGGGAGTCCCTGATCATCCCGATCTACATCATCTCCCGCGACACCGGCATGCTCGACCGGCTGCCGACGCTGACGCTGGTCTACTTCATGATCACACTGCCGTTCACGGTGGTGGTGCTGCGCGGCTTCATCGCGGGCATCCCGCCGGAGCTCGAGGAGGCGGCGCAGGTCGACGGCTGCACCCGGGCCGGCGCCTTCCGCAGGGTCGCGTTCCCGCTGCTGGCACCCGGTCTGATGGCGACCTCGCTGTTCGGCTTCATCACGGCCTGGAACGAGTTCACCTACGCCAACTTCCTCATCATCAAGCAGCAGGACAACCGCACCCTGCCGGTGTGGCTCTCCTCGTTCCAGTCGACCTTCGGCACCGACTGGGGGGCCACGATGGCGGCCTCCACCCTCTTCGCCCTGCCCGCGCTGGTCGTCTTCCTGGCCCTGCAACGGCACGTGACCGCCGGACTGGCCTCGGGAGGCGTCAAGGGCTGACCGCGTACGCCCGCCGCCCCGACCCGCCACCCTCGTCGCCCGCCCGCCGCGCACCGCCGACCACCGGAGCCGCCCCGTGGATGTGCCACGCCCCGAACTGGCCCTCGTCCCCCGCCCCCGCCGCCTGTCCACCCGCTCCGGCCGCTTCCGCCTCGACGCCACGACCCGGCTGCGGGTCACCCCCGGGGCCGGACCGGCCGCGGCCCTGCTGCGCGCCCTGCTCGCCCCGGCCACCGGACTGCCCCTGGAGACCTCCCCCGACGGCACCTTCGTCCTCGCCCTCGACGCCGCCCTGAGCGGCCTGGGCGACGAGGGGTACGGCCTGACGGTGAGCCCGCAGGGGGTCCTGCTGCGCGCCGCCCGCCCCGCCGGACTGTTGCACGGTGTGCAGACGGTACGGCAACTGCTGCCGTACGAGGCCCTGTCCGGGCGGCCGGTGCGCGGGACGGTGTGGGACCTGCCCGCCGTGGAGATCACCGACGTGCCCCGCCACTCCTGGCGCGGCTCCCACCTCGACGTGGCCCGGCACTTCCAGCCGGTGTCCTACCTGCGCCGCCACATCGACCTGATGGCCCTGCACAAACTGAACGTCTTCCACCTCCACCTCACCGACGACCAGGGCTGGCGGATGCCGGTGACCGCCCACCCGAGACTCACCGAGGTCGGTGGCCGACGGACGGAGTCGATGGTCGGCCCGGCCGGCAGCGACCGCTTCGACGGGGTACCGCACGGCGGCGCGTACACCGGACAGGAACTGCGGGGACTGGTCGCCTACGCGGCCGAGCGCGGCGTGACGGTGATGCCGGAGACCGGGGTGCCCGGGCACGTCCGCGCCGCCCTGGCCGCCTACCCCGAGCTGGGCACCGACCCGGCCCGCAGGCTCGACGTGTGGACCGAGTGGGGGGTGTGCGAGAACGTCCTCGGCACCGGCGACCACGTCCTGGACTTCTTCCGCACCGTCCTGGACGAGGTGATGGACGTCTTCGACTCGCCGTACGTGCACATCGGCGGCGACGAGTGCCCCACCACCGAGTGGGAGCGCAGCCCGGCGGCCAGGGACCGGGCCGCACGCGAGGGACTGCCGGGGCCGCGGTCGCTGCACCCCTGGTTCATCGGCCGCATGTCCGAGCACCTGGTGCGCGCGGGCCGACGCCCGGTGGTCTGGGCCGAGACCGGCGTCCCACTGCCCCCGGAGTGCACGGTGATCAGCTGGCGGGACCGCGGAGGCGCCCGCGCCGCGGCCCGGCGCGGCCACCAGGTCGTACAGGCCGACCACCGCGCCACCTACTTCGACTACGCGCGCGGCCCCGGGCCCGGCGAACCGCCCGCGCAACCCGGCGTGATCGTCGACCTGCGCGCGGCGTACGACGTCGACCTCACGCCGCCGGCACCCGAGCCGGAGGTGGCCTCGCGACTGCTGGGCGCCCAGGGCCAGTTGTGGACGGAGTTCGCGTCGACGCCCGAACACATCGAGTACCTCCTCTACCCCCGGCTGTGCGCCCTCGCCGAACGGGTCTGGGACGGCACGTCGGGCCGAGGGGACTTCACCGCCCGGCTGGCGGGGCACCGGGCCCGCCTGGACGCCCTGAACGTACCGCACGACGTACCGCCGACCCGCCTGCCGGTGCCACCGCAGGCGGGCGGCGTCCGCTGAACGGGCCGCTCCCCCTCTGCCACCCCCTCCTTGACACTCCCCCTGGCCGCCCCCCTTGTCGTTCCCCCACATCCCGCACCACCCACCGACGCTTCCGCGTCCGCGGAAGTCCCGCCGAAAGGAACCCGGATGGGAAACCGACCCACCCTCGGCCGCACCCGACTGGCCCTCGCCCTGACCGCCCTCGTGGGCGGCGGCGCCCTGACCGCGCTGCCCGCCCAGGCCGCGCCGGCCGCCGACGGCGGCGTCAGCGTGCAGTACCGCACCAGCGCGAGCGGGGCCACCGCGGACCAGACGGAGCCCTGGCTCAAAGTCCGCAACACCGGCTCCTCCGCCGTACAGCTCAGCCAGGTGAAGATCCGCTACTACTTCAAGGCGGACTCGCCGAGCACCTCGTACCGCTTCGCCTGCTCCTGGGCGGTCAAGGGGTGTTCGGTCATCACCGGCACGTTCGGCACCCTGGGCAATCCGACCGCGACGGCCGACCGCTACCTGGAGATCGGCTTCACGCCGGCCGCCGGTTCCCTGGCCCCCGGCGCGAACACCGGGGACATGCAACTGCGCTTCCACCGGAGCGACTGGCAGACCCTGCGCCAGAGCGACGACTACTCCTTCGACGGGGCCCGGACCTCGTACACGGACTGGACCAAGGTCACCGCCCAGCTGGCCGGCACCACCGTCTGGGGTACGGCGCCGGAGGGCAACGACCCCACGGACCCGACCGATCCGACCGATCCGACGGACCCGCCCGGCGACGGGAAGACCCTGTTCGACGACTTCGACTACAGCTCGCACAGCGACCCGGCGATCTCCGCGCACGGCTGGAGCGTGCGCTCCAACTCCGGCGGCCCCGGCGTACCGGGAGCCACCTGGGACCCGTCCAAGGTCACCTTCGTGTCCTCGGGCGGCAACTCGGTGATGAACCTGGAGACCTCCACGGCGGGCACCGGCGCGTCCACCACGCACACCGAGGTCCTCACCAAGTCCATGAAGTTCAGGAACGGCACCTACGCGGCCCGCGTGAAGTTCTCGGACACCCCCAGGTCCGGGCCGGACGGGGACCACCTGGTGCAGACGTTCTTCACCATCAACGACCTCAAGGCCCCGATGGCCGACGACTACGCCGAGTACGACTTCGAGTACCTGCCCAACGGCGGGTGGGGCGAGCCGTCGAACATCCTCTACACGACGTCCTGGGAGACCTACAACCCCGAGCCCTGGCAGGCCGTCAACCAGCACTCGGAGTCCCGGACCAGCTACGCGGGCTGGCACGACCTGGTGGTCACGATCGACGACAGCGCGATCACGTACTACGTGGACGGGCAGCTCTTCGGCACGCATGGTGCGCAGTACCTGCCCGAGCGGCCGATGTCGATCAACTTCAACCAGTGGCTGATCGACCTGAACGGCCAGACGTCGACGACACCGCGCGCCTACGACCAGCAGGTCGACTACGTCCTGCACGTCAAGGACCAGGTGCTGACCCCGGCGCAGGTGGCGGCGAAGGTCACCGCCTTCCGCAGCGCCGGCACGTCGTTCGTGGACGAGGTCCCCACCTCCTGACCCGGCCCGGCGGGGACGGTCCCTCCTGGACGAGTGAGGACCGTCCCCGCCGGTCGCGGGGCGGGGGTGCGGTCTCGCCGGACAGCGCTGCGTTCCGGTGATCAGGGGTCGGCCCCGGTCGTTCTCACGATGACCCGTTTCCGGCACGTTCCGTGGCAGCTGCCAGGTTCGGCCGTCATGCACCCACAGGTGTTCGACGTGCGGTTCCGTGAACGAGACCGACGCGCCCGGGCCTCGGGGCCCGGCCCCCCTGTCCATCGCGGGCGTGGTGCTCCTCGCCTACGGGCTCCTGGGCGTGCGGGTGAGCGGGCACGCGGCTGAACCGGCCCCGTCCGCAAGAACTCGCCGCACGCGCGATGGGCGAAACGGACGTGTAGTCCGCCCCCGGTGCGACGGCACCGTGGGAAGGGACGACGATCGTCGACAAGCCGGCCACCCAGGTCGCCGAAGGCCTCAGGGGCACCCGGGACGGCGACATCCTCGTACTCTCCAGCGCGAGCGTCATCAAGGCGCTGCTCGGAGCCGGCACGATCGATCGGCCGGCCCTCACCGTCTTCCCGTCCTCCTCGGCGGCGGACCGCGCCTCCTCGACGACGGCCTGCCCACCAGCACGCGGACGCTCGTCAGCCGGACCGCAACCGCTGAACCGCTCTGCTCCTCCCCGGAGGAGGTCGAGCGCGGTCGGGCCGCCGGCAGGAGGTCGCGTCAACGGTTCAGCTCCGGCGCACCGCGCCCAGTTGGGCCCGGTGCAGTCCGGGATCCGCGAAGCGCTGCGCCACTGCACGCAGGACCCGGGCCATCGCCTCCGCGGGCGGGGTCGCGGGCCGGGAGCGCGCACTGGCGAGCAGGACGCGACGGGTGGGGGCGGGCACGTCGGAGGCGAAGGGCAGGAGACGGACGTCGCTGCGGCGGCTGGTGAGAGCGAGCCGGGGCGCCAGCGCGATGCCGAGACCGGCCGCCACCATGGCCTGTGCCTCCTGGTAGTCGTGCGAGGCGTAGGCGATGCGCGGTTCGAAACCTGCCTGACGGCAGCTGCGGCGCAGCACGTCGGCGACGGGGTGGTTGTCGGCCCGGATGATCCACTCCTGGTTGGCCAGGTCTCCCAGGCGCACGGCCGGGTCGGCACACAGGGGCGAGTCGGCGGGCACCACCAGCACCGTGGGGTCGTCGAGGAGATGGGTGAGGCTCAGAGCCGGGTCGTCGACGCGGCTCCAGCTGTAGTCCCACAGCAGTGCCTGCTCGACTTCGCCGGTGAGCAGCATCTCGCGGAGTTCGGCCAGGACTCCGGCGCGCACCTCGATGCGGACTCCGGAGTGGCGGCGGCGGAAACGGGTGAGCGCCAGCGGCAGCAGCGAGGCGCTGGCGGTGGGGAAGGAACCGAGCCGCAGGGTGCCTTGGCCGAGGTCGGCGAACGACTCCAGGTCCGCCCGGGCGGCACGCAGTTCGCGGCGGATCGTCCGTCCGCGTTCCGCCAGTGCGGCGCCGGCCGGGGTGGGGCGGATCCCGCGCGGCAGACGCTCGATCAATGGCTGCCCGGCCTCGCGTTCGAGCAGGGACATCTGCTGCGAGGCGGCCGAGGTGGTCATGCCCATGGCTTCGGCGGCGGCGGTGAGCGAGCCACGTTCGGCGGCTTCGGTGAGCAGGAGCAGACGGCGGACGTTCAGCATGGCGCCGAGTTTAGTTCCGCTCAACCCTGGTGAAGCAATCTGCCATTGTGCCAAAGTCACGCCTCTGCGAAGGTCTTCGCATCGCCGGAACGGTTCACGCGTCGGCAACGCGTCCGTAACCCTCCCCGGCTGCCCATGCGTTGATCGAGAAAGAGCCCCGACGTGCACACTCCTGCGACCCTGGTCCGCGGCGGCACCAGCAAGTGCTGGCTGTTCCAGCAGGTCCACGTTCCCGCTGAACGCGGCTCACTGGAGAAGCTGCTGGTGGCTGCCTACGGCGCCACTGATCCTGTGGAACTCGACGGAGTCGGCGGAGCCACTCCCACCACCTCCAAGGCGGCGGTCGTGAGCGCTTCCCCCGAGCCCGGCACGGACATCGACTACCTCTTCGCCCAGGTCGGCATCGGCACCGGGACGGTCGAGTGGACGAGCAACTGCGGCAACTGCGCGACCGGTGTCGCCCTGTACGCGGTCGCAAAGGGCCTGGTGCCGATCACCGGCGACCGGACCCGCGTACGGATGCGCAACCTCAACACGGGAGCGGTCCTGGAAGGTGTCGTGGACACCACCGGTGGCCTGGTGCACGACTTCGGTGAGCAGACGGTGCCGGGAACTCGGGCGGGCGGGGTCGCGGTCGGCCTCACCTTCCTCGACCCGGCCGGCCGCACGACCGGCTCTCTCGTACCCACGGGGCGGGTCGTCGAGGAGTTGCGGGTCGGCTCCGCGGATCCGGTGCCGGTCAGCATGGTGGACGCCGGCGCTCCGGTCGTCCTGGTGGACGCCCGCGGCGCCGCGCTGACCGGCTCGGAGACGCTGGACGAGATGCGGACGCACATTCCCTGGCTGCGCGCCGTCCGCCATACCGCCGCGCCGATGATGGGACTGCTCCGGCCGGGGCAGTCGCCGGGCGACGCGGTTCCCAAGGTCGGCCTGGTCGGTGAGCCGGTGCCCTACACGACGACGTTGGGCGAGGCCGTGGCGGCCGAGGACTACGACGTGTCGGTGCGCATGCTCAGCATGAACGCCCCGCATCCGGCCATCGGTCTGACCTCCGCCGTCGCCGTCGCGGCCGCCGGACTGCTGAGGGACTCCGTGGTCTTCCGGGCCGCGGGCGGACCCACCGGTGGCTGGTTGCGCCTGGGCACTCCGGCCGGCGTGGTCGGGGTCCGCTGCTCGGACCTGAGCGACGGCGTGCCGGGCCGAGTGACCGTGCAGCGCGCGGCGCGTCTGCTCGCGGACGCCCGGATCTACGTACCCCAGCCCGGTCGGCCGCAGGCGGCTTGAACGGGACGTTCGTCACCTCCCGGGGCCTGTCCGCGACCCCGGCCCCAGCCCCGGCCCCGGCCCCGGCCCCGGGAAGATCTCGCGCCTTCACAAGCGCGCACTCCTGTCCCCACCGCACCAAGGACAAAGATGTCTGCTGAAGTGATCTCCATAGGCGCGCTGCTGGTGATGTTCGTGGTCGGCACCGTTCTGCCGATCAACCTGGGCATCCTCGCCTTCGTCGCCACCTTCGCGGTCGGCACCGCTTCGCTCGGCCTCACCGAGGACGAGATCTTCGAGGGCTTCCCGGTGGAGCTCTTCGTGACCATCGTCGGAGTCACCTACCTGTTCTCCGTCGCCCGCCGCAACGGCACCATCGACTGGCTCGTCGCGGCCGGTGTCCGCCTCGTGCGCGGCAAGGTGGCGCTCATCCCGTGGGTTCTCTTCCTGGTCGCCGCGGTCCTCACGGCGTTCGGCACCTTCACCCCGGCGGCCGTGGCGCTCCTGGTGCCGATCGCGATGAACTTCGCCTACCGGTACAAGATCAACCCACTGGTGGCCGGGATGATGGTGATCAGCGGTGGGCACGCGGGCGCGTTCTCCCCCCTCGCCGTCTCCGGTGCCCTGGTGCTCGGTCTCGTCGACGACACCGCGCTGCACGTCTCGCCGGTGGCCCTGTTCACCGCCAGTTTCGCCATCAACCTGCTGATCTCCGTCCTCACCTTCGTCTTCCTCGCCAAACGGCCCGCTCCACTGGACGAGGAGGTCGCCGGGGCCGCCGCCGACGAGGAGGTCGCCGGCCATCCGGGGCTCGACTGGCGTCAGTGGCTGACGCTCGGCTGCCTCGTCGCACTGGTGATCGGCGCACTCGGCTTCCACCTGGAGATCGGCTTCCTGGCCCTGGTGGCGGGCGCGCTGCTGGCACTGGTGGACATGAAGCGCCAGGAGAAGGCCGTGGACGGCATCAGCTGGTCGACCCTGCTGCTGGTGGCCGGCATGATGACGTACATCGCGATGCTGGAGAAGGCCGGCATCATCGAAAAGCTCTCCGAGCACGCCGCGAACCTCGGCACTCCGCTCGCCGTCGCCCTGGTGCTCTGCTTCACCGTGGCGATCACCTCGGCCTTCGCCTCGTCCACGGCGATCCTGACCGCGATCATCCCCCTCGCGGTTCCGCTGCTGCTCTCCAGCCACCTCAGCGCCCCCGGGCTGATCGCGGCCCTGGCGGTGTCCACCACCATCGTCGACACCTCCCCCTTCTCCACCAACGGCGCGCTCGTCCTCGGCAACGCCCGCGGCGTGGACACCCGTCGCTTCTACCGACAGGTGATGGGCTACACCGGCGGCATCGTCGCGATCGGCCCGGTCGTCGCGTGGGGGGCCCTCGTCCTTCCCTGGTCCTGACCCCGCACGGTCAGAGCGCCCGAGCGGGCACCGGGGTGCCCCGGTGCCCGCTCGGGTGGTGGCCTGGTTCCGAGGACGTCGCGTCCGGGGCGGCCGACGCGAGGTCGGGCGGACGGCGACAGTGCCGGTGCCGTGCGGCCGGCCGGTGCTCCGTTCCTTCCCTCAGCGTTCCGCGGTCGCCTCCCCGGCTCTCGTCCTCTGCGCCTTCTTCGCGGCCTTTTCGGCCTTCTTCGCATGGCCGGGAGGACGGTGCTGCGTCCGGGGTGCCGCGCCGCCCTCCGGTGCCGCGCCGCCCTCCGGTGCCGCGCCGTCCTCCGGTGCCGCGGCGGGTGGGTCCGTGGCTCGTGGTGCGGTCGGCGCCGCCGTGGTCGCGGGACCGCGTAGGGGCGCGTCGACGTCGGATCGCCGGTTCGGTCCGTGTGAAGCGGAGGCGATGCCGCCACCGGGTGTGTCGTCGGGGGGCGTGCCGACGGAGGCACTGTGGTCGGACGACTGTGCCGGGGCCGGCGTGGTGGCCGTCTCCGACCGTTCCGTGCCGCGAGGAGGGGCCGCTTCCCCCGTGGGGGCGCTCGTGACCTGGGGGGAGCTTCGGTCCTCGCCCCGTGGCGCGGAGTCGTCGGTGACGGCGAAGGCGGTTGCCATGACGGCGGCGAGTGCGACGGTCGCACCGGCCACGAGGGGGCGCCTCCGCGCGGGCGTGGGATGCGGAGCGGTCCGCTCCCTGCCGGGCAACACGTTCCTGTGGGTGCGGTCGGCTGTCCGCGAGGACCCGTGGTCGGCGACCAGGCTGGTGGAGTGCGCCGCCGGGCCCGTTTCCGCCGGACGGGACGTCTCGGCCAAGCCCGCCAGTATGCGGGCGCAGTCGTGGGCTGTCGGGCGGTTCAGCTCGTCCGGATCCGTCATGTTCCGCAGTACGCCCGCCAGTTGTTCCGGCAAGTGGTGAGGCAGGACGGGCCGGCGGTGCAGTCGTGCGATCGCGGCTTCCAGGGGAGTGCCGTCGTACTCGAGCCTGCCCGTGAGGCACTCGAGGAGCACGAGGCCGAGGGCGTAGATGTCGGCGGGCCGGCCGACGGGCCGGCCGAGGACCTGCTCGGGCGAGAGGTAGGCGGCCGTGCCGATGAGGGTGCCGGTGGCGGTGCGGGTGGTGGCGTCCAGGATGCGGGAGATGCCGAAGTCGGTCAGGTGGGGGCGGTGGGAGGCGTCCAGGAGGATGTTGGACGGTTTGACGTCCCGGTGGACGATTCCCTCGTCATGCGCGTGAGCCAGCGCCCGGGCGAGACCGGCACCGAGTTCGGCAGTCTCCGTGGGCGACAGGGGGGCCATGGCGATGCGGCTCTTCAGCGTGCTGCCCTCGATCAGCTGCATGACCAGGAAGACACGTCCGTTGTGCCGGCCCGCGTCGTAGGCGGTGACCAGTCCGGGATGGTGCAGCCGGGCCAGGATCACTGCTTCGCTGTGCTCGTCGTCCCCGATGTCGGCACCGCTGTCGGGCCGGAAGACCTTGACCGCCACCGGTCGCCGCAACCGCAGGTCGAACCCGCGGTGGACGTCCGCGGCCCCGCCCGAACCGAGGAGACCGTCGAGGCGGTACCGGCCGCTCAGGACCTCCGCGGAGCATCGGGAGACCATGACCCGGGCCGACTCGCGCATCCGCATTCCCTCTCCTGTCGCATCGGGTCGAACACCCGTGGTGAGCCACGACCGGCGCACCGCTGGTCTCCGGTACCCGAGGAGCGGCGGCATATCCCTCGTCGCCGCGGACAACGGAGGTGCCTCGGACAGCGAGGTGTCCCGACAACCGCCGGTGAGGGCGCCCCTGCCACGAGGCCCCGCGGACGCCTGCTCCACCCGGCACGCCACGCCCGTGCCGTACGGGAAGCCCGCCGTGATGAGACCCGGCGCCTGCGGCAGGATGGGCGCATGACCGAGATCCGTACCCCCCGCCTCCTTCTCCGCCGCTGGCACGACGACGACCTCGCGCCGATGGCGGACATCAACGCGGACCCGCGGGTCATGCACTGGATCGACGACGGCTCGGTGCACGACCTGGACCACACGGCGGAGTCCATCGAGAGGTGGGAGGAGGAGTGGGACGAGGAGGGCTTCGGGCTCTTCGCCGTCGAGCTGCTGGCCTCGGGCGAACTGGCCGGCTTCACAGGTCTGTCCGTGCCCGAGTTCCTGCCGGAGGTGCTGCCCGCCGTGGCGATCAGCTGGCGGCTCGGCTCACAGTTCTGGGGCCAGGGATACGCGTCCGAAGCCGCCCAGGCCACTTTGGAGTTCGCGCTCCAGGACCGTGGCCTCGACCGCGTCGTCAGCATCACCCAGGTGGGTGACGACGCCTCCGAGAACGTCATCCGCAAGCTCGGCATGGTGCCGGAGCGCGAGACGGCCCACCCGGTGTACGGCTATCCGCTGCGCGTTCACGCCATCGATCTCACCGAGTTCCAGGCGTGAACCGACCGGGCTGTCAACGGCCGTGAATCGACGGAGGCCGCGGTCGGGCCCGGGGCCCCGGGAGGGCGACGTACGGCGCGCGAACCACTCGCCCGGCCCGGAAACGATCTTCCGGAGCAGTGATCTCCACTTATTCCGACCATCGACTGCACAGCTTCTTCACTGCCACCATGTGCCTCATGACGCACATCACCAAGGGCGCCAACACCCCTGTCCCCGCAGCTCTCCTACGGGTCGCGGTCTGCCGGCAGAGCGTTCCGGGCGCGCCGACCGTGGACGCCTCCGCCCTGTTGCTCGACGCCGCCGACAAGGTGCGCGGCGATGCCGACCTCGTCTTCTACAACCAGCCCGCGCACCCATCGGGGGCCGTACGCCACGCGGGTACGGCCGAAGGGGGCGGGCAGTTCACCGAGTGGCTGGAGGTGGATCTGCCTCGCGTGGAGCCCGCCGTGCAGCGGGTGCTGATCGCCGGGTCCTGCGACGGCGGGGTCTTCGGCCAGGTTCCCGGGCTGCACGTACAGGCCCTGACGGCCGACGGCGCGGTGGTGGCGCACTACGCGGTGAACGACGCGCGGAACGAGACGGCGTTCGTGCTCGGTGAGTTCTACCGCAGGAACGGGCAGTGGAAGTTCCGGGCGGTGGGCCAGGGTTACGCGTCGGGACTGGCGGGACTGGCGACGGACTTCGGCATAGCCGTGGCGGAGCCGGTTCCGCCGGTCACCGCCACGGCGGTCGCCGTTCCTGCCCCGACCCCCGCACCCGCACCCGCACCCGCACCGACGATCGCCGCATCCGCCCCGGTCCCCGCGGCCGCCCACCCCGCCGCCCCGTCGTCGGTCACGGCACCCGTCGCCGCACCGACGGACGCCGTGCCCCATTCCTTCGGCCCCGACTTCCCCCCGTACACCCAGCGCGGGCAGGGCAACGGCGTGGTCTCCGTGGACGCTCCCCTGCCGCCGGGGCCGGTCGTCGTCGAGGTCTGGCACCAGGGCGAGGGCTACTTCGGGATGCACACCCTCACCCGCCGCAACAAGGACGACGACCTGCTGTTCAACTCCACCCTGCGCGACTTCCGCGGCCGCGTCCTGGTCCAGCCCCCGAAGGACCGCCCCCTGCGGCTGCGCGTCGAGGCGGACAACGACTGGACGGTGCTCGTACAGCCCCTGTCGGTGCTCCGCCGCCTGGGACCGGGCCCCCTCAGCGGCTACGGCCCCGAGGTCGTCGCCTACACCGGCCCCATGGCCGACCTGGACGTGGACTTCGCCGGCGACGAGGACGGCGGCGGGTACTTCGGCCTGTGGAGCCTGGAGGCGTCCCAGCTGCACGACCTCGACGACCGCGACATGCTGGTCAACGACACCGACCGGCTGCGGCAGACGGTCCCGATCACCGACGGCCCGCTCCTGCTGCTCCTGGAGGCCGACGGCGCCTGGCAGCTCGGCGCCCGTCCCCTGGTCGTGCCCGACCGGGCTGCCCCGCAGGCCGCCGGCGCCTACACCGGCAGCGGCGAGAAGACGCTCACGCTGGTCAACCCGACCCCGGGGCGGCCGGCCCTGCTGGAGTACGCCTGTCCGGGCAGCGGCGGCGGTCTCGGCCACCGGCTGCTGCTGGTCGACGAGTACGACGACGAAGAGGACCTGGTCCAGGGCCACCGCCACGGGGAGCACGGCCGCACCCTGTTGTTCACCAAGGGCGAGTCCCAGGTGCGGCTGCGACTGGCGGACGTGGCCGGCTGGAGCCTGCGCCTGCTGCCGGTGGAACAGGCGCCCCTGCTCACCGGACCGGTCGAGGGACGGGGCAGCACGGTCTTCCGCTATGAGGGGCCGCCCGCCCTGCTCGGTCTGTGCCGGACCGTCTCCGGCGACCAGATGGTGACCATCCGTACGGTCCAGGCCGACGGCCGGTCGAAGATCTCCGCCGACACCGTGCGCCGCCGTCCGGTCACCGGGCCGCTGTGGGTGACGCAGGCGGGCCACTGCTACGTCCAGGTCTGGACCACCGATGAGACGGGCTGGCGGATCGAGCCGGCCGCCCTCGCCACCGCGCCGGTGCTGGACGGGGCGCCGGTCGAGGGCCAGGGCTACGGAGTCGTACGTCACGCCGGACCCGAGACCGAGGTGATGATCCAGCACGATGCGCTCGGCGGGGTCACCCTGCCGGTGCTGTGGGAACTGGACGAACGCCTGGAACCGGTACGCCGGATCAGTACGGCCTCCGGTCTGCAGCGCCTTCCGAGCGGCTACCTGCAGATCAGGACATCCGGCCGCTGGTCCCTGGAGCCCCGGACGTGAGCCCCGGCACCTCCCCCGCCGCCCACCGGAGCGGCGTCCTCGGCCGCCGTCGCCCGGCGGAGGGTGGCCGGGGGCGGCGGCGGGCCGGATGACAGACTCTGCGGTGTGCCGCTGACTTTCGACGATCTGCTCACCCGGGCCCGGGCCCTTCTGCGCGGCGGACGGCGCGCGATCCTCGGCATCGCGGGAAGCCCCGGCGCCGGGAAGTCGACGCTCGCCGAGGCCCTGGTGCGGGAGCTGAACGGCCCGGACGGGACGTGGGTCGCGCACGTTCCCATGGACGGTTTCCACCTCGCCGACGCCGAGCTGGACCGACTCGGCCGCCGGAACCGCAAGGGTGCGCCGGACACCTTCGACGCGGCCGGGTACGCGGCGCTGCTGCGCCGGCTGCGCGAGCAGGGGGGCGACGGCGGAGAGGACGCCGGGGACACGGTCTACGCACCCGGTTTTGAACGGGTGCTGGAGCAGCCGCTCGCCGGGGCCGTCCCGGTGCCGCCGACGGCCCGGCTGGTCGTGACGGAGGGCAACTACCTCCTGCTGGGCACCGGCGCGTGGGCACGGGTGCGGTCCTCGCTCGACGAGGTGTGGTTCTGCGAGGTGCCCGAGGCCGAGCGGGTGCGCCGGCTGGTGGCCCGGCACGAGGAGTTCGGCAAGTCCCACGAGGACGCGGTGGCCTGGGTGCGGGGTACCGACCAGCGCAACGCCGACCTGGTGGCCGCGACCCGTGGCCGCGCCGACCTCGTCGTACCGGAGGCGGCGCTGCCCCGTGGGGGATCGCCGCGCTGAACTCCGTAGGGTCGGACGGCGGCCGGTCCCCCGTCCGGCTCCGCGGCGCCGGCCCGTCGGCGGTGTCGGTCACCCGGTGACGGTCCACCGCCGCCGGGACGTGGTGAGGCGCGCGGGGTCCGTCGTCAGGACGCCGCGTTCGGGAACCCCTCGGCGCTGACGTGCGGTAGCACGCCGCTCGCCACGCGGTAGCGGCCGTTGGGCACGTCCGCGGACCTGCCGACGTGCACCGCCAGCGGGCCCGCCCACTCGTAGCCGTGCCGCTCGGCGTGCCGGACCAGGCTGTCGGTGAGCACCTGGCCCACCCGGCCGTCACGGCGCGTCAGTTCGTCGTGGACGACCTCGGCGAGTTCGACGTCGTAGGCGTTGGGAACCATGACGCGGCCCTCGGCGCAGACCACGGCCTTGCTGTCGCACTCGGTACGCAGGGCGTCGAGGATCTCGACGGGTTCCTTGTCGAGTACCCGCGCCCACAGCGCTTCCCAGCGGTCTTCGAGGGCCTTCTCCAGCGCGCTGATGGCGCCCATGCGGTGTCACCTGCCGGTGTTCGGGGTCGGATGCTTCTCGGGGGCGGGCGCCGTGGGGGCGCCCGGGCGGCGCGCGGCTACGGCGCGGTCATTTCTCGTCGTAGTCGTCGGGCCGCACCTGGGCCTCTTCCAGGGCCTCGCGCATGGTCCGGCCGGTGCCGCCGGGCGAGTGCTGGGCGTCCTCCTCGCGCTGATCGAGGACGTCGTCGGTGGTGTCGGTCTTCGGCCGGTTCTCTTCCGGGACGGTCATGACGGGCTCTCCTCGTCGGTGGTGCCGGTTTCTTCCGTGGCGGCGGGTTCCCGCCCGGCGCGGTGCTATCCCCCACGGGGCGCGGTGTCTCCCGCCCGGGAGTCCCGATCGCGCCGGACGGCACCCTGACGGGCACGGCCGGTGGGCTATGTTGACCTCCGTGGGAGACAAAGGAGGCGCACCCGTGCCATCGCCGCAGCAGGCACGCGCACAGGCATCGGCGATCACCTCGGGACGGACGGTCCCGGACACGGAGGTCTCCCCCACGTCCCGGCTGAGGACGTTGTTCGACCGTCCCCGTCTCTCCCCGGGCCAGCGTCGCATCGCCCAGTACCTGATCGAGAACCTCACCGAGGCGGCGTTCCTGTCGATCACGGACCTCGCCGACCGCGTCGGCGTGAGCCAGCCGTCGGTGACGCGGTTCGCGTCGGCGGTCGGTTTCAGCGGTTACCCGGCGTTGCGGGAGCGGCTGCAGTCGATCGCGCTGGGTGGCCGCGGCGGTGCTCCGGCCGAGGAGAACGGCGGCAACGAACTGCAGGCGGCCGTCGACGCCGAGATCGAGAACCTGGAGAACCTGCGGCGCGATTTCGCCGACCCCGGTCAGGTCGTCGAGACCGGCCGGAAACTGGCCGCGTCGGTGCCGTTGACCGTGCTCGGGCTGCGCATCTCCGTGTCGCTCGCCGAGTATTTCGCGTACGCCGCCCGCCGCGTCCATCCGGACGTCCGGCTGGTCACCCGTGGTGGCAGTGTCGCCTACGACGCCCTGCTGCAGTCCCGGGAGGCGGGCGGTACCTGGGTGCTGGCCTTCTCCCTGCCCCGGCACGCCCAGGAGACCCTGGGTGCCGTCCGGGTGGCCCGCGGGGCCGGGCTGAAGGTGGCGTTGATCACCGACCTGGCGCTCGGTCCGGTGGCCGACGAGGCCGACGTCACCTTCGCCACCGGTACCGGGTCCCGGCTGGTCTTCGACTCGTACGCGGCGCCGGGTGTGATGTGCGCGGCGCTGCTCCAGGCCATGACCGACGCCGATCCGGAACGGACCCAGGCCCGGCTGGAGGAGTACGAGCAGCTCGCGGAGCAGCACCAGTTCTTCCTGCGGGACTGAGCCCGGGCGCGGGGGCGCGGGCACTCGTCGAAGCAGGCATGAATGTTTTCATACGTCTTGCAAAGCGGATGGCATATATAAATACTGCTCACGGGTCGCGCCCGGTCGCCCGGACCGTGACCGCATCTGCGCGAACATCCCGACCGTCGGCTCCTGCCCGCTCCGGCGTGCCCCGGGATGTTCGGTCGGGCATCGCCTGTGCGAGCGCCCGCGGCGGTCCCGGTCATCCCCTGGGCCGGGACCGTCCCCAACCCGTCGCAGCGCCCCGCCGGCGCCGCACACCCGGAAGCGATGATCATGCCCCTGACGACCACGCGCCTCAGCCAGGACTGGCCGTGCCAGGTCAAGAACCCCGGCAGCTACGACTGGGAGCGCTCGGCTGCCAAGTGGCTGCGCGAGCTGGTGCCGGCCCGCTACGCCGGTTATCCGGCGCTGATCCGGCACCCCGTCCTGCTCGCCCGCCACGCACAGATCCAGGTGCAGCACGAGATCCGGGTGGCCCGCACCGCGCTGCAGACCGCCCGGGCCGACCTGCCGCGCCTCGGCCTGCACGAGTCGGTCATCGAGCACACGATCAAGCTCTACGCGGCGGAGCTCCGGCAGCTGCAGCACATCGCGCGCAGCGTGCGCGCGGTCACCGAGGCCCTGGCCGAGCGGAGTACGGCCGGGCGCTGACGGCCGTCCCGCGCCGGCGCGGGACGGCCGGGAGTGCTTCCCGGCGGCCGCCGGACGTCCCGTGGCCCCGCGGCGGGGGCGGCGAGACGTTCACCTGCCGACGAGTAGTGATCGGGGCCCCCTCTCTGTGCCATGCTCGACCCGTGATGAGCGAGCACGCCACGCCGACGGATCCCGGCGCCGCGCCCGACCCGGCCGCACTGGCCCGGGTCGTCGCCGGACAACGTGCGGAGATCGACCGGCTGCGCGACCTTGCCGCGACGGCGGCCGTCGAGGAGCGGGCGAGGGGTGCCGTGATGGCGCTCACCGGGGGCTCCGCCGAGGCGGCGCGCGAGACGCTCGCCCGGCGCGCGAAGGCGGAGCGGCGCACCCTGCTGGAGGAGTGCTGGATCACGCTCGGCGCCCTGCCCCCGCCGCCCGGCGCGGACCGTGCCCCGGCCGGCCCCGGCGGCACGGCCGTACCGCCCGCCCCGCACCTCTCCGACGACCATCTCTCCGAGGGCCGTCTCCCGGAGGGGCGCCCCCCGGACGACGCGCCGGCCGGCCTTGCCGAGGCCCTGGTGCGCGTCGGTTCCCCGCAGGAACTCGCCCGCCGCCTCCAGGAGCGGCTCGCGCCCGGGATCGGCGCGGACGCGGTGGTGCTCTACGCCCGGCTGCCCTCGGGCGGCCTGGAACTGGTGGGCCACGCGGGAATCGACGACGCGCTGGCCGCCCGGTGGCAGCAGGTGTCGCCGTTGAGCGGGATCCCCGCGCTGGAGGCCCTGCGCGCCGGCGAGCCGCGCTGGCTGGACGGCGCCGGGCGGGACGGCGCCGGGCGGGACGGCGAACGGTGGCCGCCGGACGGCGACCCGTCCGGGCGCGGAGGGTCGCAGGCCTGGCTGCCGGTGCCGCCGGGGGCGTCGGCCGACGCGTGCCTCGGGGTGCTGCGGCATGGCGGCGCCCCCTTCACGCCCGGGGAACGGGACCACCTGCGCGACGTCGCCCGCCTGTGCGCCGGGTGGCTGCGGACGTTCGCCGGCCGGCCGCAGTCTGCCGGGACCGGGGCCGGGGTCGCCGATGCCGTGCAGCGGGTGTTCGACACCCTGCCGGTCGCGGCGGTGCTGCTGACCCCGGTGCGCGCGTCCTCGGGGCGGATCCAGGACTTCCGCGTCGACGCCGCGACCCCGTACGCGGCGCGGTTCACCGGCGGCGACGACACGGATCCGGTCGGGCGGCGGCTCCTGGGGTCGCTGCCGGAGACGGTGGCCGGGCCGCTGCGGCAGGGGTGCCTGCGCGCGCTGGCCACCGGGGAGCCGTACGAGAGCGAGCCGTTCGCCCACCGTGCCGCACCGTACGGCGCGGCGGAGCCGGCCACCCACTCGGTGCGCGCGGCGCCGCTGGGCGACGGGCTCGTCCTGTCCTGGATCCGGCACGACACCTCCGACCGGCAGGAGCAGCGGCTGGCCGACCTGCAACGGCTGGGCGACCTCGGCTGGGCGAACTGGAACCTGGTCACCCACGAGGCCGCCTGGTCCGACCAGGTCTTCGCCATCTTCGGCCGGGACCCCGCACGCGGCCCGGTCGCTCTCACCGGCCTGCCCGGCCTCGCGCTGCCCGACGAGGCGCCCGCGCTGACCCGGGCCGTGCAGGCGCTGACGCACGAGGGGCGACCGTGCGACGTCCTGTTCCGGACCAGGACGCCGGCCGGTGTCCGGCATCTGCGGATCGTGGCCGAGGCGGTGACGGACGACGACGGCGCACTCGTCGAGGTGCACGGGTTCGTCCAGGACCTGACCGCGCGGCGCCGGGCGGAACTGGCGCTGGTCGAGAGCGAGCGGGCGATGCTGACCCAGCACGACGTGCTGCTGGCCGAGCGGACGCTGGCCGCCCGACTGCAGGACGCGCTGCTGCCCCTGCCCCGGCAGCCCGTCCGGCCGGCCGGACTGCGCGTCGAGGTCGCCTACCTGCCCGCGCAGACGGGTGTGCAGGTCGGCGGTGACTGGTTCAGCGCCATAGAACTGCCCGACGGGGACGCCCTGTTCGTGGTCGGCGACGTCGCCGGTCACGGTGTGGACGCCGTCGCCACGATGGCCCAGCTGCGCTTCACCGCCAAGGGCATGGTCATCACGGGTTCCTCGCTGACCGGCGCGCTGGCCCGCCTCAACACGCTGCTGCTGCACTCCTCGGGCGCCCACGGCACGGCGAGCATGGTCCTGGCCCGCTACTCACCCGCGCGGCGACGGCTGGAATGGGCGCAGGCCGGTCATCTGCCGCCGCTGCTGCTGCGCGCCGGGAAGGCCCGCTACCTCGACCGGCCGAAGGGCATCCTGCTCGGGGCGAGCGCCACACCGGTCTTCGCGGAGGCGGAGTGCCTCCTGGAACCGGGTGACCGTCTCCTGCTGTACACGGACGGTCTGGTGGAGCGGCCTCCCGAGAGCATCGACCGGGGCCTGGAGCGGCTCGCGCGGGCCGCCACGGCTCGCGGGGCCGGTCCGGCGAACGCCCTGGAGCCGCTGCTGGCCGCACTGCTGCCGGAGGCCGAACTGCGGGACGACGTCTGCGTCCTCGACATACAGGTGCCGGACGGTCAGGTGCCGGAGCCGTAGGCGGTGCGGGTCAGTCCTCCACCGGGTGGCCGGGCTCGATGGTGAGGACGTCGCCGAGCCGCAGCAGCGGCCCGCCGGACGTCTCACGCCCGCCCCACTCGACCGGGTCGAGGACGAAACCGACGTGATCGCCTCCGGCGACCCGCTCCACGACCCGGCCGACGAGCCACGCCTCGGCGTCCTCCAGCACGACCGCCCCGCCGTACCCGTGGCGCCGGCGGACCTGCCGGAACTTGTCCACGTCGTCGCCGGTCCGCCCGCCGAACACCTCGGCCAGTCCGCGCTGTCCCCGGGCGAGCAGGTGGACGGCCAGGTACTCGGCGGACCGGGCCACCCGGAAGGTCCGGTTGACCTCGGACAGCCACACGACGAACCGCACGGGTTCCATGGAGCACTGGGAGGCGAAGCCGACCAGGCAGCCCGCCTCTTCCCCGTCCGCGGCCGCCGTCACCACGCACATGTCCGGGTCGAGCCTGTCGAGAAACACGTCCATGCCCGCCATGCTAGGCGGCCCGGGGACGGGCTCAGGTCCCGAGGAGGCGGTGCAGGGCCGCCTTCATCGCCGCGACGAAGGCGTCCCGGCGCGGCTCGTCGAGGGCGTCCAGCGACAGGTACGGGTTCAGGTCCTCCAGTTCGACCAGCAGCAGCGCGCCGTCGGGGGCGCGGCAGGCGTCGACGCGCTGGATGCCGTGCTCGATGCCGTTCCACTCGATGAACCGCCGTGCGAACTCCAGGTCCTCCGGGGTGGCTTCGTAGGGTTCCAGCTGCCAGCGCCGGTCGGGGTGCGGCGCGTACAGGGCGTACTGGAAGTCGTGGTCGACGAAGTAGAAGGACACCTCGTAGGCGAAGTCGACGCGCGGCTGGACGAGGACGTCACCGGCTTCGGCGCGCACCGCCTGACGGACCCGGTCCGCCGGGACGAACCGCAGCCCCAGGGAGTCGGCGCCCAGCTTCGGCTTCACGACGTACTCCTCGGCGGCGGGCAGCCGGTCCAGGTGCTCCGGCCGGTCGGCGGTGGGGATGACGGGATACCCGGCGGCCGTGAGGTCGAGCAGGTACTGCTTGCCCGCCATGTCCGCCCGGCCGGTGAGCTGGTTGTAGACGCGGGCACCGCACGCGGCCGCCCGCTCGCGGAAGGCGTCGTACGCGGCCCGGTGGCCCAGTACCGGGCCGCTGTTGCGGACGACGACGGCGTCGAAGCCCTCCAGCAGTGCGGCGGCGTCGCGCGGGTCGCACAGGGCCAGGTCGGCGTCCTCGCGCAGCCGGGAGGTGAGGAAGATGTCCTCGTCGCAGTAGCGCCGTCCCCGGGCCTGGTAGGCGAGGTCGGTGACGTAGAGGATGCGGGGGCGTGCGGACGGCATACGGAACTCCTCGGGACGGCCGCAGGGATCGTATGCGATCACTGTGGAGAGGACGACGGGCCCACACCCCTCCTTTCCCCTGCACTCAGTGCCACATGTTCTCCGCCAGCCACGACATCTCCCCCGCGAGAGCCGTGAATTCCGCGGCACGCAGCGTCTTTACGCGTGGCACTCAGTGCCATACTCTGTCGTCGTGCGCGGTGGCACGGTCCGCCGGGCACACGCGTGCCCGGGCGACCGCGCACGCGGGATTCCGGCCCGAGTGCAGGGAGTTGACAGCGTGTACCACCCCTCAGGAAGCGTCGCTCAGCAGGCGGCCGGCCCCGCGACGGCCGTGCTCGACCCCGGGACCCCGGAGACCGACGCCATCTGGTTCCAGCGCTGCACCTGGTGCGGCACCTCCATGTACCACCGGCTGCTGTGTCCGGTCTGCCGCGGCAGCGACCTGCGCACGGAGCGCAGCGAGGGCACCGGGACGGTGCGCCACGCCACCGTGGTGCACCGCAACACCCCCGCCGCGCGCAATGTGTCCCTGATCGAGATGGCCGAGGGCTTCGTCGTGCGCGGCCGGGTCACGGGCCCGCTCATCGGCATCCACAGCGGGGACCGGGTGCGCCTGTCCACGGCCAAGGACCCGGTGCGGGGTGAGCCGGTCTTCCAGCTGGTCGACGAGCCGTACCGGGCCTGGACCTGAGGCGGGCCTTCAGGACGTGAGCGTGATCGTGATCCCCACGGTGCCGTCCAGTCCCCGGCGCAGCCGGCTCCCGAGGAGGGTGAGCCGTCCGACGACGCCGTACTTGCGGGCGATGAGCGCGCGGTAGCGGCCGGCCGTGGCCGCGTCGCCGATCTCGGCGGTCGCCGGGACCCGGTCGCCCGTCGGATTGCCCCGCACGTCGCAGGGGCCGACCAGGACGTCGGCACGCCTGCGGATGCGCTTGACCTTCCAGGAGTCGGCGGCCGTCCACACGCCCAGCACGTCCCCGTCGCGCACGACCCACACCGGGGTGGCGACCGGAGTGCCGTCCTTGCGGTAGCTGGTGACCGACAGGTACTTGCCGGCACCGAGCCGGGCCAGTGACGCCTCGTCCATGGGCCGGAAGTCTAGGGCCGCCCGCTCCGGTGCGTCACCCGTACGCGACGAATTCCGGGCGCCGCGGCTCACGTCAGGGCCGACGCCATCCTCCGTACCGCCTCCGTGATCACCTCCGGGGAGGTGGCGAGGTTGAGCCGGACGTGGCCCGCCCCGCCGGTGCCGAAGTCCGGGCCCGGGCTGAGCGCCACCCGGCCGCGTCGCAGGAAGGCCTCCGCCGGGTCGTCGCCGAGGCCGAGCGCGCGGCAGTCGAGCCAGGCCAGGTAGGTCGCCTCCCCGGGGTGGTGGACGACGCCGGGCAGGTGCGCGGCCAGCAGGTCGGTGAGCAGCCGCCGGTTCCCGTCGAGTCCGGCGAGCACGGCGTCCAGCCAGGGGACGCCGTCGCGCAGGGCGGCGGTGTGGGCGATGACGCCGACATGGCTCGGGCCGTGTCCGACCTCCTCGGGCATCCGGTCCAGGTCCCCGGCGGCGCCGGGGCCTGCGAGGGCGAGTGCCGCCTTGAGTCCGGGCAGGTTCCAGCCCTTGGAGGCCGACATCAGCGACAGGCCGCGTTCGGCGCCGGGGACACTCAGGTACGGCACGAACCGCACGCCGCCGGCGACGACGGGCGCGTGGATCTCGTCGGCCACGACCCGGACGCCGTACCGTTCGGCGAGGGCGGCGACCGTGGCCAGTTCCTCGGCGGTGTGCACGGTGCCGGTCGGGTTGTGCGGGCTGCACAGCAGGTAGGCGGCCCGCCCACCGTCGGCGACCGCCCGCCGGAAGGCGTCCTCCAGCACCTGCGGGTCGATGCGCAGGTCCGCGCCGAGGGGCGCCTCGACCACGCGCCGCTCCATGTGGGTCACGAACTGGTAGAACGGCGGGTACACCGGCGGATTGACGATCACCGGGTCGCCGGGGCCGGTGACCAGCTTGAGCATCTCGACGACGCCCAGCATCACGTCGGGCACGAGCGCGGTGCGTTCCACGGCGAGGTCGTCCCAGCCCCAGCGCTTGCCCGCGAAGGCGGCCAGCGCCTCCGCGTAGGCGGTTCCGGCGGGGTAGCCGGTGTCGCCGAGTTCCATGGCGTCGGTGACGGCGCGCACGACGGGTTCGGCGAGCGGCACGTCCATCTCGGCCACCCACAGCGGCAGCACGTCGTCGGGGTGGGTGCGCCACTTCATGCTCGTACGGCGGCGCAGCCGGTCGAGGGTGAGCGCGCGCAGGGGGTCGGGTCCACCGGGCTGGTCCTGCGGGATCCTGGTCATGGGGCTCAAGATAGAGGCCGTGGGGCGACCGGGAAACGGGACACCGGGGTGCCGGGAGGACGGGAGGGGATCACCGGGGCGGTGAACGGGGCCGCTGCCGGGCCCGTATGGAGGGAGGGCGCTCGACGTCCGCGGCCCCCGCGGTGGTGACGCCGCGCATCCGGGTCCGGGAGCACACGCATGAGGCACGCACGACGACGCATCGTCCGGCGAGTGGCACGGCTGGCCGCCGTCGGCGGACTTCTCCTGGGCACCGCGATGGTCACCCGGGCCGTGGCGGGTGAGCCTCCCGGTGCCCCGGCCGTCCCGCACACGAAGGCGCTGCCGGTGTCGGACGTCGGCAGCGCCCTCGTGTCCCGCCTCGGCACCTCCCGCACGGCGGGTCACTGGGTCGGCTCCGACGGGCGGCCGGTCGTCGCGGTCACCGACGACGGGGCGGCCGACGAGGTGCGGCGTGCGGGCGCCGCGGCGAAGGTCGTCCGGCACAGCCTGGCGGAGCTGAGGTCGGCGACGGCCGCGCTGCGTTCGGCGCCCCGGGTGGCGGGGACGGCGTGGTCCCTCGACTACCGGTCCAACGAGGTGGTGGTCCAGGGTGACAGCACCGTCTCCGGAGCCGACTGGTCACGGCTGACGAAGGTCGCGGAGGGCATCGGCGGTTTCGTCCGCATGGAGCGCACCGAGGGCGCGTTCACGACGCGGCTGAACGGGGCGCGGCCGATCCTGTCGGCGGCCGGCCGCTGCTCGGCGGGTTTCAACGTGACCGACGGCCGTGGCGACTTCATCCTCACCGCCGGTCACTGCGGGCCCACGGGATCGGTGTGGTTCGGGGCCGACGGGGGCGGCCGGGAGATCGGGAGGACGGTCGCCGGGAGTTTCCCCGGTGACGACTTCTCCCTGGTGGAGTACGCGAACGGCAGGGCGGGGGACGGCGCCGGCGTGGTGGCGGTCGGCGACGGCAAAGGGGTGCGGATCACGGGCACCGGGGAAGCGGCCGTCGGACAGCGGGTCTTCCGCAGCGGCAGCACCAGCGGACTGCGCGACGGCCGGGTCACCGCGCTCGACGCGACGGTGAACTACCCGGAGGGCACCGTCTCCGGCCTCATCCGGACGAACGTGTGCGCCGAGCCCGGGGACAGCGGGGGTCCGTTGTTCTCCGAGGGGATCGCGCTCGGCGTGACGTCGGGGGGCAGCGGCGACTGCACCGAGGGCGGCACGACGTTCTTCCAGCCGGTGACGGAGGCGCTGACGGCGCTCGGTGTGCGGATGATCGTCTCGTCGCCGGACGGGTCCGGGCAGCGGGCCGCGCCCGGGCCGGCGCCCTCCGGTGGCGCCGCCGCGGGTGCGGTGTCGCCGGGGGCGTCCACGGCGGCGACGGGCCTCGACGGCACCGCGTTGCTGGCGCGGCTCACGGACCGCCGCAACGCCGGTCCCGGTCTGCTGGTGATCGCGGGCAGCCTGGTCGCGCTGGCGGCCACCCGGTGGCTGCGCGCGGAACAGGACCGCAAGGCCTACCGGCGGCACTACTCGGGCACGTGGGGCTGAGTGGCCGAGCCGTGGCGGGCGCCGACGGGTGGAGCCGTCGGCGCCGTGACGGACGGCTGCGGACGGTAAGAGAAGAGCACCCCGACGGGGTGCTGGGGCTGCGGTACGCCGAGGAGTCCCAGGCGGTCAGGCGGCCTTCGCCGGCTCGGGGGCCGCGGCGGCCCACTCCAGGACGAGCCGCTGGTACTCCTCGCGCTGCTCGACGCTCAGTGTCCCGCCCGACCGGAGCCACAGGGCCCGGATCTCCTCGTTGACCTCGGCAGCCGATCGCTCGGAGGAGGGTTCAACAGTGGTGGACATGCTGTGAAGCATACGGGGCCGGACGTGAAGACGAGGTGAGTAATCACGAGCCAAACGGACATAACGGACCGTGTTACTGGTCACGTCGATCTCCCCATCTGTCAAGACCCGGCGGCGAGTTCGTCCCCGTCGACTGTGCCCTGACGCACACGCCCCGCCCTGCGCCGGTGTCAGGGGTCACAACGGCGGGCGGGGACGCGCCCCCGACGGGACGCGCCCCCGCTCGTCGGGTGCCCGGGTCCGTCAGGTGCCCGGCTTGCGGCCGTACACGTAGACGTCGTCGCCGTTCCTCAGCAGCGACCAGTACTTCTTGGCGGCGGTCTTCGTCATGTTGACGCAGCCGTGGGAGCCCGGCGGGTTCCACATGCTGACGCCGACCGAGTGGAAGGCCTCGCCGCCGTCGAAGAACTGGCTGTAGGGCATCGGCACGTCGTAGATCGTGGAGACGTGGTCGATGTGCCGCCAGTAGATCTTCTTCAGGCCGGTGCGGGTCTCGTAGCCGTTGCGGCCCGTGCGGACGGGGACGGGGCCGTAGACGAGCTTCTTGCCGTCCTGGATCCAGCTGAGCTGGAGCGTGAGGTCCACGCAGGCGATGCGACCCTTGTTGGTGGGGCACTTGCCCGACTTGTTCGGGTTCTTGCCGACGGCCTTCTGCTTGTTCATCAGGTCCATCACGCCCCAGGTCACGGGGCCGGCGTACCCGATGTTCGGTGTGATGCCGTGCTTGGTCTGGAAGGCCCGGGTCGCCTTGCAGTCGGCGGCGGACTGCTTGCCGTCGGCCGGGCGGCCGAGGAACTTCTCGACCTTCTTCTGGTACGGGCCCGTCTGCGTGGTGCAGCTCGCGGCCTGCGCCGGTGCGGCACCGAGCGCGAGTGTGAGCGGCGCCACCAGTGCGGTGAGTCCGAGTGCGACGGCACCCCGTCTGCGTATGTCCCCCATGGCCGGTCAGCCTTTCGCGTCGAAGCGGTGGAGTGGGCGGAAGGTCGCCCGTGGTGCGATCCCCGCGTGCTAGACAGCCGGCCGGTGGCCTCGGTTGCCCGTCGCGCCGCATCGCGACGAAACAGTGACGAACGACAACGGGGGCCCGCGTCGGCGGCCCCGTCAGTCCGTGCCGCCCCGTCCCTTCAGAGCCTGCCGGAATCCGGTGTTGACCGCGGTCAGGCCGCCGTCGACGGTCAGAGTGGTCCCGGTGATCCAGGACGCGTCGCGCGAGGCGAGGAAGGCGACGGCCGCCGCGATGTCCCCGGGCTCTCCGACCCGCCCCAGAGGATACAGCCCCCTCAGCGCCGCCAGTTCCTCGTCCCGGCCCTCCCAGGCCGTGGTGCGCACGGTGCCCGGCGCCACCAGGTTGACGCGGACGCCCCGCGCGGCGGCGTGTCCGGCGAGGGTGCGGGTCAGGGAGGCCAGACCCGCCTTGGCGGCACTGTAGGCGTGGTTGCCGAAGTCCTGGGCGCCGTTGACCGATCCGATGCTCACGATCGCGCCGCGACCGGAGGCCGCCAGGCGGGGCAGGGCGGCGCGGCAGCAGCGGTAGGCGCCGGTGAGGGTGACGTCGAGGTCACGCGCCCACGCCTCGTCCGGTTCGTCCTCGAAGAGCGGGGCGTCGGGGGTGCAGGCGTAGGCGTTGTTGACCAGCACGTCGAGGGAGCCGAAGACGTCGACGGCACGGGCGACGGCCGCCTCGACGGACGCCCGGTCGGAGACGTCGCAGCCGAGGGCCTCGGCTGCGAGTCCCCGTTCACGCAGCGCCGCCGCGGTCTCCTCGGCTGCGGGCCGGTCCGCGTCGGTCACCAGCACCCCGGCCCCCTCCTCGGCGAGCCGTGCGGCGGTGGCGGCGCCGATGCCGCGCGCGGCGCCGGTGACGAGCACGCCGTGTCCCTCGAAACGCATACGGTCGGTCATGGGACCGACCGTATGCCGGTCACGGGACCGGCGGTAGGGCGCGGGCGCCCGGTGGTCAGCGGTAACCGGTCACGTCCGCCGGCTTCCCCGCGTCCTGGACCTCGACGAGGTAGCGCCAGGCGTCGGGACGGCTGCCGTCGAGGTCGGTGAAGCCGTACTCCTGTGCGACACCGCCGCTGGAGAGGGAGAGGCCGTTGAAGCGTGCCACTCCCGGGTCGGCGGCCAGTGCGGCCACGGCGCGGCCGACGTAGCGGGGGGTCTCGGAGATGGCGAAGTGGGGGACGCGGTCGAGGGCGTCGCGCCAGTTGTCCTCCCGCACGCCGAATTCGTCGAGCATGATCTCCGAGCGCATCCAGCCCGGTGTCAGCGCGACGGCGGTGGCGCCGCGCGATCCGAGTTCGTGGCCGAGGGCGAAGGCCATGCGCAGCACCGAGGACTTGGCGAGGTCGTAGAAGAAGGAGACCCGGTAGCGGTCGCGGTTGTAGTCGGCGGTGCCGTCGGTGACCTCGACCACGAGCCCGCCGGGGTTGCGCAGCAGCAGGGGCAGGGCGTGGTGGCTGGTGATCGCGTGGGTCTCCACGGCGAGCCGCAGGAGCTTGAGGCCCTTGTCGAGGTCGTGCTCCCAGACGGGCTTGTCCCACTCGAAGAGGCTCTCGCCGCCCCAGATGTCGTTGACCAGGACGTCGAGGCGGCCCTGCTCGCGGGCGATGCGGTCGACGAGCGCGGCGACCTCGGCCTTCTCGAGGTGGTCGGTGGGGACGGCGATGCCCTTGCCGCCGGCCTCGGTGACCAGGTCGGCGGTGTCCTCGATGGTCTCGGGGCGGTCGTACTCCGAGCGCCGGGCGCGGGTGGTGCGGCCGGTGACGTAGACGGTGGCGCCGGCCGCGCCCAGTTCGACGGCGATGCCGCGTCCGGCGCCGCGGGTCGCTCCGGCGACCAGTGCGACCTTGCCCTCGAGTGAATGTGTCATGTCCGGTTCCCGTTCCTTCTCTTCACGAGCCCATCCCGACCGCGGATGAGCGATGTCGTGATCGAGACTGCCCGGGAAACCGGACATCTTCTGTCACCTTTTCCGCGTGTCTCCCGGCTTGGTGCCGGGTATGCCACGCGGCCCGGTGTCAGTGGCCGCGCCGGATCCACTCCTCCAGGTGCGGGGCCTCGGCGCCGATCGTGGTCGGGTCGCCGTGGCCGGTGCGGACCTCCGTGCCGGGCGGCAGCACGAGGAGCCGGTCGCGGATCGAGTCGATGATCGTCGGGAAGTGGGAGTAGGAGCGTCCGGTGGCGCCGGGGCCGCCCTGGAAGAGCGTGTCGCCGGTGAAGACGGTGCCGAGGCCCGGGTCGTACAGGCAGACGGCGCCGGGGGCGTGTCCGGGGGTGTGCAGGACCGTCAGGTCGGCGCCGGCGGCCTCGATGACCTGGCCGTCGGTCAGCCAGGCGTCCGGTTCCCGGTCGGGGTGGGTCTGCTGCCACAGCGGCATGTCGTCGCGGTGCAGCCAGATGGTGGCGCCGGTGCGCTCGGCGAGGGCGGGAGCGGCGTTCACGTGGTCGTTGTGGGCGTGGGTGCACACGATGGCGGTCAGGCGCCGGTCCCCGACGGCCTCGGCGATGGCGTCGGCGTCGTGGGCGGCGTCGATGACGACGACCTCGTGGTCGTCGCCGACGAGCCAGACGTTGTTGTCGACGTCCCAGGTGCCGCCGTCGAGGCTGAACGTGCCGGAGGTGACGAGGCGTTCGATGCGGGCGGTCATCACAGCACCACCACCGAACGCAGCACGTCGCCGGCGTGCATCCGCTCGAAGGCCTTCTCGACCTCGTCGAGGCGGATGGTCTCGGTCACGAACGCGCCGAGGTCCAGGCGTTCTTGGAGGTGGAGGTCGATGAGCATCGGGAAGTCGCGGGAGGGCAGGCAGTCGCCGTACCAGGAGGACTTCAGCGATCCGCCGCGGCCGAAGACGTCGAGGAGCGGCAGTTCGAGCTTCATCTCGGGTGTGGGCACGCCGACGAGGACGACGGTGCCGGCCAGGTCGCGGGCGTAGAAGGCCTGCCGGTAGGTCTCCGGGCGGCCGACCGCCTCGATGACGACGTCGGCGCCGAAGCCGCCGGTCAGTTCGCGGATCGCCTCGACGGGGTCGTTCTCGCGGGAGTTGACGGTGTGGGTGGCGCCCATGGAGCGGGCGGTCTCCAGTTTGCGGTCGTCGATGTCGACGGCGATGATCTTCGCGGCTCCGGCGAGGCGGGAGCCGGCGATCGCCGCGTCGCCGACGCCGCCGCAGCCGATGACGGCGACGGTGTCGCCGCGGCCGACGTTGCCGGTGTTGACGGCGGCGCCGATGCCGGCCATCACGCCGCAGCCCAGCAGTCCGGCCACCTCGGCGGAGACGGCCGGGTCGACCTTGGTGCACTGTCCGGCGGCGACCAGGGTCTTCTCGGCGAAGGCGCCGATGCCGAGCGCCGGGGAGAGTTCCCGGCCGGTGGAGGCGAGGGTCATCCTCTGCTTCGCGTTGTGGGTGTCGAAGCAGTACCAGGGGCGTCCGCGCAGACACGCCCGGCACGTGCCGCACACCGCACGCCAGTTGAGGATCACGAAGTCGCCGGGGGCCACGTCGGTGACTCCGGCGCCGACCGACTCCACCACGCCCGCGGCCTCGTGGCCGAGCAGGAAGGGGAAGTCGTCGCTGATGCCGCCCTGCTTGTAGTGCAGGTCGGTGTGGCACACGCCGCAGGCCTGGATCTCGACCACGGCCTCGCCCGGTCCCGGATCGGGCACGACGATCGTCTCGATCCGTACCGGCTCGTCCTTGCCCGGTGCGATCACGCCGCGTACTTCCTGCGCCATGGTCCTGACTCCTTCTTCGGCCACTCGTGGTTCCTCCCGACCCTACGCGCAACTGATCGGCAGGACGCCGGTGACGGGGCGGTCCGCGCGTCCGGGCCGGTGAACGGCGGACCGCGTCCGCGCGGCCCGTGGCAGGGCCCGCGCACAGGTGAGGGCCGCCCGGACGTGGGCGGCCCTGTGCGGGGGGGGCGGCGCGGGCGTCAGCCCCGGGTGGCGGGGCCGAGCACCGGTGACAGCAGGCCGACGAGGGTGAGCTGCCGCACCTGGTCGCGGGTGTCGGGCCGGTGCAGGTGGGTGGAGGGGGTCGTCCGGGCGTCCTCGCCCCCGAGGGGCAGGCCGTCGGCGGCGAGCGAGTGGGGCACCGGGACGAGTGTGCCGTTGGCCGGCGAGCCCGTGCCGGCGGCGCTCGCCGTCGGTGCGACGAGTGCGGTGACAGCCGCGGCGAGAGCGGCGGCGGTGGCGATACGTCGTGTGGGGATCATGTCTTCGGCAACGCCGGCGGGACGGTGGCGGACACGGGCGGACGGGGCGTCCTCACCCGTCGGGAGCAGCGGTACGACGGGGCTTGCCGGAGCCGTCCGGGCGGAGGACTCTCGAAGGGGAGGCCCTCGGCGGCCCGTTCCCGGTCGGGCCGCGGCCTTCGAAGGAGGTCGTCATGGGCACCAGCACAGGCCCCGGCTTCGACATCGAAGCGCTGCGCCGGGGCATCGAGGAAGAGACGGCGGAAACCCTCCTGTCGCTCTACGCGGACGACGCGGAGGTCCGCATCGTGGACCGCTACACCCAGCCCAGCAGCCCCAAGGTCCTGCACGGCCGCGACGAGATCGCCGAGTTGCTCGACGACGTCTACAGCCGCGACATGACGCACCGGCTCGAGAACTGCGTCGTCCAGGGCGACCAGGCCGCCTTCACGGAGTCCTGCGCCTATCCCGACGGCGCCCGGGTCCTGGCGGAGTCGATGATGTCGCTGCGGGACGGGAAGATCGTCCGGCAGACCATGATCCAGGCCTGGGACGAGTAGCCGGAGCGGCGGAACGGCCCGGGGCCCGGGCGTTTCCGGGCCCCGGGGTCACCGGTGCGACGGTCCGGTGACCGAAGGGCGGACAGGAGCCGGCCGGTGGTCCGCCGACGGCCTCGTCGAGCGTCGCGGCGGTCCGGCAGCCGTGTCCTCCTGTGCGCCGGCCCCGGCGCCACCTCCTCGCGCCCGGGCCGGTTTTGTCGTGTACGCGGTCTTGTGGAGAAGGGCAGCCCTTCCTTACTTTTCAGTAAGTTCACTCCGGACGCAGCTCCGTCCGGGGTTCCCGCACCCGCGCGCCCCGCCCCCGCCTCCAGAGGAGAGAGCAGCATGCCTGTCCCCAGATCCAGGCACCTTTGCTCCATGGCCGCCGCCCTCGCGCTCACCGTCACCGCTCCCGTGACGGCGACCGCCGCCACCACGTCCCCGGACGCCCCCACCGCGCTGCGCGAGGTGATGTTCGTCGGCAACAACTGGGACGGCACCGCCGACGTCATCCGCTCCACCGGCGACTTCGCGAGGATCGGCCGGATCAGTGTCATCCCCGACCGGAAGGAGCGGATGGCCGAGATCAACGCCGACCCGATCCGGTGGATCTACTTCCAGGCCATCCGCAACAGTGTCGGCGAGGGGCACGACCAGTTCGTCGACGACATGTACTCGACGCCGGACGGGAAGGCGGTCGTCGTCTCCCGGCCGAGCTTCGCGGACGTCGTGTCCATCGACCTCGCCACCGGGCGCCTCAACTGGCGGTTCCCCGTGTCGGGTCACCGCGCCGACCACATGGCGGTCTCGCCGGACGGCACCCGGGTCGCGGTGTCGGCCTCCACGTCGAACACCGTGCACGTGCTGGACATCGACACGGGCCGGCAGCTCGGGTCCTTCGGCACCGGGGCCAAGCCGCACGAGAACATCTTCACCAAGGACGGCAAGTACATCTGGAACATGTCCATCGGCGAGGTCAACACCGCGCTCGACGCCCCCTGGCTGGACTGGACGAAGGGTGACCGGCGCATCACCGTCGTGGACGCGACGACGTTCCGGCAGGTCAAGGTGATCGACATGCGCGAGCGTCTCGACGCGGCCGGTCTCGGCGACCACTCCGACGCCGTACGGCCCGCCGTGTTCTCGCCCGACGAGTCCAAGCTGTACTTCCAGGTCTCCTTCTTCAACGGCTTCTTCGAGTACGACCTCGCCACCGACCGGATCACCCGGACCAAGACCCTGCCGAAGAATCCCGCCACCAGCGAGGACCGCACCACCTGGGTCAACGACTCGCGGCACCACGGCCTGTCCATGAGCCCGGACGGCGCCAAGATCTGCGTCGCGGGCACGATGGACGACTACGCGACGGTCGTCGACCGTACGACACTGGAGGAGGGCCCGCTGGTCACGGCCGCCAAACCCTACTGGGCCACGGTCAGCGGCGACGGCACCCAGTGCGTGGTCTCCGAGAGCGGCGCCGACCAGGTCACCGCCATCGACTTCGCGACCGGCGAGAAGACGGTCTCCGTCCCGGTCGGCGACCATCCGCAGCGCGTCCGGCTCGGCCATGTCACGGCCGGCTGGACCGGGCCGTCGGCCGACTGACCCGGTGTGCGGGCCGCAGCCCGCGGCCCGCACCGAAAATGTCCGCGCCTTCGTGTGTGAGCCGCGCGCAGGGGGGTAGTCGCCCGGCATCGGATGAGGCATGCATGACCTCCGCAGCACTCCTGACGGAAGGAGGTCCGTGACAGCGCACACTCATAGCGCCCGGGCCGCTTCCCCCGACATGGAGCGACCCGGCACGTAGCGGGCAGCGCCCTCGTGGGCGCTGCCCGTCCCTGTTCCTCCCCCTCTCCCTCCCCCTGCCCTGTGGAGCCGGCTAACGCCGCGGCAGGCGGTGCAGTCCGACGTCCTCGAGGCGGCCGTCGGCGACCGTGGCGGTCATGTACGTGCAGTACGGCTGGCGCCGCCGGTCGGTCGGGGAGCCGGGGTTGAGCAGCCGCAGGCCGGTGTCGGCCGTGGTGTCCCACGGGATGTGGCTGTGGCCGAAGACCAGCACGTCGAGGTCGGGGAAACGGGCGGCACAGCGTGCCTCCCGGCCCTTGGCGGCACCCGTCTCGTGGACGACGCCGAAGCGCAGGCCACCGAGGTCGGCGCGGGCCACCTCGGGCAGCCGTGCGCGCAGGCCGGGTCCGTCGTTGTTGCCGTACACCGCGACGAGTCGCCGGCTGCGGTCCTCCAGGAGGTCGAGCGTGTCCGTGTCGACCCAGTCCCCCGCGTGCAGGACGACGTCGGCGCGCGGGATCTCCGCCAGCAGGGGCGCGGGCAGTTCCCTGGCCCGCTTCGGCAGGTGGGTGTCGGACATGAGCAGCAGGCGCACGTGATCCACTCCAAGCGCGCGGAATCCTCCGTGAGCGGGCGGGGCCGTCCGGCCGGCAACCGGTCGGTCCTGCCCGTCGCCGCAGTCGGGGACCCGGGGGCGGCGGGCCCGGACACGGGCCGCGCCGGCACGGTGGCCGGCGCTCGACGATCTCGGTCGCGGGGTGCGGTCAGTCCTCGCCCCGGACGATGTTCGACTCCTGGCCCGCCTGCGGCGCGCGCGGGGTGTCACCGTCCTCGACGGCCGGCACCCAGGTGCGCAGGGCGCCCTTGGTGCGCAGGCGGCGGGCTTGCGACCAGCCCGTCTCCAGGCGGCGGACGGCGGGTTTCTCGCTGGTGTCCGCGGTCACGGAGCATCATCTTCCTTCTTCTGTGTCCGGCTTCTGTGTCCGGTGCCGTTGTCCGGCGGGTCCCCGGGCGCGCGCCGGTGAAACCGGCGCGCGCCGTCCTCACGGGTTGGGCCGGGCCACGCTGATGTCGCCCAGCGCCGAGTCCGGGTCGCGCTCCATGGCCAGGTCGCCCAGGGCGACGATGCCCACGGGGTGTCCGCCGTCGACGACCGGGACGCGGCGTACGGCGTGCTCGCGCATCACCCGGATCGCACGGTCCAGTTCGTCGTCGGGGCCGACGGTCACCAGGTCGTCGCTGCAGGCGCCGGCCACGGTGGTCTGTTCCAAGTCGCCGCCCTCCGCGACGGAGCGGATCACCAGGTCGCGGTCGGTGACCAGTCCGCGCAGCCGGTCGTCCTCCGTCACCAGGACGGCTCCGAGGTCCTGGTCGCGCATGATGCGGGCCACCGCGGTGACCGAGGTCTGCGGCTCGACGGTCACCGGGTCGGCGGTCATGATGTCGCGGACGTGCTGTGTCATGACGTCCTCCTCGGGGAGTCGCTGTCGGCTTCACCGGCCGGGTACCCGGCGGGGCGGCGGCGATCCGTCCGGTTCCGGTCGGGTGCGGGGCGGTGTCCGGCGGACGGGCCCGGCGGTCTCACCGGCCCAGCGCGATCTCGCTCCACACCTGCTTGCCCCCGCTGACCGGCAGCGTCCCCCACGTGGTCGACACCGCCTCGACCAGCAGGATGCCGCGCCCGCCCGTGGCCTCCCAGCCGATGCTGGTCGGTTTGGCGGGCGTGCGCGGTGACGCGTCGGCGACCGCGACGCGCAGCCGGCCGCCCACCAGGGTGAGGTCGAGGCGGACCGTGCCCTCGGTGTGCACCAGGGCGTTGGTGACCAGCTCGGAGACGACGAGGAGCACGGCGTCGACGTCGGCCGGCGGCACGCCCCACGAGCGCAGGGTGCGGTGGGTGAAGCGGCGGGCGTGCCGGACGGCCTCGGGCAGCCGCCACACCGTCCAGGTCTCGCGCAGCGGACGCGTCCGCATGCCGTCGTAGCGCACCAGCAGCAGGGCGACGTCGTCGCTGCGGCGGGCGTTGCCGAGCAGGGCGTCGGCGACGAGACCGAGGTGGGCGGGGTCGGACACGGCCAGCGCGTGCGCGAAGCGGTCCATGCCCTCGTCGATGTCGGCGTCGGCGGACTCCACGAGCCCGTCCGTGGTGAGGGCGATCAGGGTGCCGGGGCGCAGCCGGAGCGGGCTCATCGGGAAGTCGGCCTGCGCCACCACGCCGAGCGGCGGACCGCCCTCCGCCTCCGCGATCTCCGTGGTGCCGTCGGGGTGGCGCAGCACCGGCGGCGGGTGCCCCGCGCGGACGCACCAGGCGGAGCCCTCCTCCATGTCGAGGTCGACGTAGACGCAGGTGGCGAAGAGGTCGGTGCCCATGTCCGCCAGGAGGCGGTTGGCCCGGGAGACGACCACGTCGGGCGGGTGTCCCTCGACGGCGTAGGCGCGCAGGGCGGTGCGCATCTGGCCCATGAGGGTGGCGGCGCCGGCGCTGTGGCCCTGGACGTCGCCGATGACGAGGGCGACGTGGTGGTCGGGCAGCGGGATCACGTCGTACCAGTCGCCGCCGAGCTCCAGTCCGGCCGTGCTGGGCAGGTAGCGGGCGGCGGCGACCGCGCCGGGCAGTTTCGGCAGCCGGCGCGGGAGCAGCTGGCGCTGGAGCATGCCGACGAGTTCGTGCTCGGCGTCGAAGGCGTGGGCGCGCATCAGGGCCTGCCCGGCGAGGCCGGCGGAGGCGGTGAGCAGGGCGCGCTCGTCGGGGCCGAAGTCGTGCGGGGAGTCCCAGCCGATCAGGCAGACGCCGGCCGTGCGGCCCGCGGCCGGCAGCGGCAGGACGGCCAGGCCGCCGGGCCCGACGTCGGCGAGCGCCGGTTCCAGTGCGGTGCCGGCCGGCCAGATCTGGGCGCGCCCCTCGCGCAGCGCCGCGGCGAGGGTGGGCATGGCGCGCACGGGGGCGTCGGGCCACTCGGTGCGCCACTCCAGCCGCCACAGCTCGGGCCACGACTCCGGTTCGGGCGGGTCGAGGACGGTGACGACGAGACGGTCGTTCTCCAGCTCGGCCAGGGCGATCCGGTCGGCGCGCAGCGGCCTGCGCAGGGCGGCGACCACGGCCTGGCTGACGTCGCGGACGGTGCCCGCGGTGGCCAGGGCGGCGGCCAGGCGCTGGACGCGGGCGACGTCGGTCACGTCGGGGCGCAGGGTGGAGGCGTCGGCGACGGTGCCCACGAGGCGGGCCGGCCGTCCGTCGCCACCCGGCAGCAGGCGCCCGCGCAGTCGCAGCCATTTCGGCGGGCCGGTGGGCTGCAGCACCCGGAACTCCAGCTCCCGGTCGCCGATGGACATGTGGTCGGCCTCCACCACGGACATCAGCGAGGGCAGGTCCTCGGGCACGGTCAGGCCGAGCAGCGTCTCGACCCTGCCGTCGAAGTCGTCCGGGGTGAGGGCGAACAGCCTGAGGATGTCGTCGCCGACCCGGACCCGGCCGGTGTCCATGGCCAGGGAGAACGCGTCCGGCCGCAGTTCCCGGCTCTCGGTGGCCACGGGCGGGGCGGGGCCGACGGTCGCCTCGGCGACCAGTTCCAGGCAGGCCCGCTCCTCGGGGCCGAAGCCCCCCGGGCACTCGGTCAGGGCGAGCAGACAGCCGCCGTCGCGCGGCACGGGCAGGGCGGCGAGGGAGAAGCCGCTGGAGGGGACGCGCCGCGATTCGGCGGACTCGGCGAACGCCTCGGGGCCGAGCCACACCGGCGCCCCGCCCCGGCGGGCGTCGGCGACCGGGGAGCCGCCGTCCGCGGGATAGCTGTCGCGCAGGCCGTACAGCGTCCTCGGCACGCCCACCGACTCGGCGAGGCAGAGCAGCTCGCGGTCCTCGCCGGGTGTGTACACGGCGGCGAAGGCGGCTCCGCCGAACACGAGCGCCTGTTCCAGGACGCGGCGCAGTCGTTCCCTCCGGTCCGGGAGGGCGGCGATCGCCTTCAGGGCATCCTCGGCACGCAGCGTTCTCGTCCCGCTCTCCGCGGTGCCCTCACTGACCACGTCGCCATTACAGCGCGTATGGGACGGCCGCGCAGCCCCTGTGAGCGGGGAACCTGCGATCCGGGCGCGGGGGCTTCGTCCGGACGAGGAGACGGTGCGCCTCCCGTACTGGATGAGGAGGTCCGCGGCCCGGTCCGGCCCTCCGGCGGGAGGGCCGGACCGGGCCGCGGACCCGTACGGGGCGGGTGGGAGGGAGGATCGGAGCGGGTGGCGGGAGTCAGTGGGTCCGGGTCGGTCCGGAGCCGTCCGGGCTGCCGGCGCCCGTCCCGTCGCCGGCCTGCCCGGCCCCTGTCCCGTCGTCGGCGTCCCCCGTGGCGTCACCGGCCTCCGCGCCACCGGCCTGGTCGCCGACACCGGCCTCCGCGCCACCGGCCTGGTCGCCGGCACCGGTCCCCGCGCCACCGGCCCGGTCGCCCGCGCCGGAGTCCCCTCCGCCCGCCTGGTCGCCCGCGCCGCCGTCGCCGAGCGTCGCGCCGACCGCCTGCAGGGCCGTGGTGACCGGCTGGAAGAACGTCTCGCCGCCCACCGTGCAGTCGCCGCTGCCGCCGGACGTGAGGCCGATCGCGAGGCCGTCCCGGGTGAACAGGGAGCCTCCGCTGTCCCCGGGTTCGGCGCACACGTCGGTCTGGATGAGGCCGGTGACGGTGCCCTCGGGGTAGTTCACGGTGGCGTCCAGGCCGAGGACCTGTCCGTCGGCCAGTCCGGTGGTGCTGCCCATCCGGAAGACCTGCTGTCCGACCGTCGCCTCCGCCGCGCCGCTGATCGCGACGGTCCGGCCGCCGACGTTCACCTCGCTCGGCGCCTCGGTCGCGGGGTCGTCGTAGGTGACGAGCGCGAAGTCGCCCTGGCCGGGGAAGACGGCCTGGTCGACGGTGGCGATCGGCTGCCCGCCCTGCGCGTCGGACCACTGCGCGGCGGCGACGCCGCAGTGACCGGCCGTCAGGAAGGCGGGCGAGCCGTCCGCCGCGGTGACGTTGAAGCCGAGCGAGCAGCGGGCACCGCCGCCGAAGACGGCGTCCCCGCCGGACACGAAGGGTGTGAAGGTTCCGGCCGACTTCCTGAGGGTGGCCATGCCGGGCCCGAGCCTGTCGACGGTGGACTCCAGCCGGTCCCACGCGGCGCCGGTGACGGTGCTGTCGGCGGTGACGAGGATCTTGTTGGTCCGGGGGTCGACGGCCCACGAGGTGCCGGGAATGGTCGCCTCGGTCTTCAGGGTCCGTGCGCCGGCCCTCAGTTCGGCGATGCTGTTGTCCACCTCGCGGACGGCCGCGCCCGCCTCCTTTGCCCGCACGACGACGTCGTTGTCGTCGCCGGCCACGACGTTGACGACGAGCTGCTGCCTGCCGGCGTCGTAGTAGGAGCCGGCGAAGGCGTCGCCGAGCAGTCCGGAGAGCTGTGAGGCGAGGTCCGGGGCCTCCGCCGCCTTGAGTGTCCTCGGCGCGGCGGTGGCGCCCGGATCACCGCCGTCCTGGGAGGCGTTGGCGTTCGGCAGCAGGACGGCGGCCGCGCCGAGCGCCACCACCGCGCCCGCCGCCATCGCGGCCCTGCGCTTCGGGATTCGCTTGTGACTCAAGCTTCTCGACCTCCTGGGACGGGGTTCGTGCCGCCGTACGGCGGCAGTTCGGGGGCGCCTGGACGGCTGTTGGTACGCACGGTCCGTACGGGCCGTTCAATCGCGTCACCTCGGCACGCTCCGTGTCCGGGCGGACACGCTCCGTTCCACTCGCGGAGCGGAATCCCGGCTTCAGCGAATCTGCACATCGGCTGCCCAACCCGGTCACGCGGATTGGCCGTTCTCCACAATCGCCGGGGGGCGCGCACGCCTTTGGTGCGGGAGTGCCGGATTCGCGGCGCCGCGGGCGGGGAGCCGCACGGCCCGATGCCGTCCCCGGTGTGAAGAAGTCGCCGCGAAGACGTGCGCACTCCTGCACGGTTGGGCGCCTCGGCGTCGCAAGAGCCCAGGTGAGAGCGGTGATTGATTGGAAGGGCCGACCGGCCGCGTGCTTTGATCCATCGCACCGCGGGGGCCGCGGAGGGCTCCGGAGACGGACGCCCGGCCGCCCGTGGTCGCGGCCGTCATCTGTCCCCAGAGGGGGCCGCTCCCCCCTTGTGAATTGGCTATACGAAGGGAAGTTCCATCATGAACTCCACCCCCCAGGTCGAGACCGTCGAGATCTCCGACGCCGAGCTCGACAACGTCTCCGGCGGCCTGAACGTGAACGCCGTCGGCACCGTCACCGGCCTGGTGGACGGCATCGCCCCGGTCTCGGGCCTGCTCAACACCGTCGTCGGCACCGTCGAGGGTGTCACGGGCCTGAACACGGCTCCGGTCACCAACCTGGTCGCCGGTCTCTGATCGCGCCCTCGTGCCGCTGAGTCCCGGAGCCGTACCCCGGCTCCGGGACTTCTCGGCCGTTCCCCGACGGCTTCACAGCGATCTCCTGGGATACGTCCGACGTGCAGTTCCGCCAACAGGCCCTCGCCAAACTCCAGTCACCGGAGGAGCTCGACCTTCCGGTGCGCTTCGCCCGCCCGCAGGGCTGGCTGGTGCTGTCCGTGACCGTCGTCGCGATGGCCGCCGCGTCCGTGTGGGCGGTGACCGGCTCGGTGGCCTCCACGGTCGGCGCACCCGCCGTCCTCACCCACGGGCAGGGCAGTTACGTCCTGCAGAGCCCGGTCTCCGGTCAGGTCACCGCCGTCCTCGCCCGGCAGGGCGAACGGCTGGCCGCCGGTTCGCCGGTGCTGAAGGTCCGCACCGCCGAGGGCGACACCGTCGTCCGCTCGCTCGACGCGGGCCGCGTCAGCGCGCTCGCCGCCGCCGTCGGCCAGATCATCCGGACCGGCGCGGACGTCGCGTCGATCGAGAAGGTCGCCCACGCCGGCGACCCGCTCTACGCCACCGTCTACGTCCCCGCCGAGAACGCCGCCGCCATCCCGGCCGACGCCCCGGTCGACCTGACCGTCCAGTCGGTGCCGGCCCAGGAGTACGGCGTGCTGCGCGGCCACGTGGCGTCGGTGGACCGCTCGGCCCAGTCGGCGCGGTCGATCGGCGCGTTCCTCGGGGACGGCGGGCTCGGCGAGCAGTTCACGAAGGACGGCAGGCCGGTCGCCGTGACGGTGCGCCTCGACACCTCGACGTCCACGAAGAGCGGTTACGCGTGGTCGTCCGCGGACGGACCGCCGTACGAACTGACCTCCATGACGCTGGCCACGGGCTCCATCCGGCTGGCCGGGCAGCGTCCCGTCGATTGGCTGCTGCCGTGAGTACCGCGACCGACACCCGGGGCAGACGCCGCGCCGCGCCGCCCCGGCGCACGGTGCCCAAGGGCCGGGCGAAGACCGTCCGTACGCCCACCGTGCTCCAGATGGAGGCCGTCGAGTGCGGCGCCGCCTCCCTCGCGATGGTGCTCGGCCACTACGGCCGGCACGTCCCGCTGGAGGAGCTGCGCATCGCCTGCGGTGTCTCCCGCGACGGATCCCGGGCGAGCAACCTGCTGAAGGCGGCGCGCAGTTACGGTTTCACCGCCAAGGGCATGCAGATGGACCTGGCCGCCCTCGCCGAGGTGACGGCGCCGGCCATCCTGTTCTGGGAGTTCAACCACTACGTCGTCTACGACGGCATGGGCCGGCGCTTCGGCCGACGCGGGGTGTTCATCAACGACCCGGGCAAGGGCCGCCGTTTCGTGTCCCTGGAGGACTTCGACGGCAGCTTCACCGGGGTCGTGCTGACCATGGAGCCCGGCGAGGACTTCGTCCGGGGCGGCCGCAGGCCGGGCGTGCTCGGTGCGATGCCGGCCCGGCTGCGCGGCACCGCGGGCACGCTGCCCGCCGCCGTGCTGGCGAGCCTGCTGCTGGTCGTGGTGGGCGCGGCGGTGCCCGCGCTGAGCCGCACCTACATCGACATGTTCCTGATCGGCGGGCAGACCTCGCTGCTGGGCGTGCTGTTCACGTCGATGGCGGCGTGCGTGCTGCTCACGGTGGTGCTGACCTGGCTGCAGCAGGCGAACCTGCTGCACGGCCGCATCATCTCCTCCACCCTCTCCAGCGCCCGCTTCCTGCGGCACCTGCTGCGGCTGCCGGTGACGTTCTTCTCGCAGCGCAGCCCGGCCGACCTGGTGCAGCGCCTGCAGTCCAACGACGCCGTCGCCGAGACCCTGGCCCGCGACCTCGCCGCGGCGGGCGTCGACGCGATCGTCGTCGTGCTGTACGCCGTGCTGCTGTACACCTACGACCCCCAGCTGACGTTCGTCGGCATCGGCGTGGCGCTGCTGAACGTCGTCGCGATGCGGGTCGTGATCAAACTGCGCGCGACGCGGACGGCCAAGCTGCGCGCGGACACCGCCCGGCTGACCAACACCGCGTACACGGGTCTTCAGCTGATCGAGACGATGAAGGCGACCGGCGGTGAGGACGGCTACTTCCGCAAGTGGGCCGGGCAGCACGCCACCACGCTGGAGGAGCAGCAGCGGCTCGGGGTGCCGAGCGCCTGGCTGGGTGTGGTCGCGCCGACGCTCGCCACGCTCAACAGCGCGCTGATCCTGTGGATCGGCGGCATGCGGGCGGTCGAGGGGCACATCTCGGTCGGTCTGCTGGTCGCCTTCCAGGCGCTGGTCACCCGTTTCACGGCGCCGCTGACCCGGCTGAACGGTGTCGCGGGCCGCATCCAGGACTTCGCGGCCGACGTGGCCCGGCTGAAGGACGTGGAGAACTTCCGGACCGACCCGCTGTACGGCCGTCCCGGCGGCGGCGACTCCACGCGCCGGCTGCACGGCCACGTCGAGCTGGAGAACATCTCGTTCGGCTACAGCCCCCTCGACAAGCCGTTGCTGACCGGCTTCGACCTGACGGTCGGTCCGGGGCGGCAGGTGGCCCTCGTCGGCGGTTCGGGCAGCGGCAAGTCCACGGTGTCCCGGCTGATCTCCGGCCTGTACACCCCGTGGGAGGGCGTGATCCGGATCGACGGGCAGCGGCTGGAGGACATTCCGCGCGGGGCGCTGGCGTCCTCCGTCTCCTTCGTCGACCAGGACGTGTTCCTCTTCGAGGGCTCGGTGCGCGACAACGTGGCGCTGTGGGACCCGTCGGTCCCCGACGACGCCGTGGTGGAGGCGCTCAGGGACGCCGCGCTGTACGACGTGGTGATGCGCCGGCCGGGCGGCATCCACAGCCGGGTCGAGCAGGACGGCCGGAACTTCTCCGGCGGTCAGCGCCAGCGGCTGGAGATCGCGCGGGCGCTGGTGCGCAGGCCCAGCATCCTGGTCCTGGACGAGGTGACCAGCGCGCTGGACGCGGAGACCGAGCTGGTGGTGATGGACAACCTGCGCCGGCGCGGCTGCGCGTGCGTGGTGATCGCGCACCGGCTGAGCACCGTGCGGGACAGCGACGAGATCGTCGTCCTGGAGCACGGCACGGTCGTGGAGCGCGGGCGGCACGAGGAACTGGTGGCGCGCGGCGGCGCGTACGCGGCGCTGGTCGGGGAGCGGTGAGATGACGACGGTGCACGAAGGGCAGGGCGATCTGGTCCTCGGCGCGCTCGGCTCCCTGGGCACACGCGTCGACTGCTCCGGGTTCACCCGCCTCGACCTGGAGGGCCCGCAGGTGCTCTGGCTGGTCGTGTCCGGCGCGGTGGACCTGTTCGCGGTGGACGCGGGCCAGCAGGGCCACTGGCACCACCTGGGCCGTCTGGAGGCGGGCTCGGTGCTGCTCGGTCCGGTGGCCGGCCCGCAGCACACGCTGGTCGCCCGTCCCCTGCGGGACTGCGTGGTGCACCGCATCGGGCTGCGCGAGCTGTACCAGCCGGCGGCCACGCAGACCTGGTCGTACGACGAGTACGGCAACCCCCGGTACGTGCCGCCGACGACGAGTCCGCTGGAGTACGCCCTCGCCCTGGGCGTCGGGCGCAGTCTGTCCATCCTCTTCCAGGCGCCGATGGCCTCCGAGCGGGTGGCGGCACCCACCGACGACGACGTGTTCTGGATGCAGGTGCCGCCCGGCAGCGTGCAGTACGGCGCGGTGTACGGCGAGGAGGCGGCCGCCGACCTGCTGATGGACCCCGCGCTGTGGCAGAGCATGGTCGACCAGCAGTACCGGCTGCTGACCACGCTGGACCGCTGGATCGAGGAGCTGGAGCGCACCCACGAGACGCGCACGGCGGCCGGCATCAAGGCCGGTGAGGCGGTCCGCGCCCAGGCCGACCGGACGCTGCTGGCCTCCATCGGCGGGCGGTCGGGCCGGCGCGTCACGGCCGCCGACGCCGACGCCACCCACGCGGCCTGCGAGCTGGTCGCCCGTGCGGCCGGCATCACGCTGGCCGAGCCCGCGCAGAACGGCACCGAGAGCGACCGGCTCGACCCGGTGGAGCGGATCGCCCTGGCCTCCCGGGTCCGCACCCGGGCCGTGCGGCTGGACGGCCGCTGGTGGCGGGACGACGTCGGGCCGCTGGTCGGGCACCGGGCCCTGTCGGGCGCGCCGGTGGCGCTGCTGTGGCGGCGTGGCGGCTATGTGGCCGTGCATCCGGCGACCGGCCGGGAGACGCCGGTCGAGAAGGCCAACGCCGAGGAGTTCGAGCCGCGCGCGGTGATGTTCTACCGGCCGCTGCCCGAGCGCCGGCTCGGTCCGCTGCGGCTGCTGCGGTTCTGTCTGCGGGGCACGCGCGGTGATCTGGCGAGTCTGCTGCTCTCCGGGCTGGTGACGGTGGCGATCGGCGCGCTGGTGCCCCTCGCGACCGGCAAGGTGCTCGGCGAGTTCGTGCCGAAGGCGCAGACCGGGCTGATCGTGCAGGTGTGTCTGGCGGTGATGCTGAGCAGTGTCGTCGCGGCGGCGTTCACGCTGTTGCAGAACCTGACGATCCTGCGGCTGGAGGGCCGTATCGAGGCGACCCTCCAGCCGGCCGTGTGGGACCGGCTGCTGCGGCTGCCGACCCGGTTCTTCACCGAGCGCTCCACGGGTGAGCTGGCGAGCGCGGCCATGGGGATCAGCGCGATCCGCCGGCTGCTGGCCGGGGTCGGGCCGACGGTGGCCCAGTCGGTGACCGTCGGCGCGATGAACCTGGGGCTGCTGCTCTGGTACAGCGTGCCGATGGCGCTCGCGGCGATCGGCATGCTGGTGGTCGTCGCCGCGGTGTTCCTGGGGCTCGGGCTGTGGCAGGTGCGCTGGCAGCGGCGGCTGGTGCGGCTCACGAACAAGCTGAACAACCAGGCCTTCCAGACCCTGCGCGGCCTGCCCAAGCTGCGGGTCGCGGCGGCCGAGAACTACGCCTACGCGGCCTGGGCGGCGCAGTTCGCGCGCAGCCGTGAGCTCCAGCAGCGGGCCGGACGCGTCAAGAACCTCAACGCGGTGCTCGGCGCGGTGTACCTGCCGCTGTGCACGCTGCTGATGTTCATGCTGCTGGCCGGCCCGGCGCGCGGTTCGATGTCGGCGGCGGCGTTCCTCACCTTCAGCACGTCGGTGACGATGCTGCTGACCTCGGTCACCCAGCTGACCGGTGCCTTCGTGTCGGCGGTGGCGGCGCTGCCGCTGTTCGAGGAGATCAAGCCGGTGCTGGAGGCGGCGCCCGAGGTGCGCACGGCGAGCACCCGGCCGGGGCCGCTGTCGGGGGCGGTCGAGGCGCGGCGGCTGTCGTTCCGGTACACCGACGACGGGCCGCTGGTGCTGGACGACGTGTCGTTCGCGGTGCGGCCGGGCGAGTTCGTGGCGGTCGTCGGGCCCAGCGGCTGCGGCAAGTCGACCCTGCTGAGGCTGCTGATCGGCTTCGACCGTCCGCTGTCGGGCAGCGTCCTGTACGACGGCCAGGACCTGGCCGCGCTCGATCCGTCCGCCGTGCGCCGGCAGTGCGGGGTGGTGCTCCAGCACGCGCAGCCGTTCACCGGCTCGATCATGGACGTCATCTGCGGTACCGAGCCGTACACGCCGGAGGAGGTGATGGCGGCGGCGGAGATGGCGGGGCTGGCCGAGGACATCAAGCGGATGCCGATGGGCCTGCACACCATCGTGTCGGGCAGCGGTGCGGTCTCCGGGGGCCAGCGGCAGCGGTTGATGATCGCGCAGGCGCTGATCCGCCGGCCGCGCGTGCTCTTCTTCGACGAGGCGACCAGCGCCCTGGACAACGAGACGCAGCGCACGGTGATCGAATCGACCAAGGCGCTGAACGCCACCCGCATCGTCATCGCGCACCGGCTGACCACGGTGATGGACGCCGACCGCGTGATCGTGATGGAGGACGGCAGGATCGCCCAGCAGGGCCCGCCGGCGGAGCTGCTGGCGGACACGGGCGGCCGGCTGCACGAGCTGGTGCGGCGGCAGCTGGCCTGAGGCGCCGGTCCGGCGGTGTCCGGTCCGAGGCGCCGGTCCGCAGGTGTCGGCCGGTGCGCAGTTGGACCGGCGCAAAGTGGGTACCTGCGCTTTCATGCGAATCAGCGTGGTGGATGTGGGGTCGAACACCGTCCGGCTCGTGGTGGCGGACGCGGAGGGCGGTGTTCCGCTGCCGGTCCACACGGCGAAGTGGCGCCTGCGGCTGTCCGAGCAGGTCCCGCCGGGTGCTCCGGTGCCCGAGGAGGCCGTGGAGCGGCTGGTGGCGGCGGTCGCCGACGCGAACCGGACCGCGGCCCGGTGGGGTGCGGCCGACCCGCTGGCCTTCGCGACCGCCGTGGTGCGTGCCGCGCCCAACCGCCGGGAGGTGCTGCACACCGTCCGGGCCCGCACCGGGGTCGGTCTGTGCACCCTGCCGGGCGAGGTGGAGGCCGAGCTGACGTTCCTCGGCGCCCGGCGCTGGATGGGCTGGCGGGCGGGTCCGCTCGCCCTGCTGGACATCGGCGGCGGCTCGCTGGAGGTCGCCTTCGGCCGCGGTCGGCTGCCCGACTTCGTGGCGTCGCTGCCGCTGGGCGCCGGGCGGCTGACCCACGAGTTCCTCGCGGGCGGCCAGGACGCGCCGCATCCGGAGCAGCTGCGGGCGCTGCGCCGCAGGGTCCGCCACCAGCTGCGGGACGTCGCGGCGCGGATCCGCTGGGAGGGGCCGCGCACGGCGGTGGCGACCTCCCGGACGTTCCAGCAGCTCGGGCGGCTGTGCGGGGCCCTGCCCGGCCGCCACGGCCCCTTCGAGGAACGCCGGATGAGCTGCGCGGACCTGAAGCGGGCGATCGGCCGGCTGGCCGCCCTGTCCGCCGCCGAGCGGGCCCGCCTGCCCGGCATCTCCGCGCCGCGCTCCGCGCAGAGCCTGGCGGGCGCGGTGGTCGGGCACACGGCGATGAAGCTGACCGGACTGGAGTCGGTGACGCTGTGCCCCTGGGCGATCCGCGAGGGCGTCCTGCTGCGCCACATCGAGGACGGGCCGTCCTGGTGGGCGGAGGTCGCCCGCCGCAGCGACGAGCCCGCCGCCGCCGACCCGGTGCCGCTGCGCATCGCGGCCACGGCGAACTGACACCGCCGCCGGCCCCTGGCGGGGCCGGCGGCCGCACCCGACCGAACGAGAAGAGGAGTCCTTCGTGTCCCACGGCGGAGACGGCGACCACCAGCAGCCCGAGACGGCCATCGAGGAGGTCATGCGCGAGATCGAGGAGGCCGAGAACCGCGACGCGGAGTCCGCGCGGGAGCGGCGGCACCGGGGCGAGGCGGGCGACGCCACCTCCCCGAACGTCGAGGCTCAGGAGGAGTCCGGCAAGGAGTAGGCGCCGCGGGGCCCGGCACGGATGCGACGGCGTCCGACGGGTACCCGCAGCGCATGGAGAACGTCCGCGAAGAACCACAGCCGCCGACGGCCCGGGGCCCGCTCTCCGCGGCCGTCGGCTCGTACCTGCTCGGCACGGGCCCGCTGCCCCGCCTCGAGGACGTCGCCGCCGCGTCACCGTACGGCGACGACCTGCAGTTGGCCCTGTACCAGTGCTACGAGCTGCACTACCGCGGTTTCGCCGGCGTCTCCCCCGACCTGGAGTGGGACCCCGGCCTGCTGCGCGTCCGGGCGGCGCTGGAGGACCGCTTCCTGTCCGCGCTGCGCGCCGACACGCCGGTCCACGACAGCGTGGCGGACGCGGTCGGGGCGCTGCTGGTCGAGCCGGTCGACGGCAAGGGCGTGAGCCACTTCCTGCGGGACGAGGGCGAGTTGTGGCACCTGCGGGAGTACGCGGCCCAGCGCTCCCTGTACCACCTCAAGGAGGCCGACCCGCACGCGTGGGTGCTGCCGCGGCTGTGGGGCCGCGCGAAGGCGGCGATGGCGGCGGTGGAGTTCGACGAGTACGGCGGCGGCCGCGCCGAGCGGGTGCACGCCCGGCTGTTCGCCGACCTGATGACGGACCTGGGGCTGGACACGGCGTACGGGCGTCATCTCGACGCGGCCTCGGCCGAGTGCCTGGCCACGGTGAACATGATGTCCCTGTTCGGCCTGCACCGGGCGTTGCGCGGCGCCCTGGTCGGTCACTTCGCGGCGGTCGAGATCACCTCGTCGCCCGGTTCCCGGCGGCTCGCCGAGGCGATGCGCCGTACCGGTGCCGGGCCCGCCGCCGAGCACTTCTACGACGAGCACGTCGAGGCCGACGCGGTGCACGAGCAGATCGTCCGGCACGAGGTGATCGACGGTCTGCTGGAGCAGGAACCGCAGCTCGCGGCGGACATCGTCTTCGGCATCGACGCCACCGGGTTCCTGGAGGACCGCTTCGGCGACCGGCTGCTCGCCGACTGGCGCGCCGGCCGCTCCTCCCTGCGCACTCCCCTGGCGGGCGTGTCCCGCGAGTCCTCCGGAGGCCCCATATTTCATGAGCGCCGGGGTACGCGGGTTCCGTGAATTTCATGGTGCTACCGGGCGTCTACGCCCCTCAGGAGGACACCGCCCTGCTGATCGGGGCCCTGTCCGACGAGTCGCTGCCCCCGGGTGCGGCCGTCCTGGACGTGGGAACGGGTACGGGCGCCCTGGCCCTGGCCGCCGCCCGGCGGGGCGGCCGGGTCACCGCCGTGGACGTGTCCCGGCGTGCCGTGTGGGCCGCCCGGCTGAACGCGTCGCGGGCCGGTGTGCGCGTCCGCGTTCTGCGCGGCAACCTCTTCACCCCGGTGCGGGGCGAGACGTTCGACCTCGTCCTGGCCAATCCGCCGTACGTCCCGGCGCCGGGCGGCGGCCGGCGGCCGCGCGGTGCGGCCCGGGCCTGGGACGCGGGTCACGACGGCCGGCTGGTGCTGGACCGGATCTGCCGGGAGGCTCCCGCCCTGCTGCGGCCCGGTGGTGTGCTGCTGCTCGTGCAGTCCGCGCTGAGCGATCCCGGGCGGACCGTCGGATGTCTGCGGGAGGCCGGTCTGAAGGCCGCGGTGACCCGGCGGCAGCGGATCGCCTTCGGACCCGTGGTGCGTGGCCGGGAACGCTGGCTGCGGCAGCGGGGCCTGCTGTCCCTGGCCGACGACGAGGAGGAGCTGGTGGTCGTCCGTGCCGAACTCCCCGTCTGACACGCCCCGTAGGATCACCGTCCGGCGCCGGGGGCCGATCCTGGTGGAGGGGCCGGTGGAGGTCGAGCTGGAGGACGGCACGACGGTGTCCTCCGACCGCTTCCGGGTCGCCCTGTGCACCTGTCGCCGCAGCCGGCGCTACCCCTGGTGCGACACCAGTCACCGCGCCCGGTCGTCCGGGCGGGGCGACGGCCCGGCGGGCGAGGACTGAAGCCCGACGGGCCGGTCGTGATACCGGGGAGCGGCGGGCGGCCCCACTCCGCCCGCCGTCCCCGGTGCGGGACCGCGTCCTGTCCACGCGTCGGCGCTCGCACTCCCCAGCGACGAGCGGCCGGTCACGTCGCGCGGACCGCACGGTCCCGGTCTCTCAGAACGCGAAGACGCTCGTGCTGACCGCGTTCTTCGCGCACTCGTTGGCGAAGGCGCGCTCGTAGGAGACGCGCCGGCCCTGCCATACCCCGTCGACGGTGACGACGACCGGGGCGTACTCCCGGGTGCACAGCACATCGGTGTCGCCCGTCAGGGCGTCGAGGTCGCCGCCGGCGCCGCGCAGTTCGGCGCAGGCCGAGGCGGCGGCCGGGTGGGTGCCGGAGGGGCTCGGTGCGCAGGTCAGGGTGACGGCGCGCAGCGGCGCGGCGGTGGCAGCGCTCTCTCCGTGCCCCACGGTCAGCACCAGGGCCGAGGGGGCGTAGAGCGACGCGGGGGCGGTGGCCGGGGAGGCGAGGGAGGTCCCGGCGAGGGGCCCGCAGACGGCGGTGACCGTCAGGCCCAGAGTCGCTGCCCAGCGCGCGGTGTTCCGCATTGTGTGCATCCTTCCGCTCGGTTCGAGGGTGGTGCCGGCCCGGCCCGGTGGGTGCCGGGGCGGCGAGCGCGAGTCTGCCGAGTCCGCCGCCGAAAGACACATCGACCCCGCCGGTTTCGGTAACCTTGCGTATTGAATCAGTGGCGGGAAGTTACGGAATTAGAACGTTCCAAGTCCGGAACTGGGCGGTTCTCGATCATGCGATCTGGCCGGATGGCGTGATCCGCGCGTTCGCCAATAGGCCGGAAACATTCCCGAAACAGTCCGGCACCCGCCGGATCCCCCTCGACCTACTCATGAGTATGGTGCTGGCGGCGCGCGAGCTCGACGACGAGAGGCGGGACGTACGGATGGCGAAGCACTGGGCGGACTTCCAGTACGAGATCTACCTGAACGGGATGACGGGCGCGGTGCCGCGGCTGCCGACCGACCTGACCCGGCTGGAGGAACTGACCGAACGACGGCTCGGTCCCGGCCCCGTGGGGTACGTCGCGGGCAGCGCGGGCGACGGCTCCACGGCCCGCGCCAACCGGCGGGCCCTGCAGCGGCGCCGGATCGTGCCGCGGATGCTGCGGGACGTGCACGAGCGGGACCTCTCGGTCGAGGTGCTGGGGCGCGCGCTGCCGGCCCCGCTGGCGCTGGCGCCCGTCGGTGTGCTGTCGATCATGCATCCGGACGCGGAGCGGGCCGCCGCCCGGGCCGCCGCCGCGCAGGGCGTGCCGTTCGTCCTGTCCTCGGCGTCCAGCACGCCGATGGAGCAGGTCGCCGAGGCGATGGGGGACGCCGAGCGCTGGTTCCAGCTGTACTGGCCGAAGGACCGCGAGGTGGCCCGCAGCTTCCTGGACCGGGCGGGGGCGGCCGGGTTCACGGCCCTCTTCGTCACCCTGGACACCCCGCTGCTGTCGTGGCGCCCGCGCGACCTCGACCAGGCGTACCTGCCGTTCCTGCACGGGGTGGGCACCGCCAACTACTTCTCGGACCCGGCGTTCCGGGCGGGTCTGGCGAAGCCGGTGCACGAGGATGCGAACGCGGCGGTGATGCACTTCGTCGGCATGTTCTCCGACCCGGGCAAGACCTGGCCGGACCTGGCGTTCCTGCGGGAGAACTGGGACGGTCCGATCGTCCTCAAGGGCGTCCTGCACCCGGACGACGCCCGGCTCGCCGCCGACGCCGGGATGGACGGCGTGGTGGTGTCCAACCACGGCGGGCGTCAGGTGGCCGGTTCGATCGCGGCGGCCGACGCGCTGCCGGGCGTGGTGGAGGCGGTCGGTGACCGGCTCACCGTGCTGTTCGACAGCGGCGTCCGCACCGGCGACGACGTCTTCAAGGCGCTCGCGCTCGGCGCGCGGGCGGTACTGCTGGGCCGCCCGTACGTCTACGGCCTCGGCCTGGACGGGCAGGCGGGCGTCGAGCACGTGATCCGCTGCCTGCTGGCCGAACTCGACCTGACGCTCGCCCTGTCCGGGCACGCCTCCCCCACCACGCCCGGGCCGGCCGACCTCGTCGAGGAGCCCGCCTGAGGGTCAGCGGCGGTGGACGCTGACCGCGTAGCCGCCGCCGTCGTACGGGTCGGCGTCCCAGGTGGCGAAGCGGTCGGTGAGGGTGAGACCGGCCGAGGCGCAGTGGGCGTCGTACTCCGCGAGGGTCAGGCCGGGGGGCACGGGCAGGTGGTCCCGGTCCAGGCCGAAGCCGGCGACGAGCAGGCCTCCCGGGCGCAGGGCACGGGCCAGCGTCGCGGCGACGGCGGCCTCGGTGCCCGGAGCGAGGAGCGGGAAGACGTTGCCCGCGGCGACGACGAGGTCGAAGTCGGCGGTGATGCCCGCGGCGGCCGGGTCGAAGTCCGCGAGGTCGGCCCGCAGCCAGGTCAGTTCCGGCGCGCTCCGGCGTGCCACGGCCAGCATGGAAGCGTCCTGGTCCACGCCCACGCCGCCGCGTCCGAGGCGGGCGAGCTGGATCAGGACCCGCCCGGTGCCGCAGCCGGCGTCCAGCACCCGTGCCCCCGGAGGCACCAGCGCGGCGCAGAACCGCGCCTCGCCGTGCACGTCCTGCCCCTGGTCGGCGAGTTCCGCGAAACGCGCGGCGTACTGCTCGCCGGACCTGCCGCCGGTCAGCTGCTCCCATCGGTTCACGATGACAAGCCTAGGCGGTCCGCGCCGAACGCCCCTCCGGCACCGTCGCGACCGCGGCCACCGGCGGAACGCCGGTGACCGCGAGACCCCCCGTTGTGCCTGGGGGACGGGAGCCCGCGGGCCGTTCGGGTCTCGGGCCGCACGTGCGCGGCCGGCCGTCGGCGGCGAACGGGACTCCCGGGCAGGGGGCCGGGAAGCGACCCGCGGGCTCTTCGAGGGCGCCTTCTAGGGGCCCGAGAGTTCCGCGGGCCGTACGTCCCCGGCCGCGTCGGTCCCGGCGATCGACAGCGAGCCGTCCGCCTCCGGCGCCTTCTCGATGCGCCAGCGCTGCCCGGTGGAGCCGTCGTGCACCTTGACGACGACGTCGGCGTCCGGCGCGCCGGCGGTGGCGGCGAGGGCGAGCTGGTCCTGCCAGCGCGGCAGCAGCGCGCCCTGAGCGGTGCGGTCGTAGCGCACGTCGTCGCCCCGCTCGGTCCCCTCGTCGGCGCAGGTGCCGAGGATGACGACGCCGGCGTCCGCCCGCGAGTCCAGGCACAGCCCGGGGTCGGCGACGCTGCGCAGCAGGCCGTCGTCCTGCAGGGTCCACTGCTGCGTCCACGCCTCGGAGCACGCCGCCAGCCGGGCGCCCGCCCCGGCCTTCGGCTCGCCCCGTACGTCGAGGCAGAGGCCGGCGGCGGCGTTGCGCAGCCGGGTGGGGGCAGCGGCCGTGGGCAGCCCGGCGGCGCCGGGCGGCCCCGAGCGGGAGGTGGCGGACGCCGCGTCCCGGCCGTCGACGGCGCTGGTGGACGCGGCCGGACCGGCGCCGCCGCCGTCGTAGGACCACACGTTCACCACGAGCACGACCCCCAGTACCCCCGCCGAGGCGGCGCCGACGCCCCGGAGCACCGACCGGGCGGAGCGTGGCCGGCCCGGGAACCGGCGGACGGGCCCGGGGAGCCGGGACAGCAGGCCGGGGCGGGCGCCGCGGTGCCGGGCGGCGGCCCTGGTCTGCGCGCCCCGGTCCGCGCGGCCCGGACGGGAGTCGAGGTAGCGCCGGACGCCCCAGCCGAGCACCGCCTCCGCGATCAGGGGGCCCAGTTCGCGTTCGAAATGGGCGAGTTGTTCGGCCGCGTGGCGGCAGTGCCGGCATTCCGCCAGGTGCTTCCGCACGTCCGGCAGCAGATCCCCGCCGCGGCGGATCGGGACGTCGAGGAGGCGGTTGTGGAAGCGGCAGTCCTGGGTCGGCGCGAGTTGCCGGTGGGCGTTCAGGCAGCCGTCGCGGAATTGCTCACGCGCCTGTTCGAGCGTGGCCGACGCGATGTCGGTGTCCATGCCGAGGAGAGCGGCCGGCACATCTATGGGTTCTCCCTCGACCTCCGTGTGCCACAGCAAACAACGGGCCGGTCCGGGAAGGGACGCGAATGCGCGCGCGGCCAGGGTGCGGTTTTCCGGAATCAGGGACGTGGCCGCCCGCATACCGCGCCCGCCGGCGGGTTTGAGCAGCTGCGGCAGAAGGCCGTTGACCGCGTCGTCGGCCGACCACTGGCGGACGGTGTCGCGCACGGCCACCAGCAGGCGCGGGCGCAGGGCCGTGGCCGGTTCGCCCTGGGCGAGACGGTCCAGGACCCGGTGCTGGGCGGCGGCGGTGACCATGGCGGCGGTCTGCCCCGACGCGGCCAGGCAGATGGCCGCGTAGTCGTGGGCCGGTCCCCAGTGCCGGGCCGTCAGCAGCGCGGCGGCGCGGGAGGCCTCGCTCTCCGGGCCGTCCCGGAGCCGGGCGGCCAGCCACTCGTCGGACTCCCCGGGGCCCCCGCCGGAGGGCGGGTGGACGGGACGAGGGGGGTGGGGGGTGGGCACTGAGCTGTTTCCTTCCCACGTGCAGGTGACGCGGAAGTTCCGGTCGCCGAAAGGGAATTGGTGTATACCTTTTGGGCGCGGCGTGGGGCGTGAATTCGCCACGGCGAAATCGGACCCGGTTTCCCACGGTGCGTGCGAGACCCGGCCTTCACCCCCCGCACGAGTGCTTCACTCTCGCACAAACCACTCATGGTCAACAAGGCGTCCGGGAAACGTCGGACCTCTGGGGAAGAAATCCGGAAGCCTCGACAACTGATGCCGTTTACACGGGTTTTCGGATGTCCCGGCGCGCCCCGTGCGAAAGGCCCGCACACTCCGGTGCGCCGCGCACGCTCCCGGCGTGCGACCCGGCGCGGTGAACCGGCGACGGCCCTTCCCGGAAGATCCCGCGCGGGACGGCGGCGTTCCCGCGCGGGACGGCGGCGTTCCCGCGCGGGAGGGCCGCCGGTCCCGTTCCTCCCGTCCCTCGGCCGACGGCTCCGGGAAGGGCGGCGGGGGTCTCAGATCTGCCAGGACCGCAGGCGGTCGGCCGCCCCGTAGACGTCGGCGTCACCGGTGAGCAGATCGCGCGCGAGGTCGACCAGGGCGCCGTAGGGCGGGTCGATGCCGACGCCGCTGGCGAACATGTACGCCACGGCCGTCGCGCAGGCGAAGCGGGCGTTGGCCGACGGCAGGGGCCTGAGCACGGCGAGGGTGTGCAGCAGCGCGGCGGCCCGCCAGGCGGGGTCGGAGTCCACCCCGAGGCGGGGCGGGTCGACGCGATGCCGCGCGACGGCGGCGACCAGCGCGGAGAAGTCGTTGATCGTGGGCTGCTCCGGCAGCACCTCCTCGTGACGCTGGAGCAGCCAGGGGACGTCGATGTGCAGTGCGGGTGCCATGGGTCAGGCGGCCCGCCCCTCGCCCCGGGCGGGCGGTGGTTCGTCGTCGGGGAAGGCGGCCGCGAACTCGTCGGCGTGGGCGGTGAAGAACCGGCGGAACGCCTCCGCACCCTCCTGCAGCGCCCGGTGCCGGGCTATGTCGGCGGCGGCGGCCTCCCGCACGAGCGCCTTCATCGACGTACCGCGTTCCTTGGCGATCTGCCGCAGGTCCTCGAGCTCGCGGTCGCTGAACTCCACGTTCAGAGCTGGCATGCCTCCCACGGTACCGCGCGGGTACTGACCCGTAAATACCTCCAGGTCAGAGCAGCGGCGCGGCGGTACCGCGGGAAGCGAACGGGTGAGCGGAGGGTCAGCCCTGGTCCGCCACGAAGGAGGCCAGGCGGGTCAGCGCCGCGTTCCAGTTGATGGTGTGCTCGTTGGTCGACCAGGACTGGATGTCGTCGATGTAGCAGAACTGGCCCACGCAGCCCTGGAGTTTGCCCTGCGCGTAGGGGTCCTGGATGTTCGAGTTCGGCCCGCCGGAGAGGGTGCCGTCCGGCGGGTCCGGCAGGGCGGGGTCGAGCTGGCCTGCGTACCAGCGGCTGTGCTGGTGGTGGGCGTTGACCTCGCCGTAGCCGGTGACGTAGGAGATGTTCAGCGCGTTGCGGCCCAGGATGTAGTCCATGGTCTGGACGGCGCCGTTCCGGTACGCGGAGGCGCCGGTGATGTCGTAGGCGGAGGCGAGGACGACCGCGTTGTTGAGGACCTGGGCGTTGGAGCCCCAGTCGTAGACGTTCCCGTCGGGCGCGTACGGCATCCCGTAGGGGTGCGCCTTCAGCGCGGCGAGGTAGCGGTCGGCGCCCTTCACGACGGAGCGGCGCACGGCGTCCCGGCCGGGGAGCCGGTTCGGCACGGTGGCCAGGTCGAGGCGGGCCGCCGCCGCGGTACGCGCCCAGTCGAAGCCGAGCGGGACGAAGATGTCGGCGGTGTGGACGGGGGACGCCAGCACGTACTTCTCGAAGGTCCGCTCCCCCGTCGTCAGGTACAGCTCGGCGGCCGCCCAGTAGAACTCGTCGTCGACCCGGCTGTCAGGGTAGGCCCCGCCGCCGACGCCGTCGTTCTCGTCGGCGAGCACGTCCGGGTGGGCGAGGGCCGCCGACCAGGCCGTGCGCGCGGCGTCGAGCGCCTTCGCCGCGAAGGCGCGGTCGTAGGGGCGGTAGAGGCGGGCCGCCTGGGCGGCCGTGGCCGCCAGGTTGAGGGTCGCCGCGGTGGTCGGCGGGTGCAGCTCGCGCTTCTGCGGGTCGGCGCTCGGCAGCAGCGGCAGCCCGGTCCACTGCTCGTCGTGGATCTTGTGGTGGGCCATTCCGGCCAGCGGCTGCCCGGCCGGCACCTGCATCTTCAGCAGGAACTCCAGCTCCCAGCGGGCCTCGTCGAGGATGTCCGGCACCTTGTTGCCGCTCTCGGGGATGTCCAGCGAGCCGTCGCCGAGCTTGCGGGGTTCCCCGGTGCGGGCGTGCAGCGAACGCTCGTAGGTGCTCAGCAGCTCCCAGGTGGAGATGCCGCCGTTGACGACGTACTTGCCGTGGTCGCCGGCGTCGTACCAGCCGCCCGAGACGTCGAGGGTGTAGTCGCACACGCCGGGCTGACACGGCACCTCGGTGTCGCCCTGGTTGGGCGCCGTGCCCACGTGTCCGGCGGGGCGGGCGTAGCCCGGGCGCAGTTCGTCGCTGATGGCGATGCCGCTGCGCTGCGTGTAGTAGTACTTCGCGGAGTCCAGGCGCAGCCGCTCGTAGGCGGCCGTGCCGATGTCGAACGGGCGGCTCGTCTCCCCGTCGGCGACCAGGGTGTAGCCGTCTCCGCGGCGCGTGTAGCGGCCGAAGTCGATCGAGTGGACGTTCTGCCCGGAGGAGGCGTCGACGCCGCGCGGCACGCTCCAGCCGTGGGCGACGACCCGGCCGCCGGCGTTCTTCAGCTGCCAGGGCAGGCGCGCGGTCGCGTCGGTGACCAGCGTGGCGTTCTTCGGTCCGGACGGCAGGTAGCCGACCTGGTTGACCCGCACCCGCGGTCCGGTGTCGGGCACGTACGGCTCCGGTGCGACGCCGCCCAGCAGGGACACGTCGTCCGCGCAGAACCGCCAGGCGTCGGGGGTGCCGCCGAGCTGGAAGCCGACCTGGCCCTGGGTGGTGTCGACAGGCGAGGTGAAGGTGTACGAGTAGGTGTCGCCGGAGACGCTCAGCCGGGGGCTGACCTCGTAGTAGGTGTCGTACGGGGACACCGACAGGCCGACGATCGCCCGGACCACGTGGTCGGCCGGATCACCGTTCGCGGTGAAGGAGAAGCGGTACGTCTCCCCCGCCACCAGGGTGATGTCGTTCTGGCCGACGGCGGCGTCCCAGCGGTTGGCGGTGCCGCCGGGGACGTCGGCGCACAGCCGGCCGTCGGACACGGCCGCGGTGACGTTGCTGCTCGCCCACCAGGACTCGGTGCCGTTGTCGAAGGTGCCGTTCTTGACCTGCTCGGTCTCGTCGGCGCCGGCCGGCGCGGCGGGCAGCGCGGTGACGGCCGCCGCGAGCAGGGCCGTCAGGGAGACGAGCGCGGTTCTGCGTCTTTTCACGTCCGGGCTCCTCGGGGGTGAGGGACGGGAAGCGCCACCGAAGGCGTGGGAGCGCTCCCAGAAGCGGTCGGGGGCCATGTTTGTGGCAGACATGACAGCCCGTCAACGGTCCGGACGGGACTGGTCCCCGTCCGGACCGCTGCCCGGCCGCTCAGACGGCGGGTGCCTCCAGCCGGCTGATCCGGACCGCTCCCCGCGCCTCACCGGGGTGGCGGCTCGTCAGTGTGAGCCGGACGCGGGACCCGCGCACCGGGTCGAAGGTGATCACCGTGGGGGCGTCGGACGCGCCGGCCCACTCGGTGCGGGCGCCCTCGGCCGTCCGCCACGCGCGGCCGTCCCAGACGGCGACCTCCACCGCGGCGGGCAGGCTGTGCGCGGCGTCCACGGTGAAGGAGACCTCGACCCGGCCGTAGCGGCGGGTCCGCCCGTGGTCCACCGAGACCCAGTCCTCGGCACGGGCCCCGTCGAAGGCGGGCAGCAGCGCGGTGGCCGCCTTGTGGAAGCCGTTGGACCAGCCGGTGGCCGGGTCTCCGTCGAGCATGGCGGCGGGCAGGGTGTCGGGGCGTCCGGAGTAGCTCGCGTCCGCGTGCGGGTGGACCACCGGCGCCGGGTGCTCGGGCGCGAACCGGGGAGCCGGGGTGGTCGCGGGGGACGCGGCCCGCCGGGCGCGCACCGTCGCCGTGTCCGCGCGCAGTCCGTCCGCGCGGGCGGTCACGCGCACCGTCCCCGGCCGGGTGCCGGAGCGCACGATGGCGAGGGCCTTGCCGTGGAAGGCGGTGCGGGTGCTCGCCTGGTACCGCTCGGCGCTCTCCTGGCGGCCGTTGTCCACCCCGGCGAGGGAGCCGCCCCCGACCTCGAAGGAGATCAGGTGCTCGGCGCCGGGCACCACCACCCCGCGCCGGTCGACCACCTCGGCGGTCACGAAGACCAGGGAGCGGCCGTCGGCGGCGACGGTCTCCCGGTCCGGGGTGAGGCGCAGGGCGTGCGGCGCCCCGGCGGTGCGCAGGACGTCGGTGGCGACGGTCCTGCCGCCGCGCCGGGCGACGGCCTTCAGCTCGCCCGGTGCGAAGGGCACCTTCCAGGTCAGGTGGAGCTTGCCCGCGCTGCCGTTCGGGCTGGTGTAACTGCCGGGGTACGGGCCGTCGGTGAAGGTCTTGTCGTCGCCGGTGGCCTCGGTGGTCTCCAGGTAGGTCCGCCCGTCCACCGTCCTCTTGGTGTCGAACCGGCGTACGCCGAGGGACTTCCCGTTCAGGAACAGCTCGACGGTGTCGACGTTGGCGTACGCCCAGACCTCGACGGTGTCGCCCTCGCGGTGGTTCCAGGTGGCCGGCAGCAGGTGGACCATCGGCTCGTCGGTCCACTGGCTGCGGAACAGGTGGTACATGTCCTTCGGGAAGCCCGCGGTGTCGACCGCGCCGAAGAAGGACGCCTTCACCGGGAAGACGTCGTACGGCGTGGGCTCCCCGATGTAGTCGATGCCCGACCACAGGAACTGCCCGGCGAACCACTTGCGGTCCCGGTCCTTCTTGTGCCCGTACTCGCCGCTCATGGTCCAGGAGGCGAGGTTGTTGTCGTACGACGAGGTCGCCCGCCCGCCGGGCGTGTGGTTCTCGCCGGTGTTGAGGTGCTCGGGCTCCTGGTAGGTGCCGCGCGTGGAGGTCTCGGAGGACGACTCGGACTCGAACAGGAACAGGTGCGGGTACGCCGCGTGCAGGTCGTCCACCGACTTGGCGGTGTTGTAGTTGAGGCCGAGTCCGTCGAGCTTGGCCAGCATCAGGTCGGCCGCCGAGCCCTTGGCGGGCAGCCGGCGGTACTTGTCGGAGCCGATGACGAGCGGCCGGGTGGCGTCGGCGGCCCGGATCGCGGCGATGATCCGGTCGGCCATCGCCAGGCCGGCGGTGGAGGTGGAGTCGGGGATCTCGTTGCCGATCGACCACATGACGACGGCGGGCGAGTTGCGGGCCGCGAGCACCATCTCGGTGGCGTCCCGCTCGCACCACTCGTCGAAGAACCGGCCGTAGTCGTACCGGTTCTTGCCGGTGCGCCAGCAGTCGAAGGCCTCCACCAGCATCACGATGCCCAGTTCCTCGCAGACCTCGATCATCTCGGGCGAGGGCGGGTTGTGGGAGGTGCGGAAGGCGTTGACGCCCATCGACTTCATGAGGGTCATCTGCCGGCGGATCGCGTCGACGCTGACGGCCGCGCCGAGCGCGCCGAGGTCGTGGTGCAGGTCGACGCCCTTGATCTTGGCGTGGGCTCCGTTGAGGTGGAAACCCTCGTCGGGGTCGATGCGGAACGTGCGGACGCCGAAGGGGGTGCGGTAGGTGTCGACCGTGCGTCCGCCGACGCGCAGTTCGGTGCGCAGGGTGTAGCGGTACGGGTCCGCGAAGTCCCACAACCGGGGGCGGCGGACGGTGAGTTCGTGGGTCTCGCTGCGGTCGTCCGCGACGGTGACCGTGGAGGCGGCGCGGGCCACCGTACGCCCCTCGGCGTCCTCGACCGTCGACCTGATCTCGACCTCGCGCGCGGCTCCCGAGGCGTTGACGACGGCCGTCTCCACCCGGACGAGGGCGCGTTCGCCGCTCACCTCGGGCGTGGTGACGTACGTGCCCCAGCGCCGCACGTGCACCGGTTCGGTGACGACGAGCCGGGCCTCGCGGTAGATGCCGCTGCCCGAGTACCAGCGGCTGCTGGGCAGCTGGTTGCGCACCTCGACGGCGAGGACGTTCTCGGTGCGGCCGTCGGTGTGCACCAGGTCGGTGAGGTCGAGGGCGAAACCGGTGTACCCGTAGGGGTGTCGGCCGACCTCCCGGCCGTTGCAGTGGACGCGGGAGTCCATGTAGACGCCGTCGAACTCGACCGAGATCCGCTTCCCGGCCAGCGCGGACGGCAGGGTGAAGGCGAGGCGGTACCAGCCGAGGCCGCCCGGCAGGAAGCCGGTGCCGCTGGTGGTGCCGTGCTCGGTGGTGGGCGTCTGCTCGATGCTCCAGTCGTGCGGGACGGCCACCTCGCGCCACGCCGAGTCGTCGAAGTCCGGTTCGGCGGCCCGCGCGTACGCCCCGGACGGGTCGGCGGTCCCGTCCGGATCGACCAGGGCGAAGCGCCAGCCGTCCCGCAGGGGGACCGTGCGGCGGCCCGTGCCCTCTCCCGCCGCGTCCCCGGCCCACGCCGACGGGGCGCCCAGCAGGACGCCCGCCGTGGGCGTCGCCGCGGAGGCGATCAGGACCGATCTGCGCGTGACCGTCATGCCGAGTCTCCCTCATCAAGAATCAGAAGTACTCACAAGTGATCGTGAGCAAACAGATTCTGACGTCGGTTCGTATGCGCTCGTCAAGGCCACGGAAAGCACTTTCTGTCCCGGGCGCCCCGGGGACCGGGCGGCCCGTGTGCCGAGGGGGCTCCGTGAGCCCGGTGGTTCGGGTCCGCGCGGAGCGCGGACGCACTAGGCTGGGGCCCAGGTGACGCGCTGTTCACTGTGGGTGTGCGCAATGGAGTGGCGACGATGAGTCCGGTCAACCCGCACGACGACGCCGCCGCGGCCCGCGCCGTCGTCGACGACTCCGGGACGCTGCGGGAGTGGAGCGAGGGTGCCCGCCTGCTGCTGGGCCACCCGGCCGCCGACGTCGTGGGGCGCCCCGCCGCCGAGCTGCTGGCCGACGCGGACGACGGCCCGGCGCTCGAACCCGGCGCCGAGCGCTGGAACGGGACGCTGGCGCTGCGGCACCGCGACGGGCACACGGTCTCCGTGTGGGTGCTCGCCCGCCACAGACCGCCCGAGACCGACGGCCCGGGCACGTGGCTGGCCGTCTCCCCCCTGGACAACGGCCCCGGGCAGCCGGACGACCCGCTGGTCGGTGCCGCCCTGACCCAGTCGCCCTGCGCCACGATGATCTTCGACGACCGGCTCCGCGTCCGCGGGGTGAACGACACCATGGCACGGCTCTTCGGGCTCCCCCCGGACCGCCTCCGCGGTCTGCGGGCCACCGACCTGGGAGGCCGGAGGCAGGCCGCGGAGCTGGAGGAGCACATGCGGCGCGTGCTCGCCACCGGCCAGGGCCACGACATGCACACGTACCTCAAGGCCCCCAGCGAGAGCCGCGCCCACGCCTGGCTCGCCCGCATCGCCCCGCTCACCGGCGCCGACGGCGAGGTGCTCGGTGTCTGCGTGACCGCTCACGACTTCACCGAACAGCACCTCGCCCGGGAACGGCTCCAGCTGGTCAACGAGGCCAGCGTCCGCATCGGCACCACCCTCGACGTCACCCGCACCGCGCAGGAGCTGGCCGACGTGTGCGTCCCCTCGCTCGCCGACTTCGTCAGCGTCGACCTGCTGGACCCGCAGGAGCACGGTGACGATCCCGTCACCGTGCCGACGCCGCCGGTCGCCCTGCGCCGGGCCGCCCACCAGTCGGTCAACCCGGGATGCCCGGAAGCGGTGGCCGAGCCGGGCCGCCTCGACGTCTATCCGGCGGACTCGCCCCAGGCCCAGTGCCTGGCCGCGGGGCACGCGATCATCGCCGCGGTGCCCTCCGGCGACCTGGAGCGGTGGCGGGAGTGGGATCCGGTCCGGGTCGGGCGGATCGAGGAGTACGGCATCCACTCCACGATGTCCGTCCCGCTGCAGGCCCGTGGGACCACCCTGGGCATCGCCGTCTTCACCCGGTTCCGCCGCCCCTACGCGTTCACGCACGACGACATGCTGCTGGCCGAGGAGGTCAGCGCCCGCGCCGCGGTCTGCATCGACAACGCCCGCCGCTACTCCCGCGAGCGCGAGACGACCCTGATGCTGCAGCGCAGCCTGCTCCCCCGGTGGCTGCCTCCCACCGTCGCGCTGGAGGCGGCCTCCCGCTACCTCCCGGCGGCCCGTTCCGGGGTGGGCGGCGACTGGTTCGACATCATCCCCCTGTCCGGGATGCGGGTCGCGCTGGTCGTCGGGGACGTCGTCGGCCACGGCATCCAGGCATCGGCCACCATGGGCCGGCTGCGGACCGCCGTGCGCACCCTCGCCGACATCGACCTGACCCCCGAGGAGCTGCTCACCCACCTGGACGACCTGGTCGTCCGGTTGTCGGAGGAGGCCGGCGGCGACGGTGCGGGCGAGGTCGGCGCCACCTGTCTGTACGCGGTGTACGACCCGGTCTCCCGGCACTTCTCCCTCGCCCGGGCCGGACACCCGCCGCCCGTGCTGGTCCCGCCGGACGGACCACCCCGGCAGCTCGAGCTGCCCTCAGGTCCGCCGCTCGGCGTGGGCGGTCTGCCCTTCGAGTCCGCCGAGCTGGAACTGGGCGAGGGCAGCGTGCTCGCGTTCTACACCGACGGACTGGTCAGGGGCCGCGACCGCGGCGCCGACGCCGGTCAGGCGCTGCTGCGCGAGGCCCTGGCCGTCCCCGCCGACTCGCTGGACGCGGCCTGCGACCGTGTGCTGCACGCCCTGCTGCCGAGCGGCGGCGCCACCGACGACGTGGCGCTGCTGCTGGCCCGTACCCGGGGACTGCCCCCCGGCCAGGTGGCCACCTGGGACATTCCCGCCGACCCGTCACTGGTCGCCCCCATCCGCAAGCAGGTCGTCGACCAGTTGTCCGCCTGGGCGCTGCTGGAGGCGTCCTTCACCGCCGAACTGGTGGTGAGCGAGCTGGTCACCAACGCCATCCGGTACGGTTCGCCGCCCATCCGGCTGCGGCTGATCCACGACAGGACCACGCTGATCTGCGAGGTCTCCGACACCAGCCACACCGCGCCGCACCTGCGCCGGGCCAAGACCTGGGACGAGGGCGGGCGCGGTCTGCTGCTGGTGGCCCAGCTCACCCAGCGCTGGGGCAGCCGGCACACCACGGAGGGCAAGACGATCTGGGCGGAGCTGGCCCTGCTCGAAGACGAGTGACCCTCGGTTTCCGGGCCCGTGACACGGGACACTCGAAGGCAGGGCGTGCCGTCCGGCACCCGTGCCGGACCGTGCGCGACGAACCTCACGGGAGTGTGGAGAAGCGATGGCGAAGACGTCCCAGCCCGTAGGGCGGACGGCCCTGCTGGCGAGCACGGTCGCGGTGCTCGGCATGCTGACCGCCTGCGGAACCGACAGCGGCACGGCGAGCGCGACGCAGTCCGGCCGGGCCGAGCACTCGACCGGTGCGACCGGCGGCAGCACGCTTCCGGACCGGGGCGCCGACGGCGGACCGACGGCCGGCCCGGGCCGGGGCACCGACGGCTCACCGACGGTCGGCGCCGTGCCCAGCGACACGGCCGGTTCCGCGTCCGCGTCCGCCCGCACCGACGACCGCTGCCACACCTCCGAGCTGCGCGCCTCGGTCGGCCGCGTCGACCCCGGAGCCGGGCAGCGCAACTTCCCCCTCGTGCTGACCAACACCTCCGCGCGCACCTGCACCCTGTACGGCTATCCGGGCGCCGCCTTCGTGGACGCGTCCGGCAAGCAGCTGGGCCCCGCCCCGGAGCGCACCCCCGCCTCACCGCGGACGGTCACGCTGACGCCGGGCGGCAGCGCGTGGGCCGGACTGTCCTTCTCCAGCCCGCAGATCAGCGGCGCCCGCACCGCGGCCCCGGCGGCACTGCTGGTCACCCCGCCGGACGAACGGGAGCCGATCGAGGTGACGTGGACGGCCGGTGAGGTCCCGGTGGGCGGCAACGAGTCGTCGGTGTCCGTCACCGTCCTGGCCCCCGGGACGGGGCCCTGAGCGCCCGGACGCCCCTCGGTCAGTGACCGGCGATCGGGTGCGGCGCGTACGGCCGCTCCAGCTCCTCGATCTCCTTGTCGGTGAGGGCGAGTTCGACCGCCGCCACGGCGTCCTCGAGGTGCCGCGGCTTGGCGGCGCCGATGATCGGCGCGGTCACCGGGGCCTGGTGCAGCAGCCAGGCGAGCGCCACCTGGGCGCGCGGTACACCGCGGTCCTCCGCGATGCGGGTGACGGCCTCGACGACGGCGCGGTCGCCCTCCTGGTAGAGCGTGCTGCCGAAGGCGTCGGTGGCGCTGCGCCCGGTCTCCGCTCCCCAGTCCCGGGTGAGGCGGCCGCGGGCCAGCGGGCTCCAGGGCAGCACGCCGACGCCCTGGTCCGCGCAGAGCGGCAGCATCTCGCGCTCCTCCTCGCGGTAGAGGAGGTTGTAGTGGTTCTGCATGGAGACGAACCTGGTCCAGCCGTGCCGTTCGGCGGTGTACTGCATCTTGGAGAACTGCCAGGCGTACATCGAACTGGCCCCGATGTAGCGCACCTTGCCCGCCTTCACCAGGTCGTGCAGCGCCTCCATCGTCTCCTCGACCGGCGCGTCCGGGTCGAAGCGGTGGATCTGGTAGAGGTCGACGTAGTCGGTGCCCAGGCGCCGCAGACTGTGGTCGATCTCGGTCATGATCGCCTTGCGGGACAGTCCGGCGCCGTTGGGTCCGGGCCGCATGCGGCCGTGCACCTTGGTCGCGAGCACGATCTCGTCCCGGCGGGCGAAGTCCGCGAGTGCCTTGCCGACGATCTCCTCGCTGGTGCCGTCGGAGTAGACGTTGGCCGTGTCGAAGAAGGTCACGCCGGCCTCCAGCGCCTGCCGGATCAGCGGGCGCGAGGCCTCCTCGTCGAGGGTCCACTCGTGCGCACCGCGGTCGGGAACGCCGTAGGTCATGCACCCCAGACAGATCCGCGAGACGTCCAGGCCCGTCGAACCGAGCTTCACGTACTGCATCGTTGCTGCTCCTGCCTTCCGGATCGGTACCAGGCGAGCGTACGTCCTCGTGCGGGCCCGGGCCCGGAACGGGTCAGGGCTCCTCGATCAGGTCGAGGGCCCGCTCCCAGCGGAACTCCGGGCGACCGCCGCCCGTTTCGGCCTGTCCCGCGTACGGGTCGCCGAAGCGCACCCCCATCCCGCGCAGTCTCTCCAGGCTCTCCCGGTAGGCGGGATGGGCGGCCAGCGCGTCGGCCACGCACGGCAGGACGGCGACGGGGACGCCGAGGCCGCACGCCTCGCACAGGGTGGCCACGGCGAGGGTGTCGGCCAGACCGGCGGCCCACTTGTTGATCGTGTTGAAGGTGGCGGGCGCGACCACGACGGCGTCGGGCGCCGGGAAGGGCCGCGGGTCGGCCGGCGAGCGCCAGGCCGAGCGGATCGGGCGGCCGGCGCGTGCCTCGACGTCGGCGGCGTCGAAGAAACCGCCCATGGCGACCGGTGTCGCGATGACGCCGGTCTCCCAGCCGCGTTCCCGCGCGGCGGTGATCAGCCCGCCGACGCCGGAGGCCACCCCGGCGGCGCAGACGACGACGTAGAGGAAGGGCTTCTCGGTGCTTCGGGCCGGTCGGGTCACGCCGGAACCCTACTCAACCGGCCGGCCGGGCCTACCGCAGGGGGAAGGACAGTCCCCGCTCCGCCTCGGGCCGCGGGCCGCGGATGCGGCGGTCCGCCTCCTCGATGGGGACGTCGTCGATGCTCGCCTCCCGCCGCGTCATCAGGCCGTGCTCGTCGAACTCCCACAGTTCGTTGCCGTAGGAGCGCCACCACTGCCCCTCGGTGTCGCGCGACTCGTACTGGAAGCGGACGGCGATGCGGTTGCCGTCGAAGGCCCACAGGTCCTTGCGCAGCGCGTACTCGCGCTCGCGCGCCCACTTGGCGGTCAGGAACTCGACGATGGCGGCCCGGCCCGTGAGGAAGGTGTCGCGGTTGCGCCAGACCGAGTCCTCGGAGTAGGCGAGCGCGACCTTGTGGGGGTCGCGGGTGTTCCAGGCGTCCTCGGCCGCCTGGACCTTCCGGGCGGCGGTCTCACGGCTGAACGGTGGCAGGGGCGGGCGGTCGGTGGACATGGCGAACCCTCCGTCGACAGACTGGAGAACGGTCGTTCTCCACTGTGCCTGTTACGGTAGGAGAACGATCGTTCTCACGTCAAGGAAGAGGCCCTTCATGGACAGCGAGGCCGCCCGCGAGCGGGCGCTGGACGCCGCGGAGCGGCTCTTCTACGGGCGGGGCGTCCAGGCCGTCGGCATGGACGACGTCCGCGGCGCCTCGGGGGTCTCGCTCAAGCGCCTCTACCAGCTGTTCCCGGCGAAGGAGCAGTTGGTGCTGGCGTACCTGGAGCGGCGCGACGTGCGCTGGCGGGGCCGGCTGGCGCGGTACGTCGACCGGCACGAGGGCGCGGTCCCCCGGATCCTGGCCGTCTTCGACTGGCTCGCGCGGTGGTTCGCCGAGCCGGACTTCCGCGGCTGCGCGTGGCTGAACGCGTACGGCGAGCTGGGCGCCGGCTCGCCCCGGGTCGCGGAGCACGTGCGGGCGCACAAGCGGGCGTTCCGGGAGTTCCTCGACGGTCTGGCGGCCGAGGCGGGACTGTCCGCCGCGGTGGGCGGGCAGTTGTTCCTGCTGGCCGAGGGCGCCATGACGACGGCGGGCCTCACGGGCGGCCCGGAGCCCGCGCAGGAGGCTCGGGAGGCCGCCCGGGTGCTCCTGGCGGCCGCCGGGGCGGGTGCGCCGACGCCGTGACCGCGCGGCCTTCCGGCTCCGCGCCGGGCACCGCGTGTCGCGCGGACGTCGGCGGTCCACGGCCGGGATGCGGTATGGATGGAGCGTGCACCGGCCGGTGTCGGACCGCGGTGCCAGTCAGCCGTACGACGCGACGATGGGACGGAAACCATGCCTCTTGAGGGCGAGTACGAACCCAGCCCGACGCAGTGGGTGCGCGAGCAGGTGGAGCTCTACGAGAGCTCCGGCGGCACGCAGGGGACGACCCTCCTGGACACGGGCCTGCCCGTGATCGTGCTGACCACGCGGGGCGCCCGCAGCGGCAAGATCCGCAAGACGCCGCTGATGCGCGTCGAGCACGAGGGCCGCTACGCGGTGGTGGCCTCCCTGGGCGGGGCGCCTCGGCACCCGGTCTGGTACCACAACGTCAAGGCCGATCCCCGTGTGGAGCTCCAGGACGGCCCGGTGAAGCAGGACATGACGGCCCGCGAGGTCACCGGCGCGGAGAAGGCCGAGTGGTGGGAGCGGGCCGTCGCGGCGTTCCCGACGTACGCCGAGTACCAGGAGAAGACGGACCGGGAGATCCCGGTCTTCGTGCTGGAACCGGCCGGCGGGAACTGATCCCGGGCCGGGCGAGAAAGTCCGGATCCTCGTGCATGGCCCGGCCGGCACCGGGCACACGAGGGTCAGGCCCCGCCGCGTTCCCCCGTCGCGGCGGGGCTTTCCGCCGTCTCGCGCGCGGTCCGGTCGGTGACGTCGAGGAAGATCTGCCGGGCCTCGGGGACGGTGTGGGCGATGGACCTCTTGATGCGCACGGACACCTCCTCCACCCGCTCGCTGTCCAGGCCGGGCACCAGGTCGATGCGGGCGGCCACCAACGTGGAGTCGAGGCCCGTCTTCATCGTGAACAGCGCCTCGACACTGTCGATCTCCGGCTGCGCCCGGAGCAGCGCGCGGATGCGACCGCTCGCCTCCGGATCCGCGGCCTCGCCGATCAGCTGGTCACGGGCCTCGCGGCCCAGCCGGTAGGCCACGTACACGAGCAGCGCGCCGATGGCGAGCGAGGCGCAGGCCTCCCACACGACCTGTCCGGTGACCATGTGCAGGATCATGCCGATCATGGCGAGGGTGACGCCGAGCACCGCGGTGCCGTCCTCGGCGACGACCGTGCGCAGGGCCGGGTCGCGCATCCCGGCGGCGGCCCCGCCCTGCCGGCGCACCTGGTGCAGCGCCCGCAGCAGCGAGGCGCCCTCGGCGATCAGGGCGACGCCGAGCACGATCAGGCCGGCCACGTAGCCGCTGGGTTCCTCCTCCGCGCCCGTCCGGAGGGCCTCGACGCCCTGGAAGAACGAGAAGCAGCCGCCCATGACGAAGATTCCCACGGCCGCCAGCAGCGACCAGAAGAAGCGTTCCTTGCCGTAGCCGAAGGGGTGGCGGCGGTCGGCGGGGCGGCGGCTGCGGCGCAGCGCGGCGAGGAGGAAGACCTCGTTCAGGCTGTCGGCCACCGAGTGCGCGGCCTCCGACAGCAGCGCGGGCGATCCCGCGAAGAAGCCGCCGACCGCCTTGGCGACCGCGATCACCAGGTTGGCCGCCAGGGCGACCAGCACGGTGATCCGCGTCCTGCGGTCCGCCTTGCTGCCGGATCCGTCGGTCCCGCCGGTCCCGTCGGTCCCGTCGTCCTTTCCGTCGGTCCGTTCGTTCGCTGTCCCGTTCGAGGTTGTCCGGTTCACGATTCGCCGACTGCCCCCTGCCGGCCGGGCTCACACCCGCCTTGCGGGTGGCCCACCCGTGCCGACGGCCGAAAACGGGGAACGCGTTACCAGGACCCACCGACGACAGGGAGGTTCGTCCCATGAGCGGCGACGACGGGACGTCCGGCAACAGCGGCTACGGCCGGAAGGCGTTCAAGCGGTCCAGGAGCCACTTCGCCGACCGGATCACCGCGGACGGCCGCGACGGCTGGCCGGTGGCGGCCGGACGTTACCGACTGGTGGTCAGCCGCGCCTGTCCGTGGGCGAGCCGGGCCCTGGTCTCCCGGCGGCTGCTCGGCCTGGAGGACGCCCTGTCCCTGGCGGTCGCCGACCCGATCCAGGACGACCGCAGCTGGCGGTTCACCCTGGACCCGGACGGCCGTGACCCGGTCCTCGGCATCCGCTTCCTCAGCGAGGCCTACGACGAGCGGGAGACCGGCTATCCGGGTGGGGTGAGCGTCCCGGCGGTCGTGGACGTGCCCAGCGGGAGGCTGGTGACCAACGACTACCAGCAGATCACCCTGGATCTCGCGACCGAGTGGACGTCCCTGCACCGGCCCGGTGCGCCCGACCTGTATCCGCACGCCCTGCGGGACGAGATCGACGAGGTGATGGCCGGCGTCTACCACGACGTCAACAACGGCGTGTACCGGGCGGGCTTCGCCACCGGGCAGGAGGAGTACGAGGCCGCCTGCTCGGACGTGTTCCGCCGCCTGGAGCAGCTGGCGTCCCGGCTGGAACGGCAGCGCTACCTGGTCGGGGACACGATCACGGAGGCGGACATCCGGCTGTTCACCACGCTGGTGCGTTTCGACGCCGTCTACCACGGCCACTTCAAGTGCAACCGCTGGAAACTGGCGGAGAATCCGGTGCTGTGGGCCTACGTCCGCGACCTGTTCCAGACGCCCGGCTTCGGCGACACCGTCGACTTCGACCACATCAAGCGCCACTACCACCAGGTCCACACCGGCATCAACCCGACCGGCATCGTGCCGCTGGGCCCGGACCTGTCCGGATGGCTCACGCCGCACCACCGGCAGGAGCTGGGCGGACGCCCGTTCGGCGACGGCACCCCGCCCGGTCCGGTGCCCGCCGGCGAGGAGGTACCGGCGGCCGGCAGGCCCTGATCCCGCGGCCGTACGCGTCACGCCCCGACATCACCGACCGAACCCGAAGGAGACCCACGTGGGCAAGAAGAAGAAGCAGAAGCTCCCCCTCGCGTACAAGCCCGTCGGCTTCGTCCTGGGCTGGGCGGGTGGTGCGCTGGCCGGGGCGGCCTTCCAGAAGACGTGGAAGCTGATCCGGCACGAGGACGACGCGCCCGACGCCCTGGACCGGGACCGCGGCTGGGGCGAGATCCTCCTGGCCGCGGCGGTCCAGGGCGCCATCTTCGCCGCGGTGCGCAGCGCCGTGGACCGGACGGGCGCCAAGGCGATCGAGCGGTCGACCGGGGTCTGGCCGGGCGGCGACAAGGGCGGACGGGACTGACCGGACGGGACCGAGCGGACGGGCCTGAGCGGACGGGGCGGCCGGACCGGAGTCCGGCCGCCCGGCCGCACGCACGCACGCCGCCGACGGCACCCGGGCCGTGGGGCCTCAGCCCTGCTTGGGTGCCGTCGGCGGCGTGCTGCGGCGCAGGGTGAAGGAGTGGCCCGCCGGGTCGGAGAAGCCGCGCTCCTCGTGCGGGCCCGCCGCGTCCTTCGCCTCCAGCGGACGCCCGCCGAGCCCCACGACCCCGCGCTCGGCCGCGTCCAGGTCCTCCACCACGAAGTCCAGGTGGGCCTGGAGGGAGTTCTCGGGACGGGGCCAGCTCGGCGGGGTCGCGTTGACGTCCCGCCGGAACGCCATGCGGAAGCCCGTGGGGCCCTCGATCTCGATGCGGTTGGCGGACACGTCGGTCTCCTCCGCGCCCAGCAGACCCTTGTAGAACTCGGCGAGCTTCTCGGGTTCGGCGCAGTCGAGCACCACGACGCCCGCGTTGACCAGTGCCATGTCTCCTCCGAGGAATTCCGGGCACGGGGCGTCGGACCCCGCGGCCCTCTGCCTTGCGCATATCCCGGCCCGGCGGATTCAGTCGGTCACCGGCCGACGACGTTGCGCGCAGGGCCTCCTGACCGTCCCTCACCGGCCATGGCGGGACGACGGCCCGCCGAGAGCCCGCTCAGCGCGCCGACTGGAACGTCCGGCGGTACACCTGGGGCGAGACGCCGATCGACGCGTGCAGGTGCTGGCGCAGCGAGGCGCCCGTGGCGAAGCCGACCTGGCCGGCGATCCGGTCGACCGGAAGGTCGCTGGCCTCCAGCAGGTGCCGGGCCCGGGCGATGCGCTGCTGGGTCAGCCAGCGGCCGGGACTCATGCCCACCTCGTCGTGGAAGCGGCGGGCGAAGGTGCGCAGGCTCATCCGGGCGTGCGCGGCGAGGCGGGCCAGCGTCAGGGGTTCGTCGAGGTGGTCCAAGGCCCAGGCCCGGGTCGCCGCCGTGCTCGCGGCGCCCTGTTCGGGCACCGGCTGCTCGATGTACTGCGCCTGTCCGCCGTCCCGGAAGGGCGGCACCACGCAGCGGCGGGCGACCTTGTTGGCCAGTTCGCTGCCGTGGTCCTCGCGCACGAGGTGGAGGCAGACGTCGACGCCGGAGGCCGCGCCCGCCGAGGTGATGATGCGGCCGTCGGCCACGAAGAGGACGTCCGGGTCGAGGGGGATGTGCGGGAACATGCGCCGGAACCGGTCGGCGAGCTGCCAGTGGGTGGTCGCCCGGCGGCCGTCGAGGAGCCCGGCGGCGGCCAGGACGAAGGCGCCGGTGCAGATGGACACGATGCGGGCGTCGGGGCGGACGCGCGCGAGGGCGGCCGTGACCTCGGGGGCCGGTTCGTCGGTGACCAGGGAGGGCGAGACGGCGGGGACGACCACCGTGTCGGCCGAGTCCAGCGCCTCGGGTCCGTGGTCGGCGGTGACGGTGAAGTCCGCGTCGGTGCGCACCGGCCGGCCGTCGGCGGTGCAGGTGATCACCTCGTACCGGCCGTCGGCGGCACCGAGGATCCGGCTGGGAATGCCCAGCTCGAAGGGATAGGCGCCGTCGAGGGCCAGTACCACGACCCGTTCCGTCCGCCCCGCGGGGCGCTTCGCATGCTGCATGGCACGATTCTATCGGAGCATGGCAATCATGCCATTTCCCTGAGGGGCGGAGGACGGCAGGCTGGGTCACCATGAGCGATGTGAACACGATGCGAGCCATCAGCCAGGACACCCTCGGCGGTCCCGAGGTACTGCGTGAAGTACGGCTGGAACGGCCCGAGCCGCGCCCGAACGAGGTGCTGGTACGGGTGCGTGCCGCCGGAGTGAACCCGACCGACTGGAAGCACCGGGCGAACGGCGGCTTCCTCGGCGAGCCGCCCTTCGTCCTGGGCTGGGACGTCTCGGGCGTGGTGGAGGCGGTGGGGATCGGCGTCGCCGCGTTCCGGCCGGGCGACGAGGTCTTCGGCATGCTGTCCTACCCGTTCGGCCACGGCTCCCACGCCGAGTACGTCACGGCCCCGGCCCGCGCTTTCACCCACAAGCCCGCCGGGATCGACCACGTCCAGGCCGGCGCGCTCCCGCTGGTGTCGCTGACGGCGTGGCAGGCCCTGGTGGAGCGGGCGGACCTGCGGGAGGGGCAGCGGGTGCTGATCCACGCCGCCGCGGGCGGTGTGGGGCACGTGGCGGTGCAGATCGCCAAGGCCCGGGGCGCCTACGTGATCGGCACGGCGAGCGCGGGCAAGCACGAGTTCCTGCGCTCCCTCGGCGTGGACGAGACGGTGGACTACCGGGAGACGGACGTCACCGAGGCCGTGAAGGACGTCGACGTCGTCCTGGACACGCTCGGCGGTGAGACCTCGCTGCGGTCCCTGCGCGTGCTGCGGCCGGGCGGGATCGTGGTGTCGATCCTGCCGGTCGGTTCGGACGAGTTCTTCGAGGAGGCGGAGCGGCTCGGCGTGCGGGCGGTGCGGATGCTGGTCGACGCGGACCGGGCCGACATGCGGGAGATCGCCGGCCTGGTCGAGTCGGGCAGGCTGCGGGCCACGATCGAGAAGACGTTCCCGCTGGCCGAGGCGGCGAAGGCCCACGAGCTCGGTGAGACGGGCCGCACGACGGGGAAGCTGGTCCTCGTGGTCGACTGACGGACCGCGCCGTAAGAATTCGATGACATATGTCGATCGAACATGCTCAATCTCGCTCGTTCGGGGTAACTTGCGTGTGAGGTTGGGCAGTTGGGCCCCCGGAGCAGGCTGGAGGCGTTGTCGTCGTGCGACAGGAATCCGCGTCGCTCACCAGGCATCTGCGCGTCCGCCGTGACCGGGGGCACACGGTGCTGGAGTTCCTCGGCGAGATCGACATCGCGTCGGCCGACGAGATCGTCCCGCACCTGGACCGGGAGACGGGGCGTCCCGGTGCCCGGATCGTGCTCGACCTCGGCGGGGTCGAGTTCTTCGACTGTTCGGGGCTGCGGCTGCTGTACCGGGCCCGGCGCCGGGTGCTCGACGGGGGCGGCCAGGTGCACCTGGTGTGCGTCCATCCGCTGACGCTGCGCATGCTGCGGATCACCGGACTCGCGCGGCTGCTGCCCCCGCGGCCGACCCTGACGGAGGTGCTCGGCGTCAGTCCGCCGCGGCAGGGGCGTCGAACAGGGCGCTGACCGACTCGCCGTTGTGGATGCGGCGCACGGCCTCGGCGAGCGCGGGGGCGACGGACAGGACCCGCAGCTTCTCCGTGTGGCCGTCGGCCGGCACCGGCACGGTGTTGGTGCACACGATCTCCAGCACGTCGGGCTGCTCGCTGAGCCGGCCGAGCGCACCGGCCGCGAACAGCCCGTGCGTGCAGGCGAGCCGGACCGTGCGCGGGCCCTGTTCCCGCAGCCGGTCCAGGAGTTCCAGCACGGTGCTGCCGCCCGCGATCTCGTCGTCGAGCACGATGACGTCGCGCCCGGCGACGTCCCCGATCACGGCGCTGATGCTGACCCGGTCGTCGGCGAACCGCTGCTTGGCGCCCGCCGCCACCCGGGCGCCGAGCAGCCGGGCGAACGCGGCGGCCTCCTTGGCGTTGCCGAGGTCCGGCGAGACCACCGTGGTCCGGGACAGGTCGTACTGCCGGAAGTGCGCGGCCAGTTCGCGCAGCGCGTGCAGGTGGTCGACCGGGACCGGGAAGAAGCCGTGCACCTGGGGCGAGTGCAGGGTCATGGCGAGGACCCGGCCGGCGCCCGCCGCCACCAGCAGGTCGGCGACCAGGCGCCCGCCGAGCGAGATGCGCGGTGCGTCCTTCTTGTCCGAGCGGGCGTAGGAGTAGTGCGGCAGGACGACGGTGATGCGCCCGGCCGACGCCCCGCGGGCCGCGTCGCACATCAGCAGCAGCTCGACCAGGTGCTCCTGCACCGGCTTGACCAGCGACTGGACCAGGAAGACGTCCCGCTCCCGGCAGTTGGCCCGAAGCTGCACCTCCAGGCAGTCGTTGGCGAACCGGCTGACCCGGACGGGGCTGAGGGGCACGCCCAGGTGGGCACAGACCTCCTCGGCCAGCTCGGGGTGGGCACTACCGCTGAACACGGCGATGTCTCGCACGGACCGCTCCTCGCGTGATCCTGTCCGGCCGGGACCTCAGCTTACGGAAATCCGGTTGCGGCGGGCCCGGGGGAAGGCGTCACGATGACGCCGTCCGTGTTCCCTGTCGCCGCCGGGGACACCCGTACGGACGACGGCGGGATCGAGCGCCGGCGCGGCATCGCCCTCCGCTCCGCGGTCGTGGAGGTCCTGGACGGCACGGTGCCGCTGCTGTCCGCCGTGGAGGGCGCCCAGGCGCGGACGCGGGCGCTGATGCGCACCCTGCGGCGGCTGTGGCTGCGGCTGCCCGCGCTCGTCCTCGTCGACACGATCGACCGGGCCGGTGCCCGCGTGCGGCCCTGTCGCCCGACGGACCCACTGGCCCGCCGCCCGTACCGCCGAGGTGGACACGGACATCCTGGCGGCACTCGGGGACGACCCCGGCCCGGCGTGTGCGGCAGGCCGAACTGCGCCTGCCCGGGCTCACGCGCGGGGAGGGGGGTGTGATCCTCCCGACCGTCGCGGAACCGGTCGCTGAAGCCACCGCACCGACCACCGCCCCGCGCCCCCACCCGCCTCCGCGCTCCCGCCTGATCACCGACTTCCGTGTCTGGCAAGGGGGATGAGGGGCATGCGGACAGCAGGAAGGAGGGCCGTCGCCATGACGACTCCCATCAGGCACCGCCCCGGACGGATACCGGGCTGGGCCAAGGCGCTGAGCGTGATCGTGCTGGTGCTCGTCGTCCTCTTCGCGGGACTGCGGCTGAGCGTCCTGCCGGGCCTGAAGGACCTGTTCGGCTCCGAGACCCACGACCGTTCCGGGCCCGCGCTGCTGAAGTCCGTCCAGGACCTCAGCCGTTACCAGGCCGCCTCCGGCTCCTTCCAGGTCGTCGTGGACCTGGAGAAGGACGCCAGGTTCCTGCCCGACGCGATCCGCGGCACCCGCACCCTGTACGTCGGCGCCGGGACCGTCGACGCCTACGTCGACCTCGGCGAGGTGGGCGAGGACGACGTGACGGTGAACGACGACCGCACGTCGGCCACGCTGCGGCTGCCGCACGCCGCGCTGGGCGAACCGGCCCTCGACCCGGAGCACTCGTACGCCGTCTCCAAGCAACGGGGCCTCCTCGACCGGCTCGGCGACCTGTTCTCGGACAACCCCAACGGCGAGCAGGCCGTGCAGAAACTCGCCGCCCGGCACATCGGCGACGCCGCGAAGGAGAGCGGGCTGACCACGCGGGCCGAGGGCAACACCACGGCGATGCTCCAGGGCCTGCTGCACTCCCTCGGCTTCGAGGAGGTACGGGTGACCTACGGCTCCTGAACCGCGGGACCCGGACCGGGGAAGGCCCCGCATCCCCGGCGGCTTCGCGGGTAACCGCACCGGCACGCGGGGAAGTCGACGACTGGAGGACCGCATGGCTCGCGCCGTCCCACGACCGAGTTCCCCGTGGCGCCCCCGCGCCGCCAAGGTGCGGGACGCCGACCGGCGCGAACGGCACCCGCTCGCCCTCCCGCTGCGCCTGCTGGCGATGGCGTGCGCGTTCGTGTTCATGGTGGCGTTCGCGGCCGTACTGGCCCGGCTGACCCTGCACCCCTCCCCCGCCTCGGAGGCGCTGACGCACACCAACATGCGTCCCGGCCGCTCCCTGCGGGCCTACCTGGACCAGCCCGCGCTGCGCGACGCCGTGAAACAGGTCGGCGGCAACCTGCTGCTGGGCGTCCCCTTCGGCGTCCTGGCCCCGGTGGTCGCGCCGCGCACGCGCGGGGTGCTGCGGGTGCTGCTGCTGACCGCCGTGGTGATGCTGCTGGTGGAGTTCGCGCAGGGCGCCCTGGTCACCGGGCGGGCCTTCGACATCGACGACGTCATCCTCAACAGCGCGGGCGCGCTGGTCGGTTACCTGCTCCTGGGTCGGCGGACCAGCCGCGCGGTGCACGCGCGCCGGCCCCGGGACTGAGCGGGGCCGGGCTCCTGCCCGAGACGAGGCCAAGTGGTCCGTACCAAAGTATTGACGGGCTCTTATCTCACTCCTTAAATCAAGAGGCGACACCCTTACCCCCCACCTCTGCCGGCGCTCCCGCCACGGGACGCCGCACGAAGGGAGAGCCGTGGCCCGCCCACTGTTGCTCCGTAGATGTCTCCTCGCCGCCGCCCTGTCCGCCGGACTGGCCGCCTCGCTCGTGGCCGGTCCCGCCCAGGCCGATCCCGAAGCCGCCGGGGCCGCCGGCACCACCACCGCGGCCGCCGCCGTGACGTTCTCCGACACCTTCGACGGTCCGGCCGGTGCGGCCGTCGACTCCTCGAAGTGGCAGATCGAGACCGGCGACAACGTCAACAACCACGAACGGCAGTACTACACGTCCGGCAACAAGAACGCGGCCCTGGACGGCCAGGGTCACCTGGTCATCACGGCCCGTCGCGAGAACCCGGCCAACTACCAGTGCTGGTACGGCACCTGCCAGTACACCTCGGCCCGGCTCAACACCTCCGGGAAGTTCAGCGCGCAGTACGGGCACGTCGAGGCGCGGATGAAGATCCCGCGCGGGCAGGGCATGTGGCCGGCGTTCTGGATGCTGGGCACACCGGTCAACTGGCCGGACTCGGGCGAGATCGACATCATGGAGAACGTCGGCTTCGAGCCCTCCACCGTCCACGGCACGATCCACGGCCCCGGCTACTCCGGCTCCGGCGGCATCGGCGCCGGCTACACCCTGCCGGGCGGCCAGGCCTTCGCGGACGCCTTCCACACCTTCGCCGTCGACTGGGCGCCCGACTCCATCACCTGGTCGGTGGACGGCAACGTCTACCAGCGGCGCACCCCGGCCGATCTGGGCGGCAGGCAGTGGGTGTTCAACAAGCCGTTCTTCCTGATCCTGAACCTGGCGGTCGGCGGCTACTGGCCGGGCGACCCGGACGGTTCCACGACCTTCCCGCAGACGCTGGTGGTGGACCACGTGTCGGTGACGACGAGCGACTCGGCGAACGGCGGCGCGATCCGGGGCCTGGCCGGCAAGTGCGTGGACGTCGCCGCCGCGAACACCGCCAACGGCACCCCGGTGCAGCTCTACGACTGCAACGGCACCGCCGCCCAGCGGTGGACGGTCGGCTCCGACGGCACGATCCGGGCGCTCGGCAAGTGCCTGGACGTCAACGGCGGCGGCACCGCGGACGGCACCGTCGTCCAGCTGTGGGACTGCAACGGCACCGCCGCCCAGCGCTGGGTCGTCACCGCCGCGCACGACATCGTCAATCCGCAGGCCGACAAGTGCCTCGACGTCGCCGGCAACAACTCGGCCAACGGCACCCGGCTGCAGATCTGGACCTGCACGGGAGGCGCCAACCAGAAGTGGACGGTCGGCTGACGCGACGCCGGGGACGGGGGGTCCGTACGCGGACCCCCGCTGCTCCCGGCCGCTGCGCGGGGCCCGGCAGCGACCGGGCTGCACCGGACTCCCGGCCGACGGCCCGGACGGGCGGCCACGTCCACCGCCGGACGCCTACGCCCGGCGTGCGGGAGAACCGGATCCGCCCGCGGGTGCCGTCGGCCTCGCCCCGCGGCCGGGACGCGGCCGTGCGCGCCCGGCCCGCCGGCGCGGCCCGCCGGGCACCGGTCGGCGACGACGGAATCCCCGGCTCGGGCCGCCAGGTGTGCTCGTGACCACTACACCTGGGTGCGCGGCGTCCAGGTGAACTTGTCCCCGCCCACCCAGCGGACCACGTCGGGGTCGTCGAGGTCGTGGACCTTGATGCCGAAGGCGGCGGCGGCCTCCAGGACGTCGACGACGGTCGTCGCCTCTCCGACCACCTGACCGTCGATCTCCACGATCCGGAACGGCGGCGTGCCCGGCTGCACCCCGAGCACGAGGATCCGCGGACTGCCGATGTGCGGGCTCGCGATTTCGGTCATGACTCGAGGGTAGGCCGCAAACCCCGGGAGCGGCCTCGTGGCCGGATCCGCGAGGGCCCGATCAGGGGCGCCGCCAGTCGTCGCCCGTCAGGTGCGATCCGGCCATCGGTCCCATGCGGAGCATGCCGCCGTCCACGCTCCAGGACGCGCCGGTGACGTACGAGGCCTCGGGCCCGGCGAGGAAGGCGATGACGGCGGCGACCTCGCGGGCGTCGCCGGGACGGCCGAGCGGCACGCCGGGGCGGTGCTCGGTGTGCGGGTCGGTGTCCTCCTGGCCGGTCATCGGGGTGGCGATCTCGCCCGGGGCCACGGAGTTCACGGTGATGCCGTGTTCGGCCAGCTCGATCGCCATGACCTGGGTGAGCAGGCCGAGGCCGCCCTTGGCCGCGCAGTACGGCGCGGCGCCCACCCGCGGCTGGTGCTCGTGCACGGACGTCACGTTGACGATCCGGCCGCCGTCGCCCTGGCGGATCATGCGCCGGGCCGTGTTCTGCCCGCACAGGAAGGGCCCGGCCAGGTCGACGTCCAGGACGTGGCGCAGGTCGTCGAGGCCGAGGTCGAGGAAGGGCGTGGCGGTGCCGGTGCCGGCGTTGTTGACCAGGACGTCGATCCGGCCGAGCCGTTCGCACAGCGCGTCCACCGTCTCGGCGGCCCCGGGCAGCCGGGTCAGGTCCACGTGGGCGACCTCGGCGCGGCGTCCGAGGGCGCGGACCTCCTCGGCGGTCCGCTCGGCGCCCTCCTCGTCGGTGTGCCAGGTGATGCCGATGTCCATGCCCGCCTCGGCCAGGCGTACGGCGGTGGCGCGGCCGATCCCCGAGTCGGAACCGGTGACGACGGCCACCTTGGTGTCGGTCGGCGTGGGACTGGGCACGGCGGGCCTCCTCGGGGGCGCGGACGGTGTGACGGGGCATCGCAGTACCCGGGGTCCGCGCGGACAAACCGCCGGGGCCGTCGTACGGCCTCGGCCCCGCGGGGCCCCGCAGGTGCCGGAGGAGGCGGGACCGTCCGGTCGCTCGACGCGTCGTCGGCCTTGGACCCGTCGGGGCCGGGTACCGGCCGGAGTGGCGGGCGGCTGACGTGGTACCCGCCGGGCCGACACAGCGCGAAGGAAGGAACGGTGCATGGAACGGGCGGCCGTGTTCGACGTCGACGGAACCCTCGTCGACACCAATCATCTGCACGTGGTCACCTGGTGGGAGGCGTTCCGGCAGGCGGGCCACCGGGTGCCTATGCACGCCGTCCACCGTGCGGTGGGTCTGGCCTCCACCGACCTGATCGGCCACCTGCTGGGCGAGGACCGGGACAAGGACCAGGACGCGCAGCTGAGCGCCGCCCACAAGGCGCTCTACGGGCAGTACTTCGACCGGCTGCCGGCGCTGCCGGAGGCGGGGGAGCTGCTGCGGCGCCTGGCCGGCGACGGCTGGAAGGTCGTCCTCGCCACCTCGGCGGGCGGCGCCGAGCTGGGCGCGCTGCGGCGGGCGATCGACGCCGACGACGTGATCTCCGCCACCGCGAGCGCCGACGACGTCGACGCGGGCAAGCCCGCGCCGGAGCCGGTGGAGCACGCCCTGGAACTCGCCGGGGTGCCGGCCGAGCGGGCCGTGTTCGTCGGCGACACGGTCTGGGACATGCGCGCCGGCAGCCGCGCCGGGGTGCGGTGCGTGGGCGTGCTGTGCGGGGGCCTGCCGCGGGCCGACCTGGAGGAGGCGGGCGCCGACGCGGTGTACGCGGACCCGGCCGACCTGCTGGCCTCGCTCGCGAACAGCCCGCTGGCATGAGCCGCCCGGTCATGAGGACGTTCGGCCCCGCACGACGCGTATGACGGACGTGGAGCACGACACCCGGCGAGCGGCCGGGAACGACGGCTGGGGTGCCGGGACGGGGCGCCGGCGGTGGTGGAACGTCCTGACGCGGGCGCTGCGCGGAGCACGGCCGGTGGACTGGGCACGGCGGGAGGCCGGTGCCGTCGGGCAGGCCGTCCGGGCCGCCTGGCAGGGGCCGGGCCGGGAACGCGACCTGGTCGTCCAGTCGCTGAAGGCCGCGGGCGCGGCTCTGCTCGCCTGGGCCGTGGCGGGCGTCTGGCTCGGCGATCCGATGGCCCTGATGGCCCCCTGGGTGGCGGTGGTCCTCGTCCAGGCCACCGTCTACAGCTCCGTACGCCAGGGCGGTCAGCAGTTCGGGGCGATCTGCCTCGGGTCGCTGGTGGCCTCCGCGGCCCAGGTGATCACCGACGACACCACCGGGGCGCTGGCGCTGTCCCTGCCGTTGCTGATGCTGCTCGCGAACTGGCCGCGCTTCGGCCAGCAGGGCGTCTACGCGGCCACCACGGCGGTGTTCGTCCTGGCCGCGGGGACACCGGTCTCCGCGGCCGCGGTCGGGCACCGGGTGGGGCAGGCGGCGCTCGGCGCGGTCATCGGCATCGCGGTGAACGCGTTCGTGCTGCCGCCGATCCACCTGCGGGACGTCCACGAGAACCTCGCGGCGCTGGCCCGGGACGCGGGCGACGTCCTGCACACCGTCGCGGCCGACCTGCGGGAGAACGAGTGGGACGCGCAGACCGCGGCCGGCTGGTCGAGCGAGTCCACGCGGCTGCAGCGGCGCGTGCAGGCGCTGACGTCGGCGCGGTCCTGGAGCCAGGAGAGCCTGCGGCTGACCTACGGCCCGCTGCGCGCACTGCACCGGGCGCCCCCTCCGGCCCCGCCCGAGGAGGAGGACCAGCGGTGGACCCGGGTCACCGGGAACATCACGGCGCTCACCCGGGCGCTGGCGGTGGCGGCCGACGAGAACCGCACACCCGCCATGCCCGAGGGCCCGGTGCTCGACCTGTACGCGCGTCTGCTGAAGCTGATCGGCGACTCCTGCCACGCGCAGGCCGGCCGCATGGTGGGCGGGGCGGCGGACCCCCACCCCCGGGACACGCAGGACGTGCAGGACCCGAAGGGCGCGGCCGGGCAGGAGGAATCGGCCGAGGCGACGGAGGAGACGATGGAGGAGCTGCACCGGCAGTTGCAGGACGGGCTGCGGAAGCACGCCGGGCAGGGCGCCGCGCAGGCGTCGGTGCTGGGCGCGCTGCTGCTCCAGGCCGAGAACCTGTGGGCCGAGGTCGGTCCCGAGCTCGGGAACCAGTGACGCGGATCACCCCAGAACATGACAGACGGTGGAACACCGGGAGGATGTCCGCCGTTGAAGAGAGCGTGGGTACGGACGGGACAGTGTCCCCGGGCCTCACCTATCGCCCACAGGGACGATCGTTCGGCTGAAGCCCTGTGGAGCCCCTCGCCGAGAGGCGACCGCCGTCCGTATCCGCCACAGACCGCCCCGACCGTGATCCCCCCGTCCGGTCGGGGCTCTTCTTTGCCCGCGGCAGGGCGGGGTACCCGTGGCCTCCGAACTGGCAGGCGGACGGGAGGAGCGCAAGGTGAGCAGCGCAACGGGCAGCAGGATCGTGGTCACGGGCGCGACCGGCAACGTGGGCACCAGTGTGGTGAGACTCCTCTCGGAGGATCCGGAGGTCGGTTCGGTCCTGGGACTGGCGCGGCGGATCCCCGCGTGGTCGCCCCCGAAGACGGAGTGGGCGGCGGTCGACCTGGCCTCCGAGCAGGCCGACACGGCCGGTCTCTTCGCGGGTGCCGACGCGGTGGTCCACCTGGCGTGGGCGTTCCAGCCGACGCACGATCCCGCGACGACCTGGCGCACGAACGTCCTCGGCTCCCTGCGGGTCTTCGAGGCGGTGGCCGCGGCCAGGGTGCCGACGCTGGTGCACGCCTCGTCGGTCGGCGCGTACTCGCCGGGGCCGAAGGACCGCGCCGTGGACGAGTCATGGCCGACGCACGGCTGGCCGGACGCGGCGTACTGCCGGGAGAAGGCCTACCTGGAGCGGTCCCTGGACATCTTCGAACGCGACCACCCGGACGTCCGGGTGGTCCGGATGCGGCCGGGCTTCCTCTTCAAGCGGGAGTCGGCGAGCGAACAGCGCCGGATCTTCGGCGGCAAGTTCCTGCCCGGGGCGCTGGCCCGTCCGGAGCGGCTGCCGTTCCTGCCGGACGTCCCGGGGCTGCGGATGCAGGTGCTGCACACCGACGACGCCGCGGACGCCTACCGGCTGGCGGTGCGTACGCCGGACGCCCGGGGTCCGTACAACCTGGCGACCGACCCGCCGGTCGACGCGGAGCTGCTGGGCGAGATGACCGGGACCCGGCCGGTGCGGCTGCCCCGCACGGCGGCCCGTTCGGCGATCGCCGCCGCGTGGGGGCTGCACCTGCTGCCGGCGTCCCCGCACCTGTTCGACGCGGTGCTGCGGCTCCCTCTGATGGACTGCACGCGGGCGCGCGTGGAGCTCGGCTGGCGCCCGGTGCGCACGGCGACGGAGGTGCTGGAGGAGTTCCTGCGGGGCTTCCGGGAGGGCGCGGGCGCGGCGACGGAACCGCTGCGGGGACGCAAGGTCGGCTGAGCGCCGGATGCGGGACGGCCGGCCGGGCGGATCGGATCCGTCTCGGCCGGCCGTCCCGCGCCGGAGTGCGCGCGGCGCCCCGTGCCGTCAGCCGGAGGACTCGTCGGGTTCGGGGTGCTCGGGGTGCACGTTGCCGGAGCGCGGTGCGCCCCGGCGGCCGGTCCCGGCTTCGTCCGTGTCGGGGACGTCGGTGCCGCCCCGGTCCGCCGGTTCGTCGCGGTCGGCCTGCTCCTCGGTGTCGTCGGCGGTCTCCGGCTCCGCACGGGAGGGCGCGGCCTCCCAGGGGTCCTCGCCGGTGCCGGCCTGCTGGTCGGGCAGGTCCCGCGGCACGGGGGCACCGTTCTCCCCCGGTCCTTCGAGGCGGTGGTCGGTCACGGCGCTCTCCCTCCCAGTGGTCTCCGTCGGGTCGTACGAGCCACGCCGGGTACCTCCGCGGTCACCGGCGAAACCTCGGCGCGGCGCTCGTCCGCCGGGGGCCGCGCGCCGGACGGGGAGGGGATCGCCGGGCGCCGGCCCAGCGGCGTTCCGGAGGCCTGCCGCGAAATCCGTTGGCCCGGCCGACGTGTGGCTACTTACCCTAGGCAGAACCCTAGACCCCCTAGGTTCACGGTCCCACGACCGACCGCCGTCACATCCGGAGGCCTTCCATGAGAACACTCACCGAGCGGGACATCCGCGGCTCCTTCGTCAACTGCTCGAAGGGCGAGGCGAAACGCCTGGCCGTCCCCCGCGACCTCGACGAGCGTCCGTGGGACGATCTCGACTTCCTGGGCTGGCGGGACCCCGGAGCGCCCGACCGGAGCTACCTGGTCACCGAGGAGGGCGGGCGCCTCGTCGGTGTCGCACTGCGCTTCCAGCCGGCCCAGCGCGGCTTCTTCCACCGCAGCATGTGCTCGCTGTGCCTGACCACCCATCCCCGGGGCGGCGTGTCGCTGATGACCGCGCGGAAGGCGGGTCCGGCCGGACGCGAGGGCAACTCGGTCGGCCTGTACATGTGCACCGACCTCGCCTGTTCCCTGTACCTGCGCGGCAAGAAGGTGCCGGAGACCGGCGCCCGCTTCGAGGAGAGCCTCACCCTGGAGGAACAGATCGCCCGCACCACGGGCAATCTGTCGGCCTTCCTCGCCAAGATCACCGGTTGATCCACCCACCCTCGGCCCATCGGGCGGCGCCCGGCGCGTGAGGGGGGTTTTGGCCTCCTACGTCCGGTTACCGTCTGTCCGGATACGTTCGATGCGCCTGGGGAAGGGGAACAGCCCGAGGATGCTGGATGTACGTGAGACCGTGGCGTCCGCCGCGCGAGAGGCGAAGCGCCTGGCCCGATGGCACCGGGATCCGATGGTCGTGCAGGCGCTGCGCTCGGCCGCCGCGGCGTCGATCGCCTATGTCATCGCGGTGCGGCTGAGCCCCGACAAGTCGGCGGCGCCGCTCACCGCACCCCTCACCGCGCTGCTGGTCGTCCAGGTCACCCTGTACGCCACGCTGAAGATGAGCGTCCGACGGGTGAACGCGGTGGTGGCCGGTGTCCTGGTCGCCATCGTCTTCAGCGCGGTGGTGGGACTGAGCTGGTGGAGCCTCGCGCTGGTGATCGTGGCGGCGCTGGGCGTCGGGCACCTGGTGCGGGCGCACGAGTTCGTGGCCGAGGTGGCGATCAGCGCGATGCTGGTGCTCGGGGTGACCTCGCACGGGACGCTGGCCTGGGCCCGGGTGGTGGAGACGCTGATCGGGGCGATCGTCGGACTGGTCTTCAACCTGCTCTTCGCTCCTCCGGTGTGGGTGGAGCAGGCCGGGGAGTCGATCGAGGGGCTGGCCCGGCGGGTGCGGCAGCTGATGCTGCGCATGGGTGAGGAGGCCGCGGGCAGCACGCCGTTCCACGAGGCGGCTGCCCGACTGCACGAGGCCCGCCGCCTCGACCACGACATCGCCGAGGTGGACGAGGACCTGAGACAGGCCGAGGACAGCCTGCGGCTCAACCCGCGGGTCCGGGAGGGGCTGCTGCACCGCGTGGTGCTGCGCACCGGTCTGGACACCCTGGAGATCTGCACGGTGGTGCTGCGGGTCCTGGCGCGCACCCTCACCGACCTCGCGAAGGAACGTGAGCCGGATCCCCTGTTCCCCCCGGAGACGGGTGCGACCATCCAGCAGTTGCTGTCCGAGATCGCCGACGCCGTGGTCAGCTTCTCGGTCCTGGTCACCACCAGCGTCAGCGAGAACGCCGAGTCGGCGGAGGAACGGCTGACCGCCGAGCTGCGGCAGGCCGCGGTCACCCGGGACAAGCTCGCCCAGTTGCTGCTGGAGGAGATCCAGCACGACGCCCGGCAGTGGCAGTTGCAGGGGGCGGTGCTGACCGAGGTCAACCGCATCATCGACGAGATGGACACCGAGCACCGCTCGCGCAGGCTGCTGGAGGAACTGGACCACCACACGCGTGAGCAGCGCGAACGCCGCCCGCGGCTGACGCGGATGTGGGACCGGGTGCGCAAGGTGACACGGCCGCGCCGGAACCGGGGTGCCGCCGGGCGTCGTTCTCACTGAAGACACGGACGGAAACGGACGCGCGCCGACGGGCACCGACGGGCACGGCCGGCCGGGTGGAGGCCCGGCGACGGGAAGAGGGGGCGTACGGATGACGGGAACCGGCGTGCGGATCGACGGGAACACGCTGCGGCTGCCGGGCGGTGCGGCGGTGCGGTTCATCCGCACCCTGCGGCTGCCCGAGACGGGCACGCATCCGCTGCCGCCGGGGCTCGGCGAGTTCCCGGTCCGCCGGGTCGCCGACTACGCCGACACGGTCCCCGAGGCGTGGCGGGCGCGCGGCGGCGTGATGCTGCCCGTGTACCTGCGCGAGGCCATGTGGCTGAGTTTCGCCGGCACCACGGAGCCCGCGGCCCTCCAGGTCGGGGTGGGCAAGGTGTGCGCGGTGTCGGGCAGGCCGTGGAGCGACCGGCTCTCCCGCGACCCGCAGAACTACGTGGTGCTCCCCCGGCAGCCCTGGCTGGACGGCATCAACTCGGGGGCGGGCACGGTCCGCCAGTTCGTGGCGGTGCCGCTCGGCATGGGTGCGACCGTCGAGGGCCAGGTGACCGGCGAGGAGGTGTGGGGCGGCGTGCAGATGCAGGCCTTCCCCCTGAACGACCGGGAGCTGGCCCGCTGGCGCGAGGAGGAGCGGCGCCGGGCCGAGACGCTGCGCGCCCGGGGGATCCGGCCGCGCAGCGCCTTCGGGACCGCGATGCCGATGGCGGCGCCGCCCGCCCCGGGCGCGGCCCCGGCGCCCGCCGGCGGGGCCCCGCAGCGGTCCGCGCCCGCCATGGGACTGGGCGTCGGCGGCTCCATGCGACAGGAGGTCTACCAGGACGAACGGCCCTTGACCGACTGGGCCGAGCGGCCGGCGGGCCGGGTCTTCGTGCACCTGGTGACGCCTCCCGAGTGGCGGCGCATCACCGGCGAGGCACCACCGCCGTCCCCCGTGGACCGGGCCGCGTACACCAGGGCGGGTCTGCCGTGGTTCGACTACTACGACCAGGACGCCCAGGATCTGGCGCCGGCCGAGCCGCTCCAGGACGTCAAGCCGGTCGGGGACTGGATCGGCGACGACCACGAGCCCTGGCAGCAGCCCGCCCCGCAGCAGATCCAGCCCCTCGGTGACGCCCCGGGGGCACCGGTGCAGGACGGCGACTGGTAGACACGGGGCGGACGGGACGGGGCGACGGAACGGAGCGCGCATGAGCGGTGGTGGCTGGAGCAGGCGCCGGTTCGCCGGCGTCCTCGCCCGGGCGGCCGCCGCGGCG
>NZ_BDJC01000007.1 GCF_002005565.1 Streptomyces sp. JHA26 | reverse complement strand
CGGCTGGGCCGGTGAGGTGCGCCCCTCCAGGGCGCGGACCACCGCGGCGTCCGGCCGCGGCGCGGGCGCGGTCACGACGGCACGGCGGCCGTACGCCGTGTGGACGGCGTGCCGACGCTGTCGACGATCTCGCGCAGCACGTCGTCCGTGGACACCTCGCGCACCCACAACTCCGGCCGCAGCGACACCCGGTGGGCCAGCGCGGGCACCGCGAGGCTCTTGACGTCCTCCGGGACGACGTAGTCCCGGCCGTCCAGGACGGCGCGGGCGCGCGCGAGCTGGACCAGGGCGAGGCCGCCGCGCGGTGAGGCGCCGATGCTGATCTGGGGGTGGTCGCGGGTCGCGCCGACGAGCGCGACGGCGTACTCCAGCAGGTCGTCGTCGATCTCCACGCGCTCCACGACGGCCCGCCACGCCAGGACGTCGGCCGGCCCCGCGAGCGTGTCGAGCACGGCCTCGGGCGCGGCCCGGTCGATCCGGGCCCGCAGCATCGCCAGCTCCTCCCGGGCCGCCAGATAGCCCATCCGCACCCGCAGCTGGAACCGGTCGAGCTGGGCCTCGGGCAGGGAGTAGGTGCCCTCGTACTCCACCGGGTTGGCGGTCGCGATCACCAGGAAGGGGTCGGCGAGCGGACGCGTGGCGCCGTCCACGGTCACCTGCGACTCCGCCATCGCCTCGAGCAGCGCGGCCTGTGTCTTGGGCGGCGTCCGGTTGATCTCGTCGGCGAGCAGGAGGTGCGTGAAGACGGGGCCGGGGTGGAACACCATCTCGCCGGTGCGCTGGTCGTACAGCGGCGCCCCGGTGACGTCCGAGGGCAGCAGGTCGGGCGTGAACTGGATCCGGCGGAAGTCCAGGCCGAGCGTGGTGGCGAAGGACCGCGCGAGGAGCGTCTTGCCGAGCCCCGGCAGGTCCTCGACGAGGACGTGCCCGCCGGCCAGTACGGCCAGCATCACGAGTTCGAGGGCGCCCGACTTGCCGACGACGGCACGCCCGATCTCGCGCAGTACGGCACCGGCCTGCTCGCCGACCTGCCCGGCGGTGCGGGGCCCGGGCGTGGAGGGACTCGTCACGTCGCTTCTTCCTCACGAGTACGGGGAGTACGGGTACGGGGGATACGGGGAGTACGGGTACGGGGAGCGCCGAGTGCTTCGAGCCGGTCGACGAGGCGGCGCAGCACGTCGACGGGAACGTCGCCGTCGGGCCCGGTGCGGGGCGGCTCGGGTCCCAGCCACGGCCACAGTTCGGGCCCGATCAACTCGGCGGCGCGCTCCGGCTGCTGCTCGAGCGAGACGTGGTGGTGCTCGGCGAGCGCGGCGGCGAACAGACGGCGCAGGTCGGGGCGGAGGACCGCGCGGTAGTAGAGGGCGCCGTCGGGCCCGGTGGTGGTGTGGACGTTCCGTCGCCACTCGCCCATGCCCGGCGCCCGCGTCCGCAGCAGCCGTACCTCGTCCCGCCGCCCGGAGTCGAAGGCGCCCGCCCCGGCCACGTACCGGGCGGCCACCAGCGCCGCGACGACGAGCACGGTCACGACGGCACCGGCCGCCCCCGGGCCGTCGAGCAGCAGGACGAGCAGGACACCGGACCCGGCGACCGCCCCGCCGAGCAGCCCGATCCGGCGCAGTGGGAGCAGGTCCGGCTCCGGAGTCCGGCGGGCGACGCGGCTCACCGCGCCGTCTCCCGGTCCTGGAGACGCGAGGCGATGTCTTCCAGGGCCTCGGCCGCGGCCTCGCGGTGCGGAGCGCCCATCGGATGCGAGGAGAAACGGGCTTCGCGGAACAGCGCGGCCAGACGCGGCGCGGCCGGGTTCGGGGCGAGGCCCGTGGCGGCGGCGCGGGTGAGCAGGTCGGCGGGACTGTCGGAGGCGTGCCGCTGCACGCCGGACGCGACGAGGGCGTCCTCCATCGCGGCGTAGCAGGCGATGACGGCGGCCCGGGCGTCGCCGGCGTCGGTCAGGGCATGACGGCCCGAGCGTACGGCGGACAACAGCAGACGCGCGTCGTCGTCCTCCGCGGGGACGCCCGAGGGGCCGGGACGCGGCGGCACCGTCGGCCCGAACCGCCGCAGCCGCCGCAGCCGCCGTACGACGGCCACCACGACGATCACGACGACGACCACGACCAGCAGACCGAGCGGGAGGTACCACGGCAGGGACAGGGCGTGCCCCGAGCCCTCCCCGGGCGACGACCTGTCGCGGCCCGGGGGCAGGGAGGAGGACGGTGACACGGGGGGAGGCGGGAGGTCCACCGGCACGGGCGTTGTGCTGTCGTGCGTGAACCGGTGCAGCACCAGGGCCAGGACGCCGACGACCCCCGGCCCGGCGAGCAGCAGCCGTACGGCGGCCTGTCGCAGCCGCTCCTCGCCCGGCGGCAGCGCGGTGGAGTCGGCGCCGATCCGGGGACGGAGCTGCTGGACGGCGTGCACGACACCCACCGCCCAGACGACGGACAGGCCGATCGTGACGAAGCCCCAGTGGCCGAGCGGCCCCTTGCCGGAGTGCAGCAGCCCCTCGGCGGGCCGCAGCACGAACGCGGCGACGGCCAGCGCCCCGACGACCCCCGCGGCCACCACCGCCCCGGGCACCGTCCGGCGCCCCTCCCGCTCCCCGTGCTCCATCCCGTCCCCCGCTGAAGCGTTCTCTCGAACGTCCGTTCACCTTACGCCCTGCGAGTGATCGTGACCACCGGTGGTGGAACGGCGATGAGTTCCGGCGCGGTGCCGGGTCCCCACGGGTGTGACGGTTGCCGAAGCCCACCCGAGGAGCACACCATGACCGCGACCTACACCTTCGACGTCTTCACCAGCCTCGACGGCTACGGCGCCGCCGGCGGCGACTGGACCGGCTACTGGGGCAAGCAGGGCCCCGAACTGCTCGACCACCGCCTCGCGTTGTACGACACGGACCAGCGGATGGTCTTCGGGGCCGCCACGTACCGGCTGTTCACCCAGATGCTGGCCGCGAGCACCGAGGAGTCCGACGTGCGTGACCCCTGGGTCACCAGGATGCGCAGCCTGCCGGCGACGGTGGTGTCGACGACGCTGGAAGGCCCCCTCGACTGGCCGGACGCGACCGTCGCCCATGGTGACGCCGTCGACGTGGTCGCCCGGCTCAAGGAGGAGTCCGACGTGCCGCTGCGCTCGCACGGCAGCCTGTCGATGAACCGGGCCCTGATGGCCGCCGGCCTGGTCGACCGCCTGCAGGTGACGCTCTTCCCCGTCATCACCGGCCGGACCGGACTCGACCCGATCTTCCGGGACGCGGCCGACTTCGACCTGGAACTGCTCGAGCACAGGACCCTCGACGGCCACATCCAGGAACTCGTCTACCGCCCCACCCTCCACTGACCGCCCCGTAGCCCCGCCTCACGGCCCGCCGCCCCCGCCCGCCGGGCGACGGCCGGATGCCGGCAGTGCCGCGGCAGGGGGTCGAGCAGGCCGTCCTCCCCGTCCGCCCCCGGCGCGAGCCCAGCGGCAGCGGGCGGGCCCGGCGGGGCTTCGGACGTCACTCCGCCGGACTCTCCGCCGGGACTCCGGCCCGCGTACCGGCGGCGGCCGGGCGGCGTTCCCCGCGGCGTCCCAGTGCGGCGAGGACCAGGGTCACGGTGGCGGACGCGGTCGCCATCAGGGTGATCGCCGCGGCCGGTGAGGTCAGTTGGGCCAGTGTGCCCGCGAGGACGGTGCCGAGGCCCTGCAGGGCGGCCATGCCGGTGGCGTGCAGGCCGAGAGCCTGGCCCGCGAGGTCGTCGGGGGTGAGCTGCATCAGACGTTCCTGGAGGACCAGGCTCGCGGCGAAGCCGACGGAGGCGACGGTGACCGCCACCGCCGACGGCGCCACCCCCGGCCGCAGCACGAAGAACAGGTAGGGAACGGCCAGCAGCAGGCGCAGCGGCGTCGCCAGACGGGGGCGCAACGCGACCGGCACCAGACGGCCCACCGCCAGGTCACCCACGAACATGCCCAGCGCCCCCGACGCGTACAGCATGCCCGCGGACTCGGGGGCGTAGGAGACGTAGAGCGAATCGCTTCCGACGATCAGGCCGTTGGGGACCCACAGGCCGAGGTACGTCAGGCGACGGGGGCGTGAGGACCACAGGACGGCGTTGGCGCGCCAGGAGGCCGAGAGGGAGGGGCGGCCCGGGGAACGCGGGGGCCGGGCCGTGAGACCCAGCCGGGTGACGAGGGCCGACACCGCGTAGGCCGCCGCCGCGAGCAGCAGACAGGCCCGGGGGGACAGGAACACCAGCAGCGCGCCGCCCGCCGCGAAACCGGCCGTCTGCACCAGGCCCCAGAGCATGTTGTACACCGAACGCCCCAGGACGTAGCCGTCCTTGGACAGGATCTCGTTGATCAGGCCCCCGCGCACCCCTCCGCCCAGCGACGCGACCAGGCCCTGCACCAGGACGACCGCGAAGACCGCCCCGACGGGCAGACCGGGCAGCGCCAGCACCGCGGAACCGGCCGCGAAGGCGAGCCCGAGACCGCACAGCACCGCCCGCGGGGGCAGCCGGTCGGCGCCCGAGAGCAGGAACGCACCGCCCAGCACCTGCGCCAGCTGCGGGCCGAACATGCTCACCGCCGACAGGAACGGGGAGCCGGTGGCCCGGTACACCAGCGTGCCGAGGGCCAGACCGCCGATCGTCTGGGCCGCGGCGAAGACGGCGAAGGAGAGCAGGAACGGAGTGAACTCCGGAGTGCGGAACAGGGAACGGTAGCTGCGCATGCGTCGCAGTCTCGGACCGGCCGGGGAGCGTGGGTACTGTTTCGCCGACACACGAAAGGTCGTCCGCATGGGCTTGTGGCAGATCGGCACCGACACCCTCGCCCGCAGCCGGTTCGTGCTCTCGCCGTTCGCCGAGACGTTCGCGAGCCTGAAACTGCTGCACGCGGGGACGGGCGCCCACCGGGGCGAGGAGACCTGGCTGCACGCGCACCTGCCCGGCTACCGGGCGCGCCTCACGGCCGACCCGGTGGCCGCCCCGCTCGTGCGGGCGGCGCTCGGCACCTCCTGGATCGCCGACTTCTTCTGCCCCACCTCACGCATCGGCGAGAGCTTCGAGGAGACCGTGGCCCGGGTGCGGGCGACCGGGGCCGGGCAGGCCCGGGCCGACCTCCGTGTGTCTCTGGGCGGCCCGCTCCCCGCCGCCCTGGAGCGGGACGACCTGCCCGAGCGGGCGACCGCGCTTCTGACGTACGTCTGGGACGAGACCGTACGGCCGTACTGGGAGCGCCGGCGACGCATCCTGGAGGCCGACGTGATCGCCCGGACGGCGCAGGTGGGCCGGGGCGGCTGGGCGGCCGTGCTGGACTCCCTGAAGCCGGGGGCGCGGTGGATCGGGGAGAGCCGCCTCCAGGTCAACCCGAACGCCTACCCGCCGCGGGAGATCGCCGACGGGGCCGACCTGCTGTTCATGCCGGTCACGCCGAGGACCGGTTGGGTGTCGTGGGAGGGGCAGGAACGGTACGCCGTCGTCTACCCGTGCCTCGGGGTGCTCGCCGACGATCACGACCGGCGCCCGGTCCCGGCCGCGCTCGGGGCGCTCGTCGGCACCGTGCGGGCCGGACTGCTGATGCTGCTCGGGACCCCCATGAGCACGACGCAGCTGGTCGCCGTGACCGGCAAGGGGCTGGGATCGGTGGGCGGACACCTGCGGGTGCTGCTGGACGCGGGGCTGGTGCGGCGGTGGCGGGCCGGGCGGTCGGTGCTGTACGCCCGGACGGCGGCCGGGGAAGTGCTCGTCAGGGCCTCGGGGACCGGCGGCGACGACCAGGGGCCGGAACCGGGCGGCGCCGGACCGGACGGCAGGACCGGCGGGCCGTGACCGGGAGCCGGCGGTGGGACCGGGCCGCCGGGAGGTCACGACAGGACGACATGGCACTTCAGCTCCGTGCTGTTGGCGTCGGTGAGGCAGACCTCCACGGCGGTGGCCCCGCCGGGGCGGTCCGCCCGCACGACGAAGCTGAACTTCCGGGTGTTGCCGCAGGCGATGTCGCTGGAGACCTTGCTGACCATGGGGCCGGACGCGTTGACCGTCCTCGCCAGGGTGTTGCGGCAGGTCATGCGGTTGGCGGCGCTGACCGACCTGTGGACGCCCTCCACGAGAACCGAGCGGTTGTAGAAGGTGACGGTGCCGTCGGTCCACGTGTTTCCGACCGCCACGCGGAAGTGCTCGGCGGCCGCGGCCCGGGCCTCGGCGGCGGGAGCACCCGCCAGAGCGGTGGCAGCCAGCGCCGTGGAGCCGAGGGCTGCGACGAGACGGATGCGCATGAGACCTCCAGGGACCGCGCCTGCTCGCCCCTCCGGCGGAGAGGCGCCCCCACCCTGCCCGAGGGGACGCCCGGATCCTGGTCGACGCGCTGCCCGCCGCCCCGCGCGGTCCGGAACGTACGCCCGGCGGCCCGGGCGGCGGCGACGCCGTCGGCGACCGGCCCCGTGGCCGGGGCGGGGACCGCCTCACCCCGGCCGGTCCCTCTACTCCGAGGGATAGATGTCCCCGCTGCGCATGCCGCTCTCCTGCTCGCACCGGGACCGCAGCGAGCGCGCCTTCTCCTGAAGACGGGCCCGCTGCTGCGGATCGTCGGTCCGCTCCGCGGCGTCGGCCAGGTTCTCGGCCTTCTCCCGCATCTGCCGCAGCCGCTCGCGTGTTTCGTCTGAGCTCATGGTCGATCACCTCGCGAATGGGAAACGCCGGGGCGGGCGGCCGGGACCGGCACGGTGCAGGAGCCCGCGACGCCCCGGTCACTGTGCGCGGGGCCGAGGAGCCGACCGTGCACGGTCACCCGTCGGCCACCCGCGCCGAGCGGCGGGTGCGCGACCCCCGGGCGCTCGCCCTGTCTCCAGGGTGCGCCGGTGACGTCGTACCCGCAGCCCGGGTGCGCCGTGCGTCCGCAGCAGGTCCACGCGCATGCCGCCGCCTCCGGCGTGAGGCCCTCCGAGGACCTGCTGACCGCGGTCGACCGGGCCCCCGGTTGCACACCGGTCACCGGACCGGCCCTCGCCCCCGCCACCCGCCACCGGCCCGGCAACTCCCCGTCGCGCGGCAGCACTTGGCCGACCGTCGCAGGCATGTCCCGGCCGGGACGGGCAACCAGGAAGGAACCGGAAGGGCGAAAGACGCCCACCACGACCATCTGGGAGATGACGATGTCGTCCTACAGCCGAGCGGGTGCGCACAAGACGAGCGGGACGAGCGGACTGGCGATCGCGGGACTGGTCTGCGGCATCGTCGGCCTGTTCATCCTGCCGATCGTCCTGGGTCCGCTGGCCATCGTCTTCGGCGCCGTGGCGCTGCACCGGACCGGCTCCACGATGGCGAAGTGGGACATCGGCCTCGGAGTGGCCGACATCGTCCTCATGATCGTGATGCTCGCCGTCGCGGCCGGCAACGGCGGCAGCTTCACCTGGAACATCGGCTGACCCACGGCCCTCCACCCACGCCCGCCGGACCGGGCCCACCGGGACGGGGGCCGGGGCGGTCCGCCGCGGGACGTCACCGCGGTGAGGCCGTCCGCAGCGGGTAGAGGGAAGCCTGCGGAGCCGACCGTCCACCCTTGTGAGGAACCACGCATGACCGACGACGCCTACCTCGTCCTGCTGAACGACCCGGCCTCGATGCTCGGGACGCCCCCCGCGGCCCTCGGGGACCTGGCCTGTATGCAGACCCCCGCCGTGCGCGCCTGGCTCGACGCGCAGGGCGTCACCGCCTCTTCCCCCGCGCTGCGCCTGCTGCCGCCGGAGGAGACGCGGGCCATCCCCGAGGACGTCGAGCGGCTGCCCGTTCCCCTCGGGGAGGAGGAGCTGAGCCGTCTGCGCCACCGTGCGGCACCGGAGGACGTCGCACGGCTGGAGGAGGAGCTGCTGGCCTACCGTTCCTGTACGGACGGCCGCGAAGCACTGCTCACCCGCGCGCTGGCGGCCGGTGTGCCGGCGCACCGCATCGCGGAACTGACCGGCGAGGACCCGGCCGCCGTCGAGGCCGTCGCCCGCTGACACCGCCACCGGCCCCGGCGGCCGGCGCCGTCCGTGCCCGGTGCATGCGGCAACTGGAGAACTGGGAACTCGACGACACGGGTTTCACCACGGAACTCATCCTCAGCGAACTGATCACGAACGCCGTCCGGTACGGCGCGCCGCCCGTCACCGTTCGGCTCCTCCGGCGCCATGTCCTGATCTGCGAGGTGCGCGACGCGAGCAGCACCGCACCGCGCGTGGTCCAGGCGGCCGAGTTCGACGAGGGCGGACGCGGCCTGTTCCTCGTCGCCCAGCTCGCCGATCGGTGGGGCGTGCGCTACACGAGACACGGCAAAGTCATCTGGACCGAACAGTCACTCACCCGGGACCACGACCCCGCTGACCACGGTCGGTAGCCTCGCGGAACGACCGCGACCTTCGACGAAGCCGTCCGTGCCCGGTGGCGAGCCCCCGCCGGCCTTCGACACGTCGGCGGGCCGGGTGGAGCAGGAGAACCCGCGCCGCGCTCCCCGCGCGTACCTGTCGCACGCCGATGCCGCCGGTCCCTTCGACCGGGTGCAGGTCAGCGGCGTGGCGTCCCGCTTCGTCGAGGGCGAGGAGGAACACGACCGGTGGGTGGCGGCGAGCGCCCCGGCCCGCGTGGCGCCGTGCCCCGTGACGACGCGCACGTGAGCATGTGGTGACCCCGTCCTCCTCCCGCACCGAGGCGATGCGATGCCCGACCACGCCGACAACGTCCGTCCCGAGGACACCGCGCCGAGGGGAGCCCTGCGGCCCCGGCAGGCGGAGCGCTGGCTGTTCAGAGGGATCTACGGCCTGGTGCTGGCCAGCGCCCTGGTGGCCGCGCTGGACGTGCCGGGCGAGGCGCCCGATCCCGGCCAGGACGCGCTGTGGGTGCTGCTCACCGCGCTGGCGTCGGGTGCCGCCCACGGGTACGCGCACGTCATCGCCCGGCGCGCGTCCGCCGAGGGGCCGGCCGAGCACGGCAGGGCGCGGGCGGTGCTCGCCGAGTGGCCGTTGCCCGCCACCGTGCTGCCCACCGTGCTGCTCCTGCTCGGCGCGGTCGCGGGGTGGTGGACGGAGGACACGGCGGTCGACGTGGCCCTGCTGTTCAACACCGTCGCCCTGCTCGGCCTGGGAGTCTCCGCGGCCCGCACCGCCGGGCTCGGCTGGCTGTCCTCCCTCCGGGCGGGGGTCGTGGACATGTTGATCGGGCTCATGGTCATCGCCGCGGACGTACTGATCGAGTAGCGCGGCCGTCTCCGTCACGTTCCCGTGCACGACCGCACGACGATGTGCTCCGCGTCGTACGACGGGCCCGCGGCGCCGGCCCGCAGGTGAGCGGCCCGGTCCGCGGTCCCCGTCCGTGCCGCTCAGGCCCGCCGTTCGCCGAGCGCACGGGGACGCGTGGGCGCGGGGACCGGAACGGGGCGGCCCTCGGCCCGCGAGCGGGCGGCGGCCTCGGCGACGGCGAGGGCGGCGCGGGCGTCCTCGCCGGTGCACGGGCTGGGGCGGACGCCCGCCACGACTTCGGTGAACGCGGTGAGCTCGGCGCGGTAGGCGTCCCGGAAACGCTCCATGAAGCCCGGGTACGGGGTGCCGGCCGGCCACGTCGTCCCCTCGGCCGAGGTCAGGGGCGCCTGCTCGGTCAGGCCGGCGACGAGGGTGCCCCGGGAACCGCAGACCTCCAGGCGCACGTCGTAACCGGCGCCGTTGTAGCGGGTGGTGGTGCAGGTGGCCAGGGTGCCGTCGTCCAGGGTGAGCACGGAGACGCCGGTGTCGGCGTCTCCGGCGGCGGCGAAGAACTCCGCGCCGCGGTTGGCGCCCGTGGCGTAGACCTCGGTGACCTCACGGCCGGTCACCCAGCGGACGATGTCGTAGTCGTGCACGGAGCAGTCGCGGAAGATCCCGCCCGAACCGGGGAGGTAGCCGGGGTGCGGGGGAGCCGGGTCCGACGTGCAGGCCCGCAGGGTGTGCGTCCAGCCGAGCCGGCCGGCCGAGACGGCCTCGCGCACCGCCTGGTAGCCGGCGTCGAAACGGCGCTGGAAGCCGATCTGCAGGGGGACGTCGGAGCCCTCCAGCGCGGACAGCACCCGGTCGGTCTCCTCCAGGGTGCCGGCGACCGGTTTCTCGCAGAAGGCGGGCAGTCCCGCGCGGTGGGCGGCGAGGATCAGTTCCGCGTGGGAATCGGTGGGCGCCGCGATGACGATCCCGTCCGGTCCGGCGCCGAACAGCGCGTCGAGGCCGTCGGCGAACTCCGCCCCGATGCGGTCCGCCACGGTGCGGGCGGAGCGTTCGTCGGGGTCGTGGAGGACCAGGCCGGTGACGGCCGGCAGAGCGGCCAGGGTCGAGGCGTGGAACGCGCCGATACGGCCCGTGCCGATGAGTCCGATGCGCATGTGCGGAACCTTTCGTGCGGGCGTGGAAAGGAGCCGGTGCGGCCCAGGTGCTTTCTATCCCCCGGAGAGCAGTGGAGCAAGGCTTTGTTCAGACATAAAGACGTACAGAGCTTAAGGGGAAGTGGGGCATACTGACGGGCGACGAAAGCAGTGCGCAGGAGGATGACGTGGAACCGCTCACGAAGAAGATCACGATCGACCGGAGCAGCCCGGTCCCCCTGTACTTCCAGTTCGCCCAGCAGCTGCAGAGCCTCATCGAGGCGGGTGAGCTGCCGCCCGGCACCAGGCTGAGCAACGAGATCACCATGGCCGACGAGTTCGGGCTGTCCCGCCCGACGATGCGTCAGGCCATGCAGCACCTCGTCAACAAGGGGCTGCTGGCCCGCAAGCGGGGCGTGGGCACCCAGGTCGTCACCAACCGCATACGGCGACAGGTGGAGCTCACCAGCCTCTACGAGGACCTGGAACGCGACGGCCGCCACCCGTCCACACAGGTGCTGTCCATCGAGACCGTCCCGGCCGAGGGGGAGGCCGCCGCGGCGCTCCGTCTGGAGGAGGGGCAGCCGGTGCTGTCCGTCGAGCGGCTGCGTCTCGCCGACGGCCGGCCGATCGCACTCCTGCGCAACCACCTGCCGGAGGGCCTGGTCGAGCTGACCCTCGAGGCGCTGGCCGAGGGGGGCCTGTACCAGCTGCTGCGCCGGTCCGGCGTCGCCCTGAGCACCGCCGAGCAGACCATCGGTGCCCGGGGGGCGACGGCCGCGGAGGCCGCGCTGCTCGACGAGTCCCGCGGTGCCACCCTGCTCACGATGACCCGCACCGCCTTCGACGGCTCGGGAAGGCCGGTCGAGTACGGGTCGCACGTCTACCGGGCCTCCCGCTACTCGTTCGAGATGACCGTCGCCGCGCACTGACGTGCGGGCGTGCCGTCGTGCCACGCCGGGCGGCCCCCGACCGACGTGCCCGGCTGCGGCGGGCGTACAGGGGGAAGCACGCAGAGGTGCCGCCGGAGCACCGTGCCCCCGCACGGCGGGGGACACCCCGGCCGTGCGGGGGCGGCACGGGAGCCGGCCGGAGCGCTCGTCGCACGTGCGTGCCGGGCAGGTCCGCCGTGGGGAGGGGACCGGTGACGGTACGCGGGGCCGGGCCGGTGGCGGCGGGGCCGTGGACCTCGGTGTGCCCGACGCCGGCCGCCTGACGCGGGGCGAGGACGTCGACGCGGGCCTGGCCGCGCGGAAGGAGCGACCGGGCCGGCCGGTGACCGCCCGGGACCCGGCTTCCCCGGGAGCCTCAGGCCGGGCTGACGTTCTCCGCCTGCGGGCCCCTGTCCCCCTGGGTGACGTCGAAGCTCACTTTCTGGCCCTCGCTGAGCTCCCGGTAACCGCCGCCGGTGATGGCCGAGTAGTGGACGAACACGTCCGGCCCGCCGCCGTCCTGTTCGATGAAACCGTAGCCCTTTTCCGCGTTGAACCACTTCACTGTGCCGGTGGCCATGACCTGTCTCCTTCTGCGGGGAACGAACGCCGGGCAGCAGCGGTCTGCCACGCCGGGAGGTCGATCATCGTCGTCGGCTCGGGAACGGGGAAGCCGAAACGCTGGTCGTCGCCCGACCTCACCCCCCTGCCTGCCACGTTCACAGGGCGGCGCGTGCCTGCAGGGGCTCCCACCAGGAGCGGTGGTCGCGGTACCAGGCGAACGTCTCCGCGAGGCCCCGGACGAAGTCCTTGCACGGGCGGTAGCCCAGTTCGGCGGTGATCTTGGTGGAGTCGACGCAGTAGCGCAGGTCGTGTCCGGGCCGGTCGCGCACGTGCTCCACGCTGTCCCAGCCGGCTCCGGCCAGGTCCAGCAGCAGTGCGGTGAGTTCCTTGTTGGTCAGTTCGGTGCCGCCGCCGATGTTGTACACCTCGCCGGGCCGGCCCGAGACGCGCACGAGTTCGAGGCCCTGTACGTGGTCGTCGACGTGCAGCCAGTCCCGCACGTTCAGGCCCTGCCCGTACAGCGGTACCTTGCGGCCGTCGAGCAGGTGGGTGACGAACAGCGGGATGATCTTCTCCGGGAACTGGTGGGGGCCGTAGTTGTTGGAGCAGCGGGTGACGCGCACGTCCAGGCCGAAGGTGCGGTGGTAGGACAGGGCGATCAGGTCGGAGGAGGCCTTCGACGCGGCGTAGGGGGAGGTGGGCCGCACCGGGGCGCTCTCCGGCCAGGAGCCTTCCGCCAGGGAGCCGTACACCTCGTCGGTGGACACGTGCAGGAACCGCGCGCCGCCCCCGGGCCGGCGCAACGCCGCCTCCAGCAGGGTCTGGGTGCCCAGCACGTTGGCGGTGACGAACTCGGCCGCGCCCAGCAGGGAGCGGTCGACGTGGGACTCCGCGGCGAAGTGCACGATCTGGTCGTGTTCGGCCACCAGCGCGGTGACCAGGTCCCGGTCGCAGATGTCGCCCCGCACGAACCGGAATCCGGCGTGGCCGCGGACCGGGTCGAGGTTGGCGGGGTTGCCCGCGTAGGTGAGCTTGTCGAGCACGGTGACGCTCACGTCACCGGGCCCGCCGGCGCCGAGCAGCGTGCGGACGTAGTGCGAACCGATGAAACCCGCGCCGCCGGTGACGAGAATGCGTGTGAGGGCCATGACGAGATCTGTACCTTGCTGTGGTCGCCGGGAGGGAGCTGGTGCACGGCGGGTGCCCGCGGCGCGGGCGTCGCCTCCCCACCGCGTCCGGTGGCCGGCCCTTCCGCGCGGCGGGTTCCGCGCACGGATGGATTGTCCCTGACGGCGGACGCGCCCGCGCCGGCGGTGACGCGGCGGTCGTCCGGGACGGCGTGACCGGGCCGGCACCGGGGGAGCAGGCCGGACCCGGTCCCGCACACCGTCCCCGCCGAGCGGCCCCGCCGGAGCTGGACGCTCTTTCCCCCCCCACGGCGGCGCGGTGTTACGCCGACCGGCTGCCTGTGGGCGGCACACGCCCGGCTGTCGGGTGAGGGTGGCGGGAGCCGGTCCGAGCGGCGGATCCGGCTTGCGGTGTGCCCCGCGCGTGGACGCGGCCGGCAGGGGACGGGCACGCGGGGCATCCTGAGCGGACGGCGAACGTGAGGCAGGCGCGATGGCGGCGGACCGGCAGAGGCCGACGGACGACGACCCGGTCGACGAAGGCCCGGCCGAGCCCTACACCTCGCTGCTCGACCTGCCCCTCAGTTCCGACCTGAACCGGATCGGCGAGCAACTGCACGCCCTGGCCCGCGCGCAGAGCACCTTGCAGGAACTGCTCCAGGCGGTGGTGAACATCACCGGCGAGCTGGAGCTGCCCATGGTGCTGCGCCGCATCGTCCGCACGGCGATGGACCTGGTGGGCGCCCGCTACGGTGCCATGGGAGTGCTCGACCAGGAGGGCAGACTCCTGGAGGAGTTCATCCCCCTGGGGCTCACCGCCAAGGAGCTGGCCGGCCTGGAAGGGGTGGAGCTGCCGAGAGGGCGGGGCCTGCTGGGGCATCTGATCCACCACCCCGAGCCGTTGCGGGTCAAGGACATCTCGCGCCATCCGGAGTCGGCGGGCTTCCCGCCCGGACACCCGCCCATGCACACCCTGCTCGGCGTCGCCATCAGCGTCCGGGGACGGGTGTACGGGAACCTCTATCTCTCCGAACGCAAGGACGGGCAGCCCTTCGACCGGCACGACGAAGGCGTGATCCGCGCGCTCGCCGGTACGGCCGGGGTGGCGATCGAGAACGCCCGCCTGTACCAGCAGGTCCGCAACAGCGGCGAACAGTTCCAGCGACTGCTGCTGCCCCGCCTGCCCGACCTGCGGCCCTTCGCCGCCGGCGCGGCCTACCGCCCGGCGAGCGCCCCGGCCGCCGTGGGCGGCGACTGGTACGACGCCATGCTGCTGCCCGACGGGGCGTGCGCGGCGGTGATCGGCGACGTCGTGGGGCACGATCTGCGGGCCGCGGCCGACATGTCCCAGATCCGCAACATGCTGCGGGCCCTGTACTTCGACAGGAGCGCCCCGCCCAGCGCCTCCCTCGCACGGCTCGACCGCATCATGAGCGCCGCCCTGGACGAGGCGCCCGTCGCCACGGCCCTGCTGGCCCGGCTGGAGCCCGCCGACGGTGCCTGGCAGCTGCGCTGGTCCAGCGCCGGACACCCGCCGCCGCTCCTGCTGCTGCCCGACGGGCGGGTCCGCTACCTGGACACCGAGCCCGGGATCCCCCTCGGAGTGGACCCCGACCTGCCGCGCCCGGACCACTGCCAGGCGGTCCCGGTGGACAGCACGGTCGTCCTCTTCACCGACGGTCTCGTGGAGGTCCCCGGTCAGCCGCTGGACCGGGGACTGGACACCCTGGCCGTCACCGCCTCCCGCCTGGCCGGCCTGGCACCGGACGAACTGTGCCGGGCACTGGTCGCCCACCGTCCGGGCGAAGGTCACGACGACAAGGCCGTCCTCGCCCTGCGCACCCCGCCGCTGACGGGCTACGCCTGCTCCTGACCCGGCCACCGCGCTCGCCGTCCCCTCGACGCACCGCCTCTTCGCCCGCACGCCGGCGGACCGGGCGCCCGGCCGGGCTCCGGAGGCGGTGGCCGGAATCCCGGCAAGAGGAAAGACGCAAAATGGGACAAAATGGCGTCATCGGCCGGCAGGCGACCGGAAAGGTGCTGCACGTGAGGTCCATCTGGAACGGCGTGATCTCGTTCGGCCTGGTCAGGGTCCCGGTCAAGCTCGTGAACGCCACCGAGAGCCACGCGATCCCCTTCCGCGAGATCCACACGGAGGACGGCGGCCGGATCCGCCACCGCAAGTTCTGCGAGCTCGAGGACCGCGAGGTCACCGCCCAGGAGATCAGCAGGGGGTACGAGGAGGCGGACGGCACGATCATCCCCATCACCGACGAGGACCTGTCCCACCTGCCGATCCCCACCGCCAGGACCATCGGGATCGTCACCTTCGTCCCCGAGGACAGCATCGACCCCCTCCAGATGGGCGCCGCGTACTACCTGGCGGCGGGCAGGGCGCCGGCGGCCAGGCCGTACGCGCTCCTGCGGGAGGCGCTGAGGCGCAGCGACAAGGTGGCCGTCGCGAAGTTCGCGCTGCGGGGCCGCGAGCGTCTGGGCATGCTCCGCGTGATCGGCGACACGATCGTCCTGCACGGCCTGCTCTGGCCGGACGAGGTCCGCGCCCCCGAGGGACTCGCCCCCGGTACGGACGTCGCCGTCCCCGACCGGGAGCTGGACCTCGCCGACGCCCTGGTGGACGCCCTCGGCGGAGCCGGTCTGGAGGACCTGCGCGACGAGTACCGCGAGGCGGTGGAGGAGGTCGTCGCCGCCAAGATCTCCGGCGAGGCCCTGCCCGAGGCGCCCGAGCCGGAGCACGGCGGCCGGATCCTGGACCTGACGACGGCCCTGGAGATGAGCCTGCGGGAGGCCCGCGAGTCCCGCGCCGCCCCCGGAAAGACCGGTGGCGGGACGTCGGCGAAGAAGACGCCGGAGGGAAGGGCACCGGCGGGGAAGCCGTCCGCGAAGGCCGGGCAGGACGCGAGGAAGACGACGAAGACGCCGGCGAAGAAGGCTCCCGCGAAGAAGACCCCGGCGAAGAAGACGGCCTCCCGCAGACGCCCCGCCTGAGCCCCGTACGGCTCTCGTCCGAGCCGGGGGAGGCGCCCCGTGCAACCCGACCGTGCGACGGATCCGCGCGTTCTCCCCGGGGGGCTTGGCGCCGGGCGTGACGGTTACTCGCACGCCATGGATGACACACGGCCACTCGCTCTGATCACCGGCGCGTCCAGCGGAATCGGCCACGAGCTGGCCCGGCGGTTCGCGCTGCACGGTTACGACCTGGTGGTGAACGCCGAGGACGAACGGCTGGAGACCGCCGCGCGGGACCTGCGGGAGTCGGGCGCGGAGGTCCGCGCGGTGCGCGCCGACCTCCGGACCGCGGAAGGCCGGTACCGGCTGCTGGACGCGCTCGACGGACTGACGGTCGACGTGGCCGTCCTCAACGCGGGGGTGGGCCGGGGCGGGGCCTTCGTCGACACCGAGCTCGCCGACGATCAGGAGGTCATCGACCTCAACGTCACGGCGACCGTGCGGCTGGCCAAGCCGCTGCTGCGGGCCATGGTGACGCGCGGTGCGGGCCGCCTCGCCTTCACCTCCTCCGTCGCCGCGACGATGCCCGGTTCCTTCCAGCCCGTCTACAACGCGTCCAAATCGTTCGTGCAGTCCTTCGCCCAGGCGCTGGCCGAGGAGGTGAAGGACACCGGCGTGACGGTCACCGCGTTCATGCCGGGGCCGACGGACACGGACTTCTTCGACCGGGCGGGCATGGCGGACGACACCCGGATGGGCACCATGGAGAAGGACGACCCCGCACAAGTGGCCGAGCAGGCGTTCGAGGCGATCGTGAGGGGCGAGAAGAAGGTCGTGACCGGATCGCTGAAGACCAAGGCGCAGGAGTGGGCGGCGAAGGTGCTGCCCGACGGGGTCAAGGCGGCGGCCCACCGGCGGATGACGGAGCCGGGGACCGGGGCCGGAACCGAGGAGGGGGACTCCGGGCGGCGGGAGTGACGCGGTGACGGCCCTGCGGCCGCCGCATCGTGCCGGTGTCGCGGCCGCCGTCGTGGGCACTTCAGGGGAATGAGTCCCCGACGACTGGTTCCCGAGTCCCTGGCCCTGCTGACCGAGGGCTACGCCTGGCTGCCCGACCTGATGCGTGCCGAGGGCGACACCGCGCTGGACCTCCGCGTCCTCGGTCGGCCGGCACTCGCCGTGCGGGGCCCGGACGCGGTCCGTTTCTTCTACGACGAGGAGCACGTCCGGCGGCACGGGGCGCTCCCCGGGCCGGTCCTGAGCACGCTCTTCGGCCACGGCGCGGTCCACACCCTCGACGGTGACGCGCACCGGCAGCGCAAGTCGTTCTTCCTGCCCCTGCTGGAGACCGATGCGGTGACGAGCGCGGCCGAGCACATCGTCGCCGCATGGGACGAGGCCGTACCGCATTGGCGGGCGCGGCCGGACGTGGTGCTCTTCGACGCCGTCGGCCGCGTGATCGTGCGCGGGGTCTGCCGATGGGCCGGCGTCCCGCTCACGGAGGACGAGGAGAAACCGCTGGCGCGGGACCTGCTGGCCATGGTGGAGGGCTTCACCACGGCGGGTCCCCGGCACTGGCGGGCCAGGCGGGCCCGCACCCGCCAGGAGCAGCGGTTCGCCGGCCTCGTCACCTCGGTGAGGACCGGGCGGGTCCAAGCCGCGGCGGATTCCGTGCTGGACCGCGTCTGCCGCCACCGCGACGCTTCCGGCGCCGAGCTGACACCTCGGATCGCGGCGGTGGAGCTGCTGAACGTCCTCCGCCCCGCCACGGCGCTGAGCTGGTTCGTGGCCTTCGCCGCACACGCCCTGCACCGTTGGCCCGAACACAAGGAGCGGCTCCGGTCGGACGAGAGGGGGTTCGCCACGGCGTTCGCCCACGAGGTCCGCCGTTTCTACCCCTTCGCCCCCTTCCTGGGTGGCCGGGCCGTCACCGACCTGACCTGGCAGGGCCGCCACGTCCCGGCCGGCGGCCTCGTTCTGCTGGACGTCTACGGCCAGAACCACGACGAACGCCTGTGGAAGGACCCGTACGCCTTCCGCCCCGAGAGGTTCCTCGATCACCCGCCCGGCAGGGACGAACTGATCCCCCAGGGCGGGGCCGACCCCCGCACCGGGCACCGCTGCCCCGGAGAGGCCATGACCGTGGGCATTCTGGAGACGCTCTCCCGGCACCTGGCCGACCTGCGGTACGACGTTCCGCCCCAGGACCTGACCATCCCCCTGGACCGCATCCCCACCCGGCCCCGCAGCGGAATGATCATCCGACTGCTCGCGTAGCACGGGACACGGCCCCGCCCGCGGCGGTGGCCGCCGTCGGCGGGGTACGGCTGTGCCGCGTCACCACGCCGTCGGGCGGGCCGGCGACCGGTCGGCGAGCCGTGCGCGTCCTTCACCCGGCGGGAGCCACTGCCGGCCGGAGGAGCCGAGGAAGGACGCGCACGGTTCGCATGCGCCGCCGGGGTGCCGCCGGAGGCGGTCAGTGGCCCAGGGCCCTGGCGAGCTGGTCCTTGTTCATGGTGGACCGGCCCTCGATGCCCTTCTTCTTCGCTTCGTCGTAGAGCTGGTCCCGGGTCGGGCCCTTGCCGCCGCTGTGGGAGCCGCCGGACCTCTCCCCGCCTCGCTGGGACGGCGACTTGCCCTTCGTCGAGCTGCTGCTCGAGGACCTCGCCTCGCCGGACCGGGCGCGTTCCTTGTTCACCGTCCTGGCGGCCATTTCCTTGGCCCGCCCCTCGGACGCGCCTCGCTCCTCGGCGCTGTGCTTGATGTGCTCGTACTGGCGTTCCCGCTTCGAGCTGGACCCTGCGGGCATGGTCGTTCTCCTTCCGGTGTCGGCACGGAGCGTTCCGGGCGCACCCGTCGGCTCGATGAGTCGCATGCGGGTTTCCCCCGGCGCGGAGGTGAAACGGCCGTGGGGGCGCCGAACGGGCTCTCCTGGGCCGCCTGCGGCGCGCCGCCCGGGCCGACGGCGATCACGTACGGTCCGCCGCCCGTGTCACGGGGTCCTCCCCAGGCCGTGCCGGGCGGCGACGCGTGCGACATCGGCCGGGGTGCCGGCCATGATCGTGCGGGCGTGCTCGGTGACCAGGTCGGCGGGCCAGTCCCACCAGGCGGCGCGCAGGAGCCGGTCGACGTCGGCCTCGTCGAACCGTCGGCGGATCGGCCGGGCCGGGTTGCCGCCGACGATGGTGTACGGCGGTACGTCCGCGGTGACCACCGCGCCGGCGGCGATGATGGCGCCGTCGCCGATCCGTACTCCGGGCATGACGGTGGCCTGGTGGCCGAACCACACGTCGTTGCCGACGACCGTGTCGCCGCGGCTGGGCATGGCGGTGACGATGTCCAGCGTCTGTTCGGCCCACCGGCCGCCGAACATGGTGAACGGGTACGTGGACGCCCCCATCGTCGGATGCTCGGCACCGGCCATCAGGAACCTGGTTCCCGAGGCGATCGCGCAGTACCTGCCGATGATCAGGCGCTCCGGTCCGTAGGCGTAGAGGACGTTGCGGCGCTCGAAGTCCGTGGCGCCGTCCGGATCGTCGTAGTAGGTGTACTCGCCCACGGCGATCTTCGGCGAGGTGATCAGCGGTTTCAGGAACACCACGCGGTCGTGGGCGGGCAGCGGGTGAACGGTGGACGGATCAGGTGACAAGGCGAGGTCCTTTGCCGGGTCAGGGGATGTCGCGCACGGTCCGGGCCGTGCATCGCGGGACAGGGCCGGGATGCGGCCCGGGACGGTGGGGGCCGTCAGGTGTGCTCGGGGCCGGACGGGGTGACCCACTCGACGAACTGGACGATCACGCCGTTGGGGTCGGTGACCTGGAAGAGACGCTCGCCCCAGGGCTCCTCGCGCAGCGGCATGGTGATCTCGACGCCCTCGGCACGCAGCCGCTTCTCCTCGTTCTCGATGCCGGTACCGGTGAGGGCGAGGATCAGACCGGAAGCGTGCTGGTCGCGCTGGTCGGCAGGCAGCACCTCGGTGCCGCGGGCGAGCAGGACGATGTCCATCGCGGCGTCGCCGCGCGACAGGGAGGCGAACGCGTCGGCGGCGGCCTGTTCGACGTAGCCGAGATGGGCGGTGAAGAACCGCCGGGACGCGGCGACGTCGTCGACGGTGAGCGAGACGGTGGACGCGGTGATCTGCACGTGATTCTCCTCGGCGGTTCTTCGGCGGTTGCGGACCCGCGGAAGGTCCCGCCGGGCCGGTCTCCTCACGGGCGCGAGCCGGAGGACGACGGGGCTGGGTTCGGGCACGGCACGTCCTCCTTCGTCCCGTGGAAAACTTACGACGGGCGTAAATTTAGACTCGGCCGCCTAAGGGTGTCAATATAAAAATGCTACGAGGGTAAGATTGCTCCATGACTACTGACGCCCTCTCGTCCGCACCCCCTGCCGGCCTGCGGGAATCCAAGAAGCAGGAGACCCGGCAGCTCATCTCCGACGTCGCCACCGGTCTGTTCCTCGCCCAGGGCTTCGAACGGACCACCATCGCCGAGATCGCCGCCGCCGCGCGGGTGGCGAAGAAGACGGTGACCAACTACTTCCCGCGCAAGGAGGACCTGGCCCTGGACCACCAGGACGCCTTCACCGCCTCCCTGGCCACCACGGTGGCCGGCCGCCGGTCCGGCGAATCGGCCCTGGCGGCCCTGCGCCGCGCCTTCGCCCGCGCGGCCGCGGACACCGACCCGGTCGCCGGGTTCTCCGGCCCCGACTTCGCCCGCATGATCGCCGACAGCCCCACCCTCTCCGCCCGGCTGCGTGACCTGCACGACCTGCGGGAGGCCGCTCTGGCCGACGCCTTGGCCGATGCCACCGGCGTCCCCCGCGGCGACATCACTCCCCGCGCCGTCGCCGCCCTGCTCGGCGCCGTGCACCGCACCCTGTTCCAGCGCATCCAGGAACTCACCCTCGCCGGCCAGGACAACGCCCGGATCACCGCCACTGTCACCGCGGAGGCGGACAGTGCCTTCGGCCTGTTGGAGCCTTCGCTCGCCGACTACGCCACGGCATGAGCCGGGCGTCGCGAGAGCGACCCACCGGAACGGCGTCACGGCACCGGGCGTCCGGCCCCGTGGGTGCGGCCGGGCCGGTCACTGTCACCGGGGGCGCGTCGAGGACCGGGTCGATGACGAAGGCGACGGAGAGCCCACCCCTGCCGTCAGGCCGACGACCGCGGTGGCGAAGACCTCGAGTGCGGCACGTACGACCACCCCCTCCTGGCACCTGGCGTCGCCGGCCGATGAGGCGACGCTGGGCCTATTGCCGCTCGATTGTCTAGCGGCGCTAGAATCGGTGCATGTCGGTACAGGAACGCAAGGAGCGCGAACGGGCGGTCCGCGAACGCCTCATCGTGGCGACGGCCCGCGAACTCGCCGAGCAGCAGGGCTGGGACGCGGTCACCACCCGCCGGCTCGCCGAGCGCATCGAGTACAGCCAGCCCGTCCTCTACAGTCACTTCCGCGGCAAGCGCGAGATCATCGGCGCCGTCGCCCTCGAGGGCGCCGCCGAGATGGCCGCGGCGCTGCGGGCCGCGACCTCCTCCGCCGACGGCCCGCGCGCCCGGGTCACCGCCCTCGCCCGCGCCTACCTCGACTTCGCCGCACGCAACCCGGCGGTCTACGACGCCATGTTCCGGCTCGACGGCGGCCTGGCGTTCGCGCGGGAGGACACCCCGGAGCCGCTGAAGGACGCCTTCGCCGCCCTGCTGGAAAGCCTCACCGAGGTCGCGGGCGACGGCGTCCACCCGGGGCTGTTCACCGAGGTGTTCTGGGCGTCCCTGCACGGCCTGGCGACCCTGACCCTCGCGGGCCGCCTGCCGCCCGAGTACGCCGAGCCGAGGGTGGAGCTGCTGGTGGACCGGCTCGCCATGGTCTGACACGCCGTCCCACGGGGACGCGGCCGGGACCCCCCGGGACCCGCCGCTGCCTGCCTGCGCAGTGCTCCCGGCCGCTCGCGTCCACACGGCGCAACGGGAGCCTCGACGCGGGCCGTCTCCCCGTGCCGGGCGGAGGGCGGTGCCGACGCGGCGGTGACAGGCGTCGGCCCGGACGACGACGCGCACGCCTGCGAGGTGCCGGTCAGTTTCCGCCCGGCTCCCCGTGGCTGCGTACGACCTCCTTCACCTTGGCCAGCGCGAAACCCCAGCCCTGCTCGACCGTCGGCTCGGCCGGAACGGCGATCTCGTCGGGATTGGTGAGGACGTCGAGCAGCACCGGTCCCGGGGTGCGGAAGGCGCGTTCCACCGCACCCTGCACGTCGGCGGGGTCCGTCACGCGGATGCCGGTGATGCCCATGGCCTCGGCCACGGCGGCGAAGTCGGGATTGTCGAGCACCGTGCCGAACTCGGGCAGGCCGGCCTGCTCCTGCTCGAGTTTCACCATGCCGAGCCGGCGGTTGTCGAAGAGGACCAGCTTGACGGGGAGTCGGTACGTCTTCAGCGTCATGAGGTCACCGAGGAGCATGCTCAGCCCGCCGTCACCGCAGAAGGCGACGACCTGTCGCTCGCGGTCCAGGAACTGGGCCCCCAGGGCCTGGGGCATGGCGTTGGCCATCGACCCCAGGTTGTAGGAGCCGATGAGGCGTCGCCCGCCCCGCATCTCGACGAAGCGCGACAGCCACACCGTGGCCATGCCCGTGTCGGAGGTGAAGACGGCGTCGTCGGCCGCCAGGCGGTCCACGGCCGCGGCCAGGGTCTCCGGCCGGATGTCGTGGGCGCGGTTGTCGAGCGCGGAGCGGATGCGGCCCACGACGCCCTTGTCGTGCGACGGGTCGGCGAGCCGGGCCTGGCCGGCCCGCCACCGGTCGAAGCGTTCACGGGCCTTCTCCAGGTGCGAGCGGTCACGGGCGTCCCCGGTCCCGGCGGGCGCGGCGGTGAGCCGGTCCAGCAGGTCGCGCACGGTGGCACCGGTATCTCCCACCAGACCCACCTCGACCGGCACGCGGCGTCCGATGTGGACCGCCTCGGTGTCCACCTGGATCACGGTCCGTCCCTCGGGATACCAGTCCCGGTAGGGGAAGTCCGTGCCCAGCATCAGGAGCGTGTCGGCGTCCTGGAGGGCCCGGGCCGCGGCGGGGTTGCCGATCAGGCCCGTCTGGCCGACCTGGAACGGGTTGGCGTCGCCCTCGAAACCGGCCTTGGCCTTCAGGGTGAGCACCATGGGCGCGGCCAGGCGGTCGGCGAGGGCGAGGACGTCCTGCCGGGCACCCCGGGCGCCCTCGCCGACGAGCAGGGTGACGCGCTCGGACCGGTCGAGGAGTTCCGCGGCGCGGGCCACGGCGGACTCGTCGGGACGGCTCAGCGGGGCGTTCAGGGAGAACCGGGCCGGCCGGTCCGCGGTCAGTTCGCGCTCGCCCAGGTCGCCCGGCACGGTGAGGACGGCGACGCCCTTGCGGCCCAGTGCGTGGCGTACGGCCGTCTCCAGCATCTGCGGCAGTTGGTCGGGCGAGGTGACGGTCGCGCGGAAGACGGCCACGTCACTGAAGAGGGCGTCGTTGTCGACCTCCTGGAAGTAGTCGCTGCCGACTTCGGACAGCGGCACCTGGCCGGCGATCGCCAGCACCGGGGCATGGCTCTTGGCCGCGTCGTACAGCCCGTTGAGGAGGTGCACGGAGCCGGGCCCGACGGTGCCCATGCACACGCCGAGGGTGCCGGTGAGCTGCGACTGGGCGCTCGCGGCGAAGGCGGCCGCCTCCTCGTGACGGCATCCCACCCACTCCAGGCCGTCGGTGGTGCGGATGGCGTCCGTCAGGGGATTGAGGGCGTCTCCCACGACGCCGAACACGTGGCGCACGCCGAGCTCGCTCAGCGCGTCCACGATCACTTGGGCAACGGTACGGGCCACGTGAGTCCTCCAGGTCACACGGTGAAACGATCGGGGTCGGCGGCCTTCCAGTCGGCCGCCCAGGAAGCCGGTGGCTCGACGAGCAACTGCCCCGGCCCGAGCCACTCGTACAGCTCCTCGTAGGAGCGTTCGGTGAGGGGGTCGATCCGTCGGCGGAGCATGTGCGGGCGCAGCTCCTCGGGGCCAGTGACACCCATGGACGCCATGATCTGCAGGGCGCTCGCCACGGTCGCCTCCTGGAAGCGCCGGACGCGCGGTGTCTTGTCCCGCACGTCCAGGGCACGGGCTCGGCGGGGGTCCTGCGTCGTGACACCGGTGGGGCAGGTGTTGGTGTGGCACCTCTGCGCCTGGATGCAGCCGACGGCGAACATCATCGCCCGTGCCGCGTTGCCGTAGTCGGCGCCCTGCACCATGCGCTTGACGAGGTCGGTGCCCGTGGCGATCTTGCCGCTCGCACCGATCCTGATCCGGTCGCGCAGTCCCGCCCCCACGAGGGCGTTGTGCACCGTGAGCAGGCCCTCGGTGAGCGGGGCTCCCACATGGTCGGCGAACTCCAGCGGTGCCGCTCCGGTCCCGCCCTCGGCGCCGTCCACCACGATGAAGTCGGGCGTGGTGCCCTCCTCCAGCATGGCCTTGCACACGGCCAGGAACTGCCGGCGCGAGCCCACGCACAGCTTGAACCCGGCCGGCTTGCCACCGGACAGCTCGCGCATGCGCGCGACGAAGCGCACGAGTTCACGAGGGGTGGAGAAGACCCGGTGATACGGCGGCGAGACGACCGTACGCCCCTCTGGCACGCCCCGGACCCGGGCTATCTCGGAGTTCACCTTGGGTCCCGGCAGCACACCGCCGATGCCGGGCTTGGCCCCCTGGGACAGCTTCAGGGACACACACTTGACGTGGTCGTGCGCGGCCTTGTCGGCGAACTCGGCCGCGTCGAAGCCGCCGTCCCGGGTCCGGCAGCCGAAGTACCCGGTTCCGATCTCCCACACGAGGTCGCCCCCCGGACGCAGGTGGTACTCCGACAGCCCGCCCTCGCCGGTGTCGTGGGCGAACCCTCCCGCCGCGGCACCGCCGTTGAGCGCCAGCACCGCGTTGGCCGACAGCGAACCGAAGCTCATCGCCGACACGTTCAGCAGTGCCATGTCGTACGGCCGGGAGCAGTCCGGCCCGCCGATCCGTACGCGCGGCGGGGACTCGGGCACCGGGCACGGCGCCATCGACGGCACCAGGTACTCGTGACCGGGCCGGTACACGTCCCGTTCGGTGCCGAACGGCTCCTCGGCGTCGGTGCCCTTGGCCCGCTCGTAGACGATGCTGCGCACGTCCCGGTCGAAGGGGCGGCCGTCGAAGTTCCGCTCGACGAAGTACTGCTGCAGCTCCGGACGTATGCGCTCCAGGAGGAAGCGGGCATGGCCGAGCACGGGATAGTTGCGCAGCACCGCATGCCGGCGTTGCACCAGGTCCCGCACACCCAGCAGGCCCAGCAGCAGCACCGGCACGGCCGCGAGCGACCACCAGGGGGAGGCCAGGGCCGCGGCCAGGGCCGCCAGTACCCCTGCGACGAGGACGAGAGCGATGATCGCGATGCGTGTCACCCCTAGCTCATTGCCGTGCGATCGCTCTCCAGTCCTGCGGTTGCGTCACAGCCCCGCCGAGCACGGTGAACGGCCCTGCCCGCCCGGCCCACGGGCGAGGCAACGGGCCGGGCCGCGGCGCCTTCTTCGGCCGGGTACGTCGTCCGTCACCGCAGTCGGCCGAATGCCTGGTCGGCATCGGCCACGGCTTCGGGGTGGACGTCGTGGGCGGTGCGACCGTCCGCGATCTTCTGCCAGTTGGTCCGGGCGAGCACCCGTTGGACCGCGAGTACCTGGGCGGCCAGCAGGCGTCCCCCGATGCCCCCGCCGAGGGCGTCCGCCAACGCCTCCTCGTCCTCGAGCTGATACCGCGTGAGCCGTCCCGCCAGGCTCGGTGTGGTGAACACCAGCCGGTGGAACGCCACCACCTCGGGATGATCGCTGAGACCGGTGACGGGGTCGCACCGGTCGAGACCGGCCCGGAAGTGCCGGTGCAGCGCCGTCACCGGCTCGATGCCGGACCTGCGGTCACGTACGACGCGTGCCGCCTCGCCCTGGTGGTCCGCGAACCGGTACAGCACCAGGTCCTCCTTGGTGGGGAAGTACCGGAAGAGGGTCGGCTTGGAGACCTCGGCCGCCGCGGCGATGTCGTTGACCGAGACGCGGTCGAAGCCGCGCTCCAGGAACAGCGAGACGGCCGCGTCTCCGATGGCGTCGCGCGTCCGCTCCTTCTTGCGGGCCCGCAGACCCGTCGACTCGCTCATCCGACCACCGTAACATTCGTAACCGAGTTGCTTTTTTAACCGAGTAACGTTTTTATGGGCGGCATGAATCAGACAGATGTCCTCCCCGTGCTCGTCACCGGGGCGACGGGCCGGGTCGGCCGCGTCGTCGTCGACCGGCTCCTCGACGCGGGCGTGCCGGTCCGCGCCCTCACCCGTCGCCCCGAGACGGCGGCGACACTGCCGGCGGGGGTCGAGGTCTTCACCGGGGACCTCACCGCGCCCGAGACGCTCGACCCGGCTCTGGACGGCGCCGGTGCGGTCTTCCTCGTCTGGACCGCCCCGCCCCGGACCGCCGAGGCGGTCGTCGAGCGGCTGGCGGCCCGCGTGCGACGGGTCGTCTTCCTCTCCTCCCCGCACCGGACGCCGCACCCCCTGTTCCAGCAGCCCAACCCCATGGCGGTGCTGCACGCCGGCATCGAACGGCTCATCGCGGCCACCGGACTCGAGTCGACGATCATCCGGCCGGGGATGCTCGCGTCGAACTCGACGGCCTGGTGGGCCCCCGCGATCCGGGCCGGTGAGGTCGTCCGGTGGCCCTACGGCGCCGCCGGATCGGCACCGGTCGACGACCGTGACGTCGCAGCCGTCGCGGCGCGGACGCTCTGGCAGAGCGGACACGCCGGAGGCGACTACGTCCTCACGGGCCCCGAATCGCTGACCCAGGCCGCGCAGGTGGACGTCATCGGTGATGTCCTGGGGCGTCGGATCGCGTTCGAGGAGATGACGCCGGACGAGTTCCGGAGCCTGTGGAAGGACACGGCGCCCAGCTCGGTCGTCGACATGCTCCTCGCCGCGTGGAGCGCGGCGGTCGGACAGCCCGCGTACATCACCACTGCGGTGGCCGACGTCCTCGGGACGGCGCCGCGGACGTTTCGCCAGTGGGTCGCCGACCACGCCACCGCGTTCACGGAGAGGTCGTGACCTCGGCGACCGCGACCTGCGCCCCGGCCGCAGCCCCCGGTCCGCCGTCGCCCCGGCGCGGGCGGGATGTGCCGCGGGCGCGTGAGGCTCGGGCGTACGGGTTCATCGCGTGACCGGGGTGGTGCCGGTCGCCGCAACGGACAGTTCCCACAGCCGTGCTGCCGCGTCGGGGGCGAGGGCGCAGGCGCGGACGCCTCCGTCGTCCATGGGCGCGGCGGGGGAGGAGACGCGCGCGACGTCACAGTCCTCGAGGTAGAGCCCGCCGCGGCCGTCGAGGAGCGGGGAAGTGGCGGCCCACAGCCCGGTGGCGGCGCCCTGGGAGGGTGTCTTGAAGCCGGCGCCGATCACGTTGCCGTGCTCGTCCACCCACCCGCGTTCGATCTGTTCCTGACGGGTCATCTCTCGCTGGAGGCCGGTGATGATCCTGCCCGGGTGGAGGGCGAACGTCCGGACGCCGTCGTTGCGCCCGAGGGCGTCGAACTGTACGGCGAACAGGACGTTGGCGGTCTTGGCCTGACCGTAGGCCGGCCACTTGTCGTAACCGGTGCGGAAGTGCGGGTCGTGCCGGCGGATGTCGGTCAAGGTGTGCCCGGCGGAGCTGTTGACGACGGTCTCATGGGGCCGGTCGAGCCGCGTCCGAGGCCGGGGGATCCGGTGCGCGTCCGGAACCGACGCGCGATCAGGCGTGCGGCGCGCCGCCGTGCGCCGCCAGGCGCGTGAGCCACTCGCGCAGCAGACGCTGCTCGGCGTCGCTCAGGACATCGGCGTCGTCGGTGAGGGCGGCGCGCAGCGCGCGGGCCGCCGCGGCGGGACCGGACTCCGCGGCGGGGAGCGCCGGCTCGGCGCGCGTGACGGCCGCGACCATGGACTCGCGCAGGACGGTCAACAGGGCCGGATCACGGCGGTCCGCGGGGGTGGAGTGCCAGGTGGTGACCGCGCCCTGGCCTGTCGCCCGGATGATCTGGGCGGCCAGCTCCTCGTCGACCCGCAGCCACCCCCCGGCCGCCAGCCGACGCACCCGCCCGTGCAGGATCTCCAGACCCGCGCGGTGCGCCGCGTCCGGTCCCCGGCCGGTGGCCCGGTTCATCACCGCGAACAACTCGGGGCGGGAGATCCCGAATTCGACCACCACGTCCCAGGCGCGGCGCAGTTCCTCCACCGGGTCCTGCGGGGCGGGGTCGAGCTGCGCGCGCTTTCTCTCCAGGAACTGCGCGTAGCCGTGCTCGGCGACGGCTTCGAGGAGTCCCTCCTTGTCGCCGAAGAGGCGGTAGATCGCCGGCGGCTGCATTCCGGCCGCGGCGGCGACCGCGCGGGTGCTCACCGCGTCGGGGCCGCCGCTCTCCAGCAGCTCGACGGCTGCCTCGACGATGCGGTGCCGAGGGCTGTCGGTTGAGTCGCGTGTAGCCATGAACCAATGGTACCGGTGATCTGTTTCCATTGGAAATTCCAGTGTTACCCTCAAAGTGATTCCAACGGAAACAGTGTCGGGAGAACCCCCATGATCATCGTCACCGGAGCCACCGGGAAGCTCGGCCGCCGCACCGTCGAGCGCCTCCTGGAGCGCGTCCCCGCCGACCGCGTCGGCGTCAGTGTCCGCGACCCCCACAAGGCCCAGGACCTCGCCGACCGCGGCGTCCGCGTCCGGCAGGGCAGCTTCGACGAGCCCGCCTCGCTCGTGCACGCCTTCGAGGGGGCCGAGCGACTGCTCCTCGTCTCCCTCGACCGCACGGGCCAGGAGTGCGTCAGCGGCCATCGCACCGCCATCGACGCCGCCGTGAAGGTCGGCGTCCGCCGCATCCTCTACACCAGCCAGGCGGGCGCCGCCCACGACTCCCGCTTCCAGGCATGCCGCGACCACGCCCGGACCGAGGACCTGCTGCGCGCCACCGGCCTGCCCTGGACCGCGCTGCGCAACGGCTTCTACGCCGCCAGCGCCCTGCAGTTCCTGGAGTCCGCCCGCCACACCGGCGACATCGCCCTCCCCGCCGACGGTCCCGTCGCCTGGACCGGCCATGACGACCTCGCCGAGGCCACCGCGTCGATCCTCGCCGAGGAGGCCCGCTTCGAGGGGCCCACTCCGCCGCTCACCGGCCTGGAGGCGCTCGACTTCGACACCGTCGCCGAGATCGCGTCCCAGGTCACCGGACGGTCCTTCACCCGCACCGTCGTCCCCGACGACGCCTTTCGCGAGCAGGCCCTGGCACACGGCGCGCCGACCCCGATCGCCGACCTCATGCTGAGCATCTTCGCGGCAGCACGGAACGGCGAGTTCACCGACGTCGACCCGACGCTGGCCGAGCTGATCGGGCGAAAGCCCCTCACCTTCCGCACCCAGTTGGAGCGTGCCTGGGCCGAATAGATCCGGTGGGGCGCGCGGACCGCCCCCGTCGCCCGGGGACGTCGATCACCGGATCGGCGGCCCCGGGCACGGCCCCAGGCTCCGCACCGTCCCGGAGGTCTCCCCACCGCAGCCCCGCGTACCGCGGGTTCCTCCGTCACCTGCGGCGCTCGCTGCGAGCCTGCTGGAAGGCGTCGGAGATCGTCTCCGCGGCCCCCGACAGGAGGCCCTTCGTCGCACCCCGGGCCCCCGACTCCTTCATGCGTCCCGGAAGCTCGGCCAGTCCGGCGGGCTTGCGCGGCCCGGCCTCGAGGTCGAGGCGGTTGCAGGCCTCGGCGAAGCGCAGATACGTGTCGACGCTGGCCACCACGATGCGCACGTCGATCTTCAGGATCTCGATGCCGACGAGGGAGACCCGTATGAACGCGTCGATCACCAGCCCCCGGTCGAGGATCAGTTCCAGTACGTCGTAGAGGCCACTGGAGCCTCCTCCGCCGCGCTGCTGTGCCACTACGGTCACCGCGACCAGTCCCTTCCCGGCGTGGTGCGGGCTGCTTCGGCGAACCGGCCGCGGTCCCGGAACGCGGGATGCGGCCACGGTCACGGGCGGCCCACGGCTCTCGACTGCCGGCGGCAGTCTTTCCCTTGGGGATAACCCCCGTTCCTCCCGTCAAACAGACGTCCGTGTCCGGGCGGTGCGCTCACCGCCGGCGGCCCCGGTTCAGTCCTGCCGAGGATGCAGTCCGGGGCCGTCGCCCTGGCCGGTCAGCGGGGTCGGGGACAGGTCCGTCTGCTCCTCACCGGGTTCCAGCAGGGTGTCCGCCGCGCCGACGATCAGCGGATCGGGCTTGCCGACGCTGTCCTCGTCCTTGGCCGGGTAGTCGCACCGGTAGAGAAGGCTCCGCATGGCCTCGAGACGGCCACGCCGCTTGTCGTTGTTCTTCACCACCGTCCACGGCGCGTGCTCGGTGTCCGTGGCGCGGAACATGTCGACCTTGGCGGTCGTGTAGTCGTCCCAGCGGTCCAGCGAGGCCAGGTCGGTCGGTGAGAGCTTCCAGCGGCGTACCGGGTCCACCTGCCGGATGGCGAACCGCGTGCGCTGCTCCGCGCGGGAGACGGAGAACCAGAACTTGACCAGCAGGATGCCGTCCTCGGTCAGCATCTGTTCGAACATCGGAGCCTGCCGGAGGAAGTCCCGGTACTCGGCGTCCGTGCAGAAGTTCATGACGCGTTCGACACCGGCCCGGTTGTACCAGGAGCGGTCGAAGAAGACGATCTCCCCGCGAGCCGGCAGATGGGAGACGTACCGCTGGAAGTACCACTGCCCGGCCTCGCGCTCGGTGGGCTTCTCCAGAGCGACCACCCGGGCACCGCGCGGGTTGAGGCGTTCGGTGAAGCGCTGGATGGTGCCGCCCTTGCCGGCCGCGTCCCGGCCCTCGCACACGACGACGATGCGCTGGCCGGTCTCCTTCACCCAGCGCTGCATCTTCAGCAGCTCGATCTGGAGGACGCGCTTGGTCTGCTCGTACTCGCGCCTGCGCATCTTGCGGTCGTAGGGGTAGTTCTCCCGCCACGTCTCCAGTGGGCTGCCGTCGGCGTTCAGCAGGATCGGCTGTTCCGGACGCTGATCGTCCACGCTCAGCCCCTCCAGCAGTCCCGACTCGGTCACGTCGGCGCCGGAACCGCCGCCTTCCGTCCCTGCCTCGCTGTGGTCCGTCACCTCGAGCCCCCTCTTTCTCGTCTGCTCACAGCCCCAGTGCCCCGCCGAGCGACGGCGAACCGTGTGACCGGACCGACACCGGGCCGGTGCTCCACCTCCGCAGCGAGGTCCTCCTCGAGGAGACCGTGCCCTTCGGCAGCGGTCGCCCGGGGCGTCTGCGGCGCGGGACGAACAGGCCGGTGCCGAGGGAGGCGCCGTCGCCGAGGACCGGTCGGAGCCGGTCGGCCCGGCCATCAGCCGCACAGCAGCCGAGTGGTCACGTGCTCACCGCCCGCAGGCCCAGGTCGTCCAGGGAGGTCCCGGCGGCCCACCGGTGCAGCCGGCGGCCGTCGACCAGGTGGACGCCGCCCTGGCGGGAGGCCCGGAGCGCATCCGTGCGGCTGTACGGGTCCCGGCTGACGATCACGCGGATCGGGTTGTCGGCCCCGGGGCGGCCCGGCTCTCGCAGGGTGGGGGCAGGACCGGCCGACGTGTCCCGGTCCGCCGTCGCCCGGTCCGCCGGGCGGAACCTCACGTCGAGACGGCGGCCGTCGCGGTCGCGTGCGTAGAGCCGAGGGCGGCCCGCGTCCGGCATGGGGATGACGTGCCAGCCGTCGCGCCGCAGCATCCGTTCGGCGGCCACCGCCAGGCCGTGCTCGTCCAGCGTCGTCAGTTCGGCCGGGGTGTAGATGCCGCCGCGTCGGCGGACCGCCACACGGCGCCAGCGCCACCCCACCGCCGTGGCGGCCGCGAGCAGGATCACGCCCAGCAGCAGACCGCCGACACCGAGCGCGCGGTACAGCCGGGCGAGGGCTACCGCGAGGCCGGCGACGACGAGACCGAGGCCGGTGAACGCGGGCAGCACGTCGCGCAGTTCCGGGCCGTAGCGCCCCTGCGCCCGCAACTCGGCGACCGTATGGTGTCTTTGTGAGCGGCGTGGTCCGGGCGTGCGAGAGCACCTCCACCGGCCATGTGTCGCCGGACGCCGCCGCCTTGTGGCGCGTACCGCCGGTTTGCGCAACAACTCTTTTTCCCCCTCCGTCCTGCGTAGAGATACCCGCTCGCGCGGGAGCGCCGCCGGCCGGGAAGAGGCCGGCACGGCTTGGCCGGACGAGTGGGGGTGAACAGCCTGACGGCCGTGGTGTGCCCGAAGGACCGCGGCAGCAGGAGGCGGTGCCGCCGCACCCCTCACCAGGTGTGGCGGCCGGCCGGATGCGTCAGTCCAGGGTCTGCGTCAGTTCGCTTCGGCTCGGTGTGTGGACGATGCGGCCGTACGCTCCGTTGACGATCGGCATGTAGGGCGGGACGTGGCCGCATTCGACGTCGGCGATGATCGGCACGCCGAGAGAGCCGAGTGCGTCGAGGACGGCCTCGTGCTGGCTGAGGGAACGGTTGTCGGGTGCACGGGTCCGGCCGACGAGGATCGCGTTCGCCCGGTCGAAGAATCCGGCGAGTCTCATGCCGTGCAGGTTCCGGCAGATGGTGAAGGCGTCGTCGCCGGCTGCCTCCACGTAGACGAGGAGCCCATCGGGTGACTCCTCGTGGGCGAAGGCCGAGACGTCGAGGTAGGCCGTCCCCGCGAGATTGCACAGGGTTTCGATGCAGCCGCCGATCAGTCTTCCCTCGGCCTGGACGTCGCCGCTCCCGTCGAGCCGGGTCCAGGCGCCTGCGGAGTCGAGGGTGTACTCGCGGATGTCGGGGCAGGCGGCGAAGTCGTCGAAGCCGGTGGTCCGGTGGCGGCCGGGCGGGGTCTGGGTGAACCGGTGCCCCGAGGGCGCCGCGACGATGTCGAGCCACGACCGCAGTCCTCGGGGCACCCGGTAGGGCGTGTCCATGAGGTTGTTGCCGTGGACCGTCGCCGTCCCGGTGAGTAGAGTCATCGGCGTCATCAGGGTCGACATGTCGGAGAATCCGACGAGCCAGGTGGGCTCCGCCTCCCGCAGTCCGTCCCAGTCGAGCAGGGGCAGCAGGTCGATCGCGGTCTCCCCGCCCCACGGCGGCACGACGGCCTTGACGGTGGGGTCGGTCAGCATCGACATCAGCTCGCTCGCGCGGTCGGCGGCCGAAGCGCTGACGTGCCCGGAGCCGTCCATGCACCGGCCGATGACGACCTCGTACCCGCGGTCCTGGACGTCGCGGACGGCGACGTCGAGGCGTTCCCGCAGCTCCTTCGCGACCCCGCTCGACGGAGAGGTGACACCGACGCGGTCACCGGGACGCAGGGGGGACGGGTATCGAACGGCCATGCGCTGGATTTTGGCACAGCACCGTACCCGGAGGGCATCGGGTTCCGTACGCCCCACAGGGGGAGGACGGTCGGGCGGCGGGCCGGCGACCCTGGTTGTCGAGGCGGCAGCGGGCGGTCAGACGTCGGGGTCGACCTCGGGGTGCGTGAACCGCACGGGCCTGCCCAGCGACCGGGCGTAGGCGATCTCGGCTCGGGTGCTGTCCCCGATGTAGTCGCCGACCACGAGCACTTCGTCGGCGAGCCGGATCTTCGCCCGGTGCAGCTCGTCGAGTCGCGCCTTCAGCGCCTCGGCCTCGACAGGATCGGACCTGAGTTCGCGCGGCGACTTCATGTCACAGCCCGGTTTGACGACGATCCTCCCGGCTTTGGTCTCCTGCAGATCGGCCTCGGTCATCTCGGCCATGAAGCGGGTGGAGCCGCAGATCACGACGATACGCGGGAGGCTCAACTGCTTCTTCGCGTCGGCGAGTTTCTCTTCGGGGGTGAGCTGTCGCGGGTATGACACCGGAACAGCATAGGCGTCACCCGCTCCCGCACATCCCCGGCCGGGAGGACGTCCCATGGGGGTCACGTCGTTCCCGTGGCCTGCCACGCTGCGGTGACACACCCTTCCTCCCAGTGCCACCACCCCTCGGCGTCGCCGTGCTCCAGGAGCTTCCGCATCCGGGGGAGGTCGGCGTCCGGTGGGACGTCGAGTGCCACCATCCGGAACTGCTCGATGCCCTCGCCGGTCGTGCCCAGGCGGTGGAACGTCTCCAGCACGGTCTGCCGTGCGGCACATGAACCGCCGTCCTTCAGGACGATCAGCCGGATGGTGCAGTTCTCCGAGGCCTGCACCGTCTCACCGGCCCAGCGGACCCCTTCCTCGTCGACCTCCACCCGGATGATGTCGTCGCGGGCGACCCCGCGTACGAACCAGGGAGTGTTGTCCAGGCGCACGGTCCCGTCGCCGAGGTCCACCGCCCACAAGCTCTCCACGCTTGCCGGCGGCCAGCCGTCCTCGTCCGCCTCCAGCCGGAAACAGACCTTCACGTGGTCGTCCTTGATGCTCGTCACCGCACCATCATCCACAGCCGCCGCCGTGCCGGGGAACGATCACCTCACGAACGGGGAACGGTCTTCGTCGGCGTCGGTCCCGGTCCGTGCGTCTCGCGAACGCCCCACCCGGACGCCTCCGCCGCCCTCCCCGCCGGCCCCGCCCGTCGGGACGGCGGTCGCGGCAGCACCGAGTACGTCGCGACCGGCGCGACAAAGGCGTGGCTGCAGGGGCAGACGTGATGCGACAATCCGTCCGCAACTCGACCCACACCCGCGTCCCGGAGGTCCGCATGGACGTCGCCCCGCTGCTGCCGTTGACCACGTCCCGGCTGTCGCTGCGTCTGTTCACTCCCGGCGACGCCGACGACCTGTACGCCTACCAGAGCCTGCCGAGCGTGGCGCGCTACCTGTACCGGCCGACGCACACGCGTGAGCGCAGCGAGCAGGTCGCCGCCGAGCGTGCGGCGCAGACGGTCTGGCGCGCCGACGGGGACAAGCTGGCGCTCGCCGTCTGCCGACGCGACGAGCCCGGCGTCATCGGGGAGGTGAGTCTCACCCTGGCCGACGTCCGCGCCGCCCAGGCCGAGATCGGCTGGACTCTCGACCCGGGCCACCAGGGGCACGGCTACGCGACCGAGGCGGCCGCGGCGCTGGCCGGGTTCGCCTTCGACACGCTGGGCGTGCACCGGCTCTACGCACGGCTGGATGTGGAGAACACCGGGTCCGTGGGGGTCTGTGAGCGCCTCGGGATGCGCCGGGAGGCGCACCTGGTCGAGAACGACCTCGACGGGGACCGCTGGGGCAGCGAGTACATCTACGCGGCGCTGTCCGCGGATCTTGTCAGCCGGTCGTGCGATTGAGCCCGACGCCGCCCGGCTTGTCCTTCGACCTCTCGGCCGGTCAGTTCAGCAGGACGGTCGTGAACGTCTCCCGATGGTCCGCAATCCACTCCTGGATGCGGTCCCACCGTTGCCATCCACCACGCTCGGACAGCATCTGTGTGTGGATGGGATCACCGTCGGACACCCGGCCGGCGACGAAGGACCGGCAGGATGCGGTGGCCTGTTCGATGAGGCCGGGTAGTTCCGCGCGCTCCTGCCGGGAGAGGCCGTAGCCGTCGGCGAGGACGCGCAGTCGCGTGGGAGCATCCAGCCCGGCGGGGTACAGGGGTGCCGCGGACGTGGGATCGAGCAGGGGGACCCAGTAACGGGCGGTCACGGCGACGTCCCACAGCGGTCGTCCGGGCGCCGCCAGGTCGAAATCGATCAGGGCCGTGGTGCGGCCGTCACGGAAGACGACGTTCTCCGGGCACACGTCGTTGTGGCACAGCATCGTTCCTCCCTCCGGGTCGGCCAGGGCCTCCGGCCACGCGGTGCGGGTGTCCACTGTGACGGCCGCGCAGGCGTCGTGCAGGCGCCGCAGCAGGCTTCCCACCGAACTCAGGGCGGTCTCCGTCATCACCCAGCGGGGAAACGGGAGCAGGGCGACATCGCCGGGGACGTAGGTCAGCTGCTCGCGGCCGTCCGCGGTGAGCCGGACCGGGCTCGGAGCCGCGTCGAAGCCGTGTTCCTCGAGTGCGCGGAGATGGGCGTGAAGGGCGCGCGCAGTGGGCGGCGCCGGGCGTTCCACAAGGGCACCACGGCGAAACACCGCGCCCGCGTTCACCACGCCGCCGGCCAGTGCTCCGCGACGATCGTCCCGAGACGGGTTCACGGCGTGCTGGGCGAGTGGGTGAACTGCAGGCGTGGGGCCGGCGGCAACGGCGTGGGCGCTGTCGCCGGTGCGGTGCGGAACGCGTCGATCACGTAGGCGGCGAAGCGGCGGGAGGCCGCGACCCGGGCGGCATGCGGCGTGTCCTGGAGGCCACGGTGGGCCGTGAGGACGAGGACCAGGTCGTCGACGACGAAGTCGGGGCGCAGCCGGCCGGTCCTCTGGGCGCGGCCCGCCAGCCGACCGACCGCGCGCAGGGCCTGCTCCCGGTCGGCGGTGAAGTCCATGGCCTCGGGGAAAGCCGTCATGAAGGCGTCGGCGAACCCTCGGCTCCGGGCGTGGAGGTCGCAGATCCGCTCGATCAGGCTCCGGAACCCGTGCCAGGGGTCCGGGTCCGCGAGGGCGTCGCGGACGGCGGCACGGCAGGCCCGCCGCTGCTCGGCGAAGGCCTCCGCGACCAGCGCCTGCTTGGTCGGGAAGTGCCGGTACAGCGTGGCGGGACCGACGCCTGCGTGCCGGGCGACCTCGCGCACGGGTGCGCCCAGGCCTTCTTCGCCGAACACCGTGCGGGCGGCGTCGAGGATGCGGGCCCGGTTGTCGCGGGCGTCGGAGCGGACCGTCTGAGGCAATTGGTCGGTCATCGTCTCTCACTTTAACCAAACGGACGGGGGCGTCCTCTACGGTCGGACCGCGGTGCTGCCGCCCGTCCCGGAACTTCACCGGTGAGGCCCGGCCGTGGGGGCCGGCTCGTCGCCCACGGCCCCACAGAGGCCGCGATCCGTGCAACCGACCCGAGGAGCAGAGATGAAAGCCGTCGTGATCAGGGCGTTCGGCGACCCCGACGGCCTGGAGGTCGTCGATGTGCCCGTCCCCGTCCCCGCTCCGGGGCAGGTGCGGATCGCCACGGAGGCGGTCGGGGTCGGCGGCGTGGACGCCGTGATCCGCCGGGGAACGCTTGCCGCCCACGGCTTCCGGGAGGGGCACCTCCTCGGCAGCGAGGTCGCGGGAAGGATCACCGCGGTGGGAGAGGGCGTGAGCGACTCGTGGACCGGGCGGCGGGTGTGGGCGTTCACCGGCCTGTCCGGTGGGTACGCCGAACAGGCCGTCGCCGCGGTCGAAGACGTCCTCGCGCTGCCCGACGGCCTGACCTGCGCCGACGCGGTGACTCTCGGGGGCTCCGGAGTGGTCGCCCACTTCGCCCTGGACCGGGCCCGTCTCACGCCCGGGGAGACGGTGCTCGTGCGCGGCGCGGCGGGCAGCATCGGCATCACGGCGGTCCAGCTCGCAGCCGGGAACGGCGCGGGCGCGGTGGCGGTCACCACCTCGTCCGCGGAGCGCGGCGCCCGCCTGCGGGACCTGGGCGCCACCCACGTCCTCGGCCGCACCGGCGGGGGCGGCGGCCCGGACGCACCGGTGGGCTTCGACGCGGTGATCGATGTCGTGGGAGGCCCCCGGCTCCCCCTCTTCCTGGACAAGCTGAACCCCAACGGGCGGTACGTGGCCGTCGGTGTGGTCGGCGGGCAGCCGCCGGCGGACTTCGGCATGCGGCTGATGGACGCCTTCCGCAAGTCGTTGTCGTTCGCCGCTTTCAGCTCCGACACCGTGCCCGCCCCCGACCGGCAGGCCGTGCGGTCGTCCCAGTTCGCCGCTGCCGCGCACGGGGACCTGCGCACGGTCGTGCACGAAGTGCTGCCACTGGACCAGGCGGCGCTGGCTCACCACCGGATGGACACGGGGGAGGTGTTCGGCAGAGTCGTGCTGGCTCCCTGACCCGGACGGAACGACGTTCCACCGCCGTCCCGTCCGACGTCGGGGCGCGCACCGTCCGGCCCGGACGATCGGCGGACCCCGCCGCTGGTGTAATGGGGGAGCGGTGGCCACGGTCGCGCCGGGTCCGCCTGACGGCTGCGCGTCTTCCGACGCCGTCTTGTCGCACGGAGGATGGTGGAGCTCATGACCTCGGTGGAGGAAGGGCCGCGCGCGCTGCTCGCGGGGGCGTCGAACCGGTGGGTGCGACTGCTCCCGTGGGGTGTGGCGTTCGTGCTGAGTGTCGCTCTGCTGCCGACCACCATCGTGGTCCTCACCCGTGACTACGGTCTGGACGCCGGCGTCGCGAGTGCCCTTGCGGTGGCGCAGGCGGCACCGCTGCTGCTCGCCGTCGTCCGGCCGCTGCGGGCCTGGTACGTGATCTTCCTGGCGGACGTGGCCGGGGCGCTCGCCCTGCTCACCGTCGACTTCGAGGAGCGGCTCCTGTGGCCGTTCCCGCCCATGGAGATCGTCGGGTACATCGGCCTGTGCCTCGCTCTGGGCCTGCGCGAGCCGCGCCGGACGCTGCTGCTGGTGTGGCTGGCGACGGCGGGCGCGAACATCGGCCTGGGCTTCGTCGCGCCGCACGGCGCGAACGCGATGAGCGTCCTGCTCACCATCCTCAGCGGTGTCGTGCTCCTGCTCGGCGGCGCGCTCCGCGAGCGGCACGAGGTGCAGCGGAGGCTGGCGGAGCAGGAGACGATCAGCGAGGCGGAGCGCGAGCGGCGGACGCTGCTGGAGGAACGGGCCCGGATCGCGCGCGAGTTGCACGACGTGGTGGCGCACCACATGTCCGTGATCACGGTGCAGGCGGACACCGCGGCGTACCGCCTCGAGCGGCTGTCTCCGGAGGTGCAGGAGGAGTTCACGTCCATCGCGGCGACGGCGCGCGAGTCGCTCGGTGAGATGCGTCGGCTCCTCGGCGTGCTGCGGAACGAGGAGGCACGCGGCGAACTCGCGCCCCAGCCGGGCCTGACCCGGATCGGGCAGCTGGTGGAAGCCACGACACGAGCGGGCGTGCCGGTGACGTTCACCGCCTGCGACGCCGAGGTGCCCGACGCGGTGGGCCTGTCCGCGTACCGTATCGTCCAGGAGGCCCTCGCGAACGTCGTACGGCACGCCCCGGGCGCACCCGCACAGGTCTCGGTGTCGCGGGACGGGGAGCGGCTCACCGTCCTGATCGTCAACGGTCCGCCGCCGGACCCGCCCGCCGTGCCGCTCGAAGAGGGAGGCACCGGACACGGTCTCGTCGGGATGCGCGAGCGGGTCCGGATCGCCGGCGGCACCCTCGACGTGGGGCCGCTGCCGGACGGCGGATTCCGAGTGGCAGCCCGACTCCCCCTGACGAGAGAGGACTTCACGTGACGACGCGCGTCATCGTCGTGGACGACCAGGCCATGGTGCGGGCCGGCTTCGCCGCGCTGCTGGCCGCCCAGAGCGACATCGACGTGGTGGGTGAGGCACCCGACGGCGCGCAGGGCGTCGAGCTGAGCCGGCGCACCCGTCCGGACGTCGTGCTGATGGACGTCCGGATGCCCGAGATGGACGGGCTCGAGGCCACCCGCCGCCTCCTCGCGCCCCCGCCCGGTGTGACCCACCGGCCGCGCGTGCTGATGCTCACGACGTTCGACGTCGACGACTACGTCTACGAGGCGCTGCGGGCGGGCGCGAGCGGTTTCCTGCTGAAGGACGCGCCGCCGGCCGACCTCATCACGGCGGTACGCGTCGTGGCCTCGGGCGACGCGCTGCTCGCCCCCTCCGTGACGCGCCGCCTGATCGCCGACTTCGCCCGGCAGCGTCCCGCCGCCCGGGGCAGGCCCGCGCTGCGGCTCAAAGCCCTGACGGAACGCGAGACCGAGGTCCTCACCCTGGTGGCCCGCGGCCGGTCCAACGCGGAGATCGCGCAGGCGCTGGTGCTGGCCGAACAGACGGTGAAGACACACGTGAGCCGCGTCCTGACCAAACTCGACCTGCGCGACCGCGCCCAGGCGGTGGTCTTCGCGTACGAATCGGGCCTGGTGACCCCGGGCGAGTAGGACGAGCCCCCGCGAGCGGCGTCGAGCGCGCCGCGGTCCCGAGGGGCCCCGGGCCCCCGCCGCGTCCTCGGTCGTGAGGGCGGGCCCCGCCCTCCTCCACCCCCTACCGGGGTAGCACCATCGGTTTGGCTCCCTGGTATGACGCCCGGTGCACGGCCGTCGCCGCACTCTGCAGCCCGTCGAACGAAAAGATCGTGAGAGGGCGGAAGATGAGGCTACGCAACGGCAAGCGGCAGACGGTGGAAGAGCGGCCGAAGGACGTGGCCGCCGCCCCCGGTCCTGCCGTCGAACTGCGCGGTGTCCAGCGGCGGTACGGTCGCGGCGCGGGGACGGTGCACGCCCTCGCGGGTGTCGACCTGACCCTCGCCCGGGGGACGTTCACCGCGGTCATGGGGCCGTCCGGGTCCGGCAAGTCCACCTTCCTGCAGTGCGCCGCCGGGCTCGACCGGCCCACGTCGGGGTCGGTCGTCCTGGGCGGTACGGAGATCACCGGTATGAGCGAGGACAAGCTCACCGAGCTGCGCCGCAGCCGCGTCGGCTTCGTCTTCCAGGCGTTCAACCTGCTGCCCTCGCTGACCGTGGAGCAGAACGTGCTGCTGCCCGTGCGGCTGGCCGGGCGACGCCAGGACCGCCGCCGGGCGGCCGAGGTGCTCGCGCAGGTCGGGCTCGCCGACAAGGCGCGGCGCCGGCCCGGCGAGCTCTCCGGCGGCCAGCAGCAGCGGGTGGCCGTCGCCCGGGCCCTGGTCACCGGCCCGGACGTGATCTTCGCCGACGAGCCCACCGGCGCCCTCGACACCGGCACCGCCGCCGAGGTCCTCGGCCTGCTGCGGAACGCGGTGGACACCCTGGGCGCCACCGTCGTCATGGTCACCCACGACCCGGCCGCGGCAGCCTGGGCGGACCGCGTGCTGTTCCTCGCCGACGGCGCCTTCGCCGACCACCTCGAACAAGGGTCGGCGCAGCAGATCGCGGCGCGGATGGCCGTGCTCACCTCCCGTACGGGCGCGATGGCGGGTGCGGCGGCATGAGGCGCCCCAACGGACTCGCCCGTGAGGCCGTCCGCTTCAAGCCCACGTCCTTCGCGGGGACCTTCCTCGCGCTCCTGATGTCCGCCCTGATCGTCGCGGCCTGCGGAATCCTGCTGGAGACCAGCCTGCGCGCGTCGGTGCCGGCGAAGCGGTACGCCAAGGCTCCGGTCGTCGCGGCGGCGGACCAGTACGAGTACGTCGTCACGGGCAGTGGCGAGGACCGGGAGAAGGAGGCCGTCCCGCTGCCGGACACCGCACGGCTGGACGCCGGGCTGGCGGCCGAGGCCGCGAAGGCGCCGGGTGCGGCCACCGCCGTCGCGGACTTCACCTTCCCGGTGCGCGTGGCGCACGAAGGGGCAGGCTCCGGCACACGCGGGCTGTCCGTCGAGGGCGGTGTGCTCACCGCGCACGGCTGGGGCGCGCACGTCTTCACCGGTACCGCGCTGACCGCCGGCTCCGCGCCCCGCGGAGGCGAGGTCGTGCTCGACGCGGGTACGGCCCGCGCCGCGAAGGCCGCCGTCGGCGACACCGTCGTGCTGCAGACCGCCTCCGGTCGGCAGGCCTTCCGCATCGCCGGCGTCGCCCAGGCCGGGCCCGCGGACACCGCCCGCGATGCCGGGCCCCTGGTCTGGTTCGCCGACTCCCAGGCGCCCGTGCTGGCCGGGCACCCCGGCAAGGCGGACGCCATCGCCGTGCTGGCCGAGGACGGCACCGATGCCGACGCCCTCGCCGACTCGGTGGAGAAGGCCCTCGCCGGTTCCGGCGCCCAGGTGCACACCGGCGACGACCGCGGCGCCGTCGAGGACCCCGGCCTCGGCCACGCCAAGGTCACCCTGTTCGGGATCGGTGGTTCCTTCGGCGGCATCGCCGCCGTCGTCGCGGTCTTCACCGCTGCGGGGACCGTGGCCCTGTCGGTGTCCCAGCGGGCCCGCGAGTTCGCGCTGCTGCGCGCCGTCGGCGCGACCCCGCGACAGGTCCGCCGGGCGGTCGCCTCCGAGGCGCTGCTCATCGCGCCGCTCGCCGGGATCCTCGGCTGCCTGCCCGGTGTCGGGCTCGCGCACTGGTGGTTCGGGCAGCTGCAGGACCGCGGCGCCGTCCCGCGGGCCGTGGACCTGCACGTGTCCGCGCTGCCCCTCCTCGCCGCCGTCGTCGTCGGACTGCTCACCGCGCTCGGCGCCGGATGGGCGGCCGGCCGGCGACCCGCCAGGATCAAGCCGGGGCAGGCGCTCGCCGAGGCGTCGGTGGAGCGGCTGCGGCCGAGTGCGGTCCGTACCGTGCTGGGCATCGGCGCCCTCGTCGGAGGTGGAGTCCTCACCGGCGTCTCCGCCGGCTCCACGGGCGACGACGCGGCCGGCGCGGCCCTCGGCGTCGTCATGTGCTTCATGTTCGCCGTCGCGCTGCTCGGCCCGCTGGTGGCGCGGCTGTGCGCGGGCCTCTTCGGCCTCCCGCTGCGCGGCGCGGGCCCGGCTGCCCAGCTCGCGGCGGCCAACTCCCGGACCAACGCGCGCCGCCTCGCCTCCGCGATCACTCCGATCGTGCTCGCCATGGCCTTCGCCTCGACCCTCGTCTTCACGCACACGAGCGAGAACCGGGCCGCCGGCGAGCAGCTGCGCGCGGGCATCACCGCGGATCACGTGGTCACGGATCCGGCAGGGCTCCCCGTGGACGCGGCGGCGCGGGCCGCCCGGGCGCCGGGCGTGGACGCGGCCGTCGGCCTGCTGAACACCCAGGTGCTGGTGCCGATCGGCGCCGGTGAGTTCGCGTCGCTCCAGGGCGCGGCGACCCAGGGGGTCGGCGGCTCCGGCGCCGACCTCGCGAAGGTGCAGGACCTGGACGTACGCGAGGGCAGCCTCGACCGGCTCGGCCGAGGCCGTGTCGCCGTCGACAGGACCCTGGCGAACTCGGCGGACGTCGGCGTCGGCGACCGGCTTCCGCTCCACCTCCCCGACGGCACCGAGGCCCGCCCCGAGGTCGTCGCGGTCTACGGCCGCGGCCTCGGCCTGGCCACGGTGACCATGGACCGGGCGTCCCTCGCCGACCACGTCACCTCGGGCTTCGACGACGTCCTGCTGGTACGCGGCGGTTCGCGGAAGGCACTCGCCGCCTTGGGCGAGGTCACCGATGCCTCCGGCTACGCCACCGAGAAGGGCCTCGACGCGAAGCTGGGCGCCTGGATGAACAACACCATGGCCGCGGTCCTCGGCGGCTTCGCCGCCGTCGCCGCCGTCAACACCCTGGTGATGACCGTCCTGGACCGCCGTCGCGAACTCGGCGCCCTGCGCCTGGTCGGCTCCACCCGGCGCCAGATCCTGACGATGCTCGGCTGGGAGGGCCTGCTGGTCTCGGCGGCGGGCGTGGCCCTCGGCTCCGCGATCGCCGCGACCACGCTGATCCCGATGATGCACGGCACGACCGGTGCGGCGCCCTACGCGCCACCGCTGCTGTACGGCGCCTTCGCGGCCGCCGGCGCAGGCCTGGCCCTGCTCGCGGTCACGCTGCCGGCGCTGACGGTGCTGCGCCGCCGGCCGTAGCGCCTGCACGGGGACGGCGACCGCCGTCACGCCGGCTGCCGCTGCCGGACGGGTGCCGCGCACAGCCGCTCCCGCCCGAAGGCACCGGCACACGTGCCCGCGGCGCGGTGCCGCACGGGCCCCGGCCGCCACGGCGCCCGGTCCCGCCGCCGTCGGCGCGGCCACACCCGGCGCCCGCGGGCGGCGGCACCACGCGCGCGACCGACCTCCTACCTCACCCGGCAACAACGGAAAGGACGCTCATGACCACAGCCCTGGCTCCTCCGCCCCGCATGAAGAAGGCCGCTGTCGCGGGCCTCGGTATGCTGGCGGTCTCCACCGGCGCCCTGGAGTCGGTCGTGTCGCCGACGCTCCCGCTCCTGCAACGTGAGCTCGACATGAGCCCGACCGAAGGGGCGCTCCTCACCATCGTGCTCGCCGTCACCGGCGCGCTCGTCACACCGATCGCGGGCAAGCTCGGCGACCGCTACGGCGGGAAGCGAGTCCTGATCCGGCTGATGACGGTGGTCTCGGCCGGCGGCCTGGTGTCCGCTCTGGCACCCAACCTGCCGGTGCTGTTGCTGGGGCAGATTCTGCAGGGGGCGATGGTGGGTGCCCTGCCCCTGTCGTTCATCGTGGTGCGCAAACACCTCCCCGTCGGAGAGTCGAAGGCGGCCATCGGCCTGGTCAGCGGGATGTTCGTGGGCGGCTCGATGGTGGGACTGCTGTCGGCCGGGCCCGTCGCGGAAGCGTTCTCCCGGCACTGGATGTTCGCTGTGCCGACCGTCGCGGTCATCGCGTCCACCCTGCTGGTGAACAGGGTGTTACCGGCCGATCCGCCGGGCCGTTCGGACGGCAGCGGAATCGACTGGCCCGGCCTGCTTCTCCTGAGCGGGATCCTGGTCACCCTCATGCTCGTGTTCGCGCTGGCGCCCGAGGCGGGCTCGCAGCCACTCGTGTTCGTCGCCCTCCTCGCGGTGCTCGCCGCCTTCGTGACCGGATGGACGGCCGTCGAACGTCGCGCGGTCGCACCGATGGTCGATCTGCGCATGCTGGCACGGCCTGCGATCTGGAAGGCGTGTGCGGTCACGTTCGTGATGTGCCTCGGCACCGCGACGGGGGTCTACCTCGTTCCGCAGCTGCTCGACGTGTCCGGCGACGGATACGGTTTCGGGCTCGGCGCCACCCGGATCGGCTTCGTCCTCCTGCCCGGCGCCGTGGCCGCGACGCTGGCCGGGCCGCTCGGCGGGATCGGGGAGCGGCGCTTCGGTCCGCGTGCCGTGGCCACCACCGCGGTCGTCCTCATGGCCGCCGCCCTGCTCGCCCTGTCAGCCGCACACTCCGAGGTCTGGCACATCGCCGTCGGCAAGGCGCTGATCGCGCTGGCCAACGGCCTGTGCGTCACGGCCATGGTGACCGGCATCGCCTCTTCCGTCGACGAGGGCGACACCGGCATCGCCACCGGCCTGGTCCTGGTGACCCGCGTGCTGGGCTCCGCCGTGGGCGGGATTCTCGGCGGCGCGCTCCTCACCTCGGGGACACCGTCCGGGTCGGAGGTCCCGGCCGAATCGGCCTTCACCACCGGCTTCCTCATCGCCGGTGCCGTCGCGGTGCTGTCCCTGTCCGTCGTCCGCACCATGAGCAAAGGAGTCGAGGAATGACCCTCACCGACCGTCCGACACGCACCCGTACCACGCCGAGGCGCACCGTCCTGATCTCCGGGGCCGGCATCGCCGGCTGCGTCCTCGCGTTCTGGCTGAACCGCTACGGACACGCGGTCACGGTGGTGGAGAAGGCGGGCGCGCCGCGCAACGGTGGCTACCCCGTCGACGTGCGTGGCACCGCGCTGGAGGTCGTCCGGAGGATGGGGCTCCTGCCGCGGCTGCGGGACGCGCACGTCGACCTGCGCCGGCTGACCTTCCTCGAGGGGGACGGCAGCGAGGTGGTCTCGCTCCGCCCGCACACCGTCACCGGCGGTGTCGCGGGACGGGACCTGGAGATACGACGCGGTGATCTCACCGACGCCCTCCACACGGCGGTCCGTGACGACGTGGAGTTCGTGTTCGACGACTCCGTCGACACCCTCGACCGGTCCGGCCGCGGAGTGGACGTCACCTTCCGCGGGGGCGGCAGGCGCACCTTCGACATGGTCCTCGGTGCGGACGGCACGCACTCGCGCACCCGCGAGATGCTGTTCGGCCCTGAAAAGGAGTTCCACCACTACCTCGGATACTGCTTCGCCGTGTTCACCCTGCGCAACACCTTCGGCCTCTCCCACGAGACCGTCATGTGGAACTCGCCGGGCAGGGCGGCGGCCCTCTACGCCGTGGACGACGACGAAGTGCACGCCTTCCTGAACTTCGCCCGGCCGGAGCCGCCGTTCGAAGCGTTCCCGGACCCATCGGCCCAACGGGCCCTGGTCGACGCGGCCTTCGCCGACGCCGGATGGGAGGTACCGGGCCTGCTGGCCGCCCTGCGCGAAGCGGACGACGTGTTCTTCGACACGGTCGGCCAGATCCGCATGCCCCGCTGGTCCAGCGGCAGGGTCGCACTGGTGGGCGACGCCGCGTGGGCGCCGTCGTTCCTCACCGGGCAGGGCACCAGCCTCGCCCTCGTCGGCGCGTACATGCTCGCCGGTTCCCTGGCCGACCGGGACCACGCCGCGGGCTTCGCGGCCTACGAATCCTCCCTCCGCGACTTCGTGACCGTGAACCAGGCACTGGTCGGCAAGGGCGGTGCCACACTCTTCCCGACCACGCCCCGGGCTCTGGAGGAACGCAACGACAGGCTGCGCGCACTCGACGCCATGCCCGCCGGGAAGGGACGACCGGCCCATTCGGCCCTCACCCTGCCCGAATTCGAACCCCCGTCGTGACCCGGTCCGTCTTGCGCGCAGGCGTCCGCCGTGATGCCGACGGAGGCGGCACCGAGCCGGCCGGGCATGCGGAGCACGACGTCGTCCCGCGCCAGGAACCGGGGGCGGGGGTGGCGCCCTCCGCTGGTCTACGTGACCGAGTGCCGCATGGACGGGGCCGAGGCGCTGCTGTCCGACACCGACCTCGCCATCGCCCAGATCGCCGAGTACGTCGGCTACGCCGACGCCTTCGGCTTCCGCGCCGCGTTCAAACGCCACCGGGGTCTGAGCCCCAGCGTCTTCCGCGCCGCGGCGGCCTGACTCCCGCACCCGCCGACGTGCCCCGAAGCGCGTACCGCGCACCGCACGGCACGCACCCGTCGCCCCCACCGACACGTACACGTCCGTGGAGGTCCGCTTACTGGTCATTACTGCGACGGCCCACGCCTCCGGCTGGGTGCGCAGGTGAGCCGAAGCACGACGGCCGGCCCAGCGGCGGGCCCGTCGTCACCGGGACCGCAGGATGGGCCCGCGCACGGCTGCCGACGGAACGGGACCACTCCGGCCGGCCTCGATCGGCGCCTGGAGCGCCACAGTCGTCGCGAAGGGCCCCGCACGCTTCTCCGGGCCTCTGAGGTAATCCACTTGAACCGCAGGCGGGTGGACGGGCAGGCTTGCGCGGTGATTGTCGAGCTGGCCCCCCGCTTCCTGACCTGGGACGACGTGAATCCCGCCCGGCATTCCTTCGACAGTGCGTCAGCAGCGCACGTGGTGCGGTCCCTCGGACCCGCCCGGAGGGTGCCCAGCCGCCCCGACATCCCCTTCGGCGATCCGGCCATGAGTGCCTGGAGCCGGGACGTGGGACGGCCCTGGGCCGATGCCATGTCACACGCCCTCGCCGAGCACTACGGCTGCTGGACCGTAGGCTGGCGCTGGGCGCACGACGAAGGCGACTTCGACGGAGGCCCCGTCGGGAACTGGTGCTGCCCACGGGACTCGATCACCACCCCTGAGGAGACGCTCGCCCGTGCCGTGGCGGCGCTGCGCGAGTGGCGCGAGTGGCTGGAAAGCCTCGCCGGGTGGTTCGACGCGTACCCGTTGGACTTGACCGGCATCGAGGACCAGCGGATCTTGTGGGAGTGCGCCGCCCGGAACCTGATCCTGCAGGTGACCGACCGCACCGGCTGCGGCAGCGGCTGGTACGGGCACTGCTGTCAGGTGCTCACCTGGTTCCTCAGCCGCTGGGGCGTCGCGCCCGACCGTGCGCAGGAGCTGGTCGACGAGGCGATCGGCGGGAGGTTCGCGAGCTGGACAGGCCCCGACACGGTGCTGGTCGATGACGTCGCGGAGCGGCTCGCGCTGTCGCTGCGGCCGGACGACGGCGCACGATCCGCCGGGCCCGTTCCGGACCACCTCGAGCGCTGGCTCGCGGTGCGCGAGACCGTGCCGTGGCAGGAGGCCCCGGACGGCGGTGGGGACGAACCGGTGACCCCGTCGCGCGACGGCGCGGCGGACGACATACGCGCCTTCGACGGCGCTTTGGATCCCGCCCGTGCACGGGGCATGCTCGCCGCACTGGAGGTGCTGCGGGCCGATGCGGCGCGCGGCGCCTCGCTCGACTTCGAGCTGCTCCGGCGCTGGCAGCAGCACGTCCTGGGCACACCGCAGCCGCCGCCGTTCCGCGACCTGCCGGCCTTCGCCAAGGGAGGCAGGGAACGCTATGGCATCGGCCCGGACACCCGGGCCCGCCTCGACGCCCGTCTGGCCGAGAGCGCGCGCCACGTCGAGCGGTCCGTTCCCCTCACCGCCCGGGCCGCACGTGCCTATCTCGACGTGTGCTTCTTCCATCCCTTCGACGACGGCAACGCCCGGTCCGCTTTCCTCGCCCTCGTTTTCGTCCTCGCCCGCGAGGGCGTCGCACTCGACGGGGTCAGCCTGCTGCGTCGCGTCACCTTCCAGGCCGACGAGCCGCAGGACGCGCTGATCCTCACCCGATACGTCGACGTCCACCTCGCGGAGACCCGACGCAACAGCGCCTCCCCCGACTGATCGGGTTCTCTCGGTGCGCTCATTCCCTCGACCTGGGCGCACGGACCGGTGAAGGGCACGGTCCTCCCCCCCCAGCCGGGCCGTGTGCTCCAGGACGTCACGGACGGCGTCGGCAGGACCGGCCGTAACGATGAGGCGGTACGCATCGAGGCTCGAAGCACGACGGCCGGCTGACCACAGCCACCCCTAGGGTGAGGGGGACGAGAGAAGACGCATCATGGACCCCCGCATACCCCGCGTGCGCCGCAAGCTGGCCGCGATCCCGTTCCGACCACTGCGTAGCCACTCCTTCGGAGAAGAGAAACACGAGTTCCGCCTTGGTCCGAAGCTGACGGAAGCGCGCGTCGCCGCGTTCGAGGCCGAGCACGACATCGCCCTGCCTGATGCCTATCGGCAGTTCCTCACGCACATCGGCGGCTCGGGTGCGGCGCCGTTCTACGGCCTCATGCCGCTGGAGCGGTGTTCTCTGCTGGTCATGAATCCGCGCGGGGAACCAGGGACACCCCGCGGCTTCAGCGGCACAGGACCCGGGCCCCGTGAACGCGACCTCTTCCTCCACGTCATCGAAATGGGCTGCACCGACGTATGCGTCATCGCGGTGACCGGCCCCCTCGCCGGCCGCGTCCTCATCGGCAACGGTGACGGGTTCTGGGGCCCCAACGTCTCTTCCGCCACCGACTTCCTCGACCGGTACGAACGCTGGCTCGACCACATGGGCGCCGGACGCGACAACCGGGCCCTGGAACTCACCTCACCCCGGCTTCGTGCCCATCCGGACCGCTACCGCATGGCTCCGAAGATCTGACTCTCCGTAACCACTCCACAACCACTCCACGGAAAGTGAGCCAGAACCCGGGATCCGACGACGCCAGGGGACGGCCGGATCGGGCCCCGGCCCCTGAGGTACGTTCGGGCCCATGACGCACGCCCTGGAATCCCGGCCGGTGGCCCAGTGAGCGGCTGGTGGGCCTACCTGGAGGAGCGGACCTGTCGGGCGGTCGACGCCGACGTGCTGCGGGATCGTCGGCTGTCGGCGGTCAGGTCCGTCTGGGAGGCATTGCGACCGCTGGGAGTAGGCCTGCACGAGGCTGAGCGGGTGGTCCACGCGCGATACGAGGCCCTCGGCGACCGAGTACAGCGCACACCGCCCGATCCGCTCGACCTTCCGGCACTCGCAGCGCGCGCCGCGGCCCTCCCGGGCCGTGTGGTGGCGGTGGAGGCGTTCTGGGACGGCGACACCGTGCACGACTGGTTCGTGCTCCTGGTCGCGGTCCTGGACTCCCCGGCCGGGGAGGGCCACCTGGCGACCGTCCACCACCACCCCGACGGCTCTCCGCCCGGCGTTGCCGCCGCCGAGGCAGGCCGGGCGCTGGCCGACCGTCTCGGCGTGCCGTTCCACTTCGCTTCGCCGGACGTCCCGGATGACCAGGCACCACGCCGGTGGGCGGTCCGGCGCCCGGCCGAGGGGCCGTGACCCCGGAGCGACGGGTCGGTCACGGTGGCTCATCGAGGCCGGACCGTCCCGTGCTTCCTGGTCGTGTACGGGTCGGGCACTTCGACGAGAACCCGGCCTCCCGCGAGGATCTCCCGCCGTGCGGACCAACGGCGACGGAGGCGGTGGCGAACCGTCCCTTCCCCGTCGTCCTGGTGGCTGCTCGGCTCCTGCCCGGGCCGGGGACGGTCAGCCGGCAAGGGGCAGGGCAGCCGCCATCACGTTCCGGTCCTTGCGGCCGATCAACGGAAAGATGATCCTCAAACTCTGTTCGCTGCCCGGTGAGGAGACCACGAAGGACGAGTTGAGGAAACGCTCCTTGATCTCCGAGCGGACGAGACCGGCGCGCGGGATCGTCATCACGTGCTCCTCCGGCCGGGCGAACGTCGGGTTCGCCCGGAAGATGAAGATGCGACGGCCGGTCATTGCCAGGTACATGGGGGTCGGCGCCGGGATCACGGCCATCCCACCGCTCATGAGGGCCGAGGCTGCTGCGAACGCTGCGGTCCGGCGCACCGAGACGGAACTCAGGTTCACGATGGTCGCCACCTCGACCTGCTCGTCGGGCTCGAGCATGGGGGCGATGGCGGCCAGCAGCAGTCGGCGGCGCTTTCCGTTCACGGGTGGTACTCCTGGAGGTCGGGCTGACCGGACGGGACACTCCTGTCCGGCACGCGACGGTCCGGTTCCCCGGACGTCGTGGTCTTGACGAGCTGCGGGCCCGCGTGGGGCTCGTGGATCGCTCCACGATGTCCGGGGAACCGGCGTCGTGTCCCTCGGTGTCGGAGGTGGGGGCACCGGCCGTGTTCCCGGGTCTGACCGTTGCTCCGGGTGTGGCAGGTGTCACGCCCGGAGCCGGATCCCGATTCAGCTCACGCGATTGTATGCACTGCTGGGACGCGCATCCGAGAGGGCGCGGAGCTCACTGCCGGACCGCGGTCGGCGTCCACGCCGCCACCGACACCGCCTCCTGCCCGCTGCGGCGGCTGTCCCTGCCCGCGCGGGGAGCGACCTGCCACACCCCGGCTGCCGGTCGCCACACCCGTCCACGCGGTATGACGGCAGGTCACGGGGCGCTCGCCGAAAGTGCGTTGTCAGTGGTGAGCGCTATGTTCGGGGTCCTGGAACCGCTGTTGCACGACAGGAGTGGACGATGACCGAGAGCAGTGTGCTGCCCGCGCTCAGGGTGGTGCTGACGGACGTCAACGAGCGGGTGGTGGAGGCGTGGCGCGCCGCGTTCGCCGACACACCTGGCATCGAGATCCGCAAGGGCTCGATCCTCGACGAGGACGTCGACGCCTGGGTCACCCCCACGAACTCCCGGGGCCGGATGGACGGCGGGGTCGACGCCGTCATCAAGCGGTACCTGGGGGCCGGCATCCAGGTGCGCGTCCAGCGGGCGATCCGCGACCGGTTCGCCGGGCCCATGCCGGTGGGCAGCGCGGTCTGCGTGCCGTCCGGCACAACCGTTCCCCGCTACCTGATATCGACGCCGACGATGGTGCGGTCCTCGCAGAACGTGAGCGCCACGCTGAACGTGGCGCTGGCGTGCGCCGCGGCTTTCCAGGCCGTCCACCGGCAGAACCGGAAGAAGCCGGGCAGCATCCGGTCCGTGGCGCTGGTCGGGATGGGGGCGCAGACCGGCCAGGTGCCGGCCCGGGTGTGCGCCAACCTGATGTGGACCGGCTACACGCTCTTCCACGACCACTGGTTCGAGGACGACGACGAGCTCCGGTCCACGATCGTCTCCCAGCTCGACGGGATCGAGAACGCGCCCGTCGACCAGCGGGTACGCATCGTGCCGCCGCCGACAGCCGGCACGCCCGTCACCCCCGCACCGGTACCCGAAACCGCCGCTCCCTCCGCCACCTCCTCCTCTCCTGCCGCCACGACGAGCGAGAACGCCTCCTCCACGACCGGACCGACGACCGGCGTCCCGGCTCCGGCCCCTGCACCGCAGCCCCTTCCCGATACGAACGATCCCCTCGCCCTGACCGAGCTCTTCGACGGCGGCGGTGAGGCCTGGCTCCCGCTGCTGAAGCCGGTCATCGAGGCGCAGCCGGACGCCGCACGGTTCATCGGGAAGGGCCGCAGCCACGAGGTGGTCCCGGTCCGCGAACTGACGTTCCAGGCGCTCAAGCCGAACCCGCCGCACAAGTGGAAGGTCGTGGTCTTCGGTCAGAACCCGTACCCGCGGCCGGAGAGCGCCACCGGCATAGCCATGTTCGACAACACCTTCAGCGACTGGAAGGACAGCCAGTTCGGCCGTGTCGTCAGCATCCGGTGCCTCATCAAGGCGGCGGCGATGTGGAAGTACGGCATCGCCAAGAAGACCCCGATCGCCGAGGTGCGGGCGCTGCTCAAGGAGAAGGACACGGTCCAGCCGCCGGAGTGGTTCCAGGCGATGCTGACGCAGGGGGTGCTCCTGCTGAACGCGTCACTGACCGCGAGCGGTGACGGGGCGATGGGCGCCGACCAGCACACGGCGTTCTGGCGACCGGTCGCCGAGCGGATCGTCGAGGAGATCCTCAAGGCCAAGCAGGATGCGACCGAGGAGGACCGCGGGGTCGTGTTCGCCTGGTGGGGGGCGCATGCCCGCAGCCTGAAGCGGACCGTCCTACGGCTTCAGCAGAAGTACCCGGACGTCGAGGTCCGGCATCTCGACCACGTGAATCCGGCGGCCCAGGGCGACATCTTCTGTGAGGGTGACCACTTCGCCCAGGTCAACGACGCCCTGGCCTCGCTGGGCGCCGACCGCATCGACTGGCTGCCGAGCAAGGGGTGGAACGTGCCGACGGCCGGCGCGGGCGGGGACGTCTCGGCGCGCATGGGCGCTTTCATCGAGTCGACCATGAACCTGCACCAGCTGTACCTGGAGCGCCTCACCAGCGTCAAGGACGAGGGCCTGGTCCTGCCCGCGATCACCGGCGTCTTCGACACCCCGCTGATGGCCTTCCAGGACGCCGTCGCCCCGGTCTCCGCGGCACTGTCCGGGCTCGCCGGACACATCCGGCGCTCCCACGACTTCGGCAAGCGACGTGCGGACCGGGCGACCGGCGGCGGCCTGTCCGCCGACGCGATCGCCGCACTTCATCTCTACACCTGTGAGTCAGCCTTCTACCGCGAGATCAACAGCGTCCTGCGTTCCCCCGACCGCACCAGGGTCACGCCTTACCTGCCGTACCTACGGCTGCTGTTCTCGGCGGTCTCGGAGCTGCCGGTGTACACGCAGCCGTTGTGGCGCGGGGTGTCGCTGGACCTGCGGGCGCAGTACCCGGTGGGCCGGACGGTGACCTGGTGGGGCGTCTCCTCGTGTACCTCCGAGCTGGAGGTGGCCAGGGCGTTCTTGGGCAGTCGCGGCAAGCGGACCCTCTTCGAGGTGACGCCCGCCCGGGCGGTCGGGATCAAGAGCTTCTCCGCCTTCACCGGCGAGGAGGAGTACATCCTCACCCCGGGCACCCGACTCGAAGTGACGGAGGTGAAGAGCTCGCCCCGCGGGCTGTGCACGGTCCGGCTGAGCGAGATCACCGACGGCACCCCCGTGGTGTCCTGAAGCCCCTCCGTCCCACGGTGGCCACGATCGTGATCACCTGGAGCGTGGCTCTTCGACGAGTGGGACGGCGACGGGATGGGCGTGCCGTTCGGCTTCGGTGATCCCCGGCAGATGCACCTGCGTCTGCCGCGGCCGACCGCGCTCCGGGACCGGACCGACTTCCACCGGACCCACGTCTCGTCCGCGCGTCAGTCCCAGGAGTTGAAGAGCACTCCGCCCAACGTGGTGATGCCGTAGGAGCGGATCTGACGCCACTGGCCCTTGTCGAGGGCCGTGGTGTCGACGTCCGAGAGCGGCAGCGTGAGCTCGGCGTGGTCGAGCACGACGAAGCCCAGGTCGGCGAAGACATGGCCCCACGGCGGCGGAGCGAGGAACTCCTCGGTGTACCAGTCCCGGCGCCCCTGAGCGAACGCGATCCAGGGGTGGTGGGCGTGGCACAGCACGACGTGCTCGCTCGTGCCCGAGAGGACCGCCGCGGTGTGGAACGTACGCGGGTACGCCTGTTCCTCGACCTCGCCCACACGGCCTCCGGCCGCCCGGGCGGCCGCATGCAGTGCTGTACGGAACGTCCGCAGGTCGGTCGACGGCGGCGGCCCCTCCTCCGCCAGGAAGAAGCCGGTGGCGCCCCACGGCAGCGTGAACACCGCGTTCTCGTCCGCGTCCATGCCGTCCATGCCGTCCATTCTGCGAGGCGAACACATCCCGTCGCGGAACGCTGTGACATCCGCAGCCACGAGGAACGCTCTCCGGCGATCGGTGATGCCACCGCCTCGATGCCCGGCTCCTCACAGCTCTCGCGGGCCACCGCGGTCCACGGATCCTCGTCCGAAGCCACCGACGACCGTTGCTCGACGAAGGAGGTGCCCCTCCCGCCCCCCTGCGCGGATCGGACGACAGCAGCGTCCTGGCGTCTGCCCACCACCGGCGACGCGGACGCCCTCGGGAGGCCCGCGGCGGCCGCTCCCCGCCTGTGGGGACGCAGAACGACCGAGGTCGGTTCGCGCACCGGTCCGCTCGGTCGTCGGGTTCGGTGACACGGCGCCGGGCGGGGCCGTGTCCCCTCTACGGTGCGGCGGTGCCGGTGGAGTCGACGGAGGGACAGGTGACTTCCCAGGCCGCCTCGATCATCCGGAAGATCTCGTCCACCGCGGCCTTCGGATCGGCCGCCTCCCGGGCCAGTGAATAGGCGTCGATCACGAACCTCGCGATCGCCCGGCAGGCCGTGGTGGGCCGTGACAGGTCGGGAGCGGCGGCGATGGCCGCCGCCAGCGACTCCGCGTGGCGCAGCCTCATCGACTCCTCGTACTTCCGCAGGGCGGGTGATGCGTCGATCATGCGCCAGACCGGGGCGGCGCTGTCCGCCGTGCAGTGGCGCACCAGGGCCTGGACCTCGCGGCGCAGGGCGGGGACGAGCGGCTCGTGCGGTGCCCGGTCGGTGACCGCCCGCGTGAGGCGTTGCTCGAAGTCCTCGTCCTGTTCGAACACCAGGGCCTCTTTCGAGGCGAAGTGGGAGAAGAGCGTGGTGACGGCCACGTCGGCCTCGGCGGCCACGTCACGGATGCCCACCGCGTCATACCCGTGTTCGAGGAAGAGCCGCAGGGCGGTGTCGGCGATCTTCTGGCGGGTCGCGGCCTTCTTGCGCTCACGGCGTCCGGTCGGCACGGTCATGCCCTCACGCTATCAGGTGCAAACCCATAACCGTTACGGAAAACTACCCGTTAGTGTTATGGTCGTCGCATGAAGAAGGTGATCTTCGCCGAGTTCGGCGGCCCCGACGTCCTGCAACTCGTGGAAGCCGAGGAGCCCCACGCGGGCCCCGGCCGGATACGCATCGCCGTGCGGGCGGCAGGCGTGAACCCCGTCGACTGGCGGATCCGCGAAGGCCAGGTCCTGGGGGCCCATCCGACCGAGTTGCCCTCCGGAGTGGGCCTGGACGCCTCCGGGGTGGTGGACGAGGTCGGTGAGGGCGTCGAAGGGGTCGAGGTCGGCGACCGCGTGTTCGGCGAAGGTTCGAGCACGTATGCCGAGTTCGCCGTGCTGTCGGCCTGGGCCCGCATGCCCGAGGGGCTCACGTTCCAAGAGGCGGCCGGCTATCCCTCCGTGGTGGAGACCGCGCTGCGCGTCATCCGCGAGGTCGGTGTGCAGCCCGGGCAGACGCTGCTGGTCAGCGGCGCGTCCGGGGGAGTCGGATCGGCGGTGCTGCAGATCGCCCGTGAGCACGGCATCTCGGTGATCGGCACGGCCGGGGCGGCGAACCAGGAGTACCTGCGGAGCCTGGGTGCCGTCGCCACGACGTACGGCGAGGGCTGGGTCGAGCGGGTGCGGGAGCTCGGCCGTGTCGACGCGGCGCTCGATCTGGCCGGCTCGGGCGTGATCCGCGAGCTCGTCGAGCTGACCGGGGACGCGCGCAAGGTGATCTCCATCGCCGATCTCGATGCGCCGGAGTACGGTGTCCGGTTCTCCGGCGTGGCCGGGAACGTGTCGGAAGCACTCGCCCGGGCCGTCGGCCTCATCTCGCGGGGAAAGCTCCACATCCCGGTCGAGAAGTCGTACACGCTCGCCGAGGCCGCGGCGGCGCACATCGACAGCCGGGCCGGTCACACACGCGGGCGCCGCGTCCTGGTCGTCTGAGGCCGGCCACGCGTCGCCTTCGAACAGGAGGTGAGGGCGACGCCGGCCAGGATCCCGCCGGTTCACCTCGACATGCCGGCCGATGGCGGCGAGCCGGGCGCGGGCGACCAGGTGCTGCCTTGCTCTCGTGGATCGCTCCGATCGGACGGGAGGGGAACACGGTCGCCCGGTCCGCGCGCACCGGTGGGAGGTCCGTTCAGCGGTTGGCCGGGTCCTCCAGGGCGCGTTGGGCCTCGTGGAGGTTGCGTGGGCGCACCGCGTCGGTCGTGCCGTACAGCTCCAGGCGCGTGTGCAGGTCGCCGGTGAAGTCGGGGACGTCGATCTGGTCGAACTCGCGGACCTCGTCGACGCCGACGGTGGCGGAGTACGGGGCCAGGCCGTCGATCTTCACCAGCCCCGCGCGTCCGTTGGTGACGCGGATGTTCCAATGCGTGAAGCGGGCACCGAAGAGCGGCCCGGCGCTCGCGTCGCCGCCGTGGCGGCCGGTGTTGTTCACGGTGATGTCGGTGCGGACGTTGGCGAAGGGCATGCCGCGGTGGCTGTCGAAGGTGCCCATGCGCATGTCGCCGCGCGACCAGACGTTGTGGGAGGACAGCCCCTCGACGTTGATGCCGTGCAGCTGGGTGCCGGCGGGGGCGGGCGTGGTGCGGTCCTCCACGGTGAAGTCCTCGATCAGGTTGTCGTGCGAGCCCTCGCGGCAGAAGTAGGGGTGGTGGGAGCCGCGGCCCGCGACGCGGGTGCGGCGCAGGGTGCAGGCGGAGGCGGCGACCAGGCCGAAGCCGTTGTCCACGTGCCGGACCGTCACGTCGTCGACCCAGCAGTCGTACGCGCACTGCAGCACCACGCCGTTGTACCCCAGGTCGAGCAGGTGGGGCTGTTGCGGTGTCTGCACGGCCTCCAGGGTCAGCCCCTCGACGCCCGATCCGGTCAGCTCCGGTACGTGCGTGGTGAACCGCGGGTCCCATTCGGGACGGACGTCGAGCGGCAGGGGCCGCTCCAGGGAGACCTCCCGGCCTCGGACGCGGCGGACCCTCACGGGCCACTCGTAGGGAACGTACGACAGCAGCTTGGACTTGTCGGCCCAGGTGTACGACTCGGGGCCGGGGCCTCCGCCCGCCATGTGCTCCAGCAGGGTGTGCTCCGCGTCGTCGGCGAGACGGAGCAGGACCAGGGCACCGGGCCGGAGCCCGGAGGGGTCGGTGACCGTCACCGTCCGGTCGCCACGGCGGGCGGGCTCCACCGCGGTGAGCGTGCGCCACTCGTCGCGCCGGTTGCCGGTCCAGCCCTCGAACGGCCAGTCCCGCTCCCTGATCGCGGCGGTCAGGGAGTCCCAGCGGGCCTCGGGAGCCAGCCAGATCAGGCCGCCCGCCCAGGACCAGGACGACTTGTCGCCGCCGTACCGGGAGCCGTACGGGCCGATCAGCTCGGTGAGGTTCTTGGTGGCGTACAGCGTGGTACGCCCGCTGCCGGAGCCCCGCAGGACGACGCCCGAGTACCCGATGCGGATCACGCCGTCGATGCGGAACGTGCCGGGCGGGACGGTGACCGTGCCACCGCCGGCCCGCCCGACGGCGGCGACGGCACGGTTGATCGCGGGGGCGCAGTCGGTACGGCCGTCCGCCACGGCGCCGAAGTCCCGTACGTCGGCCCTGACCGGGCGACGGGGGAAGCGCCGCGCTCCGCCGCCGTAACCCGCCCGGCCGACGTACGGGATCTGGGGATGCCGGTACGGGTCGCGGGTGAACTCGTGCCACAGCGACGGGACGTGGCCGGGGGAGCCCGGCGCGGCGACGGCCGTCCCGCCCCGTCCCGCGGCTCCGGCGGCCACGAGCACGGCGCTCGCCAGCAGCCCGCGTCGGGTGGGTCGTACCGTCGTGATCCTGTTGTCGTCGGACTGCATGGCTCTCCAGCTCTCTCGTTCTCCTCCCCGCTCGCACGGGGCCCATGACCGGGCCGCGGCGCGCGCGTTCACTGCGCGCCGTCACCGGCGGGGCGGGTCGCGGGGACGGTCAGCGGGTGGTCGACAGGTCGATCGCGCGGTCGACGTCCTGCGGACGCAGGACGCGCAGGATGCCTTCCAGCAGGTAGTAGTCGGCGTAGGGGAGTGAGATCTCGACGCCGTCCTCGGCCGGACGGTTGCGGGTGCAGCGCGCGACCACCGCGTCCGCGCGGTCCGAAGCCCGGGTCAGGCAGGTCTGCGCCAGCGCGGTGAGCAGCCGCAGCGCCACCTGCCGGTAGGCGCGGTCCCCGGTCGCGGCGGACAGGTCGAGCAGGCCGCACGCCATGACCGCCCCGGCCGACGCGTCCTTGATGTCGTACGGCTGCTGCGGCGCGCGGTAGTCCCACACCGGTACGTGGTCGGGGCCCAGCACCCGGATCGCGAAGTCGGCCAGCGAGCGCGCGGTGTCCAGGAAGCTCCGCTCACCGGTCCGGCGGAAGATCGTGGTGAAGCCGTAGATGCCCCACGCCTGCCCGCGGGACCAGCACGAGGTGGGGCTGTATCCCTGGACGGTGCCGGGCCCGAGGGGCCTGCCGGTGTCCGGGTCGAAGTCGAAGACGTGCGGGGTCGAACCGTCCGCCCGGGGGAACACCCGCTGCGTGGTCCTCGCGTGCTCGACCGCGATGTCGAGGTAGCGGTCGTCCCCCGACTCCCGGCTCGCGAACGCCAGCAGGTCGAGGTTCATCATCGTGTCGATGATGACGCGGCCCGCGTTGCCGGGGTCGTCCAGCCGCCCCCAGGCCCGGAGGAAGCGTCCGCGCGGGTTGTACCGCTGGATCAGTGAGCCGGCGGCCTGGAGGGCCCCCGCCCGCCAGACCTCGTCGCCGGTCAGCCGCCAGGCCGTGACCCACGAGGGCGAGAAGAGGAAGCCGAGGTCGTGCGTGGTGGTGTCGTACTGTCGCGGCGCGAGTCTCCGGCACCAGTCGACGGCCAGGGTGCGGAACGAGGTGTCCGCGCTGTACAGGTACGCCATCCACAGCGTGCCCGGCCAGAACCCGCCGACCCAGTCACCGTTCTGGGAGTAGGTCCACTTCTCGAACTTCGTGCCGACGGGGAAACCCGTCACCCGTGGGGCGACGGCCGCGACCTTCTCCACCGCGTAGTCCGCGGCTGCCCGCAGCGTCCGCGTGACCTGGGCCGGGGACGGGCCGCCGGCCGCGCTCGCCACCGATGCCGTGGACGTGTACGCGGTGGCGGCGGCCGCCGTGGCGAGCACTGCGCGCCGGGATACGACCATGGGTGACTGACCTCCAACTCGGGCTGGGTGTCGGGCACTTGAGCGTGACACAACAAACGGCGGGCGTACAGAGACGTACATGAAGTTCAGATACGTGAACGGATGGCTGGGAGGGGGGTGGCCCGCTGTCCCCGTCCGAGTGACCGTCCTCGCGGGCCGACGGATGTCCCGTGGCCTTCCGGGCGTCGGACCGTCCCGTCCGGCGTCCCGGACGGGTTACGTTTCCCCAGGTCGAAGCGGGTGGGTGCGTCCCAGCGTCCCAGAAGTCCCGATGGAACGGTTCGTGGGACGCGGCAGGACACAGGATGGGTGTCATCCAGGCACACCGCCTCGCCGGACACAGCCGCCGGTCAGGTGTGACGCCCCTTCCCAGCCCGTGCCCTCGGCACGCGGCGCTTCACAGAGAGCAGTCCACCCATGCGTATGGCCACCCGTTTCGCCTCCCGTGCCGCCGCCTCCTGCGCGGTCGCCGCCGCTGTCACCCTCGTCGGCGTCCAGGCCGGCGGGCAGACCGCGTCCGCCGCCCCGAAGGCGTCCTCGCCCGTCACCTGCACCACGGCGAACACCCGGCTGACCGTCACCGAGGTGTCCCGCCCGATCAACCACCTCCTGCTGAAGGCCACCAACACCGGCACCAAGCCCTGCTACGCCTACAGTGCTCCCTTCCTGCGGGCCGGCGCCGACGCCCAGGCCCCGCTGGCGTGGGTCGAGGACAGCACCCCGCAGTCCGTGGTGACCCTCGCCCCCGGCCGGTCCGCCTACGCGGGCATCACGGCGTCCTCGCCCGACGGGGAAGGGGGCGCCGTGGCGAAGACCCTGGGCGTCTTCCTCACCGACCGCGGCGGTGACGCGATCAACGGGGAGAAGACGCTGAACCTGGGCGAGGGCGGCGTCTACTTCAACAGCGCCGCCGCCGTGACCTACTGGCAGGACAACGCGCAGGACGCCCTCGTCTGGTAACCGCCCACCGCGGCACCGCACCACCCGACCGCCGCCCGCCCCGCCTTCACCAGGGGCCCGGTGCCGCGAACCGCACGACGTGCGGTGGGGATCCGGGCCTCGAGGAACGATCATTCGCGATTCCGTGCGAGTCACGGGCGACCTGGTGTCGAGGACAACGGGGCGCCGTCCTCGTTCCAGGCGGTGACACCCGGGTGCTCGCCCACGGTCGCCGCCTGTCCGCGCGCCGCACCGCCGGCCACTCGTGCCCGGCCGGCGACCTCGGTGGCCCCGATCGTGACGAACCGTCCGCCGGGGGCGTGGACGGTGAACTCCACCTCGGCGCGGAGAACTTCCCGCAGCCGCTCGGAACGGCCCTCGCGGGCCGCGGCCGAGAACGCCCCGACCCCCTCACGTCGCTGCTGCCGGTCGCGCGCCGACTGCCGGGCGGCCCACGGTGTGCCCGCCTCTCGGGGATGGCGGTTCGAGGGGGTGATCACGAGTCAGCTGAAGGTGCGCCGGTAGGTCTGCGGGCTGACACCGGTGGTGCGCTTGAAGCGGTCGCGGAAGGTGGTGGGCGAGCCGAATCCGACCTGGCGGCCGATGCGCTCGATGGAGTGCTCGGTGGTCTCCAGCAGGTGCTGCGCCTGGCGGATGCGGGCCCGGTGGAGCCACTGGAGGGGAGTGGTGCCGGTCTGGTTGCGAAAGCGTCGGATCAGAGTGCGGGTGCTGGTTCCGCACTGCGCGGCGATGTCGCCCAGGGTGAGGTCACGGGCGAGGTTTTCCCGCAGCCAGGCCAGCAGCGTCTCCAACTCGGCCCCCTGCGGGGCGAGGACGTGGTCGTAGGCGATGAACTGCGCCTGTCCGCCCTCGCGTTCGAGCGGCATCACGGACAGACGGGCGGCATCGGCGGCGACGGCCGAGCCGTAGTCACGGCGGATCATGTGCAGGCACAGGTCCATGCCGGCGGCGGCGCCTGCCGAGGTGAGGAACTGGCCGTTGTCGACGTAGAGCACGTCCGGGTCGACGGTGACGTCCGGGTGGAGGGCGGCCAGCAGGTCTGCCGCACGCCAGTGAGTGGTGACGCGCAGCCCGGCGAGAAGGCCGGTGGCCGCGAGCGGGAAAGTGCCCACGCACAGCGAGGCGATCCGCGTCCCGGACGCGGCGGCCGTCCGCAGCGCATCGCGTACGGCAGGTGGGAGCGGGGACGTGAGGTCGGCGATCCCCGGCACGATGATCGTGTCCGCGTCCTTCAGACCCTCCAGGCTCCACGGCGCGCGCAGGGTGAACGCGCCGGCGTCGATCTCGTCGCGCTCTGCGCAGACCCGTAGCCGGTAGCCGGGCCGTCCGTCGGGCAGGCGGGTTCGGGAGAAGACCTCGATCGGCGTGGACAGGTCGAACGGGATCACCTGGTCCAGCGCGAGAACGGCGACGGTGTGCATGGCGGGAACCTACCTGTTCGGAACACCGGCGGACCCGGGACCGGTACGCCCGTGAGCCCAGCTCACAGCAGTTCTCCGGTCGGCAGGAGGGTATGGCAATTTCCCGTTGAAACATGTCACTCGCGCCACTGGGCGATCAGGCGGGCGGCCGGTTGACTTCACCACGACGCAGCAGACCCGCTCCCGGAGGTACGCCCCATGCACGTCCAGACCGCCCTGTTCGACGGGTTCGATCCGCTCGACGTCGTCGCACCCTACGAGGTGCTGTACGCCGGCGGCACGGCCACCGAGGGCGCGGTGGCCGTGGAACCGGCCCCCGCGGAGGGGCCCCGCGAGATGATCGGTGGCACCGGGGGACCGGCGCTGCACGCCACCGCCGCCCTCGACCCGGAGCGGACGGACACGTTCGTGGTGCCCGGCGCGGGCCCGGCGGAGGCGGGGAGCGGCGAGTGGAAACGGGACGGGTCCGTCCCGGTGCCGGCCGCCACATGGGCCTGGACCCGCTGGAACGAGAGGCCGGCCCGCGCATCGCGCATGCCGTCGAGGAACTCTTCGCCCGTCACCGGCGAGCGCCGACCGGCCATGGGTCAGCAAGCATGACCAAGATCCTGCTGTCCTTGCACGTCCTGGCCGCCGTCCTGGCCGTCGGCCCCGTCTCCGTCGCTGCGAGCATGTTCCCCGCGGCGCTGCGACGCACCGCCGGCGACCGGGAGGGCACCCGCACGACCCTGCAGACCCTGCACCGCATCTGCAGGGTCTACGCCGGCGTCGGCATCGCGGTCCCCGTCTTCGGATTCGCCACGGCCGGCAGCCTCGGTGTCCTCGGCGACGCCTGGCTGATCACCTCGATCGCACTGACCGCGGCGGCGGCCGGCGTCCTGATCCTGTCGGTCCTGCCCGGCCAGGACCGCGCGCTGACCGACATGGTGACCCCAGCCGATACGCCGGTGCCGACCGCAACCGCCGGCCGCCTCGCCATGACCACCGGCATCTTCAACCTCCTCTGGGCAACCGTCACCGTCTTGATGATCATCCGCCCCGGCTCCACCACGGGGGCGTGACCATGCTCCTTTGGCCTCCACCTCCTCTGCGTATCGCGGCACACGCCGAACTCATCTCCCTGATCGTGATGCTGGCCAACGTGTTCACCGTCCACCTCGAGCCCGTCTCGTCCTTGACGGGTCCCACCCACGGCTGCGCCTACCTGTTCGTCGTCATCACGACCTGGCGTCTCGAGCAGGTCCCGGCCGCCATCAAGGTCCTGGCCCTCGTGCCGGGTGTCGGCGGGCTGCTCGCGCTGCGACAACTCGGCCGCGGCGATGCGGCCCGCCCCCAAGAGGAAGAAACCATCCCTTCATGAACCTCGTGTCACCGGTGATCGTCGGCATCGTCTACTGCCTGCTGATGTCCCTGATCAGGGAACCGCACCGACGCCGCTTCGACGCGATCATGGTGGGCGGAGCCGGCGCTGCCTACCTGAGCGGAGGCGGGTTCGGCCTGTGGGAGCTCCCGTTCGTCGCACTCATGGCCTACATCGCCTACCGCGGCCTGGACTCCTGGACCTTCATCGGCGTCGGCTGGCTGCTCCACACGGCCTGGGACACGGCCCACCACCTCAAGGGCAATCCGATCCTGCCGTTCCACCACGACTCATCTCTGGCATGCGCCGTCTGTGATCCGGTCATCGCCCTGTGGTGCTTCCGCGGAGGTCCTTCCCTGATCACGCTCGTCCGCCGCAGGTTCAAGCCCGGCCGGACAGCAGACCACGCACACGAGCACGCCTCTGCCCCCCCGGCACGCCCTGTGACCGTGTCGGCCACCGGCGCCGGCGGCGAGGAGGTTCGCTCCAAGGCCGAGCACCTCCCGTCCTGAGGCGGTGGACGGCCCCGCGCGGTCGAGCGCCGCGCCCGGGCGGGCCGACCAGGTCCGCAACCGGCTCCGGCGCGGCAGCCGGGGCGGTCGGCCCGCCGACCTTCGACACGCAACTCCGCAAGCGGCGCACCGTGGTGGAACGCCGCTTCGAACCGGCCCGATGCCCCCTCGGACGGTGTCCTCCTGCGCGGCGCGATGGTCTACGGTCTCCTCTTGCACCAGTATCGATCGGTTCAGCAACGGGGAAGTACGCACATGCGCAAGACAGCAGTCCTGACCATCGGTCTGCTCGTGGGAGAGTCCGCACCCGCACACCCGCCACGTCCCACCGGGTGACGTCGGCAGCCGCATGCACTGATCCGCGGCCGGCAACCAACGGCGTCACTCACGCGTCGGACACCCCATGGAACGCGAATGGCTCTTCTCGCTCATACCGATGTCGATCGGCGTGAGCTTCCTCTGCGCCGGCGTGTACGGACTCCGCCGCGCCGGCGCGCTGCACCGCACCGGAATCACTGCGGCAGGGCGAGTCGTGCGTCATGAGACCAGGCGGGACGACGACGGGGCCAAGTACCACCACCCCGTCGTGGCCTGGACGACCCGGGACGGGCGCGAGTGCACCTACCGCTCCACGTTCGGCCGCGGCACGGTTCTCCACGGCTTCGGCATCGGTAACTCCGTCACGGTCCTCTACGACGAGGAAGATCCCCGCCGCTTCGAGATCCGCGGCTGGGACTCCACGTCGGTCCACCTGGTGTTCACCGCGGTGGGAGCGGTGCTCACAGCAGGCACGTCGGCGGTTCTCGCCGTCCTGCTGATCACACTTTGATCACCGTGTCCTCTGAGCACCACGCAGTGAGGGGCCGTCAGGCCGGCCGTGCCCGAGTTGCCGGAACGCCTCGATGAAGAGGTCGGACACGGGCCGACGCCGGTTGCTGCCCGTGCCTCGGGAGCCCGGCCACGCGAAGCATGGTCCTCCTGACCTCCTCCGCGGGCCGAGCGACCTGCCCTTCATGAGGCCGCGGGTGTCGTCCAGACCCCCCGACGGGTGCTCGGCCGGCTTCCGACACGACTGCGACGGGGACTGCCGGCACTGCTCGTCGGTCGTAGCGCCCTCGGCCCCCACGGGCCGAAACCCCTGATCACCGCCCCGGTACGCTCATTGCGAGCGTGCCGGGGCGGTTTCGTACGCCCGCGGCGTGGGAGAGGGGGGGAACCGATGCCGGACGCCGAGAACGACGCGCACACCGGGGACGACACGGACGCCGTCGACCCGTGGGACGCGCCGGGGCCGCTGGAGCCGCGGGTACTGCCACAGGGCACCCAGGCCGACCTGGTGACCGCGGCACTGCTGACGGTGGGACGCTGCTGCGCGGCTCTGGAACCGCCCGCCGCCTCCCCCTGGTACGGGTCGGTGCGCGACGGCCTGTGCCGGGCCCACGACACGGCCGGCGCCATGCTGCGTTTCGGTTACGGGGAGGGCGAGGACCAGGTGGAGCCGTACCGGGTCGGGTTCGCGCGGGCGGATCTCGCGCTCGCCGTCGAGGACTTCGCCGCAGGTTCCGTCCCCCGTGACGAAGCCGTCGGACTGCTCCTCGACCTCGCCCGGACCGTGTACGACCTCGTGGCCGAGCCCGGCGACACGGAACTCTTCGACGCCGCCTGCGCCCTCGCCGACCGGCTCGGCGGGGAACAGGAGCGCACGCTGCGGTCCAGGGACCTGACGGAGCTGGCCGCCGTCCGCGAGGCGGGCCGGACACCCGACACCCGGGCCATGTCGGAGCGCGACGAGGAATACGCACGGGCGTTCGCGGAGCGGGTCAGGGACGGTCTGCGGGCCCGCGGCCACCGCCTCGGCACCGTGCTGACCGGGCTGCCGGTCCCGGCCTGCGAGGAGGGGCTCGACCTGGTGCGGGAGATCGTCGCGGCAATGGCCAGCCGCTTCGGGACCAGCGACGAGGAAGCGGTGCTGCGGGTCACGGACTGCTTCTCTGACTGGAACCTCACCGACGACTCGGACACCGGGGACCTCTTCTACATCGGTCACCAGACGCCGATGGAATGGGCGGGCAGCATCTACCTGGGGCTGGACTTCCACGAGGTGCAGCCGGACGCCGACCTCAGCGGCCACGAACCCCGGCCACTGCCTCGGTAGCCGGACGGCGGACGACGGGCGGGCGGGGCCCGTTCCCGAGCCGGGCACGGGCCCCACCCGGTCCGGGATCAGTCCAGGATCGCGGTCGCCTCGACCTCGACGAGCACGTCCGGCTCGAAGAGGTACTCGACGCCGATGAGGGAGGCCGGAGGCAGGGGGGTCGGGAGGCCGATCTCCTCGGCGACGGCCTCCACGCCGGCCATGAAGTCGCCGATCTTCTCGGGCGCCCACCGGGTCACGTAGAACGTCAGGCGCAGCACGTCCGCGAACGTCGCGCCCGCGCCTGTCAGTCCGACGGCGGTGTTGCGCAGCGCCTGGGCGACCTGCCCGGCCAGATCACCGGGCGCGACCGGAGTCCCGTCGCTCCGGCGCGCGACCTGTCCGCTGACGTGGACGTGCTTCGCCCCGGTGCCCACGGCGACGTGGTGGTACGGGACCGGCTGCAGCATGCCTTCGGGAGTCAAGCGCTGAACTGGCATGGGTTCCTCTCTTCCGCAGTAGGTATCTTGAAGCTACCTAGTAGAAGAAAGACACTTCAACGAGACCAGGTTTCGCCATGGATACCGCCGACGAACTCCGCATCGACGCCCCGCACCGCGAACTGCTCGACCAGATCCTCGACAGGTGGTCGCTCAGTGTCCTCAACGAACTCTGCGAGCGCCCGTGCCGCTTCAACGAACTGCGCCGGGCCATCCCCCGGGTCACACAGAAGTCGCTGACCGCGACGCTCCGGCGCCTGGAACGCAACGGCGTCGTCGAGCGCGAGGTCGTCTCCACCCGCCCCGTGGCGGTCAGGTACCGGATCACCCCGCTCGGCAAGACCCTTCGGCATCCCGTCGACGTGCTGCTGGCCTGGGCCTCGCAGAACATGCCCGCCATCGAACGCGCACGCGAAAACTTCGACGAGCGCGAGGAGGGAACCGGCCTCGGAGGCTCGGGCGCTCGTCCAGGGTGACGCGGTGGGGTTCGAGCTGCGGGAACGGTGGGGCGCACAGCCGTCGTGGGCGAGACGGGCTCTCGCGGTGTACTTGATCGGTTGCACCGTGCGGTTGCCGGGGCGGCGCGCAGGTCGCCGACGACCCTGCCGTCGGACTGACGGCTCACGGCGCTCAACCGCTGCCGCGGGTTCAGACCGCAAAGACGGTCTTCGAACGAAGACGGCGACGGGCACGGGCACGGGCTGGGCGCCGGCACGGCCACGGCAGCGCAGCGACAGCGGCGGCCGTACCGGCGCACCGGTCACGCGGGGCCGTACGACGCTCCGGTCACGCGGCCTCGGCTCGGGATGCCGGTCGGCGCCATCTGTCGCTAGATGGACGAGGCGGCTCTCGCGCCGCCGGGACGACGAACGAGCATGCAGGGAAGGACTGGCACACGTCATGCAGAAGCGCAGTCTGAGGGACCTCGAGGTGTCGGCCATCGGCCTGGGGTGCATGGGCATGTCCGCGTTCTACGGCTCCGCCGACGAGGACGAAGGCATCGCTACTGTCCGGCGTGCCCTCGACCTCGGCATCACCTTCCTCGACACGGCCCAGATGTACGGCCCCCTCACCAACGAGTCGCTGGTCGGCGAGGCGATCCGGGGCCACCGCGACGAGTACGTGATCGCGACCAAGTTCAACTACCGGATGGACGACGCCGTACCGGGCGACATCAGCACCGTGGGCCCGCAGGACGGCTCGGCCGAGCATGTGCGCAGCTCGATCCACGGCTCCCTGCAGCGCCTGGGCACCGACCACATCGACCTGTACTACCAGCACCGGGTCGACCCGAAGGTGCCCATCGAGGAGACCGTCGGCGCGCTGGGCGAGCTGGTGGCCGAGGGCAAGGTGCGGTACATCGGGCTGAGCGAGGCGAGCGCGGAGACCATCCGGCGGGCTCACGCCGTGCACCCGGTCACCGCCGTGCAGAGCGAATACTCGCTGTGGTCGCGGGACGTGGAGGCCGAGGTGCTGCCCGCCTGCCGGGAGCTGGGGATCGGCTTCGTGCCGTACTCGCCGCTCGGGCGGGGCTTCCTCGCCGGGCGGTTCACCACGCCGGACGAGCTGGACGCGAACGACTGGCGCCGTCAGAATCCGCGCTTCCAGGACGCCAACCTGGAGGCGAACCTGCGTCTGGCGGCCAAGGTGAAGGAGATCGCCGCCGAGAAGGAGGTGACCCCCGCCCAGCTGGCCATCGCCTGGGTGCTGGCCCAGGACGAGCACCTGGTACCGATCCCGGGCACCAAGCGCCGCACCTACCTGGAGCAGAACGCCGGAGCGGTCGACGTCGAGCTGACCGAGGACGACCTGGCACGCATCGCCGCGGAGCTGCCGGAGGCGGCGGGGGAGCGGTACGACGAGGCGGGGATGCGGTCGGTCAACCGCTAGGTCCTGTTGCGAGAGCGGCCTCTGCCGCGCGTCCGTGGCATCGACCTTCGCAGGGAACGGTCGGGACGGCCCTGCCATGATCGTCGTCATGGGGATGCACATCGCGTCGGCCACGGTGGCCGACTTCCGCCAGGTCCTGACCGACCACTCCCGGTACTGGGGGGAACGCGACCTTCGGTCGCTGCATCTCCTGGCCCCGGTGCAGGAGTTCGGTTCCACCTGCATGGTCGCCCGGGCCGAGGACGGTATCCGCCGGGACCTGCCGCTCGACGTCTCACGGCCCCGACCTGCCCGAGCGCGCCTCGGCGGCGACGCGGCGGCCGGGGGAGGCGTTCAGGCGGAGACTGCGGCGGGCCGCGCGGGGGCCAGAAACGTGGCGAGCCCGTCCAGGACGCCGGGCAACACCCAGTAGTACACCCAGGTGCCGCGGCGCTCGCAGTCGACGAGGCCCGCCCGGCGCAGCAGCTTGAGGTGGTGCGAGATCGTCGGCTGGGACAGGTCGAAGGCCGGGGTCAGCTCGCACACGCAGACCTCCCCGCCCTCGCCGCGTGACGCGTTCATCGACATCAGGCGCAACCGGACCGGATCACCCAAGGCCTTGAACACCTTCGCCAGGTCGGCTGCCTGATCCTCGTCCAGCGGTGCGGCGGACAGGCCCGGGCAGCAGGCGGCGTCCCTGCCCCGGCCGACCACCTCGGCCTCTCGTTTCGACATGTCTCTATGTCGACGTCCTTCGATCAACGGCGCAAGCTTGCATCAATGAAGGTCGATACAAGCCGTTCCGGGCCCTGACCGTGGCCCGTCACCCGGGAGTGAGTCATGAGCGAGCAGACCACCACCGACCTGCGTGAGACCGTCCGCCGGCGATACGCCGCGGCGGCCGTGAAGGTGTCCGAGGGCGTCACCGTCCGCTGCGGGCCGGCCGAGGGCGACGGCTTCGGCTCGACCCGCTACGCCGCCGACGAGCGCGACGCCCTGCCCGCCGAGGCCGTCGCCGCCTCCCTCGGCTGCGGCAACCCCACCGCCGTCGCCGAACTCCGCGAGGGCGAACGCGTCCTCGACCTCGGTTCCGGCGGCGGCATCGACGTCCTCCTCTCCGCCCGCCGCGTCGGCCCCACCGGCAAGGTGTACGGGCTCGACATGACCGAGGAGATGCTGACCCTGGCCCTCGCCGACGCGGCGCGGGCCGGCGCGGCGAACGTCGAGTTCCTCAAGGGCGCGATCGAGGCGGTCCCGCTGCCCGCGAACACCATCGACGTCGTGATCTCCAACTGCGTGATCAACCTGTCCGTCGACAAGCCCGCCGTCTTCGCCGAGACCTTCCGCGTCCTCGAGCCCGGCGGCCGGATCGGCGTCGCCGACGTCGTCGCCGACGACACCCTCACCACCGAGCAGCGGGCGGAGCGCGGCGACCACGTCGGTTGCATCGCCGGCGCCCTCTCCTTCACCGAATACCGGACCGGCCTCGAAGCCGCGGGATTCACCGACGTCGAGATCACCCCCACCCACCCGGTCGCCGACGGCATGCACTCGGCGATCGTCCGCGCCGCCAAGCCGCTGGTCACCGAGGACCGGACCCGGGTGGCCGAACCGGCCGACGTCTGCTGCGGCGTCGACGCCTGCTGCACCCCCGGCGAAGCCGCTGTCGACTCCGCCCTGACCGTCACCGAGGCCAAGGCGGCCTCGGGCTGCGGCTGCCAGGACTGAGCCGATGAACGTGAGCAGCGCCTCGTCGAGGGGCGCTGCTCATGTACGCACATCGCGGACCCGGACGAGTGCCCGATGCCGACCGTGTGTGCCGACCTGGGCCGCGGGGGCGATGGGGGAACGGCGTGTGGCCCGGTCGCAGGGACGTGCCGAGGTTCAGGTTCCGGCCTGGAGGCGCAGGCCCGCCAACGTCAGGTCCAGCGCGGCGAGGAACTGCTCCCGGTCGTCGTGACCGGCGAACTCGTCGACGATCTGCCGTACGAACGGGAACTCCCCGGGGTCGAGCGACCGCCACGACTCCGCGAAGCGGCCGAGGTACTCCTCACGGTCCACCTCGCCGTCGAGCAGCTCCTGCGGGATCTCCGCACCCAGATCGGCGGCCGTGCCGACCACGACCCCCGTGATCGCCGAGACGGCGTGGAACCGCTGCCGCGGGGTGAGGCGCAGGCGCAGGGTCTGCCGGCCGAGCCGCTCGTACAACCGCAGCGAATTGCCCTGGACGTCGGTGTTGCGCATGAAGTACGCCGACAGCCACGGCCGGTCCACGATCGCGTCGAACAGCGTGACGGCCATCGCGCGGAGGTCGGCGATGGGGTCGTCGCTGTCCGGGTGCTCCTCCACGGCGGTCAGGACCCCGCCGATCGCATGGTCGGTGGCGCGGTCCAGGAGCTCGTCCTTGTTCTGGACGTACCAGTAGATCGTGCCGACGCCCGTGCCGAGCCGGGCGGCGAGGGCACGGAACGTCAGCGCGGAGCCACCGGCCTCGTCGAGCAGGGCCACAGCCGCGTCGAGGACGGCCTCCATGGAGTGCGAAGCGCGTCGGCGCCCCCGGGGGGGCCTTTCGCCGGTGGAGCGTGCGGATGTCGGCGGCGGTGTCATGACGTCCATCCAAGCACAGTTGCCTCAACATCGAACGATGTTCTATGGTCGAACAACGTTCCACTATCGAACTATGTTCTATGATCGGACGTTGTTCGATGCTCGGCGTCGTTCAGCGTTCAGAAAGGAGGCCGGTCATGACCGCCACCACCGACACCGTGCCCGTCGCCACTCGTACCTACGGATCACTGCGGGCGGCGTGGATCCCGCTGGCCGCGCTCTGCCTGGCCTTCTTCGTCGAGATGGTCGACAACACGCTGCTCTCGATCGCGCTGCCCACCATCGGCCGCGACCTCGGCAGCGGTACGACCGCCCTGCAATGGGTCACCGGCGCCTACTCGCTGACATTCGGCGGCCTGCTGCTCACGGCGGGATCCCTGGCCGACCGCCTCGGACGCCGACGCGTCCTGCTCGTCGGCCTCGCCGCTTTCGGCCTGTCGAGCCTGACCGTCGTCGCCGTCGACTCCACCGGGCAGCTCATCGCCCTGCGGGCCGGACTCGGCATCGCCGCCGCGGCCATGGCCCCCATCACCAACTCGCTCGTCTTCCGCCTGTTCGACGACCAGGCGCTGCGGATGCGCGCGATGACCCTGATGATCGTCGTCGGCATGTCCGGGTTCGTCCTCGGCCCGCTGCTCGGCGGCACCGCGCTCGCCCACGTGAGCTGGCAGTGGCTCCTGCTGATCAACGCGCCGATCGCCCTGATCGCGGCCATCGGCGTGCGGCTCGGCGTCGCCCCCGACCGGCTCCAGGACCTCACCGGCGACAAGCTCGACCTGCCGGGCGCCGTCCTGAGCGTGCTCACCATCGGCCTGGCCTGCTATGCGCTGACCAGCGGCGTCGAGCACGGCTGGCTCTCCGCGACCACGCTCGCCTCGGTCCTGGGAGCCGTGGTCGCGGGCCTCGCGTTCGTGCGGCACGAGCGCCGTGGCAGGGCCCCCATGCTGGACCTCGAGATCTTCTCGAACGGCACCGTGCGCGGCGCCGCCCTCGCGCAGATCGGTACGTCCGTCGCGATGGCCGGTGTGATGTTCGGGCTGATCCTCCACTTCCAGTACGCCTACGGATGGAGTCCCGTGCGGGCCGGCCTGGCGAACCTGCCGCTCATCGTGACCATGATCGCGGCGACCCCGCTGTCGGAGTGGCTCGCCAAGAGGTTCGGCCACCGCGTCGCCTGCCTCGTCGGCGCGGCCTGTCTGGCCGTCGCGCTGGCCGGCCTCGCCTGGGGCGTCGGCCACGGATACGCCGCCGTCGCGGTCTGCATGGTCGTGATGACCATCGGGCTGCGCACGGTCATGACCATCTGCGCCGTCGCCCTGGTCGAGGCGATGCCGGCCAACCGCACCTCGATCGGCGCCGCGCTGAACGACACCGCCCAGGAGGTCGGCACCAGCGTCGGCACCGCGGTCGTCGGCACCCTGATCGCCGCACTGGTCACCGCCCGGCTGCCCGCGGGGGTGTGGAGCAACGATCTCGTGCAGTCCTTCTTCCACGGCGAGCGCATCACCTACGGCGTGCTCGCCGTGATCGTCGGCCTGGTCGCGGCGGGCGGCGCGCTCACCCTCACCGACTCGCACACCACCGAAGAGCCGGCCTGAGGCACCTGGAGCAAGGAAGTGCTGAACCGCCGGCCGAACAGAAAGAAGCGGGTCCGACCGTCCGGGCCGGACCCGCCGGGCCGGCCCTCGCGAGCCGTCGCTCTCCCGCCCCGTTCGTCGGTGACGCCGCACCGAACTCCACGACGCCTCCGCCTCGGTCGGCACGGAGATCCGGATCTGCGGATACCACCGGGTCCACGCCGCCACCGCCGGAGGCACCGTGATCTACGCGCAGCGGGAGGGCTCCACCCGGACGCCCTGGTGCGTATACGTCCCCTGATCACGGCGGGCACGTCACGATCGGCCGGTTCCTTCGAGGCCACCTCGGCGTGGACCGCTACGGGGAACTGACCCGCGAGCGCGCACCGAGTGGCCGACCGCCCGGACAACTCCCCCTCCGGCGGCAGCCGCTGTGGCGCTCGTAGGATGACCGGGTGCCCAAGCCCTTACGCATGCGCCGCCGTACGTGGGTCGCCGTGTGGGTCGTGCTGTGCGCGGCCGGTATCGCTGCCACCGCTGCACTGAACGCCTCCCCGGCACCTGATGCGCAGCCCGAGAAGCCCGTCAGCGCCGAGTGCGCCGAGTACCTCGCGGACATCGAGACGCAGCTGGCCGAGGCCAGGCAGAACGGCAACGACGACGGCGTGCTGGCCCTCTCACGCACCCGGGTCGGCGCGGACGACTGCAGCGACGAGATCCGCGACCACTTCGGCGGCGACCGGTGAGCCGCGCCACGAGGCTCGCCGTGACAGCGGGGCTGATGTGCGCCGGTGCCGTGGCGGCGGTCTGCACCGTGGCCGCCACGCCGCGGACAGAGCCGCGGCCCGCGCCACCGAGGGTGTACTCCTCCTGCCTGGCGGCCGACACCGTGCCGGTACCCGCCGGCGCCGATCCGTGCGACGGTCGTTGAAGAACGACTGCATGACTGCCCGTCGCACGGACCGCGCAGTACCCGAACGCTCCGTCGGCCGACTCTGCTGACGCGTGGAGCAGGTCCACCGGTCTCTGCACGCCTCGACGGGCGCTCCACCGCGGCCGCTCCTGCCGGCCGGCGCCGCCATGATCGCCGTCGAGCGCCCGGTCGTGCAGGGGGGCGGGCGGCACGCCGGGCGTGGACTTCGAACACGTCGGCGATCGCCTCAACCGTGCGCCGTTTCGACGACAGCGAGCCCCGGTGACGCCCAGCAGGTTCGCGGACAACAGCACGTGCGAGGGCGGGGAAGTCCGAGAGTCGACTCAAGCAGTGCTCGACGGCGCCGGTTCGGTGGCAACCTGTCCCGGAGATCCGGGCGACGAAGACGCGTCGCCGCCGTCCAGGCATATCAGCGATACGACCACGACTGCCTCGGCGCCCTCGGGCGGCTGGACGGGGAGGGCGGCGAGGGCCGTCCAATTGCCCTTCGTGAGGGACAGCACCTCGGCCCCCGCATCAGGACCCGGCTGCCAGCCGTGCTCGGAACGGGACCGCGCGAAGGCCGCCTTCAGGGCGATGTCCACCGTCTCGGGCGCGTGCCGTCCCGAGAGCCGTTCATGGCACCTGCCCAGGGAGTTCGACGGTTCTCGCTCCACCTCGACGCCCTCCGCCGCCAGTGCCGACCTGATCTCCGACACCGCCGTGTCCGCGGTCATGGCCGGGCCGGAGAAGCGCGGGGGAAGCGGGCCGAGATCCGCGGGGGCACAGGCCGCCGCGGTCATCACGGTCGCTGTGAAGAGGCACGCCAGGGCCGAGCGTCTCAGTCGCTGTCGAACGATGACGTGCACTCCTCTCTCAGTCCTTGACGGCTGACCATTGTGCCGTCCTGCTTGTCCTGACGGGCCACCGGCCCTCGAACGGCTCCCCGGCCGGCGACCGCACCGACCGCCCCCGGAGTTCCGCAGACCTTCGACCGCCTGCCCGTGCCGCACCTGCCGCGCCCGTACCGCGCTCCGGCCGACCGGGGGGGCTCATTCCGGAACGGCGTCATAAAGTGCCGGGCGGTGTGGTGGCCAGCAGGGTGGCGATCAGTTCCTGTCGGTTGCGGACACCGAGTTTGTCGAAGATCGCTGTGAGGTGTTCCTGCACGGTGTTGGCCGAGATGTACAGCTCGGTGACGATCTCGCGGGTGGAGCGGCCTTTGAGGATGAGGGCGGCCACGCGTAGCTGGGCTTTGGTGAGGCCGTATGCGCTCAGCAGCGCGGAGCCGAGTTCGGCCGGCGGGACGGCCTGGATGACGACGCCGATGCGGGGGCCTGCCGGGTCCTGCAGTCGGCTGGCGTGGAGGCAGAGCCATCGTCCGGAGCGGCCGCGCAGACGGACGGCGGCCGGGGGCGGGCACGTCACCGGATCCGCCCGCTCGGTGAAGAGCAGCTGTGCGGCGGCAGCGTGGAGGGCCGCGGGCAGTGTCCCGGAGCCGGGCCATCGGTGGTCGGTGAGGTCGGCGAGCCACTGCTCGGCCTCGGCATTGACGGACACCACGGTGAGGCTGTCGTCGAGCACCACGATCCCGGGTGGCGGGCTGGAGGCAGGTGAGTGGGACGGCGGGGAGGGGAAGGCGCCGCCGGTGACCGCGCGGCGCAGTCCGCCCGCGAGGTGCGGGGCCAGACGGCGGACCAGTGTCACTTCGTCGGCGGAGAAACCGGTGGGAGAGTCCTCGCGGTGCAGGCACAGCACGCCCCAGCAGTGGTGGTCGATCACCAGTGCGGCGCGGAGTTCGTCGCCGAGGCCGAGGGGAGCCATCACCTCGCGGTAGCGAGCACTGCGTGCACGCTCACCTCCGGTGGCCTGGTCGAGGGAGGACACCGCAGGCGCGGTCTCGGCCAGCACGGCGAACTTGTTCACGTCCCGGCGTCCGAACTCGTTCTCCAGGAACAGGGAGGTCGCCGTGTCGAGCGGTTCCTCCGCCACTGCCGAGGTGAACAGCAGCGTCGCCGGGTCGACCGTGGCGAAGAAGGCGGCGTCCACCGGCATGATCGTGCGCAACCGGTACAGGAAGCCGTCGTGCAGCGCGTCCGCGTCCAGACCGGCTCGACACAGGCTCTGGATGCCCGATGTCCGGCGTTCCAGGCGCGCTGCCGCGGCGGTCGGCCCTACCATGCTCCAGACATTACGCCTGTGCAGGTGCGAGCCCCAGTTGGCGCAGGACACCGAGTTCGTCGAGCCGACACCACTGCTCGACGATGCGTTCGTCACGGATGCGGAAGATGTTGATTCCGCGCAGGCGCACGGTCCGGTCCTCGGCCGGGGCGGGTGCACCCAGCAGTTCTGCCTTCTGCGTGCCGGTGGCGGTGAAGTGCTCGACGACGAGGTCGCCCTCGGCGATCATCTGGTGCGGCTCGCTGTGCCAGTCGGGACAGGCCGACCGGAACAGCGCACCGGCCGCGCGCATGCCCTCTCGGTCGCCGGGCGCGCCGAACGGAGGGTCGTGGTTGACGAAGTCCTCGGCGAGGTAGTCGTCGACGGCGCCGAGGTCGCCTTTGGTGAACAGTGCGTCGATGAATCCGCGCACGATGTCTTTGTTGCTGGTGAGGGTGTGTTCCGAGGTGTTCATGGCTTCAGTCTCGAACGGTGCGGTGCCTTCGGGTACCCCAGAGAGCTGGGGTTTGCGAGGCCGGGCGTCGTACCCCTGTGGCCGGACACCCCGGTCTGGGTGCTACTGCTCAGACCGGCTGAGTAGCAGAGCGCTGCCCCGCGCCCCGCCCGGACGGCTTTGATCGACAGCATGAAGTCGAAGATCGTGGTCCCCGTGCTCGGCGTCGTCCTGGTGGCTCTCCTCGGGCTGACGGCCAAGGCGTGCCAGACGATGCAAGGCGGGTCCGTTCACAGCACCGAGGAGTTCCGTGACCATGTCCGGGCCACCACCCGGGCCGGCGAGGACGCCTACCGCGCGCTGTCCCCGGCGCCGGCCGGGGAACCGTACGCCTCCCGGCAGGGCAGCTCCTCGTGCGTCGACGACTTCGGCTTCGACGACACCGGCGTCACCCGGAACGAGCCCGTCTTCACCTGGGACCTGGACTTCGCCGGCGACGACGACTACCGCGCGGCGCTGGCATCCCTCCGGGCCGCCTGGCGCGAGGACGGCCGCACCGTCGAGAAGGTCGACAACGGCATCACCACCACCCTCGACGACGGCATCCGGGTCACCCTCCACCCCAACTACTACGACGGCGAGCCCGAACTGCGCGCCGAGGGCACGTGCATGCGCTACCGGCACAGCTACGGCGACGCATACGACTACATGCACGACGACAACGGGGACGGGGCGATCGACGAATACGAGCAGCCGAACTGAGCGTGATGCGGTCACCCGGCCCATGAGCGGCCGCGCAGCGAGCCTCGCCACCTTCGCACTGTGGTCAAAGGCGACCTGCGATCCCGTTTCAATAGACGGGCTTCGCCACGTTGCCGTAGGACCACCTGGGGCCCTTGGACATCTCGAAGTGCAGGTGTGGCCCGGTGGAGTTGCCCGTGGTGCCGACCCGGCCGAGCTGCTGACCGGCGGCGACCTTCTGGCCGGCCTTCACCCGCCGCTGCGAGAGGTGGCAGTAGGTGTAGACGTGACCGTTGTCGGCGGACAGGCCGATCCACTGGCCGTACGCCCCGCCGTCGCCGTTGGACCAGGCGATGGTGCCGCTGCGCACGGCGACGACGGGGGCGCCGCTCGGGGCGGCGAAGTCCTGCCCGGTGTGCCGGCCGACACCGTCCGGTTTCCAGGCGTAGGGGCCGCGCTGGTAGAACTCGAAGGTGACCTTGTGGCCGGGCACCGGTGACGGGACCCGCCCTCCGCCGTCGGGCGTGGTCCGGCAGTCCACGCTGAAGCCGGCTTGTTTACCGAGGGTGGTCAGGGAGGTGCAGCCGGGTACGCCGTCGGCGTCGGCTCCCCTGAAGCCCTGGGCGAGCTGCTCGGCCCGGTACGCCGCCTTCGTCTGTTCGCCGAAGTACCCGGTGGCGCCGTCGGGGATCGTGCGGCCCCGGGCGATCAGGGCCTTCTGTACGGTGCGTACGTCCTCGTTCTTCTTGCCGAACTGGACGTTGGCCAGGGCTACCATGGTGTCTCGCTCTCTCTCGTCAGCGCCAGTCGGTCGCCGAGAGGCGTATCCGCGCGTCCTCACCGAGGAGCGACCTGGTGGACCCGGGCAGCGGTATGTGGCTGACCCAGCTGCCGCTCGCCGCGTCCTCGTCGGCCAGGTTCGGGCCCTCCGGCGTGTAGTCGCTGACGGGACCGTCGATGGTGGAGTTCCAGACGGCTCGCAGCACCGGGACCCTGGCGTCGCTGCTCACGTCGACGACGAGGATGTCGTCGAAGTCGGCCGTCTGCTCGATGTGGTCCTGGAAGTCCAGGAAGCCGTTGTCCCGTTCGCGTAGGGAGAGCACCCGCAGGTGCAGCGCGTACCGCAGGCTGCTGGCGCCGTTCGGGCTGGCCAGGTTCTCGCACAGGAAGGTGCTCACCAGCGGTACGGTTCCGTCGCCGTCCGCGCCGGGCTGTGCGTCGCCGCCGAGTTGGATCGGGCACCACTGGGCGCTGGTCCGCTCGTGCATCACGATCGGCAGGCCGCGAATCGACAGCCGGACCTCCGCCTGCCACGCGGTGTTCTTCTCCTCGGGCAACCGGACGTGGACGAGGGCGGACTCCACCTTCAGGCCGCCGAACAGGAACCGTCGCAGGTTCTGGTAGCCCTCCTCGGAGTTGACGAGCCCGTACCGCCCGCTGTGACTGCGGTGCACGTAAGCGCAGTGGGCCCCCGGCACGTACGCCTTGTCGATCTGCACGAGGCCGTCGCTGCGGGGTCCGACCGCCGCTGACGACAGGCCGTGCGCCACGTCGTAGTCTCCCGGGTCGGTGCCGATCAGGCAGAAGACCTGCTGGTGCGGGAAGGCGAACGGCTCCTCGTCGGCGGGCATGGCCCGCGGGTCCCAGTGGTCGGGAGGCTCGTCGGCCGCGGTGGCGCCCGGGGTCAGGTACTGGTACATCCGCTCGCGCCCGAAGACCTCGGCACCGTTGATGCCGATGGCGTCCCGCAGCCGCTCCAGCAGCCCGAAGCCGAGGTCGAAGGCGATGCCGCCGTGGGGGGTGCCGTAGGTGAACAGCTTGTCGACGTAGGCGGTCGGCTCGATGCCGCGTTCCGGGAGGATCTTCTGGATCAGACACCGGCAGATGAGGCCGCCCATGGAGTGGGCGATCAGGTGCACCCGGTCCACGTGGGCCTTCGCCCGAAGCTTCTCGATCAGTTCGAGCAGGTCCTTCGCGGCGTCCTCGAGGCGGAACTCCTTGGGCACGCCGCCCCAGGTGCTCGCGGAGGGATCGTAGAAGCGGTGGATCCAGATGCTGGCGGCCGGGATCTCCGGGTGGGCGTCCAGATAGGTGTCCTGGTTGCCGTGGACGAGGAGCTGGTAGCCCTCGTCCACCATCAGCCGCAGCAGAGGGCTCTCGAACTGGTAGAAGCTCGGCTTGTCGTCCGGTCCGATTCGGACGTGGGTGGAGCCCGCGTTGAATCCGAGGAACGGGTCCGTCACCGCGCTGTCGATGCCGGACTGACCGCCGGCGAAGCCCCGGACGTAGACGACGGGGATTTTCTGGGTCTGCGACATACGGACCGCCTGGGGTCAGGATCCGCCGACGCCCGGCAGCCAGGCAGCCGGATCGTCGGTGAAGATGTGGGAGGGACGTCCGTCGAGTGTGGGGACGCGCCCCCGGGCGTCGTCGACGTGGTCGGCGGTGCCGACCGTGTCGCCCCTGGTCCGGCACGACACCGTCGCCCGCGTCGGCCCGGGCTCGCTCTTCCTCCGTGTGGACTCAGCCGCCGTCTTCGACGGTAGGGAACCGCCGTCAGCCAGGCATCACCCCGCCGTCAACGGGCGGCGGGTTGCGAAGGGGGAGGGGCGGGCAGAAACTGGTGGGGAAGCCGGTTCGACAGACAGATTCAGCCGGCTGGGAAGCAATACCCGCGAGACGGTGAGGCTTTCGAGGGGCGCGCTCACGCGAGACCAGGGTGAGCGAGGCGAGCATGGACGGCACTCCCTTTCCTCGGTTGCGGTTGCTCGGTCAGTTCCGACTCGAGTTCGGGACCGAGAGCGTCGAGCTGGGCCGTAACGGTCAGCGGCTCCTGGCCTTCCTCAGCCTGCGTGAAAGGGTGCCCCGCACGGTCCTCGCAGGCACGCTGTGGCCCGAGGTCACCGAGGAGCACGCCAGGGGCAGCCTGCGCACCACGTTGTGGAAGCTCCCACGGGGTGAACTCCCGCTCGTCCGTTGCTGCGGGGACGTACTGCTGGTCACCCCGGTCCTGCGCGTGGACGTCCACGCCCTCACCCGCACGGCCCTCAGCGTCGTGACGGGCTGCGGCCCCCCACCGTACCGCCACCCCCCGCTCGACCTTCTCACCGGAGAGGACCTCCTGCCGGGCTGGGACGAGGACTGGGTGCTCTCGGAGCGCGAGCGTCTGCGGCAACTGCGCTTGCACGCCCTCGACTCGCTGGCGGAAGTCCTGATAGCGCAGGGCAGGGCCGCGCTGGCGATGGAGGCGGCGTTGGCCGGCATACGGGCCGAGCCGCTGCGCGAGAGCGCGCACAGGGCCGTCGTGTCGGCGCATCTCGCGGAGGGCAATGTGTGCGAGGCACTGCGTCACTACGCCGCGTTCCGCGACCTGTTGAACGACGAACTGGGTGTCGAGCCCTCGCACCGGTTCACCCGTCTGCTCGCCGAACGGCTGCCGCCGAGGGCCGCGGCAGGAGGCCACGAGCGGCTCCCCGGGCCGATCGCGTGGCCGATGTCCACGCCCGACGGAAGAGCGCACCACGCACCGGAGCGCCGGCGACCGTCCTGACGTCGGCCCCACGGGCCTCCTCCCCGAGCTCTTCTGCCCGACGGACGCCGCCCGGCTCGTCCGTGATCTTCCGGTCTGCCGTACGGTGCGGCAGGTCGTGCACGACCGGGTGGAGGCAGGCTCCCCTCTCTCGGCCTCCGACGTCCTCCCGGGCCCCGGGGAGCCGGCCGGCACGGGGACCGCGCACCCTCCGACCGACGCTGCGCCGGGCGGCCCGTGCGGCGGACGTGCGGCTGCACACCGACAGCGTCCGGCCGGTGGCACGCCACGTCAGCAACCGGACCCCGCCCCCCGTCACACCGTCTTCGTGAACACCGCCAGGACAGCGCGCTTCTCGGGTGTGGCTTCCAAGAGGTGACGCGTCATACCTGCATAGCTGAACGGCTGTCCCGTAACTGCCGTGCGTCGTCCGTGCCGGCGGAACCTTGGACGCGCCGGCTGGTGGTTTGAGCGACGGCACGCAGCAGGAGGCTCAGCCTTGCGGTTCCTGCGGCTTGACGTCGAGGTCGCGCAGATTCTGGTCCTTGAGCTCGGTGCGGGCCTCCGTGCGGTGGCCGCGGGCGATGTAGTCCCGCACGATCGCCTCGATCGCGTCCTGAGGTGAGTTGATCCCCGCCAGGACCATCACTTCCACCACGAGTTCGGCGTCGAGACTGATATTGACCTTGGCCACCGTGCCCCCTCATCATGTCGCAGCCGCACTCCAGCTGCTCATGGTTCCGTAGTATGCGCTCAAGATTCGATCTCAGTGAGGCCCCGAGCGGGATGATCCCGCTGTGGCAGGTGCGATCACGTCGTCAGAGCCGCCCTGGACAGCCCCTTCCACCGGGACGAGCCCGAATCGGTTCGACAAGCTGATCACCGAGCTACGGCGTGAAGGCGCGGACCCGGTCCGCAGGAGTCGGCCACGGAACCTGCCGCCGGAGGACAGGGTTCCCCTGGTCGCCGCGTACTGGCGCACGAACCTCGCCCTGCGGTGGCTCGCCCCGGTGTCCGGCACCTCGAAGTCGGCTGCCGACCGCGTCGTCGACGAGGTGGTCTGGTTCCGGGTGCCGGCCCGGACGTCGGGGCCGACCGGCACGCGCCGGGGACGGCAGACGGCGGTGCGCGCAGGCACTGGACGCCCGCGACCGGCCGGCGTTCCTGACGGCGCTCCGGCAGCTGGTCGGCGCCGAGAACCGCGCGGCGATGGTCAATGCCCGCATCGACTCCCTGCCGCGGAACAGCGGCCGTCGCGGTACCGCGCGCCGCCCCGTGGAGAACCCCGGCCTGTGCGCGCGTGGGACAGTGACACCGTGCGCTCAGCACGCTGCCGTACCGCGCGGATCCTGTTCCGGTCCGTACCGGTGTCCCGTGGCGTGACCTGCCCTCCGGTGATGCCCCTGCCTGTGCCTTGGTCTACTTCGTCGGTGGTCTGTTCTTCACCGCCACCGGCAGCCTGGTCATCGCCGCCTGGGCACACTGCTCGGCGCCGGATGCTTCTACGCGGGCGGCCTGCGCCGGCTGTACGAACGCTCCTGACTCCGGCCGCCGGCACGTCACCGTCTTGCGGTCGCGGACCCCGCCCGGGGTACGGCCGTCCCGGTCCCGGTCAGACGGGTGTCGGCCGGGACCGGTCGCCCGTGGGTTCCAGACGGACGACGATGCCCTTCGACGTGGGCTGGTTGCTCATGTCGGCGACGCTGTCGAGCGGTACCAGGACGTTCGTCTCCGGGTAGTAGGCGGCGGCCGAACCCTTGGCCGCCGGGTAGGGCACGACCTCGAAGTTCTCCGCCCGGCGCTCGGTGCCGTCCTCCCAGACGCTCACCAGGTCCACCCGGTCGCCCTGGGCGAGGCCGAGTTCGGACAGGTCGGCCGGGTTGACCAGGACGACGTGGCGGCTGCCGTGGATGCCTCGGTAGCGGTCGTTGTCGGTGTACGGGACGGTGTTCCACTGGTCGTGCGAGCGCAGGGTCTGCAGCAGCAGGTGCCCCTGGGGGGCCGAGGGGACCACTCGCTCGTTGCAGGTGAACCGGGCCTTGCCGGTCTCGGTCCTGAACACGCCCTCGTTGACCGGGTTGGGCAGCTGGAAGCCTCCCGGACGGGTCACCCGGGCGTTGAAGTCGTGGAAGCCCGGCACGATCCGGGAGATGCTGTCGCGGATGGTGTTGTAGTCGCCCTCGAACCTGGCCCAGGGGATGTCCGCCACGCCGTCGACGGTCAGCCGGGCGAGCCGGCACAGGATGGCGACCTCGCTCAGCAGCATGCGCGAGGCCGGCTCGAGCCGCCCTCGGGAGGTGTGCACCTGGCTCATGGAGTTCTCGACGGTGACGAACTGCTCGCCGTCGGCCTGGACGTCACGTTCGGTGCGCCCCAGCGTCGGCAGGATCAGGGCGGTGTCGCCGCAGACGGTGTGCGAGCGGTTGAGTTTGGTGGAGATGTGGGCGGTCAGCCGGCACGAACGCATCGCTTTCTCGGTGGCCTCGCTGTCGGGCGCCGCGCGCACGAAGTTCCCGGCCAGGGCGAGGAAGACCTTGATGCGGCCCTCCAGCATCGCCTTGATCGAGTTCACCGAGTCCAGGCCGTGCGGGCGCGGCGGGTCGAAGCCGAACTCCTTTTGCAGGGCGTCCAGGAAGGTGTCCGGCATCTGCTCCCAGATGCCCATGGTGCGGTCGCCCTGGACGTTGCTGTGGCCGCGCACCGGGCAGGCGCCCGTGCCCGCGCGCCCCAGGTTGCCGCGCAGCATCAGGAAGTTGACGATCTCCCGGACGGTGGGCACGCCGTGCTTGTGCTGGGTGATGCCCATCGCCCAGCACACGATGACGCGTTCGCTGGCGAGGACCTCGTCGCGGACCTTCTCGATCTCCTGGCGGGTCAGTCCGGTCGCCGCGTGCACGTCGTCCCAGTCGACGGTACGGGCGTGCCGGGCGAAGTCCTCGAAACCGGAGGTGTGGGCGTTGATGAAGTCGTGGTCCAGGACGGTGCCGGGGCGTGCGTCCTCCGCCTCCAGCAGCAGCCGGTTCAGTGCCTGGAACAGGGCGAGGTCCCCGCCCGGTTTGATGTGCAGGAAGCGGTCGGCGATCTGGGTGCCCCGCCCCACGACCCCGCGCGCCTTCTGCGGGTTCTTGAAACGCCGCAACCCCGCCTCCGGCAACGGGTTGACCGCCACGATGCGGCCGCCGTTGCGCTTGGCCTCCTCCAGGGCCGAGAGCTGCCGCGGGTGGTTGCTGCCCGGGTTCTGCCCCACCAGGAAGATCAGGTCCGCGTGGTGGAGGTCGTCGAGACTCACGGTGCCCTTGCCGACGCCGAGCGTCTCGTTCAGGGCGAAGCCGCTGGACTCGTGGCACATGTTGCTGCAGTCGGGCAGGTTGTTGGTGCCCAGGGCCCGGGCGAAGAGCTGGAAGACGAAAGCGGCTTCGTTGCTGGCCCGGCCGGAGGTGTAGAAGACCGCCTCGTCGGGTGAATCCAGCCCTTTGAGTTCCTGTGCGAGGACGCCCAGGGCGTCGTTCCAGCCGATGGGCTCGTAGTGGTCCGATCCGGGCCGTTTGATCATCGGCTCGGTGAGCCGGCCCTGCTGGTTGAGCCACATGTCGGAACGGGCGGCCAGATCGGACACGCTGTGCTCACGGAAGAAGTCGGCGGTGATCCGGCGCGTCGTGGCCTCGTCGTTGATGTGCTTGGCGCCGTTCTCGCAGTACTCGTTGCGATGACGCCGACCCGGGGCGGGGTCGGCCCACGCACAGCCGGGGCAGTCGATCCCGCCCACCTGGTTCATGGTGAGCAGGTCGACCCCGGTCTTGCGCGGGGAGGTCTGCTCCAGGGAGTACTCCAGCGCGTGCACGACGGCGGGGACCCCGGCCGCCCACTTCTTCGGCGGTGTCACGGAGAGGGAGGTCTCCGGCTCCTGACCGGACGGGTTCTGCATCGCTTGGCCTTTCTCTTGCCGTGTGCGGGTGGGCGGGTCAGCCGACGGGCCACTGGGCGACACGGCTCCTGGGCGGTTCCGGGGTGTCGTGCTGGACGCGGCCGTTGCGGACGGTGCCGCGCCAGGCGCCGCCCTCCTGGCCGAGCCCTTCGATGAAGTGCTTGAAACCGACCAGTTCGGCGCGCACCAGCCGGGCGGCCAGGCCCGTGACCCCGGAGGAGCGGGTGAGGACCTTCGCGGCCCCGTGCGGCCGCAGGAGCATCCGGACCGTGATCGCGGTGCCGCCGGACCCCGTGGGCCTGAACTCGACCTCGCCCTCGTGGGTGGGGTGCTGCTCCAGACCACGCCAGGCCAGGTAGGCGTCGGGGTCCTGCTCCACGATCTCGACCGGGAAACGGTGGCGCAGCAGGCCGTAGCCGATGGTCCACGCGGTGACGGTGGGCCTGACCTGCTCGACGTCGCGCACCACGGCCGAGAAGCGCGGGAACGTCTTGAACTGCGTCCACTGGTTGTAGGCCGTGCGGACCGGCACCGCGACCTCGACCGTCTCCTCGACGTGCCACTCACGCAGCGGACGGCGGCGTGTGACGCCGTCGCCGTCGGTGCGCCCGTCGTCCTCTTCGTGCGCCATCATGGTCCTTCTTCCGGTGAGAAAGCCGGGCGTCCGGGCACCCGTCCTTCCCTGATGGGTCAGGGCACCACTTCCGGTTCCCCGATCCCGGGTTTCAAGTCACCCGACCGCGAGAAGAGCGCCGGACCCGAGGCACCGAGAGAAACGCAGCTCACGGGCTTTTTCCGTTGCCCGGCGGACACCTCCAGCTTCACCCTGGGCACGGCCACCCGCCACTCACCGCGCCCCGCCGGACGGGCAGGTGGCAGGCGACCGCGCCCCGGAGCGCCGTCCCGGGAGAGCACGAGGAACCCGGCGCACCTGCATCCGGCGTGGACGAGGTCGCCGTAGCGCGCGGTGATCCGGCCGTGCTCCCACGACGGAACCCGTCCCGTCAGTGCGTACCGGTGTCACGACTGCGCTCCCGCACGAGGCCGCTGATCACGCACAGGGAGAAAGCCCGGACCCGGGTCTGCGCGGTGGTCGCCGGGGACACCGGTCCCCGAGGCCTTGTCGCGACGTGGTCAGGACTCGACGACATGGCGCACGGTGTCGACTGAGCCGCAGCCGGCCTTCGGCTGACGCCCACGCTCCTCCAGGAACGCCGCTCCCCGTTTCTCGCGCCGCTCCACGGTCACGTTCTCGCGCGCACCGTTGCGGACGGTGCGTTCCTCCTCGTCGGCGTGACGGGTGACGGCCCCGCCCCGGCCGTGGCGACTGGAACGACGTCCTGCCGCGCGCCTGCCACGGCCAAGGCGAACAGGACCACGACGGGGCCCGGCGCAAGAAGGTGATCACCGTGGCCTGTCTCACCGGAGCCGGGTCGTGTGAGACGGCTCCCAGAGGCTGTCCGGGGCAGCCCGCGGGACTGTCACCGGCCTTGCCCACTCCATGCCCAGCTCCGCGAGCGCGGCCAGCTGGTCGGCCGCCAGCCGCCCCCTTCTCGATTTGGTGTTCGACACCCATACGCCCAGCTTCACGACCACCGGCTCGGTCGCGCCAGCGACCGTGATCTGTTCGGCGTGAGCCCGCGGGACGGGCCGTTGGGCGCCTTCCCGTTCGACCCACTGGGCGAGGGCCGCCAGGCCGCGCTGGAACGCCTGCTGTGCCTTGGTGCCCTTCGCCGTACGAGCGGCTGCCGGAGCGGGAGGCGGGGCCTGGGCGGGCTGCACGCCTAGCTTCGACAGCCGCTCCTGCTGCTCGCTCGACAGCTGCGCCCAGGTGCCCGGCTTCCTCTGCCGCTGGAGCCACCGTCCGATGTCGTCGCCGTCCATGAGCACGCCGGGTGCGATGTCGGGCAGGACACCGCCGGGTTCGTCCTCGGCGAGGTGGGCGAGGTGGCGGTAGTGGCGTTGCCAGTCCAGGGGCCACGGGCAGTTCCAGTCGGGGTCGATGGCAGCCAGCTGCTGCGCGCGCTTCTCCGCCCGTTCCGGGTCCTTCCCGAGACCGTTCTCGCGGCGGAGGTTGGCCACGTGCTGCCCGATGGGCACCAGGTCCTCGGCCTCGCTCTCGCCCCACACCGCGTCCTGACGCGGCGCGAGGTGCCCCATGACCCGCCGGTAGGACCGCAGTGCGGCCAGCTTCCTTTCCCACGTCTCCTCACCGGGCTCCCAGACCATGCCGGCCTCCGGCAAGTCGAGCAGGGTCTTGCGCCGTTCCTCCAGCTCCCCCGTCCGCAGCGCCTTGCGCTGCTGGTGCACCCACCGCCCCAGCGGAAACGCCTTGGTCGCCCCGGCTTCGACCTCGACGTCGTAGGGCACGGAGTAGAGGCCGGTGATCTCGTTCTCCTTCCGCCACCGCAGCAGGGCCTGGTAGCCCTCCAGCCAGACCAGGGATTCGGGCCGGTAGACCCGGGTGCGCAGGAACGCCGCGATCGTCGCCGCGTCCCGAGGAGAGGAGAAGTGCAGCAGGGCCGTCTCGGCAGCGGCCCGGGTGTCCTCGTCCCCCCGGGCCGCGCCGTCGCCCTCCCCGCCGGTCCCGACGATCCGTCCCCCTTCGTCGCGCCTGACGTGGACCTTGCGCCTGCCACTGGTGAGCGCGCGGGAGGCGAGCTGCTCGACGAGTCGTTCATCATGACTGCGCAGGCCCTGGAGGACCGCTACGAGGGGGCGGAACGAGGCGCTGGCGACCATGTCGCCGGGATCCTCGCCGGGTTCCAGGAACACGGGCACGATGATCCGCGCGACCTTCGTGGTGCCATCGCGGTTGAGGCGCAGCGCGCGACCGATGTTCTGCACGATCTCGACCTGGGAGCCGCGGGTGTCGGCGAAGCAGACGGCTTCCACGCCGCGCTCGCCGGTGATGTCGACGCCTTCCCCGAGCACGCGGCAGCTGGCGAGGAACGCCCGGTGCACGCGTCGGCCCTCGGCGTCGATGCCGTTCGCGAACTGCCGCAGGACCTCGCGCCGCTCGGACACCAGATGGTCGCCGCACAGCCACGCCGACCACACCCGGTCCGGGGATACGTGGCGGCCGGCTTCCAGCTCGTAGAACTCCGCATCGATCGACGACTCGGGCAGCTCCTCCGCCTTCGCCAGATCGGCGTCGGAGGCGTCGTTCACGTACAGCTCGGCAGCGGTCCCGGGCAGCTTCTCCGCGAACGCCGCCGCCTCCTCGACCTTCTGATGGAACGTCATGACCGTACGGAGGTTGTACGCGGCGGCGTGCTCCAGAAGCGCCGTCTGCAGCAGCGCCAGGCGCCGGCCGCGCCGCGCCTCCTGCGACTCCCCGGCCACGGGGGAGGGGTCGTGGATCTCCAGGACGTCGATCTCGAACCCGGCGAGGATCCCGCGCTCGATCGCCTCGCTCAGCCCGAGCTCTGCGAGCCACGCGCCGTAGGTGCCCTCCGGGTCGTCGGCCATGGTCGCGATCTCCGCCTCCTGGCCGTCCGCCCCCTTCTGCGGGCGGGCCGCGGCGAGGATGCGCGGGGTCGCGGTCAGGTAGAGCCGGAAGTCCGCCGGGATGCGGGCGTTGTCGTGGATCGCCGCCCACGGCCGACCAAGATCACCAGCGGTTCCGTGGGCCTCGTCCACGATGGCGAGGTCGAAGCCCGCCATGCGCTGGCCGTAGAGCCGGTCCCCGCCCGCCAGAGCGGCCTCCAACGGCCCGCGGACCTTCCGCCGGCCCTCGGATGCGTCGATGTCCTCGCGGTCCACCAAGGAGGCGTACGTGGCGAACACGACGACCGGCCCGGACCCGGCCCACAGGGCGAGCTGGATCGGGTTGGTGGTGGTGCGCACCCCCAGCGAGTTGAGCACGGGGTCGTTCTCCAACGAGCACACCGCCACCATCGGCGCCCGGTGACCCACCAGCCGCCATGCCTGTGCGGTCTGCACCAGCAGGTCCAGGGTGGGGACGGTGACCAGGATCCGGCCGTCGGGGAAGCAGTCTCGGGCTGCCCAGGCGGCGGTGATGGTCTTGCCCGACCCAGTCGCCGAGACGAGGGTGGCGCGGACGCCTCGGACGGGAACGGGGGCGCGCTCGGGGCGGCCGGCCCAGGCGCGGATCGCGGCGACCGCGGTGACCTGGTGTTCACGGAGGTGGATCATCCGAGCCGCTCCTTGGTACGCGAGGCCGGTGAGGCTTTCGTGGTGGCGGGGGCCTTGCGGCGCCGGTGCCCACGTTGGGCTTGGGCGCGGGCGCATGCGCGGGTGCGGTACTCGATGCCGCCGGCGCGGACGGTGGCGTTCTCGGCGAGGTGGTCGTGGAGCCGGAGGAAGGCGGCGGCGTAGACGGCGGGCCGACGCTCGCTGAGGGAGCCGATGCCGATACGGAAGACGTGCAGGGCGGCGTTGAGGGTCCGTTCAAGATGCTGGAGCCTCAGTGAGACCAGGACATCGCTGAGCTCCTGCCGGCCGCGGGGCCACGCGCTGTCCAGATGAGGGTTGTCCGCGCGCAGGGCGGCGAGGTGCTCTTCGGCGACATCGGTGGCCACCAGCTGCTCGAGCCCGCCTTCCTGACAGCAGGTCGGCCAGGTACGAATCGCCTTCTGCGCCCGGCGGACGTGGAGGCGGACGACGTCGCGGTGCACCTCACCGCCGGCCCGGCCGGGGCGCTCGACGGCAAGGGCGTCGTGCAGCAGCCTCATGTCCTCCTCGTCCCACGTGGCTGCCTCGAAGAGGCTGACTGCGAGCCGGCCCCATGCGGCGCTCCGGTCGGCGACGGTGTCCATGTCGTCCAGACCGAGGCCCATCAGCTCGCGCAGGTGGAAGTCCTCGGGCAGCGGCCCGGAAGGCGCGCGGTCGGGCCGCTGGACGTCCCAGACGATCCAGTCCCCCTTCCACCCGTGCGCCGGCCAGCGGCGTCAGCTCCGGTGCGGGCAGCAAGGCTCCTGGCCGGAGCATGGGATGAAACCGTGGGCCTACGCATGCCGCTACGCGGGGCATCATAGCCGCCGGAGGATAGCACGAAAAGCGCCCCTTTCGTGCCAGTGAACCCTTTTCATCCTGGATAGTCGCAGGTCAGTAGTACGTGGATGGCTTGGACGGTGCGGCCGATGCCGATGCCGATGCCGATGCCGATGCCGATGCCGTGGGCCCGGGCCGCGGTCAGGTCGTGGGTGCGGCCCGGTGTCGCGCGGGAGAACCACAGCGGGGTGCCGTCGGGGCGGGCGAGCTCGCGCTGGCGGGTGTTGCGAGTCCGGCGGTGCTCGTACAACAGCCACGAGACATGCTCGACGAGCTCGTGCGGGACGTCGAGCGTGGCAGGACACGGAACCAACAGGGCCGCTCCGGTCGCCGGTGTGCTGAGCGGAATCACCACGCCGACGACGAGGGGCCCTGCCTCGTCACCGCACCCGCCGACCAGCCCGTTTCACCCGCCAGCACAGGATGAAAGAGGCCCACTGGGGTTACTTGCTCGGGCAGCAGCGGGGTGATCCTGCTGAAGGAACCCAACCCATGCCGAGTTGCACGTGATGGTGTGTCACCTTGGCGGCCGTGGCGCCGACTCCGACGGCCCTGGGACACGTATCAGGCAGTCGAGGTGATTGCTCGGGTGAGGGCCGTGATCGCCGGGGTCGGGCGGCCGGGGAGTCGCGCCACGAGAACCCGGCGGATCTCGGGCGGTGCGCCTTCGACGTGCAGCAGGCTCACCCCTGGTGGCAGCACCGGCGAGAGCCGGGAGGGCACCGTTGTCACCCCGAAACCACCGGCGACCAACTGGAGTTTCGTCAGCCAGTCACGTGCGCGGTGGACGATGTCGGGCCGTCCGGGCAGGCCGGGCCAGACGCCGAGCAGCGGCTCGGACTTCGACGCCGGGGTGGCGATCCACGGAGCGTCGACCAGTTCGTCGACGTGCACCGCGGTGCGGCCGGCGAACCGCCCGGTCGAAGGCACCGCCACGACCAGTTCGGTGTCCGCAACGGTCTCGACGTGCAGGCGTGGCGACTCGCCGTCCAAGGGCCGGTGGGGCGGGCGGGACGTCAGCACGGCGACGTCGATCGAACCCGCGCGCAGCGCCCGGATCAGCGTGGGTGTGGTGCCCTCGGTGGTCGTGACCGTGATCTGCGGGTCGGTTGCCGCAAGACGGGCGAGCGAGGGAGGCAGGATGGCCGCGCCTGCGCTCAGGAACAGTCCGAGCCGCACCGGTTCGGTCCGCGAGGGGGTGCCGGTGAGGTCGCGCTCGGCCGCCGTCAGGCAGTCCAGGATCGTGCGGGCGTGGCGCAGCAGGGTCAGACCCGCGGGGGTCAGCCGCACTCCGTCGGGGCGGCGTTCGAACAGGGCGGTGCCCGCGCTTCGTTCGAGGGAGGCGGCCTGGCGTGAGACCGCCGACTGGGTGTAGCCGAGCCGGGCGGCTGCTGCGGTGAAGCTGCCGGACTCGGCGATCTGCCGCAGGACCCGCAGGCCTGTGCTGGAGATGTCCATGCGGCATACGCATACCACGGATGCTTGATCGTCGCTTCCCGCATGCCTGCCGGGTTCCTAATGTCGATCGCGACGAACACGGACGAACACGGAGGTCATCACGTGCGAGCAGCAGTTCTGAGGCAGTTCGGTGCCCCCCTCACGGTGCGGGAGGTGCCTGACCCCGAGGCCGGCGGCGGCGAGGCGGTGGTCGAGGTGCTCGCCACCTGTGTGGCCCCGTACGCGGCCGAGGTCTTCAGCGGCGAGCGGAACTACCCCCTGGTCCCTCCCGTCGTGCCCGGGATCGGCGGCGTGGGACGGGTCGTCCACGTGGGTCCGGACGCCACTCGGCTGCACCCCGGTGACCTGGTGTGGTGCGACTGCACGGTGCGCTCGCGGGACGACGCCCTGACGCCCGACATCACGCTCCAGGGCTGGAGCTCGCGCGGCGAGGGCGGCGCGCGGCTCGCCCGGTACCTGCACGACGGTTCGTTCGCAGAGCTCATGCGGGTCCCGACGGAAAACGTCTTCCCGCTGCCTGCAGCGGCGGGGGAGGACCCGGCCCGCTGGGCCGCGCTCGGCGTGCACGTCATCCCTTACGGCGGGCTGCTGGCCGGCGGGCTCGCAGCCGGTGAGACGCTGCTCGTCAGCGGGGCCACCGGCAACCTCGGCAGCAGTGCGGTCGCGGTCGCGCTCGCCATGGGGGCGGGCCGCGTGGTCGCCCCAGGCCGCAACAGGGCCGCGCTCGACCTCCTCGCCGACCGGTTCGGCCCGCGTGTGCGCCCGGTCCCGCTCACCGGGGACGACGCCGGCGACCGCGCGACGATGTCCGCGGCGGCCGACGGCCCGATCGACATGGTGATCGACCTGCTACCGCCGAGCGCACCCAGCTCGGCGACACGCACGGCAGTCATGACCGTGCGCGAGTACGGCCGCGTCGTGCTCATGGGCGGCGTCGGCATGCTCGGTGGCGACGACCTCGCACTCCCGTACCCATGGATCATGCGCAACTCGATCACCGTGCGCGGCCAGTGGATGTACCCGCGTACAGCGAACGTCGGCATCATCCGGCTCCTCGCCTCGGGCACCCTGGACCTCGCCCCCGAACGGGTCCGGTCGTTCGGCCTCGATGCCGTCAACGACGCCGTCGCGTACGCCGCCGCGCACGGTGGCCCCTTCGACCGCACCGCCCTCACCCCACCGGCTCGCTGACAAGACCGACTGACCTCCCTACGTCGGCGCCACGGCCCACCGCTTCACGAGCGAGCCGAGTGTCAGGACTGCGGTGCAGAATCGGAGCGCTGAGGCGTCCAAACTCTGGTCCACGGTTCCTTGCGCGGGGACACGGAGTCTCGTGCTGTGACCGGGACGGTTTGCCGGGGTCGACGCCCGCGTCAACCCCGGGCCATCCGTCTTCACCGGGAGTGCGATCACATAAGTTGTGGCTCCTCGAAGAGGCACGAGAAGGAGTGACAGTGGGCGAAAGCTCTCAGGTGGCAGCGCTCGCAAAGGTTCTGCCGACGACGCAGGCGCGAGGCGGCCGAGGCGGGCGGCGACCCGGTGACCCGGTTGCCGGGCAGCGGTCCCAAGCATGACTACTACTCGACGGCCGGGGACGAGCTGGTCTCCCCGACGCCCCAGAGCATCCGGATGCAGCTCGCTTCACTGCCGGGCGCGCCGGACAGCTACGGGATCCCGCCGTCCGGCGATCAGGACAAGACCGAGTGGGTCCGGGCCGACAAGGACATCATCAAGGCCGCCGCACACAACTCTGGACTGCCGCCGTCGATGGTGGCGGGCATCGCCTGGAAGGAGATCGCCGGTCAGCCCGGCCCACTCGACGACATCAGAAGCTGTGTCAGAACCGGAGATCTGTGGCGTTCAGTAACAGATGCCTGTCAGCCACCCGACCTGGCTGGCGGGCTTCGCCTGCTGCACGGCAGGGGCGCCGCCGAGGAGGCACGATTGCTCCCTCTGGCTGCAGGCGCATTCAGGACGGCTCACCGGTTTGCTGTCCGATTACGGGTGAGGCTGACCTGCCCGCATCGCCGCCGTGGCAGTGGTGTCGTAGACAGCTCTGGCCTGGGCTATGGCACCGCGATGCCGCTCCGCCCATTCCACGAGGCCGGTGAGGTAGGAGTGCAGCTCTCGCGCCATGGAAGTGAGGCTGTACTCGACTTTCGGCGGCACGGTGGGATGAACGGTTCTCGTCAACAGACCGTCGCGTTCGAGTCTGCGCAGGTTCAGAGTGAGCATCCGTCGGCTGATGCCTTCGATGGAGCGTTCCAACTCGGTGAACCTGACGGGACCATGTGCGGCGGCGACCAGGATGCTGATGCTCCACTTGCCCGCCACGTGATCAATTACCTCGACGAGCGGACACGCCTGCGCGGTGACCTCCTGGGACACATGCGTGTTACTGCGTGACATAAAAGTGCCTCCTTCCCCGGCGCCTCATGGTTACAGAAGATGACGGCTGTAACAAACAGTTCCCCAAAGGGAGGTACGACCATGCCCTTGTCCAAGGCACGGGCGAGTGCATCACCGTGGCTGACTGTCGTTCTGCTCTGCGTCGGCCAGATGATGATCGTCCTTGACCAGAACATCGTGAATGTGGCGTTGCCCGCTGTGCAGCGTGGCCTCGGAATCTCCTCCGAAAACCTCGTCTGGGTGGTCAACGCCTATGTCATCCCATTCGGTGGGCTCCTGTTGCTGGCCGGACGGCTCGGTGACCTGATCGGACGGAAAGCCGTTTTCCTCACCGGAATCGTGCTGTTCAGCGCATCCTCGGTGCTGTGCGGTGTCGCGGACAGCGAGACCGTGCTGATCACATCCCGCTTCCTCCAGGGGATCGGTGGGGCGGTCGCCTCAGCCTGCATCCTCGGCATGGTCGCAACCGTGTTCTCCGATCGTCGCAAGCAGGCCCAGGCCATCGCTGCTTACAGCTTCGCCTCCGCGGGCGGCGGCGCGGTCGGGCCGCTGCTCGGCGGCATCCTCACCGAGCTGCTCAGCTGGCACTGGATCTTCTTCATCAACGCACCGATCGGTGCCGTCCTCGTTCTGGTCGGCGCTCGAGCGATCCCCGGGCAACGCGGCGAGGGGATGGGCAAGGGCACCGACTTCCTGGGAGCCTTGCTGGTCATGGCTGGCATGATGCTCTTGGTGTACACCATCGTGGGCGCTGAGCGCGTCGGCTGGGCGGCGCCCCAGACGCTGCTGCTCGGTCCTCTGGCCCTCTTGCTGCTGATGGGGTTTGTCGTTCGCCAGGCCACGGCCGCCAAGCCGCTGCTGCCGCTGAGGTTGTTCCGCTCGCGGAGCCTGACCGCGGCCAACATCGTCCAGTTCCTGATGATTGCCGGCATGTTCGGCCTGTTGTTCTTCGGCACGCTCTACCTGCAGCGGGTGCTGAAGTACGGCTCGCTGCAGGCTGGTATGGGGTTCGTGCCCATCGCCGTGGTGATCGCGGTGGTGTCCCTTGGTCTTTCAACCCGGCTTATCACCAGGTTCGGCCAGCGCGCGATGCTCCTGCTCGGGCTCGCCCTCATCGTCGGGGCTTTCGTCATGCTGTCGTTCGCCCGCGTCAATGGCGTCTACCTGGTGGACTTTCTTCCAGCCGGTCTTGTCATGGGGCTGGGCTTCGGCCTGGCCGCGCCCGCCATCATGGGACTCGGCATGTCTTCCGTTACGCCCGCCGAGTCCGGCATAGCCTCCGGGCTGTTCAACACCACTCAGCAGATCGGGGGCGCCATGGGCCTGACCGTGCTGAGCGCTTGGTCAGCGCGCGTACGAACAGTCTCACCGCCGCAGGACAGACGGAGGCGGAATCGCTGGTTGGCGGCTACCACGTGGCCTTCCTGGCTGCCGCCGGATTCGCGCTGGCCGCCTTGATCATTGGCACCGTCCTGCTCAGGACCACGCGGTCCGTGGGCGTAGAGCAACAAAGCATGGCGTCTTCTGAACAGAACGCCACGGCCTCCTGACCCGCAGCGGTCGACCCGGGCACGGGAGCTGTCCAGCGTCTGCTGTTGCCGGGTTCCTCGGACTCCAGAAATCAGCGCAAGGCGGTGGGGGACATTCGGATCGTCTGCGGCTGCTGCATCCGGATGTGTATGGGCTTGGGCTTGCTGGCTGCTTTCACTGGCTCGACGGGATGTGGTGACGTGCGCGGTGGCCGGGGAGGGCGGGTGAGGCGGCGGACCAGGGGGGTGATGAAGGTCCAGGTGATGTGGGCCTCGCTGTGGGAGATGAGCCGCTCGTAGTCCCGCACGTTTCTGCGGGCTCTCATGATCCACGAAATCGCCCGCTCGACACGCCATCTCTTCGCCAGGACGGCGAAGCCGTCCTGGTCTTTGCGGCGGGGGACCGTCCTGAGGGTGATCCCGAGGAGGGTGTGGGACCAGTTGACGAGGGTCCCGCCGTAGGCGGAGTCCGCCCAGGCGACGGCGAGTTCGGGATGGGTCAGGCGCAGGCGGAACAGCTGGTCCCGAGCGGGAATACTGTCGTGTGGCAAGGCGGGAGTGACCATGACGGACAGGGCCATGCCACGCATGTCGACGGCGAGGTGCCGCTTCCGGCCGTTGATGAGCTTCCCGCCGTCGAAGCCTCGGGTGTCCTGGCCCACGGTCTCGGCACCCTTGACGGACTGGGAGTCCAGGATCACCGCGACGGTGCGGGGATCGAGCCCCTCGTGGAGACGGACCATCTGGTGCAGCTCGGCATGGATGCGGGCCAGCACTCCGCTTGCACCCATTGTCGTTGACGTAGCGGATGGCATCGACGACGTTGCGGCGCGGATGTTTCTCCGGGCGCCCGCCCGTGGGCAACTCGCAGGCGGGGACGGACAGCAGCGGTTCGAGGACGGCCCATTCGGCGTCCGTGGTGTCGCTGGGACAGCGCCGTTCACGCACGGCCGGCGGCCGGGTCTCGTTGAACGTGGTCATCAGCGTTCCATGCGGGTGAGGACCTCCAGAGTGGCCTTGACGCCGCCGAGCTGGTCCAGGACCAGGCGGATCCATTCGTCTCAGGGGCCTTCTTGGCGTGCGGAGCGATGATTCCGGTGACGAAGTTGGTGACCCGGTGCAGTTCCGCTTGAAAGATCGCCCGCTCGTAGGAGATCCAGACCTCGCTCTCCTCGGACATCTGAAAGCCGTCCCGTCTGCTATAGGTCACCGGCGGCAGTCCTTCCTTGACCGCGACCTTCCGCAGGAACCTCAGGCCCGCCCAGACCTGCGACGGTGTGCGCTTGGTCGCCCGGCACAACTGGGGAAGCGTCAGCCCCGCCGGCCGTGCCTCCTGCAGAGCTTTGCGTACCACCTGGCCGTGGACGTGGGCGGGCAGACCCGCCCCCACGGCTACTGGCCCCGCAGCAGCTGGGCGAGCTGTTCGTCGAGATCGACCTGCCCGGTCGCGGCCGCGGTTTCAATCCAGTCGGCCGTCGCGCGGATCTTCTCCAGATGGTTTTCCGACACCTTCGTCTGGGTGTCGGTGAACTCGTGCCCACGCAGCTTCGGAACCAGCCGCGCGGCCCCGGCGCAGAACTCCCCGTGGACGGCGGCTGCGGATGACGACGACGAACCTGGCAGGGTACCCCCCGCCGTACGACACCTACCGTGAGGCGATCGGGCGGGAGACCCGCCGGTTCGCCGACGCGGTGCGGGACGCCGACCCGGCCGGTGCCGTGCCGTCCTGCCCCGGCTGAACCCTGGCCGATCTCACCCGGCACGTGGGAGCGCTGCAGCGCTGGTTCCGCGTCCTGCTGTCCCGGCGGGTGCAGGAGGTTCCCCGCGACCGGGACGTCGAGCTGGGGCTTCCCGAGGACGTACAGGACTACGCCGACTGGCTGACGGCGGGCGTGCCCGCGGTGGCAGCTGCGCTGCGGGACACCGATCCCGGCGCGGCGATGTGGATCCGGGGCGCCGACCCGCACGCGCGGTCCTGGGTCCGGAGGATGCTGTTCGAGACGCTGGTGCACCGGGTGGACGTGGAGTGTGCCGTCGGCCGCGACGCCGATGTCGCCCCGGAACTGGCCGCGGACGGCGTCGACGAGTTCCTGGTCAACCTCCCCTACGCGGAGCTCTTCGCGCCGAGGGTGACCGAACTGCGCGGCGACGGCGAGGTCCTCGTGTTCGGGTGCACGGACGCCGGTGGCGCGGCCGGCGAGGAGTGGCGGGTGCGGCTGGAGCCGGACGGCTTCCGGCCGGTGGCGGGCGCCGGGAGCGGCCCCGGGCGGCGGACTCCGCGGCCGTCCGGGCTCCGGCCTCGCACCTCCTGCTGCTCCACGGCCGCCGGTCCACAGGGAGCCGTTCTTCGAGGTGTCGGGGGACACCGGACTCCTGAACCGCTGGTTGGCACACACGGCGTTCTGACCCGGGCACCATGCCCTGCTTTTGACGGCCGGTGCTCATCCGGCCTTCGCCGGTGATGGCTCCCCGGCGGTGAGGCGGACGACGAGCGACGGCCGGCAGTGTCAGCGGCCGGGCACTTCTCGTCCCACCTTGATGACAACCTTGCCCGAGGCGTGACCGTTCTCGACGATGGCGAGGGCGGCCGGGGCGTCGGCGAGCGGATGGACCGCGGTGATGACGGGTGCGAGGAGTCCGTCGAGAGCCAGCCGGGCCGACCGCTCCAGGTTCTCGCGGTCGACGCGACGCTCGACGAAACGCCCACCCAGATCGGACACGGACATATCGCCCACGGCGATGACGTTACGGGGATCCCGGGCCAGCGGAGCGACCGTCCGCAGCGAGGTGCCTCCGGCCAGGTCGACGATCCCGTCGAAGCCGTCCGGAACCAGCTCGCGTGCCGCGGCTGCGACGTCCTCGGCGGTGTAGTCGACGAACTGCACCCCGATGGCCTCGGCGTGCTCGCGTTTGGCGGTACTCCCGGTGCCGATCACACGCAGTCCGCGCCCGGCAGCCAGCCGGGCGACGGCTAGGCCGACCCCGCCTCCGACTCCGTTGACCAGGACCGTGGCACCGGCAGGGAGGCCGAGCTGGTCGAGCACGTCCACTGCGGTCGTCCCGGCCACTGGCAGCGTTGCCGCCACGATCGCGGACAGGCCCTCCGGGATGCGCGCGGTGTTCGGCGCGGACAGCACCGTCGTCTCGGCGTAGGTGCCGCCACCGGTGAGTGCGAAGCCGAAGACCGCGTCACCCACCTCCAGCCCGCTGACACCCTCACCCCGGGCGAGAACGGTTCCGGCTGCCTCCATACCCAGCGCACGGGGAAACGGACGCCCGCCGTCGAGCCCGTCGACCAGACCCGAGCGCAGAAGGTGGTCGAGGGGATTCACACCGGCGACGTCGACCCGGATCAGCACCTCGCCGCGACCGGGAACGGGATCGGGACGATCGAAGAACTCCTGCACCTCGGGCCCGCCATACCTACCGAAACCCCATGCCTGTCCCATCTTCCGCCGCCTTTCGTACAACCGACCCGGTGATTCCGGGCGTTGTCGCCATCCTCACCTCTGACATTGATGTGAGGGGCAACCGGTTGAGACGCAGGTCACAGCATCAGGTCGACCGTGCCACCGGTTCCGGGCCCGTGGACAGTTCCGCCCGGTGTCGGCTGTTGGCCCTGATCAGCACGTCGATTGCATCCCGGGTCTGGATCAGGTGTGCGATGTCGGCATCGATCCGGTCGCGCTCGCGCATCATCGCCGTGAACGTCTCCTCGGCGACGCCCAGGTCGTCCGGGACGTCCACACACGGCAGCAAAGTCGCGATCACCCTGCTGGACATACCGGCGTCGAACAGTTGGCGGATGAGCGACACGCGCTGGACCGCGCCATCGGAATAGTGACGCTGCCCCGCGTCGGAGCGTGAGCTGGCCAGCAGGCCCTGCTCTTCGTAGTACCGCAACGAGCGCGGACTCACGCCCGTGCGCTTGGACAACTCACCTATCCGCATCCCTGAAAGCCTACGCCCGCGTGCTCCAGGTCCAGGACGTCCGCCGCCGGCGGATCCCAGCACGGATCGCCGTCGGCTGACGTTCCGCCTGCCTGACGGCAGGCGGCGAGGTACTCCGCCGGGACGCGGGCGAGCTGCTGGGTGACGGTCATGGCGGCAGTGTCCCGACAGGCCGTCAGACGCCGCCCGTGGGCCTTCTGCAATCGTGTCACCTGCAGGGCACGGGCCTCGAGCCGTCGCGCGCCGGCAACTGCGTGCACCGCCGCCGGGCTCGCGGCCCAGCCGTGCGGCCATGCGGAGGGTCACGGTGCACCGTCGCCGGTGCGGCGGCGGATCGCCCAGAGACTGTGCGAGGCGATCCGCCCTGAAGTGCGGGTGGTCGACGGTGCGTCGTTTCCCAAGTGCGGCACTGCGCCGGTGGGGGTCGCCCGGCAGTGCTGCGGGGCACTGGGCAAGCGGGCGAACTGCCAGGCCGCGGTCAGCGTGCACGCAGCCACCGGCACCGTCTCGTGCCCGCTGGAGTGGGAGTTGTTCCTCCCCCAGGAGTGGGCGGACGATGACCGCCGACGGCAGCGGACCGGAGTGCCCGAGAAGGTCAGCCATGTGTCCAGGACACACTTGGCGTTTAGGCCGTTTCCTTCGGATCGTCCGATCGTCGGTCTGGGTGTGTCGTTGACCGACGCCCAGTGGGCGAGGATCGAGCCGTTGTTGCCGGACCGGACTCCGAAGCGGGGTGGGCGGTGACGGGATCACCGGCAGGTGATCGACGCGATCGCGTTCAAGTACCGCACCGGGACCCCGTGGATGGACGTGGTGCCGGATCGCTGTCGGTCATCCAGCGGTCTGCGTCCCGCCTGCGGTCCACTGGAAGGCCCGGTGCACATGCTGGAGATGACCGACGTCTGCGTCTCTGCCTGGCGATTGTCCGCGTGGACGTATGGCGCCGAGGTCTCCCGCCGGCCTACGACCCCGTCGCCGCACCCCCGCCACCCGCCCGTCCCACGAGCACGAGAAGCGCCGGCCTGCGCGCCGTGCCGACACCGGACGATGCTGCATGATCGGTAAGCCACGCCCGATGTCGTAGCCGAGCGTTGGAGGGGCAGGCGGCGGCCACCGGCACGCCGTCGGGCGGTCCGTCGGCAGGGCCGCTCTGCGGTCCGCGCATCGGGTGGCCGCTGTGGCCATGGCGTCTTTGACCATCCCGGCGAGGGGCACGCCGTCTGCGCGCAATCGGTATGCGAAATGTGCGCTTCAATACCGGGCGGGAACCGCCGCCGCCGTCCCTGACGCAGGTGCTGCCGGGGTCAGGCGAGAGTGTCGCTGAGGAGCGCGTGACCGTTACGCGGCTTCGCCGCTACCTCGCTCATGCGGGGGCCGATAGGTCTTGCCGTCAGGCAGCTCGTCTCCCCCTGTGGCCTGCCTGTACTTCTCCTTGGCCTCCTCGCTGGCGCGACGATCGCCAATGTCTACCAGCGCCCCCTTCACCTGATGCTTCACACGAGTCTGGCGCCGCTGGGCCTCGGACTGAGTCTCGGCCTCGGGCTTGGCCTCAGGCTTGGCCTCGGGAGCGGGGTCGGAGACCGGCGGGATGTAGATGGGCGACTCGCTGGCCTCGAGGCCCTCTTCGGCGTAGTAGTCCCTGGCGAACTGGAGGGCCACACTGCCGGCAAGGACGACCGCGAAGATGATCTCGTCCCTGTTCTTCTTGACCCAGTTCTTCGATTTCTGGAAGACGGAGGCGGGCTCGCCGTCCTCGGAGGGGGCCTGGTTGTCGGTCACCTGCACAGATTTACCGGACTTCCCCCTCAACTGTCAGGCATATGGCCCGACATCATGCAGAACCCCCCGCCTCTTCGGGCACTTCCTGATCGCGGTGGCCTTCGTAGGCTTCCTGGTGCCGCCGTACGGCGTCGCCCCGGCGGTCCTGTCCGGCGGGCTGGTGTTCGTTCCGGAGGCCCTGACCGTGACGCTGGTACGCCTCGCCCTGGCCACCGCCTGATCCGAGCAGAAGGGATGCGCCTCCCCCTCGACCGGCCGGCGTTGTCAATACCACGCCCTAGGATGCCGGGCACGGCCCGTTCCTGGACACGACTGCATGAACACCTCGGGGCTCCGCCAGGCCCCCTGGACTTCGACATGATCGCGAAGGCGGCCGACCGGCTGGCGGAGTCCGACGACCTGGACTGGAAGGAGCAGCTTCCCCAGCCTCCGCGCGAGGGCCGCTGGAACGAACTGGCCAAGGACGTCGCCGCGAGGGGGGTTGGGGGGCGGGCTGCGTACCCGTTATCCAACGGTTCTGTCTGATCCGGAGTGGGAGATCGTCAGACCGCTGGTTCTGCCGGTCGAGCCTGGTGGGCGACCGGCCGGGCACGCTCGGCGGGAGATCCTCAACGCGTGGGTGTACCGGCTGCGGGCCGGCTGTGCCTGGAGGCTCCTGCCGCATGACCTGCCGCCCTGGCAGACGGTCTGCCACTACCGGCGGCGTCGGCAGGAGGGCGGCGTGTGGGAGGAGATACCGGCGACCCTGTGTGAGCGCGAGCGGATGGAATGCGGCCGTGACCCGACTCCCGGCGCTGCCGTCGTGGACAGCCGGGGTGACCGCGCCACGGAGCGTGGAGGGCCGCATGGCTGCGACGGCGGCAAGAAGGTCAGCGGTATCAGACGCCGTCCCCTGGCCGGCACCCGTGGCACCGTCCTGCCCACCTGCGTCGGTCCGGCCGGCGTCGGCGACCGTGACGGTGCCGCGGTCCTCTTCTCCCGGGCCGGGGAGAACTTTCCACACCTGCGGCATGTGCGGGCGGACCAGGGCTGTCGCGGCATCGACTTCCCTGCTCGGACCCAGGAGGCCACGGGCATCACCGTGCAGATCGTGCGGCGTCGTGACGGCGGCTTCCGCTCGACGGGGGTCAAGGCGGGAACACGACCACCTGCGGCACCGCTCTTCACCGTGGTCCCGCGACGCCGGGTGGTGGAGAGGACGTTCGCCCGGCCGGGACGGTGTCGCCGACTGCCGAAGGACTACGAGTACCTACGGACCAACTCGGAGAACGTCATCCATCCCACCACGACCGTGCCTCTCCTCCGCCGCCCCGCGAGACCAGCCTGCTGGCAGGCCTTTTCAGACGCCCTCCAGCAGCTGCGGGGTGACGGTGAGGTGTCAGGTCTCCCGGTGCCCGCTCAAAACAGTTCCAGGTCCTCGCCGCTGGTGTCCGCGATGACTGGCCGGGGCTGGGCAGGGAGGCCGTCCAGGCGGTCGGGGCCGGCCGCGGCGGCCACGGCGGGGGCCGTCTCGGCCAGCCAGACACGAAACCGCTCGGCGGCTTCGCGGTAGGGGACTTGTGCCAGGACGCGGTGCTCGCCGGAGGGGCAGAAGTCGACGGCGACCGTGAGCAGGCAGGAACGGGGCGCGTTCTGGCTGCCGGTCCAGGACACGCGCAGGACACCGCAGGGCTTGCGCCCGCGGGAGCTACTGGGGTCGCGGTGGGCCGGGCGCAGTGGTCGGCAGGCTATGTGGGCGGTCCATGCGGCGAGGTGCGGCAGGGGCAGGGTGGTGCGTGCGCGGCAGCCCGTGCAGCGGTGCCAGTGGCGGAGCCAGTCGTCGGTGTCGGTGTGGAAGAGGCGGGTGTAGCGGTTCGCCACGCGGATGTCGTTGCTGTACAGGTGGTCGGGGCGTTCCTGTGTGTTGCAGGACTGGCAGACGGGGGCGCGGACGTAGCCGTGTTCGTGGCAGTGGTCGAGGACGGTGGCGGGCGCGGTGCGGCAGACGGCGCACGCCCATCCGGCCACCCTGCGGGAGGTACCGGGCTTCCTGCTGAGCACCGAGTACAGCTGGCCCTCCAGCTCTTTGCCGTACGGGCGCAGTGCGGTGGCGGGGCCTTCGGGGCCCGTCTTGTGCCGACCGTCGGCGTCTCGGGCCTGCCGGGGACGGGAGGGCGGCTCGGTGACGGCTGCGCTTGCCGGGTGGGCCCGCCCGGCTTGCACCCACTGCGTTTCGGCGTGCTCGGCCGCGTCGAGCAGCCTGACCACAGCGCGCGGCAGCCACCACGTCCGCTGCGCCCCGTCGCGGGTGTGCTCCACGAGCATCTTCCGCCAGTCGATCCCCGCCAGATGGTACGGCCGGCCGACTTCACCTCGCGCTGCCCGTTCGAAGCCGTCCAGCTCCTGCAGTCCTCCAGCGATGCGCTGGCGCCAACGCAGCGGCGCTGCCTCGTCGCACTCCTGCCTCGGCGCCCTACGAAACGGACCGATGCGGACCAGGTCCTGCCGATCCATCCCCACCGCGCTCAGTTCCGCGGCCGCCCGGCGCACCTCAACCTCCGCAACACTCCATCGACCGCCGCTCGCCCTCACCGTCGCCACCACATGACCACCGAGCAGGACGTACCCCGACTGGGCACGGGCAGGAAAGCAGGTGAACGCCCCAGAAGCCGTCGGCACAGCACTCCCGGCCGTCAGATCGACCCACAGAGCATCCGCGGCACCCAGGGTGATCAGACCATCTGTGCGACCGGGCATGACACGCTCTGACATACCGACAGGTTAACGGTCTGCAACGCGGCAACGGCTCCCGAACGCCTCGGTCGACCGGGCCGCCGCCCGCGACCCTGTTTGCCCGAGTATTTGGCTCGTCAACACCTCCCGTGCCCGTAGCCTCACCACCAGGACCCCAAAATCGGGCAAGTCACCCTTGCGTATCAGCGGCCCGAGCCCGGACGAATTGCGCAACAACGTCGTCCTCGCACCCGCGGGGGCAGCTCCCCACGGGAAACGGTTGTACCGGGCATGCCGTCAGGGGCTGTTCGCGGCCGCTCGGTCACGCTCGTCCTGACGCGCGCTCCGGTCGGTCCGCCCGGGGTCTTTCCAGCGTCACCCGTGGCAGCCGCCGGGCGAGCGGTGCGGGCAGCCACCAGGCCCAGCGGCCCATCAGGTGCATGACGGCCGGCACGATCAGGCAGCGGATCACCACGGCGTCGAGCAGGATCGCCACGGCCGGGCCGAGCCCGAACCGCTGCGGCATCCGGCTCGGGCTGAGCACGAAGGCCGCGAACACGACGATCATGATGACTGCGGCGGCCGTGATCACCTTGCCGGTGGCCGCGAGTCCTTCGCGTACCGCGAGACGGAGATGAACGCCCCGACCGGCCCAGGTTCGGCGCCGAGCCATCCATGCTGGAACACCAGGGTGATGGCTCCGAGTGCGGCGGCGATGGACAGCAGGTTCAGCAGCGCGGCCTTGACCGGGATCAGCAGCGAGCGGAAGACGGCCGTCAGCAGCAGGGCGGACAGGCCGACCACGAGGGCGACGAACAACGGCAGCCGGCCGGCGACGGTGTCGGCGAAGTCCTGCGCGGCCGCGGTGGGCCCGCCGACATGGAAGTCGGCGCGGGTGGTCTTCTCGACGCCCGGCAGGACGTTCTCGCGCAGATGGTGCACGAGTTCTTCAATACCGGCGTCCTGGGGCGCACTGTCCGGGAAGACCAGGACCGTGGCGAGGGTGCCGTCGCCGGAGGGCAGTGGCGGGGCGGTCGCGGCGATGCCGTCGGTGTCCGCCAGAGCCCGCTGCAACTGCCGGTCGGCTGCGGCGTCGGCCTGGCCGGTGACGATGAGCGGGCCGTTGAAGCCGGGACCGAAGCCCTCGGCCAGGAGGTCGTAGACCTGCCTGCTGATGGAGGTCTTCGGGTCGTTTCCGGCGTCGGCGAAGCCCAGGCGCATGCCCAGTGCGGGTGCGGACAGGGCCAGCAGCGTGACCAGGGCGGCGAGCAGCGCGGGCAGCGGCCGGCGCTGCGCGGCGAAGGCCGCCCGCCGCCTGCGTGCTCCTTCCGTCCTGCCTGCGGCGGCGGCCCTCGCCGAGCGGCGGAGAACGTGCCGCTGGACCCGGTCGCCGAAGACGGCCATCAGGGCGGGCAGCAGCGTCAGGGAGGCGGCCAGAGTGACCAGTACGGTCAGCGCGACACTGGCGGATCCTCGCCAAGCTTCGCACCGACCCCGCCCGCGCCCCCGGCTCCCACGCGCCCTGCTTGTCCTGACGAACCTCGAAGTCAACCGCTGACAAAGACCTCGGACAAAGCGCTGACGTGCGTCGGGGCGATGGTCCTTCTGATCGGCAGGCTGACGTTCTACTTTCGCTCCTGTGATCAGGATCTCCGAGGCGGCGAAACGACTCTTGGTCGGCCGTGCCCTGCGCAGCAGTGAGTCGGACCAGGCGTTGCTTCCCAAGCGTGTGGCTCTGCCGGTCTTCGCCTCGGACCCTTTGTCGTCGGTTGCTTACGCGACGCAGGAGATCCTGGTGGTGCTCACGCTGGGTGGGTTGGCGTATGTGCATTTCACGCCGTGGATCGCGGCGGCGGTCGTCGCGCTGCTGACGGTGGTGGTGCTGTCGTACCAGCAGGTCGTGCGCGCTTACCCAAGCGGTGGGGGCTCGTACGAGGTCGTGTCCGCGAACCTCGGCGAGAACGCTGGTCTGGTGGTGGGGGCTGCCCTGCTGGTCGACTATGTGATGACGGTGGCGGTGTCGGTGGCTTCCGGCGTGGACAACATCATCTCCGCCGTCCCCCAGTTGCACGCGCAGCGGGTGCCGATGGCGCTGGGTTTCGTGGCGCTGCTTGCGGTGGTGAACCTGCGCGGCGTGCGCGAGTCCGGGCGGGCTTTCGCCGCGCCGACGTACCTGTTCGTCAGTGGCGTGCTCGTCATGATCGCCACCGGGCTCTTCCGGTATCTGGTCGGGGACGCGCCGGTCGCCGAGAGCGCCTCGTACGGCATCCGGCCGCAGGAGGGCGACGCGCAGCTTACCGGTGTGGCCCTGGTGCTGCTCCCCGTCTCGTGCCGTGGCTTGGGCTCCGCCCTCGCGCGTACCCGCCGTGAGGGCGGACGGGGGAAGACCGGGCAGGTGTCACCGCAGCCCATCGTGATCACGACGTCGGACGCCTGGACCGCCTCGGCCGTGAGCACCTTGGGTACCTCGGCCGCGATGTCGATGCCCACCTCCGCCATGGCCGCGACGACGGCCGGATTGACGCTGGCGGCGGGAGCGGAGCCGGCGGAGCGGACCTGGACGCGGTCCCCCGCGAGGTGGGTGAGGAAGGCGGCGGCCATCTGCGAGCGTCCGGCGTTGTGGACGCAGACGAACAGGACGGACGAGACGGCGGTGTCAGGCATGGGCGGCTTCCTTCTGGGGCGCGGGGGTGGCGGCCGGAGCGGTGAAGTAGCGGCGCGCGTACAGGGTGACGTACACGAGGCCGATCAGTACGGGCACCTCGATGAGCGGGCCCACGACGCCGGCGAGGGCTTGGCCGGAGGAGGCGCCGAAAGTGGCGATGGCGACCGCGATGGCCAGTTCGAAGTTGTTGCCCGCAGCGGTGAAGGCCAGCGTCGTCGCGCGTGGGTGGTCCAGGCCGACCGCACGTCCCAGGAACATCGATCCGGCCCACATGATCGCGAAGTAGACCAGCAGCGGCAGGGCGATGCGGGCGACGTCGAGGGGTTGCGAGGTGATGGCGTCGCCTTGCAGGGCGAAGAGGATGACGATCGTGAAGAGCAGGCCGTACAGGGCGAAGGGGCCGATGCGCGGGATGAGCTCGGCTTCGTACCAGGTGCGGCCCCTGGTCTTCTCGCCGATGCGACGGGTGAGGTAGCCGGCTGCGAGCGGGATGCCGAGGAAGATGAGCACGCTGCGGGCGATCTCCCACACCGAGACGTCCAGGCCGGTCTGTTCCAGGCCGAGCCAGCTGGGCAGGACGGAGAGGTAGAACCAGCCGAGCGCCGAGAACGCGATGATCTGGAAGACGGAGTTCAGGGCGACGAGGACGGCGGCGGCTTCGCGGTGGCCACAGGCGAGGTCGTTCCAGATGATGACCATGGCGATGCAGCGCGCCAGACCGACGATGATCAGGCCGGTGCGGTAGGCGGGCAGGTCCGGCAGGAGCAGCCAGGCCAGGGCGAACATGAGCGCCGGGCCGATGATCCAGTTGAGCAGCAGAGACGGCAGCAACAGGCGGCGGTCGCGGGTGACGGTGCCGAGGCGGTCGTAGCGGACCTTGGCCAGCACCGGGTACATCATCACGAGCAGGCCCAGGGCGATCGGCAAGGACACCCCCGTCACGGTCACCTTGGCCAGCGTGTCACCCAGGCCCGGAACCAAGCGGCCCAGGCCCAGCCCGGCAGCCATGGCGGCAAGGATCCAGGCGGCGAGGTAGCGGTCCACGAAGGACAGACGCCCCGCTACGCTCTGCTCAGGAGCAGCGGTACTCACGAAGCAGCTCCGGCCGGCGCGCTGCGGTCGGGCAGAGGCTCGCCCATGGGGCGGGTCAGGATGCTCGCCAGTCGGTCGGTCATCTCCGGGACCAGCCAGTAGTAGACCCACGTGCCGCGCCGTTCGCAGTCGATGAGACCGGCCTGCCGCAGCAGCTTCAGGTGATGCGAGATCGTCGGCTGGGACAGATCGAAGGCCGGGGTCAGGTCACAGACACACACCTCACCGCCCGCCCGTGAGGCGATCATCGACAGCAGGCGCAGCCGCACCGGGTCACCCAGCGCCTTGAACACCTTCGCCAGCTCCACGGCCTGGCCCTCATCCAGGGGAGCGGTCAACAGCCCTGGGCAGCAGGCCCCAGTCTCGTCGGTCTGACCGAGCACCACAAACTCTTGATTCGACATGGCTCTATGTTGACATCCTTCAATCCAGCGCGCAATGTTGCATCGACAGACATCGAAACAACCGGATGGGAGCCCTGCCATGTCCCGCGTTCAGCTCGCCCTGCGTGTCAGTGACCTGGAAGCATCGATCACCTTCTACTCGAAGCTGTTCGGCACCGAACCGGCCAAGCGGCGCGAGGGCTACGCCAACTTCGCGATCACCGAGCCCCCGCTCAAGCTAGTCCTCATCGAGGGCGAGCCGGGCGAGGAAACCCGACTGGACCACCTCGGCGTCGAGGTCGGGTCCACCGACCAGGTCACCGCCGCCACGACCCGCCTCAAGGACGCCGGCCTGGCCACCTTCGAGGAGAACGACACGTCCTGCTGCTACGCCCTCCAGGACAAGGTGTGGGTGCACGGCCCCGGCAAGGAGCCCTGGGAGGTCTACGTCGTGAAGGCCGACGCCGACACCCTCGGCAAGAGCGCCGACCCCCACGCCACCGGCGACGGCTGCTGCACCAGCCAGGCCGCCGAGGAGGCGCCGAGCGCCGCGGGCTGCGCCTGCGGCTAGGGAGTGCGAGGAGCGAGTGAAGACGAGCCCCGGCTACGGTCGGGGCCTACTCGCGTCAGCACGCCATGCGGCAGCCGCAGGGCGCTCCGTTGGGCTACGGATCGGAAGCTCCCGTGCCGCCGCCGTGCCAGATCGTGCGGGGGCCGGCCTGTTGCGGCCCGCGGTATCAGCGGGGCGAGCAACTCCCGCTTGTGATCGGTGAGTTCATGACGACGTGCCACCCCACCATGATCCACGACCTGATGATCTTCGAAGACGGACCCTAGGTGGACGGTGCCAGGGTGCGCACGACATCGAACTCGTTGCCCTCGGGGTCGGCCATGACCACCCAGCTCCGGCCGGGACCCTGACCCGCGTCCACCTTGGCGGCGCCAAGGCCGAGCAGTCTGGCCACCTCGTCGTCGGTACTGCCGTCGATCGGGCTGACGTCCAGGTGGAGCCGGTTCTTCACGGTCTTGCCCTCGGGCACCCGGATGAACACCAGAGTGGGCGGCATCTGGCGGACCCGGACCTCCTCGACGGTCGGCTCCCAGGAACCGATCTCGACCTTGCCCTCGCTCCGGTCGATCACCTTGAAGCCCAGGACCGCGCACCAGAAGGCCGCGAGCCGCTCCGGATCGTGGCAGTCGACGACCAACTCGGTGAACCTACTGGTCATTACTCCCCCCTGACCATGCGGACAGGGGCTCAGCCTATGAGGCCGCGCCACCCTTCCGGTCCGGAATCGCTACGGCCACCAACCCTTGGAATCGATCATCTAGCGGGAGCCCCCGCCTCGCCGGGACGGCAACCGGGTTCTGAGACTGGGGCCGACTCCCGCGTCGTCGCCCGCCCGGGGTAGAGGTTGTCGATGCGGGCCAGTTCCGCGCCTGCCGCCTTGGTCCGCTTGACCGCGAAACTCGCCTGCTGCCTTATCACCCACCGGCAACTCAGGACGTTGCGCTGACCTTACCTACCGCGCGCTGGTCGAATGCGCCGACTGCACCGGCTGCGGCGTCCCCGGCCAGGACCTCTGCCCGGTCGGCCTCGACTGGCCCCTGTGCCGAATCTGCCCCGGCCCCACCCCACGCCGCGCCCACCCGCACCGACCTCGAGGATCTCGTCGATGAGATCAGAACCACCACCGGACGGGCCGATTTCCTCAGGCCGCCGACCTTCGCCGACGTGGCGGCCGGCGCGTCCGACCGGCTGGTGTATGAGGGAGCAGGTCATACGCCGGTTGGGGGCGCTGATACAGGACGGAACGCTCAACTGGTGGGCCCGGCTCGAGAACGTCACGCGAGAGCTGTGGGACGCGGTCCTCGGCCCTGTCACGGAGGTATTGGGCCAGGGACCCGTGACGCTCATCCGGAGCGGCTATCTGGAACTGCTGCCGACGAACGCCGCATGGACCCCCGCGCCGGACAGACCAGGGGGGCGCCGCTACGTGATCGACGAGCTGCCAATCCGCACCGTCCCGAACGCCCGAGTACTCGCCACCGCCGTCGCCCGCGCCGGGCAGACCAGTGTGCTCGCCGTCCAGGATCCTCAGCCGGTGTCGGCCGCGCCACTGAAGCAAGCGGCCGTCGAAGTAGCCGGGGCGGTCGCGGACGTAAGTGTCGACCTGGTTGGGGATTCTCGTGACCCAGGAACCTCGAGGTCTCGGCCGCGTTCAGCAGGTCCTCCGGGCTGCGGGAGGGCGGCGTGCGGCCACGGAGTCTCACCGGCTGGCGGTTCGCGAACCACTCGGTGACCTCCGCGTGGTCCCACAGCCGGGCGCGGCCGCGTATGCCGGCGGTCTCCGGGAATCCGTTCTCGGCACGCCGGCCGTAGAGCATGCTGATCCGCGCGGGAGACAGGCCCTGTTCGGCTGCGATCTCGGCAGCGTCGGCCAGGCGAGGCTCACGGCGCGAGGTCATGGCACACCTCTCCTGCCAGCAGGATGAGCCGGCATGTCCGACCCGCGACCCACAGAGTGGCAAGACTTCGGTGTGGGGGTCTGTAACCAGTGCTGTGACCGCATACGTTCACCGGGCTGGGGATCCGTGACGCCAGGAGCTGAGCTGTTGTCGGAGGCGGCTTGTATTCTGCGCTCATTCGACGGTCGGACGATCACGAACACGGGCATGCGGGCACGGGGCGGGAGCGCGGGGATTCGATGAGTGACGCACATCCGATACGAAGCCGCAGACCGGGCCTCTCGGTCGGTGCGCGGATCATCGCCGTGGTCGTCCTCGCTGTGATCGGGGCCGTCAGCGCCTGGCTCCAGCACGACGCTCCCGGCCGGAGTGCGCAGCCGCGTACGGAGTTCACCGCGAACAATCCGCCCGCCGGTCTGCCCACCGCGCTCACCACCGGCCAGCACCTGAACTGGTCCCGCTGCACCTCGCCGCCCACCGCGCGCACGGGCTACGACTGCGCCGTCATGAAGGCCCCCCTCGATTACCGGAAACCAGACGGCAGGACGATCGACGTCGCCCTGATCCGCCGCAAGGCCACCGGCCCGAACGACCGGCGCATCGGCTCGCTCGTCCTCAACTTCGGCGGTCCCGGCGTATCCGGCGTGAGCGGACTGCCCGAATACCTCGACCAGTACGAGCCGCTCCTCGACCGCTACGACCTGGTCTCCTTCGACCCGCGCGGCGTCGGCGCGACCATCCCCGTGCACTGCGGGAAGACCGCGCACGACACCGGCTACGACGGGGCCGACGCCTGCGCCGAGCACTCCGGGGCGCTCCTGCCGTACATCGGCACCTCGCACACCGCGCGCGACCTCGACCTGATGCGCTACCTCCTCGGCGACGAACGGCTGCACTACTTCGGCGTCTCGTACGGAACGGAGCTCGGCGCGGTCTACGCCCACCTGTACCCGTCGCACGTCGGACGGCTCGTCCTCGAGGCCCCCGTCGACCCGACCGAGGACCTCGTGGAGGAGCAGGTGTCACAGGTCAAGGCGGTCCAGGCGGCGTTCGACCGGTTCGCCGCGCACTGCGCGGCCCGTATCCGCCACTGCCCGACCGGTGACGGGCCCGAGGAGGCCGTGCGACGCATGGCGCGCCTGGCCGACCGCCTGGAGACCAGGCCCGCCCCGGCCGGCGGAGGCGACACCCTGGACGCCGACGACCTCGCGTACGCCGTCAGCGACCATCTCGACCTCGGCACGGACGGCTGGTCGCCGCTCGCCGAGGCACTCACCGCGCTGATCGACCACAACGACGGCCGTCCGCTGAGCGAGGGCGCGGACGACGCCGGCTCGGCCGACCACGCGGCGACCTCGCTCGACAACAGCCGCGCCGCCCAGACCGCGATCACCTGCGCTGACTCCAACCTGCGCTCCGGCCCCGAACGCCTCGACAGGGACGAGGCCCGCGTCAGAGCCGCCTCACCCGTCTTCGGCGAGGCCTGGTCCACCGGCGTCTACCTCTGTTACGACTGGCCGTTCGACGGCGAGCGCGCCACGCCCCAGGTGAACGCCGACGGCGCGGCCCCCGTCCTCGTGGTCGGCGGCACCGGCGACCCGACCACCCCGTATCCCGGCGCCCGCCGCATGGCCCGCGCCCTGGGCGACGGTGTCGGCGTGCTCCTGACGGCCGAGGAAGAGGGCCACGGCACATACCCGCAGAACCGCTGTGTCACCGAGGCGGTCGACACATACCTCCGCACGGGCCGCACTCCGGCCGTGGGAACGGTGTGCCGGGGCAGCATGTCCTGAGGTCCGTGCGGATCCGCCGGTCGGCCGTCAGCACACCGGTTCGTTCGCAGGGGACGAGGGGGCCTGTCCAGGACGGCACCGACGCCGTGAGCACTGCGGTCACGTCAAGATCGTTCCATCTGGGGCCGACCACGGGCGCGGGTCAAGCACGGAGCCGGAGGTACCGGTCCGGCTGGGTCGGCTGTTCGGGGGCGAAGACGAGGGTGGCGGGCGGCAATGCGTGGCCGAGATCCGCGTCCGCTCCGACGCCCCGCGCCGGCTGGGACTGCACCCGGACCAGCCGACCACCCGCGTCACCGGCCCGCCTTCGCCCGCCTGGTGGCACGCGGAGGCCGAACGGTTCACCGCGCGGCGGCACGGGTGACGGGAAATCAGATCGCCCTCGTCCGCACCATTGACGCGGTCATGCCTCCCCCACATCATGGGAGCGCTCCCATGAACGTCGCACCGAAGGCACCCCACCGACCACTCACACCGGGCGTCCTGCCGACCGACGCGGCGCTCGCCCGAGGAGGGCACGTCATGCCGCTCGCACACCTCCCCGCCACCGGCCGGTTGAGCCGACCGCCTCGCAGAGCCGGAAGAACCGCTGGCAGACGCCCCACCGCCACGCTCGTCTGCGCCCTGGCCACGGTCGCCGCCCTTGCCGCCGCTTCCCCGGCGCCCGCCGAGACCGGCCGGACCGCCGCGGACCCGGCCGCCACGGCGACGGCCGCTGACGAGGCGGCGACCGTCAAGGTCTCCGTCAACGCGGGGGTGGGGCTCGGCACCATCGACAAGGCGGCGTTCGGCGTCAACCACGCCCTCTGGGACTCACACATGAACGACCCCGAGGTGACCGGCCTGCTGGGCGAGGCGGGCGTCGGCGCGATGCGCTACCCGGGCGGCTCCTACGGCGACATCTACCACTGGAAGGACCACACCGCCCCCGGCGGTTACGTGGCGCCCGGCACTACCTTCGACGAGTTCATGGGCAGCGTCCGCGCCTCCGGATCCCAACCGATGATCATCGCCAACTACGGCACCGGCACCCCGCAGGAGGCCGCCGACTGGGTCCGGTACGCCAACGTCACCCGCGGCTACGGGGCGAAGTACTGGGAGATCGGCAACGAGATCTACGGCAACGGCCACTACGGCAGCGGCTGGGAGGCCGACGACCACCCGGACAAGAGCCCGCGGGAGTACGCCCGCAACGTCCTCGCCTACGCCGAGGCGATGAAGGCGGTCGACCCGACGATCAAGATCGGCGCCGTGCTGACCACACCGGGCGACTGGCCGGACGGCATCACCGGCCCGGGTGACTCGGCCGACTGGAACCACACCGTGCTGTCCGCGGTCGCCGGCACGATCGACTTCGCCATCGTGCACTCCTACCCGGGCGGCGCCACCGCCGACGAAGCCCTGGACCGGACCGCCCGGCTGCCCGGACAGCTCCGCGAGGTCCGCCGGCAGATCGACCGGTACGCCGGGGAACGCTCGTCGAAGATCGGCATCGCGCTCACCGAGGTCAACTCCAACGTCCAGATGAACAGCCGCCCCAACGGCCTGTTCGCCGCGGACACCTACATGACGGCGCTGGAGAACGGCGTCTTCAACGTCGACTGGTGGAACGTCCACAACGGGCCCACCAAGGTGGAGACGGTGGACGGCGACACCGACTTCAACGACTTCGGCCTGCTCTCCAGCGGCGGCTGCGTCGGCGACGTCTGCCAGCCGACCGTGAACACGCCGTTCCACCCCTACTTCGGCATCAAGTCGCTGACCAAGCTGGGCCGTCCCGGTGACACGATGGTCGCCTCCTCCACCGACAGCGACCAGGTCTCCGCGCACGCCGTGCACCGGGCCGACGGCACACTGAGCGTGATGCTGATCAACAAGGACCCGCTGAACTCCCGTACTGTGGATATCAGTTACGCCGGATACACGCCCACTGCCCAGGCGCCGGTCGTGCACCGTTACGGTCGAGGCGACACCGATGTCACCCGGGTGGCCGCCACCGCCGGGGGCGACCAGGTGCTGCCGCCGTACTCGATCACCACGATCACCGTCGCCCCGCACGCCGCCGCGGCCTCGGTCGGCGCGCCCGGCGCACCGAAGACCACCGCAGTAGGCAGCTCGACCGCCACGGCGAGCTGGACGGCCCCCGCGAACGGCAAGGCGGTGCGCTACGAGGTGTACGAACGCCTGGGAACCAACGCCCAGTTGCTGGCCACCTCGACCTCCACCTCGGCGACGCTGCACAACCTGCCGCCGGGCTCCGAGCACACGGTCAACGTCCTCGCCCGGGACGCCGACGGCCGCCTCTCGCGTCCCTCCGAGCCGCTGACCTTCGCCACCACGGCTCCGCGCGACAGCAGCTGCCTGGTCACCTACCGGGTGGACAGCGGCTGGGGCAGCGGATTCGTCGCCACCGTCACGGTCTCCAACGTCGGCGACGCCCCGATCAGCGGCTGGACCCTGGACTTCACCTGGCCCTCCACCGGCCAGTCCGTGCAGAGCTCCTGGAACGCGAACGTCACCAGCTCGGGCACACGCGTCCATGTGACCGACAACGGTGCCAACGCCGAGCTGGCCCCGCGCGGCGGCTCCACCGCCACCTTCGGCTTCGTCGGAACCAACGACGGCGCCAACCCCACCCCGACGACCTTCACCCTCAACGGCACGGTCTGCCGCACCTCCTGATCCACCGCCCGCTGCCCGGCCCGCCCCCAGGCGGGCGGGCCGGGCAGCGGGCGCGCCGGAGGATCGTCGCCCGCGCGCCGGAGGAGGCGGGCGCTGAGCCAGTACTTCGTTCTCGACGGGAACACCGTCCTGTGAAACCCGGCCGCCGGGACCGCGCGTCCGTACCTGTGCCAGCTGCCGGTGTTCGAGACCGAGACCGGGCTGCCGTCCGGCCTCGAGCCGATGGTCGACGGCCGGCAGGTCGTGGTCCGGGTGAGGACACGACGGCTGGTCTGTCCGGTCCTGGGCTGCAGGCGGCAGACCTTCCGAGAGCAGGTCCCTGGGCTTCTGGAGCACCATCGGCGCCGCACCACACGTCTGACCGGCCGGCTCTCTGAGGTGGTCATGGGGTTGTGCGGCCGGGCGCCCGGCCGGTTCGCCCGATCGCTGGCCGTGCCCGTGTCGTACGCCTGCGCCCTGCGGCTGCTGCGGCGGGTGCCCGTGCCGGAGGTGCGGATCCCGCGGGTGATCGGGGTCGACGACTTCGCCCTGCGGCGCCGGCAGGGCTACGCCACGGTCGTCATCAACGCCGGGTCCGGTGAGCGCATCGAGGTACCGTCCGTCCGTGAAGCCGTCACTGTGGAAGCCTGGCTGTGCGGACATCCGGGCATCGAGGCCGTGTGCCGGGACGGATCGGCCGCCTACGCCGAGGCGGTCCGCCGAGCCCTGCCCGACGAGGTCCAGATCAGCGACCGCCGGCGCCTGTGGCACCGCCTCGCCGAGGCCGTCCGTAAAGAAGAGGAGACAGGCCACCACCACCCGCGAGCGCCGGCAACAGGTCCACGCCCTGCGCGAGCGCGGAGTCGGACTTCTGCAGTGCGCACGGCGCCTGAACGGGCCTTGACCCCTGATGTTGGACACACGAGACACTGGATCCTGCGGATCTGAGAACGGACATCTCGTGGTCATGAAGAACTACCCGCCGCAGTTCAAGGCGGACGCGGTCGCGCTGTACGAGTCGCGGCCCGATGCGACGATCAGGTCGGTCGCCGCCGATCTGGGGATCAATCCGGAGACCTTGCGGAACTGGGTGAGGGCTGCCGGGGCGAGCCGTCCGCGGGGACGTTGGACACAGGAACCGGCGAAGGCGCCGGCTCCGCTGGAGGCGGAGAACGCAGCCCTGCGGAAGAAGGTCCGCGAGCTGGAGGAGGAACGCGAGATCCTGCGGAAGGCGGCGAAGTATTTCGCCGGGGAGACGCGCTGGTGAACCGCTTCCGGTGCGTCGCCGACCTCCAGCGCCGCTACGGCGTGAAGCGGCTGTGCAGCGTCCTCGGCGTGAGCCGCTCGAGCTTCTACTACTGGTGCCGGACCGCCGGGGACCGGGCCGCCCGGCAGGCGGCCGACGCACAGCTGGCCGCCCGGATACGGGCGGTGCACCAGGAACCGGACGGCACCTACGGAGCCCCGAGAATCACCGCCGAGCTCCGCGAGACGAGGTGTGAGGTGGTCAACCACAAACGCGTGGCAAGGATCATGCGAACCTTCGGGATCGAAGGGGTCCGGCTGCGGCGTCGGCACCGCACCACCGTTCCCGATCCGGCCGCGGCCAAGGCGCCGGACCTGATCGGCCGCGACTTCACCGCCGAGAAGCCCAACACGAAGTACGTCGGTGATATCACCTACCTGCCCCTCGACGGCGGGAAGTTCTGCTACCTGGCGACCGTCATCGACCTCGCCTCACGCCGTCTGGCCGGCCGGGCGATCGCCGACCACATGCGCGCAGATCTCGTCACCGACGCTCCGGCCGCGGCCATCCGCACCCGCGGCAGCCTCGCCGGATCGATCATGCACACCGACCACGGAGCCCAGTACACGAGCAGAGCCTTCGCCGAAGCCCGCAGGGCAGCAGAGGTCCGGCGAAGCATGAGCGCGGTCGGGTCCAGCGCGGACAACGCACTCGCCGAGTCCTTCAACGCAACCTTCGAACGCGAGACCCTGCAGGGACGAAAGAGCTGGCCAGACGAGCGCGAGGCCCGACTCGACGCCTTCCGATGGCTCCACCGCTACAACACCCGACGCCGCCACTCCCGCCTCGGACAACGATCACCGATCGCCTTCGAGAACACCCTCCACCCCACAGCAACTACGCTGACACCAGCCGCATAACCCGTGTTCAGGATTCGGGGTCAAGGCCCCCTCAGAGAGACAACGGCCCTGGGCACGAATTCCGAGTGCGAGCAAGACTGGCATGGGACCGCACTCAGGTCGAGGAGCGACTGATGGTGGACAGCGAGCGAGCCGGTGACAGGGCTTCAATCAGGGTCTTCTTGCTGGATGACCACGAGGTGGTCCGGCGCGGAGTGCACGACCTTCTCGATGACGAACCGGACATCACGGTGGTGGGGGAAGGAGCCACCGTCGAACAGGCTCTAGTGCGTGTACCCGCTCTACGGCCCGATGTGGCGGTGCTGGACGTTCGCCTGCCGGACGGGGACGGGGTGTCGGTGTGCCGTGAGCTCCGCTCGCGGATTCCTGACCTGGCCTGTCTCATGCTGACGTCATTCGACGATGAGGAGGCTTTGCTCGACTCGATCATGGCTGGGGCTTCGGGATATGTGCTGAAGCAGATCGGAGGGTCGGACCTTGTCTCGGCGGTGCGCACAGTAGCCCGTGGTCAGTCGTTGCTCGATCCCACCGCTACGGCGAAACTGATGGCGCGGCTGCGAAGGAGTCATGAGCCCAAGGAGGAGCCGGACGCCCTGCCGGGACTGACCGAGCGAGAACGGGAGATCCTCGCCCTGATCGGAGAGGGGCTCACCAACCGTGAGATAGGCCAGAGGCTGTACTTGGCCGAGAAGACGGTGAAGAACCATATTTCTCGCCTGCTCGCCAAGCTCGGTGTGGAGCGGCGCATCCAGGCTGCCGTCATCGCAACACAGGTTCAGGACCGTGCGCGGCTGGAAGGCCACTGAGCCCTTGCGTCGTCTGAAAGGTTGGCCCCTCGGGTGGCCCGGCTGCCGACCACGGGGGGCGACGTTGCAGCGTGCGGCCCAGGCTGCATCGAGGACAGGAGCGCATGGACACCTGTCGAGCGTCGCGTCGTCCGTGCCGACACCCGGCGAGGTATACCGGAACCGACAGCCCGTACGACCTTGGAGACCACGTGCCCTACGACCGCACCGTCCGCCTCGACACCGACTTCGACGCGACCGTCACTGCCGTCCGCCAGGCACTGGCGGACCAGGGCTTCGGCATCCTCACCGAGATCGACGTCAAGGCCACGCTGAAGGAGAAGCTCGGTGCCGATGTGGAGGACTACCTGATCCTCGGTGCCTGTAATCCGCCGCTGGCCCACCAGGCTCTGGAGACCGACCGCAGTATCGGTCTGCTCCTACCCTGCAACGTCGTCGTCCGCCGGGACGGCCACAGGACCACCGTCCAAGCCCTGGACCCGAACACCATGGTGACCCTCACCGGACTGCCCGCTCTGGAGCCCATCGCTGGTGAAGCCACAGCCCGGTTGGACGCCGCGCTCGCCTCGCTGACCTGACCGGCCCCGGAACGACTCGCCTCACTGCGCGCGGGCGACCAGGAAGCCCGCGCTGTCGGACAGCGTGGTGAGCCGGGGCGTGTCCTCGTCCTCGATGCGGACACCAGCCCGTTCACCGAGGACCTCCACGAAGCTCAGGAAGTCCAGCGAATCCATCTCGAACACCTCGCGGAACGTCTCCTCGGGCGCGAGGGCGGACGACGGAGGAGATCGATTCTCTGACCATGTCGAGTGCGTCGGTCCTGTTCATGCTCACAGGTGCTCCGGATTCTGCAGGAGACGGGTGACCGCCGTGAGGTAACGGGCGTCGACGGCACCGTCCGTCGCCCGGTGATCCGCCGAGAGGGTCGCCGTGACCACGGACCGTACGCCCAGCAGGCCGTCGACGGCGCACGGCCGGTCGACCACGCGTCCGAAACCGACCAAGGCCACCTGGGACGGGTGGATCAGACCGAAGACCGTCTCCACGCCCTGATCGCCGAGGTTGGTGACCGTGATCGTGGCCTCGGACACCTCGGAACCGCGCAGCCTGCCCGTTCGGGCCCGGACGACCAGGTCCTTCAGGGTGCCCATCAGCCGGGAAGGGGGAGGGCGCCGGCGTGGTGCAGCGTGGGGGTGACGAGCCCTCCGCCGCGCAGGGACACGGCCACGCCGAGGTGTACGCCCTCACCGGCCGTTAAGTGGTCGTCGGTCCAGAAGCCGTTGAGCCCGGGCACGTCCCGGGCCGCCAGCGCCGCGGCCTTGAGCAGAGGGGCCGCGGGGAGCGGCCGTTCACCGACCGGGCTGCGCCGCGCCAGGCCGCTGCCGAGGCGGGTTTCCCGGTAGACCCGGGCCCCGGTGCCGTCGGCGAAGCGGAGCCGCTCGCCCACGTGCTGCCTCGGCAGATGGACTCGACGCCGCGAGAGCAGGGCGAAGGAGGCGAGGAAGCACGTGGCCACGGCCCGCCACGCCTCACTCGGGGCGAGTGGTCTCTGTTCGCCCATGGCGGCCTCCCGGAAAAGCCATGACGGGCAGACCCGCTGCCGGGCTCTGCCACGCCGGTCGGGCAGGAGTTTCCTACAACCCACCATGGGGCAAGGCGCGGCGCGGCACGAGACCTGGTGGCACGGACCGGCCTGCGACCGGGATCGATCAGTGGGGCCCGAGGGCCGTCCCCCAGGGACCTCCGGCCCTGTGACCGGGGCCCGTGCCGTCCCATGATGGCAGGAGACGGGAAAGGACGACCCGCACGTGTCCGGGCCGTCGCCCCCCCACGTCACCGCATCTGCCGAAGGGGGCGAACCCTCCGCGACGTACGAGTCGTCGACGCGCACCGCGCAGACCCGTTCCGGATCGTATGGGTCCGGCCCAGGTGAGGAGGAAGGCAATGCCGCACACGGCGGAGTGGAGAGTCCGACTCCACCTCTTCGAGGACAGCGACGGAACCACGAAGGCGCACGTGGTGCTGGACACCGGCACCATGGCGCTCACCGGCCACGGGACCGCGCACTGCCATCCGGCGGACGCGGACGTGCCGGAGATCGGTGACGAACTGGCGGCGGGGCGCGGCCTGCGGAACATCGCCCAGCAGCTGCTCGACATCGCCGAGCGCGACATCGAGGGCGTGGGAGCTCCGCGGCCCGTCGCCCGGCAGGTCACCGGATGGTCCATGTGACCGACGGCCGGCGCACGGCGAGGCAAGGAGGATCAGTCATGACACACCCCGCACGGCACAGCAGGGCTGGGCTCTCGGCAGCCCTGCACGAGCTGGACGATCTCCGCACCCGGGTGGACCAGCTCATGCACGCCGCCTTTCCCGCCGGCGGCTATCCAGAGCCGGGCACGGACGAGCCGTGGGCGCCGATGGCCGACGTCGTGGACGCCGAGGACGCCTACCTGGTGGAGCTGGAGCTTCCCGGCGTGGACAAGGAGCAGATCACCGTCGAGGTCGCCGACGGTGAGCTCGACATCCATGGTGAGATCAAGGAGAGGGAACACACCGGGGTGCGCCGCAGGCACACCCGCCGCATGGGGCACTTCGACTTCCGCACGACCCTGCCGCCGAACGCCGACACCGACCACGTCAGCGCGGACCTGGCCAGCGGAGTCCTCACGGTGCGCGTCCCGAAGACGGAGACGGGGAGGGCACAGCACATCCCCGTCACCGGCTGAGCCGGGGCCCTCCGCCAGGACGCGCCGGGGTGGTCAGGCGAGTGCCCGTGCCCTCCCGCGCGAGGCCGACGGCCCCGTCGGCCTCGCGCGGCTGCTGTCCCACGTCACGCGTCGCCCGGCCCTGGCCGGGCGTCGTCGGTCCGGTACGTGAGGTGCTGGGTCACCGAGACCACGCCGTCGACGCTCCGGCACAGTCGCTCGATCACCGGGATCAGGCTTCTGAACTCGACCGCACCCCCGAGGTCGACCCGCCCGTCGCGCACCTCGACCGTCACCTCGGAGGGGGCGAGCCCCATCGTGCGTCGCAGCACGTCCGCGGTGATCTCGTCGCGGATGGCGTCGTCACGGCGCAGGAAGACCCGCAGCAGGTCGCCACGGCCGACGATTCCCAGGAGCCGGTCCGTCTCGTCCACGACGGGCAGCCGCTTGACGTTCTGGGCCTCCATCAGGCGGGCGGCCTCCACCACGTTCCAGTCCGGACGTGCGCACACGGCGGGGGCCGACATCAGTTCCTCGGCACGGGAGCCCTCGGCCTTGGCCCGCTCCCACGCCTCCAGGCCGGGAACGGGGACCCTGCCCGACGGATCGGCCTGGTCGGCGCTCTTGCGCAGCAGGTCCGCCTCGGACACCACACCCACGGGGCGGTCCAGGTCGTCCACCACGGGCACGGCGGTGACGTCGTTGTCCGCCAGCAGCCTGACGATCTCCTTGAACGGCAGGTCCCGCCGTGCCGTGACGACGTCTCGGGTCATGAGTTCCGCGACCGTTCGATGCTGCATGTCACCTCTCCCGTCCGGGTTGTGATCGTCTGGCGTCCGACGGGCCCGGCCGGTTCGTTCCCGCGGACATGGGCCCGTCCTCCCGTGCGGCGGTGCGCCGCTCGCGGAGCGTCGGGCACACGGTCGGCCTCGTGCAGGGTCATCGGGCGGACCCGGGCTCGTCCCGGTCTGCCGGCTCGCCGGTGAGCTGTGGCTCGACGTCCACGACGCCCTCCACCGCACGCACCAGCCGCACCGCGACCGATATGAGTGAGGTGTCGTGGATGTGGCCCCGGAGGGTGACGACTCCCTCGTGCACATCGACGTGGATGGCGTGGCTGAAGGCGGGGAAGAGATAGGACACCACGGTGCGGCGGACCTCCTCCTCGATCTCCTCGTCCGGCCTCAGAAAGACCTTCAGCAGGTCGGCGCGGCTGACGATGCCCTGGAGCATGCCGACGTCGTCGACCACGGGCAGCCGCTTGACGTGCCGGACGGCCATGATCCTGGCCGCCTGTGCCAGGGTGGCGTCGGGGTGGACCGTGACCGCGGGGGTGCTCATGAGTTCCTCCGCCGTCACCGCCCCGGCCTTGGCGACGTCCGACAGCCGCCGGCGCTGCTCGAGGAGGCTCGGGTCGCTGTCGCGGAACTCTTCCTTGGGCAGCAGGTCGGCCTCGGAGACGACGCCGATGACACGCCCTTCTCCTTCCAGGACCGGCATCGCACTGACCCTCCACTGCTCCATGGTCTGCACGATCTCCTTGAAGAGCGCGTCGCGCCCGACGGCCACGACCGTCCGGGTCATCACATCGCTGACGATGTGCGGGGTCACAGACACCGTGATCCTCCTCGTCTCGCCTCGTCAGGGAACCTCACCGGCGCCGTGGGGCGCGTCCAGGCCGAGCAGCCGCACCCGGGCGGACCTGAGCCGGCCCGCGATCACCCCGGCGACGTAGGTCAGCAGCGCGTGATCCAGCTCGGCATCCTTCCCGCACAGCTCGCGGACCGCGGCCGCGTCGTACTCGTAGGCGTGCACCGGGCTGGTGGCCCGGGCCCCCAGATGCCAGTGAGGGACCGGCCAGGACCAGCCCAGCAGTTCTCCGGCTCCGACGGTCTCGATGACCGCTGCCGGGCGGCCGGGCACGCGTACGTCGAGGGGCGACGGTGCCGGTGTGGATGATCCAGAAGCGGTCGGCCTCTCCGCCCTCCTCGAACACGCGCTCGTCGGTCACGAACGACACCTCACGAGCGAGGGGCATGAGCCGTTCGCGATGTTCCCTGGTCAGGGCGCCGAAGACGCCCGGTCTGGCAGTCACGATCGCCTTCCCTCCACTGGGCCCGGAGCGGGAGCGGACCTGGGCCCGACGCGACGTCCACGGCGGCGACGCGGGGACGGTGCTCGTCATCCGCCGACCGTATGTTTCCACGATCGCCGCAAATCGGCGCGGTGCAACCCGGACCGGGGCCGTCGTCCGCGAGCCGGCCCAGGTGTCGCGGAGCCGCCTGGGCGGTGCGACCGTGTTGACAGGGGTTCCCGGCAGTGGCCGGGCAGGAAGGTGGTGGTGGCCGTGGAGGTCCCGCGGGTCACCCGGACCCCGCTGCATCACGCCGAGAGCGGTCGCCGTGGTCCTCCCGCGGAGCTCCGGTACGTCCGGCGGAGGGAGAGGGCGGCGAATGTCGGAGTGGACCTGGGAGTACGAGGGTTACGACCCGGCCGGTGAGCGGCTCCGCGAGTCGTTGTGGACGCTCGGCAACGGCTGCTTCGCCACACGTGGCGCCGTGCCCGAGAGCAGAGCGGGCCTGGTGCACTACCCGGCCACCTACGCGGCCGGGGTCTACAACCGCCTGGAATCGGCCGTGGCGGGACGGAGGGTGGTCGACGAAGACCGGGTGAATCTCCCGAACTGGCTGTTCCTGCGGATCCGTCTGCGTTTCGCCGACGGGTCGGTGGGTCCGTGGTGCTCTCCCGACACACGGCGGCCGCTCGACCACCGGCGCCGTCTGGATCTGCGCCGGGCCACGCCGACGCGCACGTTCCGGCTCCAGGACGACGAGGTGGGCGTGCTGCTGGTGGAGCAGGTGAGCTGTTCGAGCGCATCGGCCTGGACGACGGCGAGCCCCCGAAGTGGGAGGAGGTCTCCCGGCGGCTGGGGGTGCCGTTCCACCAGGGTGTCATCAGCCAGTTCGCCGGCTACGGCGACCTCGCCGAGCCGGACTGGGACGCCTACCGCGCCCTCTACCACGGCATCCGGCGGTTGGACCGCATCCTGGAGGCCGAGGGCGACTCGGTGAACCGCTATCAGGCGTCCAAACAGGCCGACGTCCTGATCCTCGGGTACCTCTTCTCGTCCGCCGAGCTCCGGGCGCTGTTCCATCGCCTCGGATACGACGTGGACGACGAGGTCTGGCGCAGGACGGTCGACTACTACCTGCGGCGCACCAGCCACGGCTCCACCCTGAGCGGCCTCGTCCACGGCCTCGTCCTCGCCCGGGCCAGACGAGCCGAGGCGTGGAGTTACGTGCACGAGGCCCTGGAGGCGGACATCGCGGACATCCAGGGCGGTACGACCGGCGAAGGCATCCACCTCGGCGCCATGGCGGGGACTCTGGATCTGGTGCAACGCGGCCTGACGGGGCTGGAAACGCGTGAGGACGCTCTCTTCCTGGACCCGGTGCCCCTCCCCGCCCCGTCGGAGTACGGGTTCTCCCTGCGCTACCGGGGCCACTGGGATGTCGGCATACGGCGCCGGAGCGGACAGCTGGAGATCCGGGTGCCCGACTCGGAGGAGTCACCGATCCACGTGGTGCTGGCCGACCGGACCGTGAGCATCGCGCCGGAGGAGACCTGCACGCTCGTGCTGCCTCAGGACTGACCCGCGCGGCAACGCCCCTTCCGGGGTGTCCGCCGGGCACGCGGTCACCCGCGGGTACTCGACTCCACCCGCCTCACGACGCGGCCACGCGGACCGCCGTGACCTTGTACTCGGGGCAGGACGTGACGGTGTCCGCGACATCCGACGTGAGGCGGTTCACCCCGCTCGAGGGGAAGTGGAAGGAGCAGAAGACCTGCCCGGGAGCCGTCTGCTCACTGACGCGGGCGACCAGCCGGGCTCGGCCGTGCCGGCTCTCCACGGTGACGCCATGACCGTCCCGCAGGCCGTACCTGCCGGCGTCGTCGGGGTGAAGATCCAGGAAGTCGACCGGATCGAGCGCCAGGTTGCCGCCGCGCCGCGTCATGCTTCCGGAGTTGTAGTGCGCCCAGCGGCGCCCGGTGACCAGGACCAGGGGATAGTCGTCGTCGGGTTGTTCACCGGGCGGGAGATGGGGGGCGGCGGCCAGGTGGGCACGCCCGTCGGGAGTGGCGAAGCGCTCCGTGTACAGCTTGGCCTCGCCGGGCTCGTGGGGCGTGGGGCAGGGCCATGGCACGGAGCCCTCCCGGTCCAGGCGGCCGTGGGAGAGCCCGGCGAAGACGGGCGCGAGCCGGCCGCACTCGGCGAGGGCGTCGGCGGGGGTCGGGCAGCCCAGACCGGTTTCCATGACCTCGGCGACGGCCCGGAGGATGTCGAAGTCGGCGCGGGCCTGCCCCGGAGGCGGCACGGCGGGGCGGACGCGCTGGAACCGGCGGTCGAAGTTGACGAAGGTGCCGTCCTTCTCCAGCCAGGACGCGGCGGGCAGGACGACGTCGGCGTGCCGGGCGGTCCCGGACAGGAACAGTTCGTTGCAGACGACGAGCGGACAGGCGTCCAGGGCCCGGGCCACCCGGTCGGCGTCGGGGTCGGTCGCGCAGACGTCCTCGCCGATGATCCACAGTGCCCGCAGGTCTCCCGCTCGCGCGGCGGCGAACATGTCCGGGATCCGGAGCCCCGGACGCGGGGGGACCGGTGCGCCCCAGACGTCCTCGGCCCGCGAGCGGACGGCTGCGTCGGTGACCTTGCCGTATCCCGGAAGGAGGTCCGGCAGGGCGCCCATGTCGGAGGCGCCCTGGACGTTGTTCTGACCGCGCAGCGGGTTGACCCCGTAGCCGCGGTCAGTGCCCACGGCGCCGCGCAGGATCGCCAGGTTGGCCAGGGACCGCACCCCGTCGGTGCCGTGGAGGTGCTCGGTCACGCCCAGACCGTAGACGATGGCCGGCCGCTCGGCCCGGCCGTAGAGGCGGGCGGCGGCGACCAGGTCCAGGGCGGGCACGCCGGTGAGGTCCGCGACCCGGTCGGGCGGGTAGTCGGCCAGCAGATCGGTGAGTTCCGGCAGTCCGGTGGCACGCTCGCGCAGGAACTCCTCGTCGGTCAGTCCTTCGGCGAGCAGGATGTGGGCGAGCCCGTGGAAGAGGGCCACGTTGGTGCCGGGACGCGGTCGCAGGTGCACGTCGGCGTGCGGGGCGAGGCCCACGGCGCGTGGGTCGGCGACGACCAGCCGGGCTCCGTGCAGGACCTGCCGCAGCAGCCGGGCTCCGACCACCGGGTGGGCCTCGACGGGATTGGCGCCGACCACCAGCAGGCAGTCGGCCCGCTCCACGTCCTCGAGGGTGTCGGTGCCGCCGGAAAGCCCGAAGGAGGCGGTGAGGCCGGCGGCGGAGGGGGAGTGGCAGAGGCGCGAGCAGTTGTCGACGTTGTTGGTTCCGATGACGACCCGCATGAACTTCTGTACGAGGTAGTTCTCCTCGTTGGAGGCGCGGGCCGAGGAGATCGCCGCGACCGCGTCCGGGCCTCCCGCGTCGACGGCGGCCCTCAGGCCCTCGGCGACGTGGGCGAGCGCCTCGTCCCAGCCGGCCGGCTCCAGTACGCCGTCGCGTCGCAGGAGGGGCCGGGTGAGCCGTTCCGGGGAGGTGCGGAACCCGTGGGAGAAGCGGCCCTTCACGCACGCGTGGCCGCGGTTGACCGGGCCGTCCCGGGCGGGCAGCACCGCCGCGACCTCGCCGTCCCGTGTGACCACGTCGAGGGCGCAGCCCACGCCGCAGTAGCCGCACGTGGTGCGCGTCCGGGCCTCCTCAGGGCGGGACGCCGAGGTGAGTCCCCGCGCCGGTCCGGGCTGGCTGATCGCCCCCGTCGGGCAGGTGTCCACGCAGCCGCCGCACGCCACGCAGTCCGATTCGATCCAGGGCCCGCCGGTACCCGGGGCCACGACCGTGTCACTGCCCCGGCCAGCCAGGGTGAGGGCGAAGGTGCCCTGCACCTCGGAGCACATCCGCACGCACCGGCCGCAGGCGATGCACAGGTCCCGGTCCAGGTGGACGTACGGGTGGGAGTCGTCCCCGCCCCGGCCTCCGGCGCCCTGTGCCGCCTCGGGGCCGATGCCCGTCGACCGGCAGACACGGGCCAGTTCGCTGGGACCGCCGTCGGCCAGGGCCCGGGGCGGGAGCGCGGAGACGATGACCTCCACCGCGTCCCGGCGCAGCCGCACGACATCGTCGCCCCTGGTGTCCACGCGCAGGCCGGGGGAGACCGGAGTGACACAGGCCGCCACGACGCGCCCCCCGGCCCGCACGAGACAGGTACGGCATGACCCGGCGGGACTGAGCCGGTCGTCGGAGCAGAGCGCCGGCAGCTCGGTCCCGGCCGCCCGCACGGCCGTGAGCAGCGACGACTCCTCGGGTACCGCGACGTCGGCGCCGTCGACCCCGATCACGACCGCGTTCATGGTCCCCAGCCCGCCAACCGGCCACCGCAGGCGCGTGCAAGGCTGTGCACGGCGGGCGGTATCCGCCGTCCGAAGGCACACAGGCTCGCCTCGGCGAGGAGCCGCGACAGCCGTTCCCACTCATGCTCCGGCGGGGCTCCGGCGGAGGCCCATGCGAGACCGCGGCGGGAGCCGACGCGGCAGGGGGAGCACGCACCGCAGCTCTCGGCCGCGGCGAACTCCCATACGTGACGCATCACGTCCTCCGGTGCCACTCGCTCGTCGAAGGCGACGAGTCCCGCGTGCCCGAGGGCGGCGCCCCCGGCCGACAGCCCCGCCTCCGACAGCGGCACGTCCAGCGCGTCGGCGGCGAGAAAACCGCCCAGCGGCCCACCGACCTGGAGCACCGTCAGCCCGGCGCCGTCCTTGAGACCGCCTCCCAGCTCGGTGACCAGGCGCCGCACCGGCGTGCCGAGCTCGACCTCGTAGCAACCCGGCCGGGCGAACCGCTCGGAGAGACAGACCAGTTTGGTCCCCGCCTCGTCGGGCGTACCGCGCTGGGCGTACGCCCGGCCGCCGCGCCGGACGATCCAGGGGACGGCCGCCAGGGTCTCGACGTTGTTGACCACGGTCGGCGCGTTCCACAGACCGTGCTCGGTCGGGTACGGCGGGCGCGGCCGGGCGCATCCACGACCGCCCTCCAGCCCGGCGATGAGCGCGGTCTCCTCCCCGGCGACATAGGAGCCGGCGCCCTCGACGACGTGGATGTCCAGGGAGGTGTCCGTGCCGTGCACCGAAGGACCGAGATGCCCGTCCGCGTACGCCAGGCGCACCGCTTCCCGCATCCGTGCCGAAGCGGCCGGGTATTCGGAGCGCACCAGGACGAAGCCCCGGTCGGCCCCGCAGGCGAAACAGGCCAGGGCCAGTCCCTCCACGACGCGTCCCGGGTCGGCCTCCATGAGCAGCCTGTCGGCGTAGGACCCCGGATCGCCCTCGTCGCCGTTGGCGACCACCACGGTTCCGGGTGCGCGACCCGCCGCCTCCCATTTCGCCGCCACGCGGAATCCGGCACCGCCGCGGCCCCGGAGCCCGGACGCCGCCACCTCCCGGTGGACCTCTTCCGGCGTGCCGGCCGTCACCGCCCGCGGCCACACCCGCCACGCCGGCTCACCGGAGAGCACACCGCCCAACAGAACCGGGTCACCGGTGTCGTCGGCGGCCGGAATCTCCGGCGCCCGTCGTGGCTCCCGCCCCGCGAGCTGGGCCGGGAGCGTCGCCCCGGTGCACGGCGTGTCGCCGTCGAGCGCCGCGGGCCCCGCGTAGCAGTAGCCCAGACAGCGAACGGTCTGCACCGACACCTCACCCCGCGGCGAGGCGGTGTGCGCGGTGACACCCAGCTCACGCTCCACCTCCGCGAGGTGCCCCCCGCCTCCCGCGGCGAAGCACGCCGTCGCGGTGCACACCCGCACATGACGGTCGCCGTGCGGGGCGGAGAGGTCCGCGTAGTAACTGGCGGGCCCCAGCGCGGCGGCGGCAGGCAGGCCGATGCGGGAGGCGACGGCGGGCGCCCAGACTTCGGGGTCGTCCCGCGTTCCGGCCCTGGCCTCCGCCAAGGACCCGATCAGCTTGTCGCCCGGCCTCCCGCGCCGGTCCGCCAGCGCCCGGAAGGCGTCGAAGGGGCGAGCGGATCGGATGAGCGCCATACCTTCATCGTGAGGGAGGGCGTGCAGGACCGCAGCCGGAGGAACCGGCCCGGGCGGGCCTCGGCGTCGAAGGCTGCTCCCTCGCGAGGGTCCGGTCGACGCCGTGCCGCTTCACCCTCGTCGACCGACTGCCTTCGCCCGGGGACGGGTCGGAACGAGCCGGGCATCGGCGTCTGGCCCGAGACGTTACCGTGGCAGAAGGGCCGGTACCGGTCGAGGGTCCAGGGCCACGGAGGAAGAGCGGTGGGAAGCTCCGAGGAAGCCCGAGAAGCGCGTGTGAGGCTGCCGCAACTGAGGTTGGACGAATTGCTGGGCGAGCTTCAGGCTCGCCTGGACGCGGCTCGCAGCACGCAGGATCGCGTGCACAGTCTCCTGGAAGCGGTGCTCTCCGTCGGGCGTGACCTTGAGCTCGAACAGGTACTCCACACCATCGTCGAGGCTGCGGCGACCCTGGTCGACGCCGAATACGCGGCACTCGGCGTGATCGGCCCGGACGGACGCCGGCTGTCCGCCTTCCACACGGTAGGGGTCGATGACCGGCAGATCGAGAAAATCGGCCACCTTCCGGAGGGGCACGGCATTCTCGGCGAGCTGATCCGGCATCCCGAGCCGCTACGGCTGGCGAAGCTGTCCGAGCACTCGGCGTCCTACGGGTTTCCGGCTCATCACCCGCCGATGAACACGTTCCTCGGGGTGCCCATCCGGGTACGCGAACAGGTCTTCGGCAACCTGTATCTGACCGAGAAGCGTGGCGGACTGCGGTTCGACGAAGACGACGAGTCGGTGCTGTCGACACTGGCTGTGGCGGCCGGTGTGGCGATCGACAACGCACGGCTGTACGAGGAGTCCCGGCTGCGTGAGCGATGGCTCCAGGTGAACGCGGAGATCACCCACACGCTGATGTCCGGAGCCGACCAAGGTGACGTGCTGGGGTTGATCGCCGAGCGGAGTCGGGAGATCACCGCCGCGACGCTCGGGATGGTGGCCATCCCGGTACGCGGCACGGACTCGCTGACGGTGGAACTGGCGATCGGAACAGAGGCCGACGTCCTGCGCGGGATGGTACTGCCCGTCGAGGGCAGCCTGGTCGGTCAGGCGTTCGTCCGAGGCGCGCCCGTGAGCAGCCCGGACGTGTCCAGGGACAAACGGATCTCGGCCGGACCGAGGCGGTTCGACGGCCTCGGCCCGGCGGTGACCGTTCCCATCGGAACGGGCGGCTGCGTGCGGGGTGTCGTCCTGTTGGCCCGAGAGAGCGGCAGTGACGAGTTCAGCGCGCAGGAGACGGAGTCGTTGCAGGTCTTCGCCGCTCAGGCGGCCGTCGCGATGGAGCTGGCGGACCGCCGTCGGGACGTCGAGCAGATCGCCCTGCTCGAGGACCGTGACCGCATCGCCCGGGATCTGCACGATCTCGCGATCCAGCGTCTGTTCGCCACGGCTATGACTCTCCAGAGCGCCGGCCGCTTCATCGAGCACGAGAAGGCTCAGGAACGTGTACTTCGTGCGGTGGGTGATCTCGACGAAACCATAAAGATCATCAGAACGACGATCTTCGGCCTGCGTTGTCGTGACGACGGCGCGACTGCCGGCCTGCGCGCGCGGGTGGTGACGGCGGTCGATGAGGCCGTGCCGCTCCTCGGTTTCGCGCCTGGTGTCCGGATGGCGGGTCTCCTCGACACGCATGTGCCCGCAGAGACCGCCGACCACATCATGGCAGTGCTGTCCGAGTCGCTCACCAACGTCGCCCGGCATGCACGCGCCGAACGTGCCGATGTGGTGCTGGAGACCGATGGCAGGCACGTTCGGCTGGTGGTCAGTGACAACGGAGTGGGCCTTGCGCCGGGAGGGCGCCGCAGCGGCCTGCGGAACATGCGGGAACGTGCGCGGAAGCTCGGCGGGGACCTCGAACTGGGCGACCGGGAGGGTGGAGGCACTCGCCTCGTCTGGTGGGTGCCTGTAGGGGAGCCGGAGGGGCAGAGGGAACACCCGTTGGGAGCGTGATGCCGGGGACGATGGCCGAGGACGATGGTGGGGCCGGCTGCGGGGGAGCACCGTCTTCGGGCCGCGGCAGTGTGTGACAGGGCCACTCGGCCGCCATCGGGGCCGATCGGCCCCTCCAGCGTGGACCCGCACCCGGTCAAGCTCGAGTCAGATGACCGGACCCAGGAGGTGAGCCCTATGCCCGGCTCCATCGTCGTCGGTCTCGACGGTTCGGCCGAGAGCCGCGCCGCCGCGGAGTGGGCGGCCCGCGAGGCGGAGCTGCGGGACCTGCCGGTACGCATGGTCCATGTGTGGGAACCGGTGCCCGAGCCGATGGCTCAGGCCCCGCTGCTCGGCGTCGAGACCCACCAGCACTGGACCGAGCGGATCCCCCGTGAGGCGGCCGAAGGCATGAGGGCGCGACACCCGGGTGTCGAAGTCACCACCGAGCAAGCGACGGGTACGCCTGCCGATGCCCTGCTGCTCGCTTCCCGCGATGCCGATCTGCTCGCGCTCGGATCACGAGCCCTCAGCGGGATCGGTGGACACCCGGTGGGGTCCGTGGGCCAGTCCGTGATCGCTCGGGCCCCGGTGCCCACAGTCGTCGTACGCGCCGGGAAGCAGGTCACCGACGAACACGTCGCGGATCCCGCCGGCATCCCGTCCGCCGCCACCGCCTTTCGGCCGGTCGTCCTGGGCCTCGACATCCGCAGCGCCGACGACACCGTCGTCGACTCCGCGTTCCACGAGGCCGAGCTGCGCCGAAGCCCCGTCCACGTCCTGAACGGATGGGACCTGCCGGCCTTCTGCGTCCACAGCCTGGGCGCCGGCGTCGACCTCCGTGACGAGATCGCCCGCGAGAAGCGGGCCGAACTCACGGGGACGCTTCGTCCGTGGCGGCAGAAGTACCCGGATGTCGAGGTCGTCGAGGCGTCCCGCCCCGGCAGCCCTTCCGACCTCCTGGTGGAAGCGTCCCACGACGCGAGCCTGCTCGTGGTCGGCAGGCGCGTGCGGCACAGCCCGTTCGGCATCCACATCGGTGCGGTGACCCACGCGGTACTGCACCACGCGGACGCCCCCGTCGCCGTCGTGTCACACGAGTGACCGGACGGACCGCGCGGGTGAAATCCTCGAGAAAGGCACTGATGAACCTGCCTGTCGTCGTCGGCGTCGACGGCTCCGAAGCCAGTCTGCGAGCCGTTGACTGGGCGGCGGACGAAGCCGTCCTGCACGGCGCGTCACTGCATGTCGTTTTCGCCGCGCTGTGGGAGCGGTACGAGGGCGCCGCGCTCGCTCGCGAACTCGGCAAACCGTCCGCCCGAGTGATCGCAGGGGACATCGTCGATGCCGCGGTGGGACGCGCGCGGCTCCGACGGCCTCATCTGTCCGTGGACGCCCACGTCCTGTGGGAGGAAGCGGAGAACGCCCTCGTCCGGATGGGACGTGACGCAACCGTTCTCGTCGTGGGCGCCCGCGGTCGCAGCGGGCTCACCGGCATGGTGCTGGGTTCCGTCAGCATGGCGGTGGCGGCCCGGGCCGACCGCCCGGTCGTCGTCGTCCGTGGCGGCCACGACGACCGGGCCGGCGACGGCAGGCACGACCGGATCGCCGTCGGCGTGGGGGTGGCGATGCCGTCGGCTCTGCGGTTCGCCTTCGAGGAGGCGCGGCTGCGTGCCGTCCCACTGGATGCCGTGTGCGCCTGGCGTTGCCCTACCCACGAGCCCGTTGATCACCCCCTGCTCGTCGGCCATGGCGCGCGCGTGTTCGAACAGCGGGCCGCGGAGGCGTTGGAAGAGGCCCTGCACGACGCACCGACGGATGTGACGGTGCACCGGCACACCCCCGAGGGGCCGGCCCGACGTGTGCTTCTCCACGCCTCTCACGAAGCCGATCTGCTGGTCATCGGCCGGCGCAGCTCCGGTCGGCCGGGTCCCCGGTTGGGGCGGGTCGCGCACACGGTCCTCCACCACGCCGTGTGTCCGGTCGCGGTCGTGCCCGAGCCGGGATGACCCCGAATGCCGCTGTCCGGCCGAAGCGCCTTTACGATCCGGTGAGCATCGGGGCTCGGCGTCGAGGCCACGTGGGCCGAACAGGTGGGGCACGGGGCCGGCCGGTCCCTTCCGCGGCCTGCGCCCCGGCCCGGACGGGACCGGCCGAGCCGTGCAGGTCAGGGCCGGAAAGGGGCCGACCGGCCCAAGCGGGCCATCGTCGGCCCCGACAAGCTGGAGGTGTGGGCGACCGCCGTCGCGCCGGCTCCAGCGGGCCGGAGCCCTAGGATCCCGGCCGGCGGCGCTTCCCCCGCACCTCCGGACATCGGCGAGAGGGTGAGGAAGAGATGAAGGGCTACGTGTTCCACGGTCCCGGGAACTCCGCCTGGGAAGAAGTGCCCGACCCGGACCTCAAAGAGCCCACCGACGCGGTCGTACGGGTCGACGCCGTCACGATCTGCGGGACGGACCTGCACATCCTGAAGGGGGACGTCCCCGAGGTCCGTCCCGGCACGGTCCTCGGGCACGAGGCGGTCGGGGAGATCGTCGAAGTGGGCAGCGACGTACGCACCGTACGCCCGGGGGACCGGGTCCTGGTGTCCTGCATCACCGCCTGCGGCAGGTGCCGCTACTGCCGTGAGGGCGTCTACGGGCAGTGCCTCGGCGGAGGTGGCTGGATCCTCGGTCACCTGATCGACGGCACGCAGGCGGAGTACGTCCGCGTCCCGTTCGCGGACCTCTCCGTCCATCCCCTGCCCGGCGCGGTGAGCAACGAGGACGCCGTGATGCTCGCCGACATCTTCCCGACGTCCTACGAAGTGGGCGTGCTCAATGGGCGCGTGCGTCCCGGGGACTCGGTCGTCGTGGTGGGCGCCGGCCCCATCGGCCTGGCCGCCATCGCCACCGCCCGCCTGTTCACGCCCGAACGCGTCATCGCCGTGGACGTGGCCGCCTCCCGGCTGGAGGCAGCCAGGAAGCTCGGTGCGGAGGCGGTGGCCGACGCCCGGGAGAACCCCGAGCAACTGGTCGCGGACCTCACCGAAGGCCTCGGCGCGGACGTCGTCGTGGAGGCGGTGGGGGTGCCGGAGACCTTCGAGACGTGCACGCGCATGGTGCGCCCCGGAGGACACGTCGCCAACATCGGTGTGCACGGCAAGCCGGCGACGCTGCACCTGGAAGACCTGTGGATCAAGAACGTGACCATCACCACCGGTCTCGTCGACACCCACTCCACTCCCACACTGCTGCGCATGGCCACGGCAGGCCGACTGCCCCTCGCCCAACTGGTGACGCACACCTTCCCGCTCGAGCGCATGGAGGAGGCCTACGACGTCTTCTCACGTGCCGCCGACACGGGGGCCCTCAAGGTCGTGCTGGGCGGGCCCCAGCGGGAGGTCGTCGCCGCGGGCACAGGCTGAAGTCGCGCCGGGCCGCCCGGCCCCAGCCGGGCGGCCCGGCTTCGGACGCGTGAAGGACGACAGGCACATGTACCGCAACGACGGCTTCCGTGAACTGGACCGGGAGGAGTGCCGGCAACGGCTGGCCAAAGCAGCTGTGGGCCGCATCGTCCACACCCGCGACGCCCTCCCCGCGGTTCTCCCGGTCACCTTCCTCCTGGACCCGGACGGCGCCGTGCTGCTGCGAACGTCGGCGGCCTCGGAGCTGGTACGTGCCATCGACGGAGCCGTGGTCGCGTTCGAGGCCGACGAGGTCGACGTGGCGTCCCGCTCGGGTTGGAGCGTCGTCGTCACCGGGCCGGCCTCCGTGGTGACCGACCGCACGGAGCATGAACGCCTCGTCCGGACCGGCCTGCGCTCCTGGGTCGCCTGGCCCGTGGAGGTGTTCGTGCGGATCGAGCCGGAACTGGTCAGGGGCCGGGAACTCGTCGCCGGATGAGACCGCCCTGCCTTCGACCGGGGAGGCCGGGGGCCGACGAGGGCGCGGCGTTCGATGCCCACCGCCGCCCCGGAACCGGGACCGGGGACGGTGGCCGGCGGCGACGCGCCCTGGCGGGCGCGGCGATCGGGTCCGGGCAGGAGAATACTGGTCGGTGAGCGGTGTGGGGGTGAAGGCGCCGCCCGATGCCCGGCGGGGGCGGGTCGGACAGGGCGCGTCTCGACGAGGAGGTCAAGGTGGACCACCGGGCAGCTGACCTGACGAGCACCTGCGTGAGCTGGGAGACGGACCGGGTGCCGTCTCTCCTGCTCAAGGCCCGCGATGCTCTGCGCGAGGCGTCTCGCCTGATCACGGCGCACGGAGCCGCGGAGACCGAGTACTCGCCGGCACCCTTCCTCAGGAGCCTGACATCATTGCGGAGAGAGGCTGAGGAGGCCACCTCCGCAGCCCTGGGAAGTGCACCGGACGAATCGGCTCGGCGCTCCGTTCTGACCGCCTTGTACGTACGGGGAGACACGGGGCGCATCGCCGTACTGATCGAGCAGGTCGGCGACATCGTCCTGGGGCGCGGCGCGCGGCCCTTCACCGAGCCCGTCGCAGCGCACGTACGAGAACTGGGTGCGGCCTGTCAGACCCTCATGGCACAGGCGCACGACGTCCTCCGTCTGCCCGGTCCGCCGTCTCTGCTGAACCAGGGCCTCGCCGACATCGCCGAGCGCCAGCGCCGCCTCAGCCACCTGCTGCTGGCCGGCGGCCTGGACTGTTCCACCCGTGATGCCGCGGACGCGGCGGTTCTGGGCCGTTGCTACGAGGAGTGCGCCTGGCGGACGGTGGCGTTGACCCACGTCGCGCTGCACGGGTGGGAAACCGCCCCCCGGCGGCGCTGATCCGACGACCAGCCAGGTCAAGGGAGACCCGCTACGGCGGTCTCCTCCACGATCGAACGCCAGAGTTCCTCCCGCAGCACGAGGCCGCCGTGTGCGACCAGCACCGCCGACAGCACAGGATCCGCCGGGTCGATGTCGAGGACCCCCCTCGGAGCGATGCGCCTCATCAAGGCGATGACGTGATGGGCATAGGCTTCGGACGCGACGCGGGGCAGGCGCTCGGCGAGTCGGCCCGCGCCCGCCACGGTCACCCCCGGCCCGACCCGCGTCACCCCCTCCGGCTGAACGCCTTCGACGCTTCCTCCGTCCGCGTCGGCGGTCATGTCGACGACCACGGAGCCGGGGCGCATCGTTCGGAGCGACTCGGCGGTCACCAGGATCCGCGGGTGGTGGGGGAACCCGCGGCGGACCGAGGTGATGACGATGTCCGAGTCCGCGAGGTCCGGCGGCGGGCCGTCCACCGTGCACACGTCGGCCCCGCAGGACCGCAGGGTCCGTCCGGCCCGACGCGCGGCGTGTCCACGGCCGACGATCACGACCCGAGCGGCCGTGCCGGGGAGAGCGGATGTGCCTCCTGCGGGAACCGGCCGGTCGAGGAGTCCGGCAGCGAGCAGCGCAGCCTCGTAGCCGGCCAGCTGTTCCAGGGAAGCCGCGGCGTCGAGGGGCCGGGCCGCTCCTTCCGCCTCGGGCACGAGGTCCAGGCCGATGACGGTGAGGCCCCGGTCGGACCATGCGCGGACGAGGAACGGCGTGCTCATGGGCGACCCGAACAGGGTCATCAGCGCCACCAGCACCTGACCGTGCCGGAAGCCGCGTCCGGCGACGAGCGCGGGCGGTCGCAGCGCCACCACGACGTCGGTCCCGGCCAGGACCTCCTCCCGCGAGCCGATGCCGGCGCCCGCGGACCGGTAGGCCTGGTCGGTGAGCCGCAGGCCCTCGCCGGCACCGACCTCCACGAGCACGTCCAGGCCCAGGGCCCGCAACTCGCGCACGGAACTCGGCGGGACGGCCACGCGGCGGTCCCCGGGAGTCGTCTCGCGGCACACCCCCACCGTCAGGGAGGCCATGAGCGCCCACCTCCCGGCCATCGCCGTGCGTGTCCCGTTCCAGTATGGAACCCGCCCGTCCGGTCCGCGCGTGATCCTCTCGCGTCTCACGGCGAATGGCTCATGCTGGGACGCGGGGGACGGCGGCGTCACCCGACGGGACGGGAGGAGGACACGAGCATGCCCAGCGGTACCCCTTCCGACGGCTGGCGGTTCTGGATCGACAGGGGTGGCACCTTCACCGATGTCGTGGCCCAGGCGCCGGACGGCCGTATCCGGGCTCTCAAGCTGCTGTCCGAGGATCCCGGCCGCTATCGCGACGCGGCCGTCGAGGGTGTCCGACGCCTTCTCGGGCTGGCCCCGGGCGAGTCGGTTCCCGACGAGGTCATCCACAGCGTCCGCATGGGCACGACCGTGGCGACCAACGCCCTGCTGGAACGTGCCGGGGAACGCACGGTACTGGTGATCACGCGCGGTTTCCGTGACGCCCTGCGCATCGGCTACCAGAACCGCCCGCATCTCTTCGCCAGGGAGATCGAGTTGCCGGAGGCCCTCTACGAACGCGTCATCGAGGTCGAGGAGCGCGTCACCGCAGAGGGCGAGGTGCTGCGCCCGCCCGATCTGGACGCCCTCGCGGTCGAGCTCAGGCGTGCGTATGCCGAGGGGATCCGCGCGGTCGCGGTCGTCTGTATGCACAGTGCGCTGCATCCCGCGCACGAGCGTGCCGTCGGTCGGCTGGCCACCTCCCTCGGCTTCGCCCAGGTCTCGCTCTCCTCCGCCGTCGGACCGCTCACCCGGCTCGTCCTTCGCGGCGACACCACCGTCGTGGACGCCTACCTCTCACCGGGACTGCGCAGATACGTGCACGACGTCTCCCGTGAGCTGCCCGGTGTCCGGCTCCTGTTCATGCAGTCGAACGGAGGTCTCGCAGCGGCGGACCACTTCCGCGGCACCAACGCCGTGCTCTCCGGCCCGGCCGGTGGCATCGTCGGCATGGCCGGTCTGTCGCGGCGGGCCGGACACGACCGTGTCGTCGGCTTCGACATGGGCGGCACCTCGACGGACGTGTCCCACTTCGCCGGTGAGTTCGACCGGGTACCGGTCACCCGCGTCGCCGGAGTCCGTCTGCAGGTGCCGATGCTGGACATCCACACGGTCGCCGCGGGGGGCGGCTCGGTCCTCCGCTTCGACCACGGACGCTACCAAGTGGGCCCGGACTCCGCCGGGGCGCGTCCGGGACCGGCCTGTTACCGCGCGGGCGGTCCGCTGACGGTGACCGATGCCAACGTGATGCTCGGACGCATCCCGCCGGCCCGCTTCCCGCGCGTGTTCGGTCCCGACGGTGACCAGCCGCTGGACGAGACCGTCGTACGACGCGGCTTCACCGAGCTCGCGGCCCGGATCCGGGAGGCCACCGGTGACCGGCGGACTCCCGAAGAGGTGGCCGAGGGCTTCCTCCGGGTGGCGGTCGCCAACGTGGCCGCCGCCGTCAAGCGCATCTCCGTGCACCGGGGCCACGACGTCCGCGCATACGCCCTGACGGCCTTCGGCGGGGCCGGCGGCCAGCACGCGTGCGCCGTGGCCGACGCCCTCGGCATCCGCACCGTTCTCGTGCCGCCGCTCGCCGGCGTGCTCTCCGCCCTCGGCATCGGGCTCGCGGACGTCACGACCGTGCACGAGCAGTCCTTGGAGCTGGTCCTGGACGACGCGCACATGGACGGGGTCCGTACCGCCGCGGACCGGCTCGAGGCCACCGCACGGGCGCGGTTGGCCGCTCAGGGCACGCCGGACGAGCGCGTGCGCGTCACCCGGACGGCGCGGCTGCGCTACGACGGGACCGACACGTCCGTCACCGTACCGCTCGGTGAAGCAGCGGAGATGGCAGGGACGTTCACCGAGCGCCACCGTGCGCTCTACTCGTTCCTGCTGGAGCGGCCGGTCGTGGTCGAGGCCCTCTCCGTCGAGGCTCGGGGACTGACCTTCCAGCCCGACCTCGACCGACTCGGCGGCGAGGGCCCGCCCTGCGGTGGGACGGCCGCGCCCACGACACGCCTCCACATCGGGGGCGAATGGCGGACCGTACCGCTCCGGGAACGCGGGCGGCTGCGTCCCGGAGCGGTGTTGCGAGGCCCCGCCGTGATCGCCGAGGACAACGCGACCACCGTCGTCGATCCCGGCTGGCAGGCCACGGTCACCGAGACCGGCCACCTCCGCCTGACCCGGACCGCCACCGTGGTCCGGGAAAGGGCCGGGACCAGAGCCGATCCCGTCATGCTCGAGATCTTCAACAGCCAGTTCGTCTCCGTCGCCGAGCAGATGGGCGCCCGACTCGCGGCGACGGCCCAGTCCGTCAACATCAAGGAGCGCCTGGACTTCTCCTGCGCCCTCTTCGACCCCGAGGGCAATCTCGTCGCCAACGCACCGCACATCCCGGTCCACCTGGGATCCATGGGGACCGCCGTCCGGGAGATCGTCCGCCGCCGCGCCGGGAGCATGCGGCCGGGAGACGCGTACGCGGTGAACGACCCGTACCACGGCGGCACCCACCTGCCCGACATCACGGTGATCACGCCCGTCTTCGGGGAGGCCGGCACTCCGAACGCCGGCACCGTTCTGTTCCACGTCGCCTCTCGCGGGCACCATGCGGAGATCGGAGGCCTGACGCCCGGTTCGATGCCGGCCGACAGCCGGAGCATCGAGGAGGAGGGCGTCCTCTTCGACAACTGGCTGCTCGTCCAGGACGGCCGTCTGCGGGAGACCGAGACCCTGGACCTGCTCACCGGTGCGCCGTACCCCTCACGCGATCCGGAGACCAACCTGGCCGACCTGCGCGCCCAGGTCGCCGCCAACGCCAAGGGCGTCGACGAGGTCGACCGGATGATCCGGCACTTCGGCCCCGACGTGGTGCAGGCGTACATGCAGCACGTGCAGGACAACGCCGAGGAAGCCGTCCGACAGGCTCTCGACACCCTCACCGGCGGGGCGTACCGGTATGAGACCGACTCCGGCGCGGTGATCGCCGTTCGCGTCACCGTCGACCGCGGCCGGCGCGAGGCGACCGTCGACTTCACGGGGACCTCGCCGCAGCTCGACTCCAACTTCAACGCGCCGACCTCCGTGGTCACCGCTGCCGTGCTGTACGTCTTCCGCACGCTCATCGCCCAGGACATCCCGCTGAACGACGGCTGTCTGCGGCCCCTGCGCATCCTCGTCCCGCAGGGATCGATGCTCGCCCCCGCGTCACCGGCCGCCATCGTGGCCGGCAACGTGGAGACCTCACAGGCGGTCACCGGGGCGCTCTACGCCGCGCTGGCCGCGCAGGCGGAGGGCAGCGGCACCATGAACAACGTCACCTTCGGCAACGAGCACCACCAGTACTACGAGACGGTCGCCTCGGGCGCCGGTGCCGGCCCCGGCTTCCACGGTGCCTCCGCGGTCCAGACACACATGACCAACTCCTACCTGACGGACCCGGAAGTCCTGGAGATGCGTCTACCGGTGCTCGTCGAGGAGTTCTCCGTGCGCAGCGGCAGCGGGGGCGTGGGCCGGTGGCGCGGAGGCGACGGTGCGGTGCGCAGGATCCGATTCCGTGAGGCGATGACCATCAGTGTGCTGTCGGGGCATCGTCGGATCCCTCCCTACGGCATGGCCGGCGGGGAGCCGGGGGCCCTCGGACACCACCACGTGGAGCGGGCGGGCGCCTTCCTGCCCATGGCGGGCTGCGGCTCCATGGCGGTTCAGCCGGGCGACGTGTTCGTCCTGCACACCCCCGGCGGTGGCGGTTACGGGGGGCCGGTCCCCTCCACTCCTTGAGACATGCGCTGCCCGGACCGCGGCGGACAGGAACCGGACCCCCGTCGTGTCCACCCCGCTCCCTCGTGCCGTGCGACGACGAGGGGACACTGCGCGTGGTGCAGGAGCGGCCTGACCGGCCGACCCCAGGAGCAGGCCTGCGAAACCACCCCTGCTCCGCGCCCCCACGACCAGGAGCTGAGCGTTCGCGTCCGCGTCCGCGTCGATGAGAGTGCGGCGCACGCGGCCTGCGACCGGCGGGCGGCGCACGGACACCTCCGGACACCGGCGGACGGGACCGGCCGGCGCGGCGTCGAGCACGTGCTCCGCGCGCACGGCCTTCGCCCGTCACGCGTGACGGACGGCGGATCGGCAGGGCCGTCGTGGGCGTCCGCTTCCCCCTCCCCGCTCACGTGCACCGCCGGCAGGTCAGCATGGCGCAAAGACGCCTCGGCGAAAGCGAATCGCACGGCTTCCCCGCAGGCGGGGGCCTCGTCGACGGCCGGCAGCACGGGCCCGTCCGGTTCGTCCCGTCCCCGGACGATCAGGACGGGGCAGCGGGCGTGGGCCGCCAGGTGCCCGGTGGTCGAGCCGAGCAGCAGCCCGCCGAAAGCACCCAGCCCCCGGTGGCCGACCACGACGAGGGACGCCGTGCGCGAAGCGATCCCCAGCACCATCAACGGCTCACCCACCGTGACGTGGCGGGCGGTCCCGACCTGCGGGGCCACTCGGTGCACGAGCCGTTCGGCTTCGGCCATGGTGCCGTCCACGAGTTCGCGCATCCCCGTCCCGCCGGGGTTCCAGGGCTGGCCGCCAGGAGGCACGTGCGGGACCGGCCGGCCGAACGCGTGCACCAACCGCAGGTCGACGCCGCGTAGTCCGGCCTCGTGCGCCGCCGTCCTGACCGCCTTCCAGCCCGACGGGGAAGCGTCGACTCCCACCACCACGGACCGCGTCATGATCGTGTTTCCTCCTCCGGGGCGACCGCCGGGCGCTCACCGGCGCCGCCGGCGGGGCACCGTGATCACCGGGCAGCGCGCGTGGTGCAGAACGCCCTGACTCACGGAGCCCAGCAGCATGCCCCGGAAGCCGCCGCGCCCACGGGTGCCCACGACCAGAGCGAGGGCATGGGCCGAGGCCTCGGTCAGTACCTCCACGGGGTGTCCCTTGACCACCTCGTGGTGCAGCTCCACCGCCGGATGGGCGGCGGTGCGCCCGGCCACCGTCTCGGAGAGCACCTGACGCCATTCCTGCAGCGCCGCGTGTTCGTCCAGGACGCCGAGCAGGGGAGTGTGCCAGACGTACAGGGCGCGCAGGTTCGCGCCGCGCATGTCCGCCTCGTCGAACGCGAAGTCGACGGCGGCCGCCGAGTCGGGGCTGCCGTCCACGCCGACGACGAGGTAAGGGGGCTGCTGGGTGGTGTGTTCCGACTCGCGCAGGACGACGACCGGGCAGGCGGCGCGGGCGGTCAGCGGCAGCGCGACCGCGGCGGAGGTGAACGACTCCCGACTCGCGCCCGGACGGCGAGAACCGATCACGACCAGTTCGGCGTGATGCGACTGCTCGGCCAGCACCCACGCGGGATGTCCCTCGGCCAGCACAGCGGAGGTCTCCGTGGCGGGCCAGCGGTCCTCGACGAAGGCGAGCGCGCTCTTGAGCACGTCGCTCCCCGTCGTGTGCAGTTCCTCCCGCCACCGCTCCCACGTCGGGCGGCCGCCCTCGGGCCGGTATCCGGGGACCGGTTCACCCTGCGCGTACACCAGTGTCAGGGGGCGCCGGCGCCGTCGGGCCTCGTCGGCGGCCCAGGCCAGTGCCAGGCGCTTGTCCGGGTCGGGGTCGACGCCGACCACGATCGGCTGGGGACTCGGGTCGGTGCGCATGGTCAGCACCTCACTCCAGACGGTTCGCCCCGGCCGGGCCGGGAGGTCGTCCCCGTACGACTGCTACGGGGCTGTATGCGTGGTGCAGGACGGCCTGGCTGACCGAGCCGAGCAGTAGTCCGGTGAAACCCCCACGGCCCCGGGAACCGACCACCGTGAGACGAGCCGTGCGGCTTGCCTCGATCAGCGCCGGGCGTGCAGGTCCGTGCACGGTTCTGCGTTCCACCTTCACATCGGGGTACAGCTCACTCGTGCCGGCGAGGGTCTCGGCCAGGAGCCGTTCCTCCTCCGCCGCCAGCAGCCCGGGCCCGTATGCGTAGGGTTCCGAGGTATCCGTGGGAGGTGGCATCGGGGAGTTCCACGCGGTCCAGGCGTGCACGGCGACGATGCGGGTCTTCTGGGCCGCTGCTTCCTCGAAGGCGAAGCGCAGCGCTGCCGACCCCGCGGGCGAACCGTCCAGCCCCAGCACGATCGGGCCCACGGGCGCTTTCGGAATCCGGACGACCAGGACGGGGCACCGAGCGTGGGCGGCCAGCCCGATCGCGGTGGATCCGAGCAGCGGTCCTGTGAACTCGTTCAGGCCGCGATGTCCGATGATGACCAGCTCGGCGGTCCGGGACTCCTCCATCAGGACGGTGAGCGCTTCTCCCGGACGGACCAGCCCCACCACGTCGATGCCGGGTGCCGTCGTCCGTGCCCGCAGTACCGCCTCTTCGACCACCGCGTCCGCCTCCTGGCGGAAGCGGTCCCTGACGGCTCTCGGCAGTACGGTGTCCATCGGCAGGTGTGCCGGCCGGGCGAGCGCGTGCACCACCCGGAGCGAGACCTTCCGTAGCTCGGCCTCACGGGCCGCCCACGCGACCGCCTCGAGGCCCGGAGCGGAACCGTCCGTCCCCACGACCACGAAGCCGCTCATCGCCTCTCCTCTCGGTCGGCGGACGCTCAGCACCGGGAGCCGGCTGCCGGGCCGCGCCCCGCGTCCGTGGTGCCGGCCCGGCTCAACTGGCTGCCCGTCCCCACTGGGAGCCGATCTCCTGCCACTCGTTCTCCCAGGCGGCCCGGCGCCGCCGGTCGAGTACCACCCGGGCGCCGTAGTACCCGGCGGCTGCCGCCGCGACGACGGCGAAGGACGAGGCGGCGCCCGTGAAGACGGCGTCCACCCCGGCCTGAGCCGCGGTGGGCGGCGCAGCCGCCAGGTGGTCCTGCCGGTCCGTCCACAGCGTCACCCGCGAGCCGGCTTTCAGCCCCACGTCGACCGAAGCCCTGCCCGAGTGCCGGGTCCCGTCGGACGCCGTCCAGCGCACGAGGGTGTCGACGCGGTCCCTCGTCGTCCCGTCGGTCACAGCACTGCCTCTGGCGTCCCTCACGAGCGTGGCCGTGGCCGCATGGCGCTCGGCGCGCCGCTGCGCCGCGTCGCGCACACTGGCCTGCGCTCCGAGCACTCCGGCCACGGGACCCGCCACCGCTACCACCAGCCACGTCATCAGCAGGATCCACGCCTCGAGCACGTCCTCCCGGCGGAGCAACGGATTGCGGCGCCAACGCCACAGAGCCCGCCGAGCGTTTCCGGTTCCACGCATCGTGCTCACCTCCGGCTGCCGTCTCCAGCCTGACGCCGGGAGCCGCTGGGGTGCAGGGCCGTTCGGGCACCGCTTGTGGTCCACCAGGGCCCATGGGCCCCGATCGGCCGGTGCGGGAACGGAACGCGACCCCGCGGCCCCGAGGCTTCGCGTGCGAGGAGAAAGGGCCGTTCGGCACGTGGCGCAGGGACCGTCAGCCGTCTGGTGGACGCGGCACCGACGCGTGACGCTGGAAGAAGAGACCCGCCGACGGAGAGGCCACGGTCATGTACGCACACCTGGGCGACCGGCTGGTCGTCGAGACCCCGGCCGACGGCGTCGGTCGGCGGGTCGGGGAGATCGTCGGTCTTCGTCACGACGACGGAACGCCGCCGTACGACGTCCGCTGGTCCGACACGGGGGACGTCACGCTCGTGTTTCCGGGTCCGGACGCGCGCGTGCAGCACGGCGGGGGAGAGCAGCCCGCGCCCGGCGGGGAAGGGCGGTCGGACCGGTCTCACGGTGAACGAGTGGATCCCGCGGTCCGCACCGGGCGGGCCGGCGACATCGGGCGGCGCCTCGCCGCCGCCCGTCGGCGCAGAGGCCTCGGTCTGGAGGAGGTGGCCCGCCGCGCCCGCATGGCGCCGCAGTACCTCGCCTACCTGGAGACGCATACGGCCGACCCGGGCTTCGGCTCACTGGTGCGGCTGGCCGACGCCCTGGGGACGACGTACGTCGAACTCCAGGGAGGCGGCGCGGACCTGCCGTCCGGCCAGGGGCGGGCGCTTCGCAATCCGGTTCTGCGAGACCTCGACGCGCAGGAGTGCCGCGCCCTGCTGTCGACGCACGGAGTGGGACGTCTCGCGCTGACCACGCAGAACGGGCCCGCGGTGCTCCCCGTCAACTACGAGGTGACGGACGGGACGATCGCCTTCCGCACGGCTCCCGGCTCGACCGCCGCCGCGGCCGAGGGCAACGAGGTGGCCTTCGAGGTCGACCACATCGACGACGCCATGAGCCAGGGCTGGAGCGTCCTGATCGTGGGTCGGGGACGAGCCGTGACGGATCCGGAGACGGTGCGCAGGCTGGACGCGGCGGCACACACCGAGCCCTGGGCCGGGGGAGGGCGCTCGATGTGGCTGGTCGTGGACGTGGAACGCCTGACCGGGCGGCGCATCGATCCGGCCGACGGCGCATGAGCGCTCACGGCGGCGCTTCGCCACACGACAGGCGGCGCCCGGCAGGCGGGGGCCGAGGAGGAGACGGGATGAAACTGCAGACGCGCTGTGGTCGCACGATCAACGTCACCCGGTTCGCACCGCAGGAGCTGCCGGCCCGGATGGGACGAGTCGTCCTCGACACCTCCTTCACCTCCCACGACGAGGGTGAGCTGTGGGCCTCGCTCACAGTCGAGGAGGCCCGGCGCCTGGCGGGTCTGCTGCTGTTCCAGGCTGCCGCCGTGGAACCGCAGCCTCGGGGTGTGCCCGGTGTGGTCGAGGTGGTGCCAGTCGTCGGTGACGCCTACGAGATACGGGTCCGCGGCCACGTCCTGACCGTCGACCAACCGCTCGCCGACGGCGGGAAGGACACCGCTCCCACGCCCGTGGAGCTGTTCGTGGCCGCGGTGGCATCGTGCGCCGCCCATGACGCGGGACGTTTCCTCGACCGGCACGGTGCCGTCCGGGACGGTCTGTCCGTCCGCGCGGAGCACCGGATGGCGGAGGACCAGATGGCGGAGGACCGGCCGGCCCGTGTCGCCTCGCTCTCGCTGACCGTCGTGGCCCCCGCTCTGTCGCCGGAGCGGCTGGCCGCCCTGCGCTCGGTGGTGTCCCCTTGCACGGTGACGAATACGCTGCGCCGGGCTCCGGACGTGGAGCTGGACGTTCGGTGGACCGTCGACGAAGAGGCGGCCTCCCGGCGCACACAAGGGTGAGCCCGTGAGGCACGCTCGGAGCACGAAGCGACCCGCGCCGTCATGAACGTCCTCCGCTCACGGCAGGGCCGCAAGGCCGCGACCCTCACGTCCACCGGCTCGCCGGTGGAGACCCGGATGCGGGTCCACGCTCTGGCCGTCGACGAGGTCTTCTCCGCGCTCGGCAGCTCGACCGGTGGCCTGACCCCGGACACGGTCCGTGAGCGGCTCACGGCCTTCGGTCCGAACACCTTGCCCGCGCCGCATCGGCGCTCGGGGTGGCGGCAACTGGCTTCCCAGTTCACCGACCTGTTCGCGATCGTGCTGATCGTGGCCTCGGCCGTCACCTTCCTCGCCTACGCCCTGGAAGAACCGCGACAGACGGGCACCGCACAGCTCGCCGTGGCCATCGCCTGCGTGGTGGTGCTCAACGCCGGCATCGGGTTCGCCCAGGAGTACTCGGCGGAACGTACCGCCCAGACGCTGCAGGGGATGGTCCCGCACCACTGCCGGGTGCTCCGCGGAGGCCGGCCCGACGAGGTGCCGGTCCAGGAGCTGGTCCCGGGGGACCTGGTGATGCTGGAAGCCGGGGACACCGTGCCGGCGGACTGCCGTCTCGTGGAGGCCCATGACCTCGCCGTCGACAACGCGGCCATCACCGGGGAGAGTGAACCGGTCGCCCGGACGGCCGACTCCTCCACGGAGGGGGAGGCGGCCCAGGCCCGCAACCTCGTCTTCATGGGCACCGACGTGGTGACCGGTGTCGCCCGAGGCCTGGTCCACGCCACGGGCCGGTCGACCGAGTTCGGCCGCATCTACGGTCTGACGGCGGCGGCCCCGCGGCAGAAGACCCCCCTGCAGCGCGAGGTCGCGTGGATGGCCCGCCGGGTCGCCGGCACGGCTCTGGCGGTGGGCCTGCTGCTGTTCGCCGTCCGGTTGCCCACCGGACAGGACGCGGTCCCGTCGTTCGTCTTCGCGCTCGGCGTGATGGTCGCGCTCGTGCCGGAGGGCTTGCCGGCGACCCTCAGCGTCTCCCTCGCCCTCGGTGTCCGGCGCATGGCCCGGCACCAGGCTCTGGTGAAGAAACTGGTGGCCGTGGAGGCCCTGGGCTCGACCACCGTGGTGTGCACGGACAAGACCGGCACGCTGACCCAGGCGGAGATGACCGTCGTGCGGGTCTGGGCCTGGGACCAGGAACACACCGTCACGGGAGTGGGGTACGCCCCTCGGGGAGAGGTGAGTGACCCCGCGCCGGTCCGCGAGCTGCTCCGCTCGGCCGCACTGTGCTGCGACGCCCGGCTCCTGCCACCCAGCGACGGAGAGCGGTGGCGCGTCCTCGGGGACACCACCGAGGGAGCGCTCCTGGTGGCGGCTGCCAAGGCCGGCCTCGACCTCGCGGTCGAGGAGGCGGCGGCACCACGGACCGTCGAGCACCCCTTCGACTCGGTGCGCAAGCTGATGAGCACCGTCCACGAGGAGAACGGTACCCGGCGCGTACGCGTCAAGGGCGCACCGGCGGAGGTCCTGAACCGCTGCACCCGTCTCGACGACCGCGGGGAAGCCGTGGACCTGACCGCCGCCCGGCGCACCCGGGTCGCCGAGACCGCCGACCGCATGGCAGGACAGGGCCTGCGGGTTCTCGCGGTCGCCGAAGCGGTGAGCGCCGGATCCGCGGACGACCGTGATCAGGACGAATCCGGTCTGACCCTGCTCGGGCTCGAGGGCATGATGGACCCGCCGCGGGAGGAGGTCCGTGCGGCGGTGGACGCCTGCCGCCGAGCAGGCATCCGCATCGTCATGGTCACCGGCGACCACCCCCTGACGGCGGAGGCCGTGGCACGCCGGGTCGGCATCGTCCGGACTCCGAGCCCCACCGTGGCGACCGGAGCGCGGCTGGACGAGATGAACGACGTCGCAGTGGACCGCCTCGTCGCCGGCACCGGGGAACTGCTGCTGTGCCGGGTCAGTCCCGAGCACAAGATGCGCGTGGTGACCGCCCTGCAGCGCCGGGGAGAGGTCGTCGCCGTCACGGGGGACGGGGCGAACGACGCGCCCGCGCTCAAACACGCCGACATCGGTGTGGCGATGGGCGCCTCCGGAACCGACGTGGCCCGGGAAGCGGCGGAAGTGGTACTGCTCGACGACTCCTTCACCTCCATCGCCGTGGCCGTCCGCCTGGGGCGCGGCGTCTACCAGAACATCCGCAAGTTCCTCGTCTACCTCTTCAGCCACAACATCGGAGAGCTCGCCCCCATCCTCGCGGCGACGTTCACCGGCTTCCCGCTGGTGCCGATCACCGCGGTGCAGGTGCTGGCGATCGACCTCGGGTCGGACGTGCTCCCGGCCCTGGCCCTCGGGGCCGAACCGCCGGAGTCCGACGTGATGGACCGGCCGCCGCGGCCTCGCCGCGAGCGGCTCTTCTCGGCCGACGTGGTACGACGGATCCTGTTCCTCGGCGGCATCCAGGCCGCCGGCGTGTGCGCGGTGTTCTTCTGGCACATCAACGCCTCGGGCATTCCGTACGCGGAGTTCTCCTACGACGACCCCGTCTACCGGGAAGCGATCACCCTGGTCCAGGCGGGCATCGTGGTCAGCCAGTTCTTCAACGCCCTCGCGGTACGCACGGAGCACCGGAGCGTCTTCGAGGCCGGACTGCTCGGCAATCCGCGTCTGATCGCGGCCGGCCTCTTCGGCATCGCCCTCATGGCGGCCATCAGCTACGTACCACTCCTGCGGAGCGTTTTCCACACCGCGCCTCTCACCCCGGGCGACTGGGCCGTCCTCACCATCGTCGGCGTCCTGCCCCTGGCCGCCGACGAGCTGCGCAAACTGCGCCTGCGCAGACGTCGCGCACCCCGGCCGGAAGGAGACGAAGGATGAGAGTCGTCATCACGGGGTGCGGCCGGATCGGCTCCGCCCTGGCCACCCAACTGGCCCGCGAACACCATGACGTACACGTCGTCGACCGTGACCCCGACGTGCGTCGCCGGCTCCCGCCGGGGCTTGCCGGCCGCTTCCACGCGGGCAGTGGCTTCAGCAGACGCGTACTCGAGGAGGCCGGTGCCGGGTGCAGCGACGCCCTGGTCGCCGTCGCCTCCGCCGACAACACCAACCTGGTCATCGCCCGCACCGCCAAGGAGACCTTCCGCGTGCCCATCGTGCTCGCGGGAGTGCACGACCCGCAGCACGTGGGCCTGTACGAGGGGTTCGGCATCCCGGCCGTCTGCGACGCGGCCTGGTCGGTGCACCGCATCCACCGGATGCTGTTGCACCGCGACCTCGAGCCCGAGGTCACGTTCGGCAACGGCGAGACCGTCCTGGTCCGCTCGGTCCTTCCGCACCACCTCACCGGGCGCAGACTGAGGGACATCGAGATCGAGGGGGAGATCCGGGTGGTCGAGGTGACCCGCGGAGGGCGTTCCCTGCTGCCGCTGTGCACCACCACCGCCGCCCCGGGCGACGTCGTCACGTTCGCCGTCGCCGCCCCCGCGTTGCGCCGACTGCGTGCATTCCTGGACAGGGAGCTGGGGACATGAACGTTCTGATCGCCGGCGCGGGACGGCTGGGTACGCAGATCGCCCAGGTGCTGTCGGCGCCGGGGAACGAGATCACGGTCGTGGACGCCGACCACGCACGACTGGACGCGCTGCGGGGCCGGTTCGACGCCCGGTTCGTGTGCGGGGACGCGAGCGAGACCGCGGTACAGGCGCGCGCGGACACGGGTCACGCGGATCTGCTGGTGGCCGCCACCGGGCGGGACGAGGACAATCTCGTGATCAGTCTGCTGGCCAAGCGGCGCTTCGCCGTGCCCCGGGTCGTCGCACGGATCAACGACGACGAGAACACCTGGCTGTTCGACCACCGCTGGGGCGTGGACGTCGCCGTCCCGGCGGCCACTCCGCTCGTGTCCCTCATCGAGGAGGCCACGGGAGCGACGGACACCGTCGCCCTGATGCGGCTGAGCAGCGCGGGGGTGGGCGTCATCGAGACCGTCATCACGGCGGGATCGAGGTCGGCGGGCCGACGTCTCGGCGACGTGGCACTGCCCGAGGGCACACTGGTGGCCACAGTGGTACGGGACGGGGACCCCACCGCCCCCCACCCCGACCTCCTTCTGCGGCCCGGGGACGAACTCCTGCTCGTCTCGCACGACGCCGACGAGCAGGAGATCCACGCGGCCTTCCAGTGAGAGGGATCAGTGAACCGGGTCCTTCTCCTGCCGGACCACGACGACGGGACAGGCCGCGTGCTGGGCGCAGCGCTGGCTCACCGACCCCAGCATCGCCCTGGCGAAGGCTCCTCGCCCCCGGCGCCCCACGACGAGGACGTCGGCCCCCTCCGAAGCGCGGATCAACGCCTCCGAGGGGTCACCCTCGACGAGTACGTCCTTGAACCCCGGCGGCCGCTCGTCCGGGAAGACGGCGCCCAGCTCCTCCGCGAAACGCTCGCGTGCCTGCTGCAGGTCGAAGTCCGGGTCGACGGCCGGCCCGCTGAAGCCCGTGGCGGACGGGGTGTCCCAGACGTGGATCGCCTCCACGACGCCGCCGACGGTCCGCGCGTAGCGGTCCGCCCAGCGCAGCGCCGCATAGGAGGACGGGGACCCGTCCACGCCCACGACCACCCGTGGTACCGCCTCAGAGGGTTGCATGATCACCTCACAGGAGTGTTGTCCGCTGGGTCCACGCTGCCCGGTGCCGTGCCACCGCGCCAGCCGAGGGACGGGCCGGGCAGCCGGTCAGCGCGGGACCGCCCGGGCGGGGGCGACGCCGTCCGGTTCGCCCAGCCGCCCGCGTATCTCCGCGGTCAGCCGGGACAGGGGCTCGGACACCACGGCCCGGCACGGCCGGGGAGAGCGGATCCGCAGGGCATCGGCGGGCAGTCCGGCCAGGTCCGCCGTCAAGCGGGCGTGAGCCTGCGGCAGAGTGTCCGGCGGCCCGAGACGGCGACCGCCGCTCATCACCGTACGCAGCAGCGGTTCCGCGCCGGCGGGCACCGGCTCGTCCCACAGGGCGATGACGTCGTCGCCGCCCGGACGGCGGAAGACCTGTTTGCGTCCGGGCAGTGTCATCTTGGCGGACGACAGTTTCATGACCGGGCGGCCGTCGTAGTCCACCAGCTTGAAGGGGGAGTCCAGGTACGGGGCGTCCGTCGAGGTGCCGACGCGGGTGGTTCCGCACCGGCGCTCACCAGGAAGCCCCGTTCGGGGGGCAGGCTCCATACGAACAGGCTGAACGTCGCGGGCCCGTCCATGCCCTCGCGGAGGTAGGACAGCGCCATCGTCACCTCGTACAGGTCCGTGGTGGTCACGTCCGACATGACGCTCACCTCGCTCGTATCGGCGTGCGGCCAGGTCGGTTCCCAGCGTCGTCCGTCCCCGGGGCCGGTGGGAAGGGCCGTCCGGCTGCCGCCACCGGGACCCTCGGCCCATGCCGTCGGCGCCGACGGGCGGCTGTCCGGCCCTCCCGCGAACAGCGCGCCCGACGAACAATGGAGAGGGCGAGATGACGTGCCTCGCCCTGTGGGTCGGGTCGCAAGGAGGACTCCATGTTCCAGGTTCGGCTCGATGAGAAGACGGTGACCACGTTGGTGGCCGAAGCCACCACCGCCCCGTCCATGCACAACGCGCAGCCGTGGCGCTTCCGTTACGTGGCCGGGGAGCGCCTTCTGCAGCTGCGCGCCGATCCGGACCGGACCATGCCCCGGTCCGATCCCGGGAACCGCGCGCTGCACATCGGCTGCGGGGCGGCCCTCTTCAACCTGCGCGTCTCCGCCGTGCACGCGTCCTTGGCGCCACAGATCCGATTGCTTCCCGACCCGCGGGACCCGCTGCTCCTCGCGGCCGTGCGGCTGGCCGATCCGACGGAGACTCCGCAGGAGAAGGACCTGTGGCGGCTGCATCCGGCGATCCCGCAGCGACGCACGAGCCGTCACCCGTTCTCCGAGAGGGACATCCCCGAGGGCGTCCGGGCCGCTTTGCAGGAGGCCGCGGCCCGAGAGGAGGCGGTCCTGCTCTTCCCCGGCCGCTGGCACGTCGAGACCTTGCTCGATCTGGTCCGCGACGCCGAGAGCCGCGACCTGCTGCACCCGGAGGTCAACGAGGACGTGGTGCGCTGGACGAGGCTCGGCGGTGAGGCGGACACGGCCGCCGACGGTGTCCCCGAGTACGCCTTCGGCCCGCGCAAGAGGGACGGCAAGGCTCCCGTGCGCGACTTCTCCGGACGCAGGCCGGTGGCGGACCGAGGGAGCACGGCCTTCGAGCGCACTCCGCACCTGGCCCTGCTCAGCACCCGGGGTGACGGCCCCACCGACTGGCTGAGGGCCGGCCAGGCACTGGAGCGCGTCCTGCTGGAGGGCACTCTGGCCGGCCTGTCCACCTCCTTGACCTCGCACCCCCTGGAGGACCGAGAGCTGCGCCTGCTGGCCCGCGACCCGGCGTCGGGGGTCGGCCACGTACAGATGGTGCTCCGTCTGGGGTACGGGCCGAAGGGCCCGGCCACGCCCAGACGGCCCGTACGGGATGTGCTGCGGATCATCTGACGGGGCTTTCCCGTCCGTGCCGCCGATATCCGTGCGGGTGGGATCACGGAGGTCGCGATGCCGGACGGACACCGGCTGCCGTCTGCCGGGGCCGACGTCCTCCTGCTCACCTCCCGCACAGGGGCGGGTCCTTCCTGCCATCGGCGGCGCCCGCATGCGCCACGAAGGCGCATGCGGTACTCCTCAGTGGAGAACGCACTACGCCGGCACAGCGGAGGCTGCCTGTGATGCCATCAGCCGTCACGGCGGGCCTCGACGGCCCGCCCGAGTGTCTCGCCGTGGTGCCTCGTGACTGAGCCGGTGCGCCACGGGGATCCGGGAGCGGCGAAGCGCGCGGACGTCCGCGAGACGCACACCGCGGTGCTCTTCTTCGCGGGGGACCGCGTGTACAAGAGCAAGAAGCCAGTCGATCTGGGATTTTTGGACTACACCACGTCGGCGTCGCGCCGTGCGGCGTGCGAGCGCGAGATCGAGCTCAACCGGCGGTTCGCGCCGGACGTGTACCTGGGCCTGGGTGAGCTCCGTACTCCGAGTGAGGAAGAGGCCGAGCCGCTCGTGGTGATGCGCCGCATGCCCGATGGTCTCCGTCTGTCGCGTCTCGTCCGGGCGGGAGCGCCCGTCGGCGACGCGCTGCGGGCCGTCGCCAGGCAACTCGCCGCATGGCACGCCGCCGCGCCTCGTGGCCGCGACATCGCGGAACAGGGTGCGCGGGACGCCCTGGCGTCCCGCTGGGAGGCCGGGTTCGCGCAGGTCGACGCCATGGCCGCCGAGGGCCCGGCGCCCGGCGGCCTGGCGGAGGTCGAGCGGCTGGTCCGCCGTTATCTCGCGGGCCGCACACCGTTGTTCGACGCCCGCGTCGAGCAGGGACGAGTGGTCGACGGGCACGGAGACCTTCTCGCCGACGACATCTTCTGCCTCGACGACGGACCGCGGATCCTGGACTGCCTGGAGTTCGACGACCTTCTCCGGTACGTGGACGGTCTCGATGACGCCGCGTTCCTGGCCATGGACCTCGAGCTGCTCGGCGCGCCCGAGTCCGCGGCATTCTTCCTCGCGCAGTACAGCGAGTACTCCGGCGACCCCGCCCCGCCGTCCCTGTGGCACCACTATGTCGCGTACCGCGCCTTCGTCCGAGCCAAGGTCTCCATGATCCAGGCCCGGCAGGGCGCGCCCGGCATGCAGGGGGCGGCACAACGGCTCGTCGCCATGGCGCTGCGCCACCTGCGAGCCTCGGCCGTCGGCCTGACGCTCGTCGCCGGACTGCCCGGCTCTGGGAAGTCCACGCTGTCCGGCGCACTGGCCGACCGTCTCGGCGCGGTGCTGCTCAGCAGCGACCGCCTGCGCAAGGAGATGGCGGGGCTCTCCGCGGAACAGCCCGCAGCCGCCGACTACGGCGAGGGCTTGTACACGCCCGAACGGACGGCCAGAACCTACGCCGAGCTGCTCGACCGGGCAGCGGCTCTCCTGGCCAAGGGCGAGTCCGTGGTGCTGGACGCCACGTGGACCGACTCGGCCATGCGTGAAGCGGCACGGCGTACGGCCGAACGCACCAGCGCCGATCTCGTGGCCCTGCACTGCCATGTGCCCGGGGACGTGGCAGCGGCCCGTCTGAGGACCCGTGCCCCGGGCGCGTCCGACGCCGACGCCGGCGTCGCCGACGCCATGGCGGTCAGGGAAGAGCCGTGGCCGGAGGCGGTCGCGGTCGACACCAGCGGTCCCCTGGGGTCCGCGGTGGCACAGGCCCTGGCAGCTGTCCGGCCGTGGGGCGCGGAACAGGCGAAGGTGTTCCGGCGTCCCTACATGGAGCCGGGCTGAGCCACGGCTTCACGTCCGCCGGCGGCCCTCTCCGTGACACGACGACGTCCGGCCGGCCCTGTCGGAGGGCCGGTCGTCCCTGCCGTCGGGGCGGCGCGCCGCGCTTTGATGGAGGAAGCGGCCTGACGTCACCGCGCCGCACGGACCGAGGTGCCCATGAACCGCTCCCTCCTCGCCACGCGACTGCGCCGTCCGACGGCAGCACTCGCGTCTCCCCGGCTCGAGCCCGGCCTCCTCGCCGTCACGAGTGCGGCGCTCGTCGCGGGCGGCATCGCCCGGCTCGTCGGTGCGGCCGGCATCGCGGACCTCTTCTGGGGACTGGGGACCGTGTCCGCCGTCGTCCCCGCGGCGGGGTGGGTACTGGTCGCACTGCGACACGGGCGCGCGGGCGTCGACCTGATCGCGGTACTCGCCCTCGGCGGCACCCTGGCCGTCGGCGAGTACCTGGCCGGGGCCCTGATCGCGCTCATGCTGGCCACGGGCCGCACCCTGGAGGAGGCCGCTCGGCGGCGCGCCTCCCACGACGTGCACGCCCTCCTGGCCCACGCGCCGCGCACGGCACGCCGCCGCGGCGACGGCGGTGTGGCCACGGTGCCGCTGGGAGAGATCACCGCCGGAGATCTGCTGGTCGTCGGACCCGGTGAGGTCGTCCCGGTCGACGGCCGCGTCGAAAGCGCCGAAGCCGTCCTCGACGAGTCGGTGCTCACCGGCGAGCCCCTCCAGGTCACGCGGCACCGGGGCGAAGGAGTACGCAGCGGCGCGGTCAGCGCCGGCGGCGCCTTCGAACTGCGCGCCACCGCCACCGAACAGGACAGCACCTACGCCGGGATCGTGCGCCTGGCACAGCAGGCCGGGGCGGAGTCCGCGCCGGTCGTGCGGCTCGCGGACCGGTACGCCGCCTGGTTCCTGCCCCTGGCCCTCACCGTCTCCGCGCTGGCGTGGCTGGTCAGCGGCTCCGCGGTGCGTGCGGTCGCCGTCCTCGTGGTCGCCACCCCGTGCCCACTGCTGCTGGCCGCCCCGGTCGCCGTCGTCTCCGGCCTCTCCCGCGCGTCCCGCCGCGGTGTGGTCGTCCGCGACGGCGGCGCACTGGAGAACCTGGGCCGGGCCCGCACCCTCCTGCTGGACAAGACGGGGACTCTGACCCGGGGCCGTCCTTGCGTCCTGGACGTCGCGGCCGCTCCCGGTCAGGCGTCGGCGCACGTCCTTCGGGTGGCGGCTTCGCTCGACCAGTATTCGCCCCACGTGCTGGCCCGGGCCATCGTCGATGCCGCGCGGAAGCGCGAACTGGAGTTGTCGGTGCCGGCGGACGTGACCGAGGAACCCGGCAGCGGGGCCAGGGGGACCGTCGACGGCCACCGGGTCTTCGTCGGTCGCGTCGACCCCGCCCAGGTGCGGCCGGCCTGGGCGAAGGCGGTGGACAACCGCGCCCTTCTCGACGGGGCGACCGTCGCATGGCTCGCTGTCGATGAGCGCCTGACCGGCGCCGTACTGCTGCGTGACCCCTTGCGCCACGACGCTCCTCACACCCTGCGTCAGCTCCGGTCGGCCGGCATCGAGCGGCTGCTGATGCTGACGGGCGACCGAACGGCCCCCGCTCAAGAGGTGGCAGCCGTTCTGGGGCTCGACGGCGTCCGTGCCGAACTCGGCCCCGCCGACAAGGTCGCGGCCGTGCGTGCCGAACGTGAACGCGCCGTCACGGTGATGGTCGGGGACGGCGTCAACGACGCACCCGCCCTGGCCGCCGCGGACATCGGTGTCGCCATGGGCGCCCGAGGCTCCACGGCCTCCTCCGAGGCCGCCGACATCGTGCTCACCACCGACCGCGTCGACCGTCTGGCAGACGCCGTCGTCATCGCCCAGAGGTCGCGCCGTATCGCCGTGCAGAGCGCCCTCGGTGGCATGCTGCTGTCGCTGGCCGCCATGGCCGCGGCCGTCGCCGGCCTGCTCCCGCCCGCCGTCGGCGCCCTGCTGCAGGAGGGCATCGACGTCGCCGTCATCCTCAACGCCCTGCGTGCCCTGCGCGCCGGCCGTGCCGAGCGGCCGGCGCTCACACCCGCCACCGAAGCCCTCATCCACCGCTTCGCCGCCGAGCACGACGACCTGCAGGACGTCCTCCGATCGGTGCGCGCCGCCGCGGACCGCCTCTCCGGCGCTCCCGGCCCGACGGCCCTCGCCGGCGTCGAGGAGGCGCACCGGCTGCTCACCGAACGGCTGCTGCCGCACGAGTACGCCGAGGAACACCAGCTCTATCCGGCCCTCGCCTCGGCCTTCGGCGGCCCCGAGGCCACCGCCACCATGAGCCGCGCCCACACCGAGATCGAGCGTCTGTCCCGCCGCATCGCCACCCACCTGCAACTCGCCCGCGCGAACGGCCGCCTGGCCCCCGAACAGCTGGACGACCTGCGCTCCTGCCTCTACGGCCTCAGCACCGTGCTGCGCCTGCACTTCACCCAGGAGGAGGAGAACTACTTCTCCCTGGCTCCGTGACGTGGAGACCACCGCGCCGGGGACGGTCCGTCCTGCGACGGTGCGGCCGCCGCCCTACGCTCGGAGAGCGTGAGTTCAGCCACTGCGGTAACGGCCGTGGGAGACGCGGAATGGAGTGGTTCGTCTCGCTGGTGGGCGCCGGGCTCGTCCTGGTCACGCTGCGGGACCTGTTCCACACGATCTGGCACCCGACCCGCCACGGCGGTCTGAGCCGTCTGGTCATGACGGCGTTGTGGCGGCTGGCCCGGCGCTTCCGTGCCCGAAGGCGTGTGGTCGGGCTGGTCGGACCACTCGCCATGGTGACGACCGTCTGCATGTGGGCCGGCACGGTCATCCTCGGCTGGGCGGTCGTCTACTGGCCGCACATGCCCGGGGCGTTCGCCTTCGCGTCCGGTTCCCGGGCCGCGCAGGAGCCCGCCCTGCTCGACTCCGTGTATCTGTCGCTCGTCATGGTCGCGACCCTGGGACTGGGGGACATCGCGCCCGACGCGGGCTGGCTCCGACTGGTCTCCCCGCTGGAGGCCCTGATCGGCTTCGCCCTCCTGACGGCCACCGTCTCGTGGGTGCTCGAGATCTACCCGGCGCTGACCCGCAGGAGGGTGCTCGCGATCCACCTGGCCCTGCTGCGGGACTCCGGCACGACGACGCGCCAGATCGACGGCACGGCGGGGGCGCTGCTCCTGCATGACCTGGCCGCCGAGGTCGTACGCGTCCGGATCGACTTCACCCAGTACGCGGAGGCTTACTACTTCCACGACGGCGAGGATCATTCGTCGCTGGCCGCGGTGATCGGCTACGCCGGAGCACTCGCCCGCCGTGGGCAGGCGGCGGAGCGGCTCGACGTGCGCCTGGCGGGTGACCTGCTCGTCGGCGCGCTGGACGATCTCGCCACCGTCCTCGACCAGCGCTTCCTCCACACCGGCGGAACGTCGGCGGACGTCTTCGCGGCATACGCCGCCGACCACGGCCGGCACGCATGACCACGGTCGAACGGCTGCCGGTGGTCGCCAGGGGGCGCGGTCCGGGCCTGTGTCAGCGCAGCCGACGCACCTACGGGTCGTGTGCCCGGCGCGGCACGAGCCGCACCCTTGCGTCCAGTGCGCGCACGCCCGTGGGGCCGGCCAGCACCGGATTCAGGTCGGCTTCGGCCAGTTGCGGCAGGTCGCAGGCCATCCGGGACAACCGGTGGAGCAGCTGCTCGAGGGCCTCGACGTCTGCCATGACGCCGCCTGCGTAGCCGAACAGCAGGGGAGCGCACCGGGGCGCCGAGATCAGCTCCTGCACGTCCTGGTCGGTGAGCGGGGCCAGACGTCCTGCCTGGTCCGCGAGGAGGTCGCGCGCGGTGCCTCCGTGACCGAAGAGCACGAGCGGGCCGAAGACCTCGTCCTGCACGACACCGGCGAACAGCTCGGTGCCCCGTTCGGCCAGGGGCTGGACCACCACTCCGGTCAGCCGGTCGCCGAACCGGGCGACCAGGTCCCGGTGTGCGGCCCTCACCTGGGAGGAGTCCTGCAGATCCAGATGGACGGCATGCTCCACGCTCTTGTGCAGCAGCCCGGGCCAGTAGGCCTTCATCACCACGCGACCGTCCGGTCCCGCCAACCTCCCGGCCACGGTCACGGCCTCGTCCTCGTCCCGCGCCCACGCCCAGGGGATCTGGGGAATGCCGTAGCAGACCAGGAGGGCCGCGGTGGTCTGCGGATCCAGCCAGCCGCCTTCCTCGTGGGCCGCGAGGAACGCGTCGGTGATCCTCCTGGCCCGCTCCGATCCCACCCCCGTCAGCGCGGGGACCGCACCCCGCGGCCGGGCCAGCCAGCGGGACCGCTCCACGGCGTGGGCAAGGGCACCCGCGGCGTCCTGCGCGTCCGAGTAGGCCGGGACCGGGCGGCCGTGCTCCGCTCGCAGCAGTTCGACGCGAGCCGCCTGGGCGGGGAGTACCGCCACGACCGGTCGGGCGAGAGCGTCCGCATCCCGGCTCAGCCCTCGTACCAGGTTCTCCTCCGTCGCCCCGGCGATCGCCGTCGGCACGAGAGCCACCAGGACGGCGTCGACCGCGCCGTGTGCCGCAAGACGGTGCACACAGGTACGCAGCTGTTCCTCGTCGACGGCCGGGGTGGTGTCCACCGGATCGGTGGCGACCGCTCCCGCGGGCAGGAGCGGTACGAGCTCGTCGACGAGCGCCGTCGGCAGCGACGGCACACTCAGTCCGGCATCCGCGCAGGCGTCGGCGGCCAGCACGCCGGGCCCGGCCGCGTTGGTGACGACGGCGACCCGCGAGCCGGTCGGGAGGGGCTGGGAACGGAGGAGGGCGGCCGCGTCGAGAAGCCCGCCGATGGTTCGGGTGGCGGTGATGCCGGCCTGGGTGAACAGCGCCGTGCGGGTCATGGTCCGCGTCGCGGCGGCCGCGGTGTGTGCGGCGGCGGCACGCTGCCCGGCCTCCGACCGGCCGGCGTCCACGGTCAGCACCGGCATGGCGCGGGCGACCCGGCGGGCTGTACGGGAGAAGGCGCGGGGATTCCCGAAGGACTCCAGGTGCAGCAGCGCCAGGTCCGTACGACCGTCGCTCTCCCACCACCGCAGCATGTCGTTGCCGCTGACGTCGTACTTGTCGCCGAGCGAGACGAAGGAGGACACGCCGATGCCGAGCCGGCTCAACCCGTCCAGCAGTGCGATGCCGACCCCGCCGGACTGCACCGCGACGCCGGCCGTTCCGGGACCCGGCCGGTGTGCGGCGAAAGTGGCGTCGAAGCGTGTGCCTTCCTCGGTGTTGACGACCCCCAGGCAGTTCGGACCGACCAGCCGCATGCCGTGACGGCGGCAGGAGTCCATCAGGACACCTGCCTGGTGGGCGTCGAGACCCGCCGAGATCACGATCAGCGCTTTCACACCGGCCTCGCCGCATTCCTCGGCGACCTCTGTGACGGACGCCGCCGGGACGGCGATCACCGCGACGTCGGGTGCCTCGGGCAGCGCCGAGACCTTGGGGCGGGCAGGCACTTCGAGGACGGAGGTGAGGTCCGGATGCACGGCGAAGACCTGTCCGGTGAAGGAACCGGCGCGGATGTTGTCCAGGACCGCTCGTCCCACGGACCCGGGCCTGCGGCCCGCCCCGATCACCGCGACCGTCGTCGGCCGCAGCAGCGGCCGCAGGCTGGCGACGTCGGCGAGGCGGGCGCGGGTGTCGACAGCACGCAGATAGTCCTCGTCCTCGGTCAGATCGACGAGGCAGTGCACCTCGGGTCCGTCGAAGCGGCGTGTGACTCGGAGTCCGAGGTCGCGGAAGACCGCCAGCACGTCGTGGTTCTCGGCGAGTGCGTCGGCGGTGAAGGCGGTGACACCCGCCTCACGGGCGGCATCGGCGAGGTGCTCCAGCAACAGGGTGGCGATGCCGCGGTGGTGCCAGGCGTCGGCGACCGCCAGCGAGATCTCCGCCGACGTCGACGCTCCCGCAGGGCCGACCTCGTACTCCGCGAGCCCCACCACGCGGTTCTCGTGCTCGGCGACCAGCGGCAGATACCCGGGACGCCCGGCGGTGGCCACCCGATCGGCGGCCTGTCGGGCGGAACCACGGCCCGCGGTGAAGAAGCGCAGCCGCAGGTGCTCGTCCGACATCTGCTCGTACAAGGTCAGCACCTGATCACGGTCACCGGCGTCCGCCCGCCGGATGGCCACGGTCGTACCGTCCCTCAGCAGTGCGTGCACGGGCGCTTGCTGTGCAGCGGTCATGACGAACCTCCTGGCGTCCCCTTCCAGGGTTCCGGTGGCGCGGGGCGCGACCCAGGGACCGAGCGGGCAGACCGGCAGGGCCGTTCGGCCCACATCGGGGCCGAGTCACCCGTGCCGCGTCGCGGCCACCGTGCGACGCTGACGAGTGGAGCCCCGTGCTGCGGTGCTGCGCAGCCCGACGAAAGCCCGGCGAAAGGTGGTGGGGACGGTGGAGTTCCCCCTGGTCGTGGGTGTTGACGGGTCCGACGTCGGCTACGCCGCGCTGGACTGGGCGGTGGACTACGCCGCCCGGCACGGCCTGCGGTTGCGACTGGTGTACGGGTCCCTCTGGGAACGCTACGAAGGCGCCGTCCCCTCCGGGCTCGCCCGGCCGTCGGGACAGGTGATGGCCGAGAACGTCGTCGCCGTCGCCGCGGAACGGGCCGGCCGCCGCAATCCGGAGGCATCGATCACCACCGAGGTGGTCGCCGAAGACCCCGTGCAGGCCCTGCTGGAGTGCGGCCGCGAGGCCGCCGCCGTGGTGACCGGTTCACGCGGACGCGGCGAGATCGAGGGTCTGCTGCTCGGGTCGGTGGGCCTGGCAGTGGCCGCGCGGGCCACCTGCCCGGTCATCGTGGTCCGTGGTGACCAGGCCGGCCTGGCGGGCTCCCACCAGCGGATCCTCCTCGGTGTCGGGGGCACGGAGACCGGCGACGAAGCCGTGCGGTTCGCCTTCCGCGAGGCCGAGGCGCGCGGCTGCGCCCTCGACGCCGTCCGTACGTGGTGCCGCCCGGCCGGCGAGAGGTCCGACGGGCCGGCCGCCACGAACGAGGAACGGGCAGCGGCTGTGCTGGACGGTGTGCTGCACGAGGCGGAGGCCGCCCACGCGGCGGTGAAGGTGCAGCACACCACCGTGGAGGGGCCCGCCCGCTCGGTTCTGCTCCAGCGGTCGGCGGCTGCGGATCTCGCCGTCATCGGAGCCCGACGTCGCCGTGAGCGCTTCGGGCTGCAGCTGAGCCGCGTGGCGCACACGCTGTTGCACCACGCCGACTGCCCGGTCGCGGTCGTCCCGCACGTGACGTGACCCGGACGCCGTCCGGCGAGCAGGCGGGGGAGGGGGTCGGCACGGCCACGGAGACCGCCGTCGGCGCACGTGCCGGACCGGCCACGCCGTCCGCCACGAGTTCACCCGTTCGGGTCATCGGGGTCCGGCAGATCTCGGGTCACCGGTTCCGGCAGAGGGAAGTGCGCGTCCACCACACCCTCGACCGCGCGTACCGGCCGGGCCGCCACCGGTGCCGGCTCCCGGCATGGGCAGGAGACACGCCGCGGTGTCCGCCGTAACCGCTCGGCGATGTCCTCGTCGTCCCGGAGGAACACCTCCGGCAGGTCGGCGCGACCGGCGTGCCCGCCGGCGGGCACGCCTCGTCGACGCCGGGCAGCCGCTCGAACGACTCGTCGACCGCCGCCCCGCCGACGCGTGACGCGCGGGTCCAGGCCGGCCGTTCCGGCGCCCGGACGACCCGGAACCGGTCGGCGCGGCCGCCCTTCTCGAAGAGGCGAGCGCACGCCTCCGGTGAGGTGACGGAACCACCACCGTCGGCCTGGCGTGTTCGCCCGGCCGCCCCATGGGCTGGGCGGCCCCTTCCCGGGACCTGCGGCCCCTGACGACATGAGGCAAGGTGCTGTGAGGCTGGAAGCAGACATCCCACGAAGGGACCGACCATGGCCGGGGCCGCGTCACCCAGGTCCGCAACGTCCGACCGCACCGAAACGGCCTGCGAACCCCGCCCGTCGCCCGCCGTCGACGAGACGCCGCGCAGACCGGTCGATCACCGCGTCCCTTCTCACCCGGGCGCCGGAGGGCGAGTGCCATGAAACTGCCTGTCGTCGTCGGAGTGGACGGTTCCGAGGCCAGTCTTCGCGCCGCGGAGTGGGCGGCCGACGAGGCCGCGCTGCGCGAGCTGCCCCTGCGCATCGTGTACGCCTCGCTGTGGGAGCGGTACGAGGGCACGGCCCTCTCCGAGGACCTGGGCGAGCCGTCGGAGGAGGTGCGTGCCCAGGACATCGTCGACACCGCCGCGCGGCGAGCCGAGCGCGGTCGGCCGGATCTGGAGGTGACCACCGACATTCTTCCGGAGGAGGCGGAGCACGCCCTCGTCGGTGAGGGACGCAACGCCTCCTTGCTCGTCGTCGGCACCCGCGGCCGCGGCGGCCTCGCCGAGTTCCTGCTCGGTTCGATCAGCCTCGGCGTCGCCGGGCGGGCCGACTGCCCGGTGGTCGTACTGCGCGGCAGCCACGACAACCAGACGGCACGACCGGTCCGGGGACGGGTCGTCGTGGGCGTCGGCGAGGGCGCCGACGATGCGGCCGTGGTCCGGTTCGCCGCCGAGGAGGCGCTGCGGCGCGGGGTTCCGCTGGAGGCCGTGTGCGCGTGGCGGCGCCCCGCACACGAGGCGCCCCCAGACCCGCTGACGACCGGCGAGCCGGCCCGGACGCACGAACAGCGGGCGGCCGAGGCTCTCGATGCCGCGCTGGCCGATGTCCCGCCCGAGGCGCAGGTCCACCGCCACACGGTGGAGGGGCACGCCCGCGGGGTCCTCGAAGCCGCGTCCCGCGAGGCCGACCTCCTGGTGGTGGGTACCCGGCGCCACCGCGGTCAGTACGGGCTCCAGCTCGGCCGGGTCACGCTCGCGGTACTGCACCACTCCACCTGCCCCGTGGCCGTCGTCCGGCACTCGTGAGGGCCGGGGAGGGCACCGGTCACCACGCACGCCCCGGGCGCCGCTGTCGCCACGGCTGCTCGCCCTCGGTGAGGAAGATCGAAGAGACGGGAGGGAGACGGCGATGAGCAGGAAGGTACTGGTCGCCTACGGAACGACGAACGGCTCGACCGCCCGGATCGCGGAAGCCGTCGCCGACGTGCTCCGAGAGAAGGGGGCGTCCGTCGACACCGCACCCGCCGGATCGGTCGACGACCTCGCTCCCTACGACGCCGTGATCGTGGGTGGAGCCCTGTACGCGGGACGTTGGCACAAGGACGCCCGGCGCTTCGTCCGGCGGCACCGACGCGCGTTGTCCAAGCGTCCGGTGTGGTTGTTCAGCAGTGGACCGCTGGATCCGTCGGCCTCGGAAAGGGACGTCCCCCCGGTGCCCGGGGTCCGGCGCGCCGTGGCCCTGCTCGACGCGCAGGAGCACGTGACCTTCGGCGGATGCCTGCAGGAGGGGGCCAGGGGATTCGTCGCCCGGATGATCCTGCGGAACGGCAAAGGAGGCGACTTCCGCGACTTCCCCGCCATCGAGCGGTGGGCGACGCGGGTCGCCGCTGAGATCCGGCGTGCCGAGGACGTCACCGGTGGGAAAGAGCCGGTCTGACGTCCGTCACCCCCTCCACGGCGACCGGCCCCTCGTCGTGGAGGGGGTGACGGCAGACGCCGGGGCGTCCACGGCCGCCGGGCCGCGGGGTGTCCCGGCCCCCGAGCCGACGGCCGGCACGGGTGCGACGGAGTCGCGGCATGTCCTCGCCGCCGGGACGTCACCGCCGCGCCCAGGGCCGAACGTCCCTCCCGAGCGGACCTGGCGGCCCATGCCGAGGCGCAGGCGGCGGCGTGACACTGGAGGCAGACCTGGACCACCGATTCCGCAGTCCGCCGTATCGGCTGCCCCACGGGCGTCGTCCTCGACGAGCGAAGGTCGATCGTATGACCACTTCCGCGCAGTACGTGTACACCTTCGCCGAGGGCAGCCGGGACATGGCCGCGCTGCTCGGCGGCAAGGGGGCCGGGCTGGCCGAGATGACCCGCCTGGGACTTCCCGTCCCACCCGGCTTCACCATCACCGCCGATGCGTGCCGCGTCTACCTCGCCACCGGCCAGGAGCCTTCCGGGATGGGCCTTCAGGCCGCTCACGCCCTGGCCGAGCTGGAGACGGCCATGGGCCGGTCCCTGGGCGGTCCCGACGACCCTCTGCTGGTGTCCGTACGTTCCGGCGCCCGGTTCTCGATGCCGGGGATGATGGAGACGATCCTCGACGTCGGCCTCAACGACCGCTCGGTCACCGGGCTCGCCAAGGTGTCCGGCGACGAGCGGTTCGCCTGGGACTCCTACCGGCGGCTCGTCCAGATGTTCGGCCACACGGTGATGGGCGTGGACGGCGAGCTGTTCGACCGGGCCCTCGCGGACCACAAGGCTCGCAGGGGGGCGTCCGGCGACCATGAGCTCGACGCCGGCGAGCTGATCCTGCTGACCGATGAGTACAAGGACCTCGTCCGTGCGCAGACCGGCGAGGACTTCCCGCAGGACCCCGAGGAGCAGCTGGCCCGAGCGGTCCGTGCCGTCTTCGACTCCTGGAACGCCGAACGGGCCCGGATCTACCGTCGGCGCGAGCACATCCCGGAGGATCTCGGCACCGCCGTCAACATCCAGGCGATGGTGTTCGGCAACCTGGGCCACGACTCAGGCACCGGAGTGGCGTTCACCCGTGATCCGGCCACCGGCGAACGGGGCGTGTACGGCGACTACCTGCCCGACGCGCAGGGCGAGGACGTCGTCGCCGGTGTCCGCGACGCCCTGCCGCTCACCGAGCTCAAGCGGATCGACCGCGGCGTGTACGCCGAACTCGGCGATCACCTGCGCACCCTGGAGGGCCACTACCGCGACCTCTGCGACGTCGAGTTCACCGTGGAGCGCGGCAAGCTGTGGATCCTGCAGACCAGGGTCGGCAAGCGCACCGCCGAGGCGGCCTTCCGTATCGCGCACGACCTGTGCCGGGAGAACGTCATCACCGCCGACGATGCTTTGCACAGGGTGGACGGCACCGCACTGACCCGCTTGATGTTCCCCCGCTTCGACACCGGTTCCGGCGACCGGCCGCTCGCCCACGGCGTGCCCGCCTCCCCGGGGGCAGCGGTCGGTGTGGCCGTGTTCGACTCCGCGGAGGCGGTACGACGTGCCGCGGCCGGTGACAGGACGGTGCTGGTGCGCCGGGAGACCACCGCGGACGACCTGCCCGGAATGATCGCCGCCCAGGCCGTGCTGACCAGCCGGGGCGGCAAGACCAGCCATGCGGCCGTCGTGGCCCGCGGCATGGGGAAGGTGTGCGTCTGCGGTGCCGAAGGGCTCATCGTGGACACCGAGGCGCGACTCTTCACCACCTCGTCCGGGGTGACCGTCCGCGAGGGCGACACCCTCTCCGTCGACGGCACCGCCGGCACGGTGCACCGCGGCGCCCTGCCGCTCACGGCCTCGGACGTCGGCCGTACCCTGCAGACCGGCACCGCGACCGACGCGCTCACCGGAGCGGTCCTGGCGACGTTGGCCCACGCCGACGAAGTGCGCCGCCTTCAGGTGCGCGCCAACGCCGACACTCCCGAGGACGCCACGCGCGCCCGCGCGCTCGGTGCCCAGGGCATCGGTCTGGTCCGCACCGAGCACATGTTCCTCGGCGAACGCCGACCCCTGATCGAAGCCATGATCCTGGCAGACGACGACACGGCCCGGGACTCCGCCCTGGCCGCCCTGCTGCCCCTGCAGCGCGCCGACTTCACCGGCATACTCGCGGCGATGGACGGCCTGCCGGTCACCGTCCGCCTGATCGACCCGCCGCTCCACGAGTTCCTGCCGGACCATGTCGACCTCGCCGTCCGCCTCGCCCGTGCGGCGCATCCGGACCCACGCGACCGGGCGCTGCTCGACGCCGTCGAGCGCATGCACGAGCAGAACCCGATGCTGGGCCTGCGCGGGGTGCGGCTCGCCCTGACCGTGCCGGGACTGACGGCCATGCAGGTGAGGGCGATCGCCGAAGCCGTGGTGAGCCGGCTGCGCGACGGGGGACAGCCGTACGCCGAAATCATGATCCCGCTCGTCGGGACCGTCGAGGAACTGCGCCTGGCCCGAGCCGAGACCGAGCGGGTACTCAGCGAGGTGTCCGCGGAGACCGGGACGCCGCTCTCCTGTCCGATCGGCACGATGATCGAGCTGCCCCGCGCCGCACTCACCGCAGGGCGGATCGCCGAGGCGGCCGACTTCTTCTCGTTCGGCACCAACGACCTCACGCAGACCACCTGGGGTTTGTCCCGCGATGACGCCGAGGCCTCCTTCTTCCCGCGGTATCTCGAGAGGGGAGTCTTCCCGGTGTCCCCGTTCGAGACCATCGACAGGGACGGTGTCGGCCGCCTCGTGGAACTGGCCGTGGCCGAGGGGCGTGCGGCACGTCCCGGCCTGGAGACGGGGATCTGCGGTGAGCACGGGGGCGATCCGGACTCGATCCACTTCTTCCACCGCGCGGGCCTGGATTACGTCTCCTGCTCGCCCTTCCGCATCCCCGCGGCCCGCCTGGAGGCAGGCCGGGCGGCTCTGCCGGAGCCCGCGGACGCGAGCGAGACACGGTAGAACCGGCGGCGGCGCCTCGCATCGGCTGCAAGCTGGCCGACACGGGCGTCTCTGCGCTGGCGGATCGGCGGGGGGTCTGCTCCCCTGAAAGGAAGCGACGAAGTGGGGTGAACGGCCGTGCACGAAGACCGGAACCAGCCGGAGCCCGCGGCCGACGCCTCCTCGGCCAAGGAAAGCGTCGCCACCCGCATAGCGCTGCGGCGGGGACAACTGGGGATGTCCCAGGAGGAGGTGGCCACGCGAGCAGGGATGTCGACGACGTATCTGCGCCAGGTCGAGGAGCTGGGAACCGGCTTCGACCCCGGTGCGCTCATGCGGCTCGCCGCCGTGCTGGACATGTCGTACGAGGAGCTGACGACCGGGCGGCGCGACGTGCCGCCTGGCCGGGGTGGGCCTGCGGCCCATCCGGTCCTGGCGCGACTGTCGGAGCAGGAGTGCTGGCAGCGGCTGGGCACACACGGCATCGGACGTCTCTCCTACACGGCCGGCGCGGCCGGTGAGGCTCCGGTGGTGCTGCCGGTCAACTTCCTGGTGGACGGACAGAGCGTCGTCTACCGCACCGACCCGGCCGGCGCCGCGGCGGTCCGCTCCGGAGCGCAGGTCGCCTTCGAGACCGATCACATCGACGAGGCGACCGGCCGGGGCTGGAGCGTCCTGGTGACGGGGACCGTCGAGCACCCAGCAGGTCCGGACGCGCTCGAAGCCCTCGCGCTGCGGTACGGGTCGGCGCCGTGGGCCGGGGGCAGGCGCGATCTGTGGATCCGCATCGTGCCGCACAAACTGAGCGGACGCGTCATCCAGCCACTGCGCAAGGACTAGAGGGCGTCTGAAAAGCCTGTCAGCGGGCCGGTCTTGCGAGACGGCGCACCAGGAGCATGGCCAGGGCGAGGTAGATGGCATTCTCCGAGCAGACATGTAGGTACTCGTAGTCCTTCGACAGGCGGCGGCACCGTCCCAGCCAGGCGAACCGTCCGCTCCGCCACCCAGCGACGCGGGACCACCGCGAACTGGGGCACTGTTGGCGGCGGTGTCCCCACCCGGGCCCAGGTTGAGCGAAAACCACCGTCACGGCGCTGCACGACCTCCAGGGTGATACCGGTGGCCTCCAGAGTCCAGGCGTGGAAGTCGGCACCGCGATAGCCCTGGTCCGCCCACACATGCCGTAGGCGCGGGAAGGCATCTGCAGCCCGGGCGAACAGCACCACAGCGCCATCGCGGTCCCCCACACTGGCCGGGCTCACGCACGTCGTCAGGACGGTGCCGCGGGTGTCGACAAGCAGGTGCCGCTTGATACCGCTGACCTTCTTGCCGCCGCCGTAACCGTGCAGACCGCCTCGTTCACTGGCCCGAACACTCTGACTGTCCACGACGGCCGCGCTTGGAGTGGGATTCCGGCCGAGCTGCACCCGCTCGCGTTCACGCAGCGCCGTCAGCATCTCCTCCCAAACGCCGTCCTTCTGCCAGCGACGCCAGTAGTGGTAGACCGTCTGCCACGGCGGTAAGTCATGCGGCAAAAGTCTCCAGGCACAGCCGGCCCGCAGCCAGTACACCAACGCGTTGAGGATCTCCCGCCGCGCGTGCTTCGCCGGTCGCCCACCAGGCTTGACCTGCGGAACCAGCGGACGGAGGATCTCCCACTCCTGATCGGACAGATCTGTCGAGTAACGGGTACGCAGCCCGCACACCCCAGCCCCCGAACACGCTTCACCACCCCGCTACCAGTGACTTGCCCGCTGACAGGCTTTTCAGACGCCCTCTAACTGATCGTTTCAGAATGCAGCTGAGGCGGTCACTCGTCATCGAGTCGCTGGAGGACCTGCTCGAACTCGCCGGAGGCGAGCAGACCGGCGATCACCTGGGTCATGTTGTCGATGCCGGGCTCTCGGACAATCAGCCCGTCGGAGCACCAGAAGTAGCGGCCGCCCAGGTCCTCGCCGGTCTGAACCCCCTTGTCCATCAGGCGCTCGACCTCCGCGACGGTGAACACGGTCGCGCTCCAGCGTGAGCCGCCGTCTACCAGCCGGACCTCGACATCGACGTTGCAGACGGCATCCAGATCCTCACCTGCGCCGGGCAGGAAGGACGCCACGAAACGGTCCGTACGGACGCGGTACCAGGGTTCGTCCCAACCCTGTTCAGTGGCTTCGGACTGTGCACTGTTGGTCATTCGGGGAGTATCACGAGCCGACCCAGTGGGCTCAACTGGGTTATCTGGCAAGCTCCTACGTCGTGACTACCGACCTTGTCCCCGATGAACTGTGGGAGCGGATAGCCCCGCTGCTGCCAAAGCGGCCTGCGCGGCGGGAGCGTCACCCCGGACGGCTGCCGGTGCCGGACCGGGTCGCCCTGGCCGGCATCATCTACGTCCTGCGCAAGGGAGTGGCCTGGCGAGATGTGCCCAGTGAGGTCGTGGGCTGCTCGGGAGTGACCGCCTGGCGCCGACTGCGGGACTGGACCGAGGCCGGTGTCTGGCCTCGCTTGCACGAGGCACTCCTCACCGAGCTGCGGGCAGCAGGCTCGCTGGACATGGACGATGCTGCGATCGACGGCTCTCACATCAGGGCCTTGAAAGGGGGGGGCTTATGTCGGGCCATCGCCGGTGGATCGCGGCCGCCCTGGCTCCAAGCACCATGTGATCGTCGATCGTCTCGGCACCCCGCTCGCGGTATCCCTGACCGGCGGAAATCGGCATGACGTCACACAGCTGATCCCGCTTCTGGACGCGATACCCCGGATCCGGGGCCGTCGTGGACGCCCTCGCAACCGGCCCAAGCGGCTCTTCGCTGACCGGGGCTACGACTACGACAAGTACCGCCGCCTGCTGAGGCAGCGCGGGATCAAGCCCCTCATCGCCCGCCGA
>NZ_BDJC01000006.1 GCF_002005565.1 Streptomyces sp. JHA26 | reverse complement strand
GAACTCGCCAGGTCCTGCCGGGACGTGAGTGCCGGCAGGGCACTCGGCGGTGCCCGCAGGCACGCGCTGACGGAGGCGGCCGGCGGCACCTCACGGGTGGACGCGTTCTGCCGGAGCGTCCTCGGCGGCGCCGACGCCGCGACCCGGGACCGGGCCGGGGACGGCGACGGCGTCGGTGAGACCGCGGAGGACCTCCTGCGCGGGACGGTGGGCGAGGGTGAGCCCCGGAAGGACACCGGCGGCAGGAGCGGCAAGGGCGAGAAGAACGGCAAGAGCGGCAACGGCGGCACGGGTAAGAAGAGCGACACCGGCGGCAACGACGAGAAGAGCGGCACCGGCAAGCAGGGCGCCGGCAAGCAGGGCGCCGGCAAGCAGGGCGGGGACGGCGGGGACGGGGACGACGACGACCCCCGCGCGGCCCCCCGCGCCCAGAGGGACCCCGCACCGCGACCCGCGCGCACCACGGGCGCCCACGCGGCCCTCGTGCCCCTGCCGGACCGGCGGCCGGAGCGCGCGCCGCAGGGGTCGGCGCCGCTTGGCAATACCGCCTGACTTGCGTTTTCGTCAGCGGGCAGAGCGCGTTCCGGCGTAGGTGTGACACTTTCGGCCGCCGATGCGCAGTACTGGGTGAGCCGACTGGTCATCGGCTTCCGCGCCGAGCCGGGGTTCCCCCCGTACCCGCGGCTCGTGCGCCCCCGGCGCGGGCGGGACCCGTTCCCCCGGTCCCGCCCGCGCCCCCTTTCCGCTCCCGTACCGTCTCACCGGTACACGACGACCTTGTCGCCGTTGCGCACCCGCGCGTACAGATCCGCGATCGCCCCCTCGTCCCGCACGTTGACGCACCCGTGCGAGGCGCCGGCGTAGCCGCGGGCGGCGAAGTCGTACGAGTAGTGCACGGCCTGGCCGCCGCTGAAGAACATCGCGTACGGCATGGGCGAGTGGTAGAGCGTCGACCAGTGGTGACGGGACTTCCAGTAGACGTGGAAGACGCCCTCACGGGTCGGCGTGTACTGGGAGCCGAACCGCACCGCCATCGTCGACACCGTCCGGCCGTCGACCATCCAGCGCAGCGTCCGGCTCGACTTGCTGACGCACAGCACCCGCCCGGTCATGCAGCGCGGGTCGGGCGCCGCGGCCGGCTGCCCGCCCATCAGGTACAGCTGCCACCTTCCCGGTTCGCGCGTCATCGCCAGCAGCCGCTGCCAGGTGACGGTGTCCGTACGGCCCGTCCCGGGCAGTCCGCGCTTGCGCTGGAAGCCGCTCACCGCCCGTTCGGTGAGGTCGTCGTACGTCCCCGTCGGCCCGTCGACGAGCCAGCCGATCTGGCGCAGCCGGGCCTGCAGTTCGCGGACGTCCCGGCCCGTGTCGCCCCGCGACCACAGCACCGGCGCGGGCCGGGCGGGCGGAGCGGCGGCCGGCCGACGGACGGACGGGGTCCGCTTCGACGGCACACCGGGGGCGGCCCCGGGCGCGGGCGAGCCCTCCGCCCCGTCGGCACCGGGCACGGACCGGCCCGTGCCGTCGACGCCCGGCAGCGGCCGGCCCGTGCCGTCGATGCCGGGGCCCTGCACCGTGCAGCCGCCCGCCGCCAGCACGGCGCCCAGGGCGCAGGCGACCGCGCCCCGTCCGTACCGCACACGTCTCACGCGCCTCATACGCATCACTGTCCCCGCCGTCCCACGGTTCCGCACGGATGTCCCCCGGAGATGCTCCCCGCGGATGACGTGTCGTGAACGGCGCGGCATCGTTGTGACCGGGACCGCAACACGGCTGTGAGGAAGGTCCCAGCGTGTGCCCCTCCACCCGGGTGCGCGCCCGCCGATACAGTCCGTCGGAGGGTCGGTCTGTACTGGCGAGTAACTGACGGGTAGTTCGAGCAGCTCGAACACATGCTCAGCGGGAGGCAACACACCATGACGCGCGAGTCGGGCGGTGCTCGATCCACCGAGAGCGGACTGCCCATCGAGCCGGTCTACGGGCCCGACACCCAGGAGGGCTGGGACCCGGCCGAGAAGCTGGGCGAGCCGGGGGCGTACCCCTTCACCCGCGGCGTGTACCCGTCGATGTACACCGGCCGGCCGTGGACGATGCGCCAGTACGCCGGCTTCGGCACGGCGACGGAGTCCAACGCCCGGTACAAGCAGCTGATCGCCAACGGCACGATGGGTCTGTCGGTCGCCTTCGACCTGCCCACCCAGATGGGCCACGACTCCGACGCGCCGATCGCGAGCGGCGAGGTCGGCAAGGTCGGCGTCGCCATCGACTCCATCGACGACATGCGCGTGCTGTTCGACGGGATCCCGCTGGACAAGGTCTCCACGTCGATGACGATCAACGCCCCGGCCTCCCTGCTGCTCCTGCTCTACCAACTCGTCGCCGAGGAGCAGGGCGTGAGCGCGGACAAGCTCACCGGCACGATCCAGAACGACGTGCTGAAGGAGTACATCGCGCGCGGGACGTACATCTTCCCGCCCAAGCCCTCCCTCCGCCTGATCGCGGACATCTTCAAGTACTGCAGGGCCGAGATCCCGAAGTGGAACACCATCTCGATCTCCGGCTACCACATGGCCGAGGCGGGCGCGTCGCCGGTGCAGGAGATCGCGTTCACCCTGGCGGACGGCATCGAGTACGTGCGCACGGCGGTCGCGGCGGGCATGGACGTCGACGACTTCGCGCCCCGTCTGTCGTTCTTCTTCGTGGCCCGCACGACGATCCTGGAGGAGGTCGCCAAGTTCCGCGCGGCCCGCCGGATCTGGGCGCGGGTGATGAAGGAGGAGTTCGGCGCGAAGAACCCCAAGTCGCTGATGCTGCGCTTCCACACCCAGACGGCCGGTGTGCAGCTGACGGCGCAGCAGCCGGAGGTGAACCTGGTCCGCGTCGCCGTGCAGGGCCTGGCGGCGGTGCTGGGCGGCACCCAGTCGCTGCACACCAACTCCTTCGACGAGGCCATCGCGCTGCCGACCGACAAGTCCGCCCGCCTCGCGCTGCGCACGCAGCAGGTCCTGGCCTACGAGACGGACGTGACGGCGACGGTCGACCCGTTCGCCGGGTCCTACGTCGTCGAGAAGATGACCGACGACGTCGAGGCCGCCGCCCTGGAACTGATGCGGAAGGTCGAGGACCTCGGCGGCGCGGTCAACGCCATCGAGCAGGGCTTCCAGAAGAGCGAGATCGAGCGCAGCGCCTACCGCATCGCCCAGGAGACCGACTCCGGCGAGCGGGTCGTCGTCGGCGTCAACCGCTACCAGCTCGACGAGGAGGAGCCGTACGAGCCGCTGCGCGTCGACCCGGCCATCGAGGCCCAGCAGGCCGAACGCCTCGCCAGGCTCCGCGCCGAGCGCGACCAGCAGGCCGTGGACACCGCCCTGGTCGCCCTGAAGAAGGCCGCCGAGGGCGAGGACAACGTCCTCTACCCGATGAAGGACGCCCTGCGCGCCCGGGCCACCGTCGGCGAGGTGTGCAACGCGCTGCGCGAGGTGTGGGGCACGTACGTGCCCTCGGACGCCTTCTGAGCGCCTTTCCGATCACCCGTCGGACGCGCTGCGTGCGCGTCCGTACCGACGGCTGGAACACCGGGGCGGAGTGTCGCACTCCCGTGCGACACTCCCTCCATGTTCGGCGTCATCGACCTCCCCACCTACCTGGCGGGCCTTGCCCTCATCGTCCTGCTGCCCGGCCCCAACTCCCTCTACGTCCTCTCCGTGGCCGCCCGCCGGGGCGTGCGCGCCGGGTACACGGCCGCCGCCGGGGTCTGGTGCGGGGACACGGTGCTGATGACGCTGTCGGCCGCCGGGGTGGCCTCGCTGCTCCAGGCCAACGCCGTGCTGTTCGGGATCGTGAAGTACGCCGGCGCCGGATACCTCACGTGGCTCGCGATCGGCATGATGCGGGCCGCGTGGGCGATGTGGCGGACGCGGCGGGAGCAGGACGCGCCGGACGCCACCGCCCCCGTGGCCGGGGACGAACGGCCCTTCCGCCGGGCCCTGGTCGTCAGCCTCTTCAACCCGAAGGCGATCCTCTTCTTCGTCGCCTTCTTCGTGCAGTTCGTCGACCCGGGGTACGCCTACCCCGCCCTGTCCTTCGTGGTCCTCGGCGCCTTCGCGCAGTTCTTCAGCTTCCTCTACCTCAGCGCGCTGATCTTCAGCGGCACCCGGCTGGCCGCCGCCTTCCGCCGCCGCAAGGGGCTGTCGGCGGGGGCCACCACGGCGGCGGGCGCGCTGTTCCTGGGCTTCGCGGTGAAGCTGTCGTCGGCCGGTGCGTAGGCACCGCCGCCCGGCGGGCCGTCAGGCCGGGCCGAAACGGGCCAGGTAACCGCCGAGGCCGGTCGCGTCGTCGCCCGCCCAGCCGACGTAGCCGTCCGGCCGGACCAGGAACAGCCCCGTCCCGTACGCCCCGTGACCGGGCCCCCGGACCACGGGAACCGACTCCGGCACCGGCGGCGCCGCGGTGCCCAGCGCCAGCAGCGTCCAGTGCGGTCCGCGGAACGCGTCGAAGAGCCGGACGCCGTCCACCGTGCCGTCGGGCGCGCGGTCGCCGGCCCGCAGCGCACCGTCCGGGACGGTCCGCGTCTCCGCCGTCAGGGACGACTCCCGGTACCCGATCCCCAGTTGCCGGGTCGCGTCCCCGCGCCGCACCTCGCCGCGGTGGACGCCGGTCGACAGGCCGAGCACCTCGGCGGCGACCGGGCGCCGCTCCTCCTCGTAACTGTCCAGGAGTCCGTCCGGGGCGCCGCCCGTGAGCACCGCGCCCAGCTTCCAGCCCAGGTTGTAGGCGTCCTGCACGCTGGTGTTCAGGCCCTGTCCGCCGGCCGGCGAGTGCACGTGGGCGGCGTCCCCGGCGAGCAGGACGCGGCCCGCGCGGAAGCGGTCGGCCAGCGCCGCCCGGGGCCGGAAGTCGGAGGCCCAGCGGACCTCGGTGACGTCCTCGGGGGCCAGGTGGGTGCGGTCGGCGACGACCTTGCGCACGCCGTCCGCGGTGAGGTCCACGTCGGTGCCCTCCGGGAACCGCGCGACCACCTGGAAGTCCTCGGTGCCGGCCAGCGGGCACAGGGTGAGGAGGTCGACGTCGCCGCGGGGCGGGAAGATGTGCCAGTTGTCGCGGTCCAGCCCGCTGATGCGCACGTCCGCCACCAGCGTCGGACCCGGGTCGACCGTCTCGCCCGTCATGCCGATGCCGAGCGCGCGCCGCACGGCCGACCGGCCGCCGTCGGCGGCGACGAGGTACCGGGCGCGGACCGGCTCCCCGGCGGCGAGGCGCGCGGTCACGCCGTCCGCGTCCTGCGTGAGGCCGACGACCTCCCGGCCGAAGGCCACCGTGCCGCCCAGCTCCTGGAGGCGGGCCAGCAGGATCTCCTGGGTCCGCCACTGCGGCACCATCCACGGCTCGTCGTACGGTGCGCCCTCGCTCGGCTCGGCCGGGTCGAACAGGGAGTGCTCGCCGAGCCGCTCGCCGTCCCGCCAGATCATGCCGACCGGGTAGCCGCCGCCGGCCGCGTGGATCGCGTCGAGGACGCCGAGGTCGTCGAAGACCTCCATGGTGCGGGGCTGGAGGCCCTTTCCGCGCGAGCCGGGGAACAGCGTTCCCGCCCGCTCCAGCACCAGCGCGTCCACGCCCCGCCGGGCCAGGTCGATGCCGAGGGCGAGTCCGGTGGGGCCCGCGCCGACGATCAGAACGTCCGTGTTCATGCCGCTTCTCCTTAACGGTGTTAAGTGCCGCCCGCCCCGAGGATGTCCTTAACGGCGTTAAGGTGTCAAGCTGTGGGCGTGGGAACGGAACGACGCGCCCCCCTCGACCGCCGACGGGTCGCGGACACGGCGCTGAAGCTGCTGAACGAGGTGGGCCTCGACGGGCTGACCCTGCGCACCATCGCCCGGGAACTGGACGTCAAGGCGCCCGCCCTGTACTGGCACTTCAAGGACAAGCAGGCCCTGCTCGACGAGATGGCCACCGAGATGTACCGCCGGATGGTCGCCCAGGGCTCGCTCGACCCGGCCGACACCTGGCGCGAACGGCTGCTCAAGACCAACCGGGGCCTGCGCGCGGCGCTGCTCGGTTACCGCGACGGCGCCAAGGTCTTCAGCGGCTCACGCTTCACCGGCCTGGAGCACGCCGAGCAGATGGAGGACAGCCTGCGCCTGTTCACCACCGCCGGCTTCACCCTCCCCCAGGCGGTGCGGGCGACCTCGACGACGTACGCCTACACGCTCGGTTTCGTCACCGAGGAACAGGGCGTCGCCCCCCTGCCCGACCAGCGGCGCGAGGGGTACGACGTGGACGAACGCGCCCGCCGGATGGCCGACTTCCCCCTGTCGGCCGCGGCGGGCGCGGAGATCTTCACGGACTACGACCGGCACTTCGAGGAAGGGCTGGCGCTGGTGATCGACGGGATCGCGGTGCGCTACGGCCTCGACTGAGCCCCGGCCCGCCGCCGGGCCGCCCGGCGGCGCACCGCCCGGGTGACGACCGGCGGCAGCAGGTCCAGGGCGAGGCGGCGGACCCGGGCGCGGGGGGACGGCGCGGGCGCCGGCCGTGCCGTGCGGACCGCCCGCGGTACCGCCTGCGTCCGGCCCGGCGGGGACGCGGCACCCGGCTGCCGGTCCGCCGGGCCCGGCGCGGGCGCCCGGTGCCGGGAGACCGGCAGCGACGCCGGCCGCACGGTCCCGCCCCTGGCGCGGACCCGCACCAGCCGGTGCCCGGCGGCCTGCTCCACGGTCACCGCGACGTCGTCGCGTTCCCGCAGCGCGGCGAGCAACTGCTCCCGGACGGGCTCGGGGTCGCCCCAGGTGCCGTACATCTTCTGGCTGCTCAGGCAGACCGGACGCAGTCCCCGGTCGAGCACGGCCTCCCAGGCGGCGGCGGCCACGCCCGGGGTGTGCTCGGTGCGGTAGTCGTCGAGGACGACGATGCCCTCGGGCAGCAGCAGATCACGGGCCGCGCCGATGTCCCCGTGGACGTGCTCGTACAGGTGCGAGGCGTCGATGTGGGCGAAGCGGCAGGTGCCGGGCGCGACCTCCCCGGTGATCGCGGAGCTCGGGGCCTGGACGATCGCGGGCAGGGCGTCGTGGAAGGACAGGTAGTTCCGTTCGAAGGCCTGCCGGGTGAGCGTCGAGTACGACTTCGCCCACTCGGCCCGGTTCGCCTCGTCCGGGGCGTCCGCCTCGAACAGGTCGCAGACGGTGAGCTTCTCGCCGTCCCGCAGGTGGTGGCCCAGCAGGATCGCGCTCTTGCCCAGGTAGGCGCCCAGTTCGAGCAGGTCGCCGCGGGTGCCCGCGGTCCCCTGCCGTTCCAGGAACCAGGAGAACAGCATCTGGTCGAGCGGCCAGAACCAGCCGGGGACGTCGTCCAGCCCAGCGGGATGCGTGTGCGTAGCCTGCGCGGTCGCCATGAGGGGAGGATGCCCCCTCGGCACCGGAAGACGGCGGGCGCGCGCGGTCCGGTGGGCGGAACATCGCACGAATCGCTCAACGCGGCCGGTTGAGCACCGCCCGCAGCCGCGGCGTCAGCGGCTTCTCGACGAACCGGTACAGCAGCCAGGCCAGCCCCAGCATCCCGGCCACCGTCAGCGCGAAGGTCGCCGCCGACGGCACGTGCAGCCCGCGGTGCAGGAACCGGATCACCACCCAGCCCAGGTGCTCGTGGACCAGGTAGAACGGGTACGTCAGCGCGCCGGCCACCGTCAGCCAGCGCCAGTTCGCCCGGTTCAGCCATCCCAGCGCGACGGCCGCGACCGCCACGAAGCCGAAGGCGACGACCAGGACGATGCCGAACGTGGTCCGGTGCGCGAAGGCGTTCGGGTCGGTGGCGTTCCACAGGTCGCGCACCGCGTGGTGCTGGCCGATCAGGAAGCCGGCGGCCACCAGGCCCCAGGCGTACGCGTCCCGCCGGTCGCGGTGGACGAGGTACAGGCCCACGCCGCCCACGAAGAACGGGGCGTACTCCGGCATCAGCACCAGCTCCAGCAGCGGCTCGTGCGCGGCCTGCGCGAGTGCCGCGGCCAGCAGCCAGCCGGCGCAGAACATCAGGACGCGCCGGCGGTTCACGCCGGGCAGGACGACGCACACCGCGAACAGCGCGTAGAAGCGGATCTCCACCCACAGCGTCCAGCACACGCCCAGCACCCGGTCCGCGCCCAGCGGCTGCTGGAGCATCGTCAGGTTGACCAGCGCGTCGCTCGGCGACACCGCCTCGTAGACGACCACCGGCAGCGCGAACACCGCCGTCACGAGGATCACCGCCGCCCAGTAGGCGGGCAGCAGCCGGGAGGCGCGGGAGGCGACGAACGACGTCAGGGACCTGCCCCAGCCGCTCATGCAGATCACGAAGCCGCTGATCACGAAGAAGATCTGGACGCCGAGACAGCCGTAGGCGAAGAGGGTGTGCAGCGTGGGGAACTGGAGCTGGGCCGAACTGCCCCACGCGTCGGTGACGGAGCCGCCGCGCCCGCCGTAGTGGTACGCCGCCACCATCAGCGCGGCCACCAGCCGCAACCCGTCCAGGGCCCGCAACCGGGCCGGCGCCGCCTTCGCCTTCGGCGCCTGCGGCGCCCCCGGTATCGGCGGGCCGGACTCCGCGGTGGGGGCGGCCGCCGTACCCGGCCCCGCTGCCGTCGTGCTCACGACCGTCTCGGTCACTGCTCGTCTCCCTTGGCCGTTCCCTCACCCGTCGTCGGTCAGGACGCCCGCGGACAGACCGGTGCGAACGGCCGTGCGGGGAACGCGTGTGTGGTGGGGTGGGCCAAGGCTAGGCACGCCCCCGGCCGGGAACGGCGCCGCCGAGCGAACCACCGGGGGAATTTCTCCCGAACGCCGGACGACGGAACGGTGACGGCACCCGGCTCCCCCGCCCGGTTCACCTTCCCGTCATCCGGCGGCACCTCAGCGTTTGATCGAGCGACGAATGGCCCGCGCCTGCCGCACCACCTTCCGCGCCGCCGAATTGCGCGGCAGAAAGGCCAGCCGCACCGGAATCCCGCCGGGCAGTCCCAGTGAGGTGAGCCGCCGCTTCTTGAAATACCGCCAGGTGCGGGTGTTCAGATTCCCGCGCAGGAATTCCTCCGCGTCCGGCCGCAGCCCGGTCAGGATCTTCGGCTGCATCGCGAAACCCACCGCCCGCACCAGCGCGCCGAGGGCCTCCGTGTCCATGCCCCGGGGCCCCTCCGCGACGGCCGCCGCGTCGTCCGGCTCGGGCAGCAGCGCGTCGACGATCGTGACGGGCACCCGGTTGCTGTTCTCGTACGGTGTCAGCCGGTCCAGCAGCGCCCCGGTGCCGACCCGCGCGACCGGCAGGCCGTACAGCGCGGACGCGGTGAGCAGCGCCGTGGAGAAGCAGCCGACCACCAGCGCCGGGCGCATCCGCTGGTACAGCACCTCCGCGAGCACCGGCGTGTCCACCACCGTGAGGGCGACGCCGAGCCGCTCCGCCTCCTCCTCCAGGATGCGCGTGAAGCGGGCCGGGGCCGTGGGGTGCGGCTTGAACACCACCCGGGTGTGCCCGAGGCCGACGGCGCCGGTGAGCATCCGCACGTGCAGGGCCTCCTCCTCCTCGGCGGTCAGGATGCCCAGCGCCGACAGGTACTGCCCGAGCAGCAGCGCGGGCCCCTCGACGTCCGGCAGACCGGCGCCGGTGTCCGCCAGCTCGGCCAGCACCGCGGTGAACGCCGGGGTCGGCACGAGCTCCGGGCCCACCCCGAACTCGGTCAGCAGCAGCGGGGTGAGCCCCGGCACCAGGTCGAGGTGGAGCAGCCGCTCCACACGGGTGCCGACCAGCGGGTCGAGCTTGTTGCGGGTCGGCCCGTAGCTCATCAGACCGTCCGCGTACACGGTCAGGGGCGCGTCCGGGAACATCTGCGCCACCCCCAGCGCCGGCTGCACCTGGATCGACTCCACGACCAGGGCCACGTCGTCGTCCCCGAGCCCCCAGGCCAGCCGCAGGTACCGCTCCCACATCGGGGCGTCGTCCACGCGCGGGGCCCAGCCGCCCGGGTGGAACGGGAAGACCGTCTCGTTCCACGACACCACGTCGTCGAACCGGTCCCGCAGCCTCCCGAACCCCGGCATCGTGTCCAGGGACGGCGTCGTCTCGGGCGTCGCCGCGTTGTTGGACACCAGCAGGATCCGCCGGTCGGCCGCATCGAAGCAGCCCGCGTCCAGGGCGGCGGCCAGCGTCGCCGTGCCGTACAGCGTCGACGCCATGAAGATCTGCGTGCTCACGCCGCCACCTCCGCGGCCGGCGCCGGACGGCGGCGCAGCCGGCGCAGCCGCGTCGCCCGCTCGGTGTCCATCGAGGCGAGCACCTCGTCGAGCGCGTCCTGCGGCATCCGCCGCAGCGCGGCGGCGCTCATCGTCTTCAGCTTGCGTGCCACGGCAGGCTCGAACCTCTCGATGGAACCCAGATGGTGGGAGATGATCGCGCAGTACGTGCGCACCGCCTTCGGCAGCAGCCGCGCGGCGTCGGCGTCCGCGGCCGTCTCCGCGACGACCTGGTCGAAGGCGCGGATGAAGTCCAGCTGGCGGACGTCCCCGATCTGGGTGAGCGAGGACGCCACCCCGCGCCGGTAGAAGACACCGAGCAGCCCGGTCACCGCGAAGGACTCCGCCTCCCGGTGCAGTTTCCAGATCCACGGCCGGTCCTCGGCCGTGCGCAACCCGTCGGTGAAGTGCAGCAGGCCCCGGTCGACCAGCCGGCGGTGGTAGATCCCCGCCCAGGCGTACGCGTAGTCGACCGAGGTGGAGCGGTGGGCGGGCAGGATCGCGTCGCGCGGGTCCAGGGAGACGTTCCGGCGCCCGTGCGGCACCCGGGACAGGGTCCGGGACCTGGCCGTGCACTGCACGTGGTCGGTGCGCACGAAGTCGCAGCCCAGGTCCTCGATCACGGCGACCAGACGGTCGTAGTGGCCGGGGGCCAGCCAGTCGTCGCCGTCCAGGAAGGTCAGGTACTCGCCGCGCGCCCGGTCGATGCCGGTGTTGCGGGCGGTCGCCAGACCGCCGTTGCGTTCGTGGCGGACCAGTACCGCCCCCGGCAGCTCGTCCTCCGCGCGCGCGAGGAGGTCCGCGGTGCCGTCGGACGAACAGTCGTCGACGAGAATGAATTCGAAGTCGTCCCGCGCGTTCGCGCGCAGACTCCGCAGGGTGTCGGGTGCGTATTGCCGCACGTTGTAGAACGGCACGATGACGGAGAGCTTGGGCACGTCCGCGACGTTAGGCGCCGGCCCGACATGCGGCTTTACCTGTGCCTTGATGCGAGGTGAACGAGGCATGGCGAAGCCGTGAAGTGGACGGGATTTCCGGCGTCCGGCGCCCCGATTCGCCGTTCGGCGACGTGCTGTTCACCCTTTGTTGCTTTCCGGTTGGGCGGTTCCTAGAAATGGGTTCCTAACGTCTTCGGCGTGCCAGCAAGTGCAACGAAGGCCCGGCGAGTCGCCGTTCTCGCGGATTCCGACACCCGGTGGAAATGGGGCGCGCTCACCGCGTCCCGCATCTCCCCCGACGGTGCGGACCTCCACCTGGACGGCTACCTCCTGCGGGGCCGAGCCACCCCCACCGCCCGCCAACTGGCGGAAGTCGGCGCCGCCGCGGACTCGCTCCGCGAGGTGACCGCCGCCGAGTTCCTGCGCGCCATGGCCGAGGAGCCGTACGACGTGCTCGTCCTCGCCCTGGTCGGCGGCGGCGTCCAGGCCGTGCTGCACGGTCTGCGCCACGCGTGGGAGGGCCGCACCGACCGGCCCGTCGTCGTCACCGGCTACGTCGGCGTCGTCTACGAGAAGCTCACCGACGGCCTGCTGCTGCGCCACGGCGCCGACCTCGTCCTCGCCAACTCCCGCCAGGACGCGGACCGTTTCCGCGCCGTGTACGAGGGGGTCGGCGCCGACGCCTCCGCGGTGACCGAGGTCGCGCTGCCCTTCCTGGGCGGGGCGGAGCACACCGGCGAGCACGGCCACCCCTACACGGTGGTCTTCGCCGCCCAGCCCTCCGTCCCGGACGGCCGCCGGGACCGCACGTACCTGCTCGACCGGCTCGTGGGGCACGCCCGCCGGCACCCCGAGCGGGAGGTGCTGCTCAAGCTGCGCTCCAAGCCCGGCGAACACACCACGCACATCGAGGAGCTGCCCTACCAGAAGCTGGTGCAGAAGGCCGACCCGCCGCCCAACTTCCGCCTGGTCTACGGGCACATGGGCGACGTCCTCGACCGCACCGACCTGCTGGTCACCGTCAGCTCCACGGCCGCCCTGGAGGCCCTGCACCGGCGCATCCCGACGGCCGTGCTGACCGACCTCGGGGTGCGCGAGGCCCTCGGCAACCACCACTTCGTGGGCTCCGGCTGCCTCGCCTCCTGGGACCAGCTCGACGACGGCCACCTGCCCGTGCCCGACCCGGCGTGGACCGCCCGGCAGGGCGTCGCGGCCGACGGCACGTACGGCACCGCCTTCGACACCGCCCGCGCCCGCATCACCGCGCTGCTGGACCGGCCCGGCGGCCTGCCCCCGCTGGCCCCCTACTACACGCCCGTCACCGCCCCCGGCTACCTGCCCGGCATCCTCGCCCGCCACCACCTCGCCCCGGACGGCAGCCCGCTGCCCGGCGCCCCCGCGGCCGACCGCGCGCCCGGCCCCGTCCGGCAGATCGTGCGCCGCGCCGCCCGCGGCGCCTACCGGCACGGCGTCCAGCGCGTCGCCCCGGTGATCCGGCGGATGGGGGAGCTGTGACCGGCCCGCACCCCGCCCGACCCCGCACCCGTGTACCCGCAGGAGACCGAGGAGCCCCTCCCATGACCCAGCCGGACGACCCGCGAGCGGGCCGAGGCGCCTCGGTGCGCCGCGTGCTCGCCGTCATCCCCGCGCGCGGCGGCTCCAAGGGCGTGCCCGCGAAGAACCTCGCCCCCGTCGGCGGCGTCCCCCTCGTCACCCGCGCCGTCCGCGAGTGCCGGGCCACCCGCCTGGTGACGGACGTCGTGGTCTCCACCGACGACCGGGCCATCGCCGCCGCCGCCCGCGAGGCCGGCGCCGAGGTCGTGCTGCGCCCCGCCGCCATCGCCGGGGACACGGCCACCTCCGAGGCCGCGGTGCTGCACGCCATGGACACCCACGAGGCCCTGCACGGCGCCGCCGTCGACGTGGTGCTGCTCGTGCAGTGCACCAGCCCCTTCCTCGTCCGCGAGGACGTCGACGCGGTGGCCGGCGCGGTCGCCGAGGACGGCGCCGACACCGCGGTCACCGTCGCCCCCTTCCACGGCTTCGTCTGGCGGGACGGCGAGGGCGAGGACGGCGGCCACGGCGTCAACCACGACAAGGCCCACCGCCCCCGCCGTCAGGACCGCCCCCAGGACCTCCTGGAGACCGGCGCCGCCTACGCCATGGACGCGGCCGGCTTCCGCAAGCACCAGCACCGCTTCTTCGGCCGCACCGAACTGGTCCGCACCGACCCGGCCCGCGTCCTGGAGATCGACGACCCGCACGACCTGGCCCGCGCCCGCGCCCTCGCCCCCCTCCTCGACGGCGCCCGGCCCGGCGCCCTCCCGACCGGCGAGGACGTCGACGCGGTCGTCCTCGACTTCGACGGCACCCAGACCGACGACCGGGTGCTGATCGACTCCGACGGACGGGAGTTCGTCTCCGTGCACCGCGGCGACGGACTCGGCATCGCCGCCCTGCGCCGCAGCGGCCTGCGGATGCTGATCCTGTCCACGGAACAGAACCCGGTCGTCGCCGCCCGCGCCCGCAAGCTCGAGATCCCCGTGCTGCACGGCATCGACCGCAAGGACCTCGCCCTCAAGCAGTGGTGCGAGGAACAGGGCATCGCCCCCGAGCGCGTGCTCTACGTCGGCAACGACGTCAACGACCTGCCCTGCTTCGCCCTCGTCGGCTGGCCCGTGGCCGTCGCGAGCGCCCACGACGCCGTCCGCGGCGCCGCCCGCGCCGTCACCACCGTGCCCGGAGGAGAAGGCGCCGTCCGCGAGATCGCGAGCTGGCTCCTCGGCCCCTCCCTCGACGTACCCGACTCCCTCTGAACCCCCACGCACACCCGGCCCACGTAAGGAACCCCCAGCCATGAGCACCGACTCCCGCATCCGCACCTTCGGCACCCGCGAGGCCGGCCCCGGCCGCCCCGTCTACATCACCGGCGAGATCGGCATCAACCACAACGGCGACCTCGAGAACGCCTTCAAGCTGATCGACGTCGCCGCCGAGGCCGGCTGCGACGCCGTCAAGTTCCAGAAGCGCACCCCCGAGATCTGCACCCCGCGCGACCAGTGGGACATCGAGCGCGACACCCCCTGGGGCCGGATGACGTACATCGACTACCGGCACCGCGTCGAGTTCGGCGAGGACGAGTACCGCCGGATCGACGAGTACTGCAAGGAGAAGGGGATCGACTGGTTCGCCTCCCCGTGGGACACCGAGGCCGTCGCCTTCCTGGAGAAGTTCGACGTCCCCGCCCACAAGGTCGCCTCCGCCTCCCTCACCGACGACGAGCTGCTGCGCGCCCTGCGCGCCACGGGCCGCACGGTCATCCTGTCCACGGGCATGTCCACCCCCAAGCAGATCCGCCACGCGGTCGAGGTCCTGGGCAGCGACAACATCCTGCTGTGCCACGCGACGTCCACCTACCCGGCCAAGGCCGAGGAGCTGAACCTCCGCGTGATCAACACCCTCCAGCAGGAGTACCCGAACGTCCCGATCGGCTACTCCGGCCACGAGACGGGCCTGCAGACCACGCTGGCCGCCGTCGCCCTCGGCGCCACCTTCGTCGAGCGCCACATCACCCTCGACCGCGCCATGTGGGGCTCCGACCAGGCCGCCTCCGTCGAGCCGCAGGGCCTGACCCGCCTGGTGCGCGACATCCGCACCATCGAGGCCTCCCTCGGCGACGGCGTCAAGAAGGTCTACGACTCCGAGCTCGGCCCCATGAAGAAGCTGCGCCGCGTCACCGGCGTCGTCGCCGAGGCGGAGATCGCCGCGGCGGCCGGCGAGCCGGTCACGGTCTGACCCACCCCCCCACCACGCCCTACGACGGGACGGTCGTACACCGATGAGCCCCCGTGCCGGGAACACCGGCTCCCGCACTCTCGCCTTCGTCGAGAGCCCGGTGCAGCTGCTGAACGTACTGGAGTGGGCGCACACCCGTGCGCCCGGCGCGGAGCTCACCCTCGTCGTCCTCTCCCCGGTGGACCCCATGACCCGGGGGCAGCTGCGCCGCATGGCGGAACTGGCCCGGCGCGAGGGCCACGAGGTCCGCTGGGAGGAGGCGCGGGGCGGCGCCACGGCCCCCTTCCGCACGGTGGGGGGCCTGACGGCCCCCCTGCGCCGCGCCGACCGGGTCGTCATGGGCGACCCCTTCTCCCGCTACGTCCAGCTGCTCCTGACCATCACCCGCGCCCGCGACCTGGTCGTCGTCGACGACGGCACGGCCACGATGGAGTTCGTCACCCAGCTGGCCCGCGGCGAACGCCTGGTCCGCTGGCACCGCAAGGGCGCCCGGCCCGGCCCCCGCGACCTGCTCTTCGCCCCCGTGTCGGCGTCCGCCCGGCGACGCCTGACCCCGGCCCGGGGCCGCGACGTGGAGGTCTTCTCCGCCATGCCCGTGGACGACACCCCGGACGGCGTCACCGTCACCCCCAACGCCTTCGCCTGGACCCGCGCCCGCTTCGGCCCGCCCCGCGTCACCAAGGGCGCCGACATGGTCGGCACCTCCCTGGTGGAGACGGGCGTCGTGGACGGCGACCGCTACGTGGACGCCGTGCGCGGCCTCGTGAGGACCCACGGCGCCGCCCGCTACTTCGCCCACCGTCGCGAGAGCGCGGAGAAGCTCCACCGCCTGGCCGTCGAGACCGGCTTGGAGATCGTCCGCCCCGACCTCCCCCTGGAACTGATCGCCCGCCGCGGCCCCATCGGCCGCACCGTCCTCAGCTTCCCGTCCACGGTCGTCCACACCCTCCCGCTGGCCCTGGCCGGCACGGACGTCCGCGTCGCCGTCTGCGACATCGACCCCGCCTGGCTCACCCGCTCCGCCTCACCCCGGGCGAGCGGCTTCCTGTCGGGCGTGACGGGCACGGCCCGGGACGTACACCGGCTGTCGACGGTGGCGGGCCAGACGGCGTAGGCACCCGGTGAAGCGACGACGGCGCCACCACGAGAGACGCCGCCCGGCCGGGCCGGAGCTTGCGCGGATCTGAGTACGGACACTCAGGTGTCCTGGTGACTGTCGCGGGTGGGACCCGTGCTGACGGCCCGTTAGCGTTCTCCTCGACCACAAGCAGTACACGCGTACGCACAGCTCAGCTTGGCGGCGTACGTCAGGAAGCCGGGGGAGGCCACGCATGGCGTGGGGCGAGTGGGAGCAGCTCAAAGCTGCGGCGGCCGAGCGGCGATCCGCGCACATGCAGCTCAATCAGTTACCGGCCGACCGGGGAGGAACGGGCGGTGGCGGTACCTACGGCCCTCCGTCGGGCAGGCTGCGGTCGGACAAGTCCGCATGGTCCAAGGCGGGGGAGGGCCTTGGCGAGGTGCGGACCGGTATCGGCAAGGCGTTGACGAAGCTGAAGGATTCCCAGACCGGTCTCGACGAGGGTTCCGCGTTTCTGACCGCCGCGGCGCAGAAGGGGGTCTTCGACTCGTGGGAGCGCCGGGTGAAGGACATCGACGAGTGGTGCGACGGGCTCGCCGGTGTGCTGGAGAAGACGGGGAACGACCAGCTGAGGACGGACCAGGCGATCGAGGCCGAGATCGCCGCGCTGAGCGTCGGTTCCCAGGACGCGTCCGCCGGCCACGGCAAGGGCCGGTGACCGGGCGTGGACCTCAAGACCCTCAAGGCGCTCAAGCCGGCCGAGCACGCGGAGGCCGCGGACGGATACCGCGCGATGAGCGATGCGGCCGACGCATCCAGGGAACGTATCGGCAAGCAGATCACCAAGGCCATGGACGCGGCCAACGAGGGAAAGGCCGCTGACGCCGCGCAGAAACAGCTGAAGAAGCTCGCGGAGAACCTTCACTACACCCAGGTCGAGTGCGGCCTGGTCAGCGGGGCGCTCAACGGCTTCTCCGCCGAGATCGCCTCACCTCGGCGCCGCCTGATCGAGGCGTTGGACGACGCGGCGGCTCTGGGATACCCGGTCAGCCCGGCTGGAGACGTCACCTTTCCCGCAGGCGGCGAGAACAAGGCGACCGGAGGCGAGGTCCCGGGCGGCACGGCCGTCGGCAACAACGGCATGCTGAGTCCCGACAACAGAGCCCTGTACGGCCCCGGACCCGACGGGTTGTACTCACCGGACGCGAGAGCCAGCGGTATCGACATCCACCACGGCAATCCGCACTTCGCGAAGGCCCAGGACATCGCCGACCGCATCGCCCACGCCCTGCGGGAAGCCACGGAGATCGACGAGCGCTACAGCGAGGCCCTGGGCAAGCTCAAGGCGGAGCCAGGGCTGGGCGTCACCACGAAGACGTGGGCGGACGTGGCGTCCGACGTCGGTGCCGTCAGTTCGGCCGCGAGCGAATACCTCCGGGACACCATCCCGCTGGACAAGCCTCCCGCCGACCGCAAAGAGTGGTGGGACAGCCTCAGCGACGAGGAACGCGAGGAATACAAGATCGCTTTCCCTGAGATCATCGGAAACCTGGACGGCATTCCGGCAGCGGTGCGCGACGAGGCGAACCGCGAGAACCTGCCCCTGCTCATCGCGTCACTGGAGGGCCGGCACGACGAGGCGTCGCAGACCAAGCTGGGTGGTCTGGAGAAAATCCAGGAGAAGCTCGGAAAACCCAGTGTGCCACCGATGTACCTCTTGGGCATCGGCCTCGAAGGTAACGGGCGTGCCATCGTCTCCTTCGGTAATCCAGATAAATCCAAAAATGTCTCGGCATACGTCCCTGGACTCGACACGAAGCTTGACGAGTCATTCGCCGGTGGCACCGTGAACCGCGCCTTCTACACCGCCAAGCTGGGCCAGGAAATGAATCCCTCGACGGCGTCGATCGTCTGGCTCGGTTACGATGCGCCACAGATGACGCCCGGTGACCTGGTGTCCGGGTCCAGCGTCATGTCGAAAAACAATGCCGAGGAAGGGGCTCCGGCCTACAACAGCTTTATGGGCGGCATAGCGGCCACCAACGAAAACGCCGATCCGCATATCACGGCAATCGGTCACTCGTACGGATCGCTGACCGTGGGGACGGCCGCGAAAAAGGGCGGGGGTATTCCCGGTGTCGATGACATCATCCTGGTCGGCAGTCCCGGTGTCGGCGTGGATAAGGCCAGTGACCTGGGAGTCGACAAGGAGCACGTCTGGGTGGGGGCAGCCGAAAACGATATAGTGACCAAACTGCCGTCCCCGAAGGAGGGCGGCGGCGCACTCCTCGGCGCCGGCATCGGAGCGGTCGCGGGTGGCTTGCCCGGCGCGCTCATCGGTGGTGCCGCCGGTGGCAGCGTGAGTGATTCCGACGACAATGACCTATGGTTCGGCAAGGACCCGGTGAGCGCAGAATTCGGTGCGAACAGATTCAAGACGCTACCTGGCCCGGCCCTCGTCTCGGTGCCGGACGTCTGGAATTCGGGCCTGACTATTGACGCGCATTCGAACTACTTCAATCCGGAGCAAGGAAAAGATCAGGTGTCCGCGAAGAACATTGCCGCCATCGTCGCCGGTGAACCGGGTTTCGTTTCGAGGGAGAAGCCCCGGTGAGAAGGACGGTATTGGCTGCTGCGGCGCTGACCCTGTTGCTCACTGGATGCGGACCCCTCGACTCTGATCCCTCCCCCAAGGAGCAGGAGGCCACGATGAACATGCAAGAGGCGGCCGATCGCGCCGATGCCATCCTCGACAAGACGTTCGCCGCGATCAAACCCCCCGTCCGATGGACGCCCACGTTCACCATGCCGGGCGACTGCTACGTGGACCGCGACCGGACAGTCATGACGATCATCTCGGAGCAGCGGCGCGCCGCGTTTCTCGGTGTGGTGGAGCGCCACTGGAAGAGCGAGGGCTACGAACTGGTCGACGTCAGCGCGAACGGGCTGGCTGCCAACTTCAGGACCAAGGACGGGTTCCAGTTGCAGGTGCTCGTCGGCGCCCACGGACAGGCCCACTTCAGTGTGACCACGCCCTGTGTGGAGAAATCCGAGGTGTCCGATCCGGCCGGCCCGCCCGACGGCCCGGACTACTCCCAGCAGCAGGTTCCGGCTCCGAACGTCCACTCGGACTTCTGGTCGTCCAGTGATCCCCTCCCCTCGTCGTCCCCCAGCCGGACGTGACGACAGGAGCGGGGCGGTGGCGGGCCCTCCGGCACCGTTGCCCAGGATGATCCCGGGGATCGCGCAGGACCGGTGATCGTCCCGTCGTGGTCCTGCGGGGGCCGGATGCCGGGGGCCGGAAGGGGAACGGGTGGGCGAGCCGCCCGTCCGGCCGGTGGACGGGGACGAGTGGGGTGCGCGGAGCGTGGTATCCGTGGAGGGAGTGAGGAAACAAGAAAAGCGGAGACGGGTGCGGCGGTCAAAAGGGTGAAAGCTTACCCACCTCCGTCGGCACCCATGCGCCGTACGGCCAACTTTTCTTCCCCTAACGGGTTGAACTTTTGTTGATCGCAGGACAGTTGACCGTCCCGGCGTCCTACCCTTCAAAGGGTGAAGCAATTGATGTCCCGAGAGTCCGAGGTCGACCCGTCCGGGGAAGCGCTGCTTCCCGGCACCCTTCCCGAGGCGCTGCGCGCCGAGCTCGTGGCCTTCCGCCGCGACCTGCACATGCACCCCGAGCTGGGCAATCAGGAGTTCCGCACGACCGCCGCGATCAAGGAGCGGCTCGAGCGGGCCGGCCTCAAACCGCGGGTCCTCCCCGTCGGCACCGGGCTCGTCTGCGACGTCGGCACGGACTCGGGACAGTGGGCCGGCGGGCCGCGCATGCTCGCCCTGCGCGCCGACATCGACGCGCTGCCCATTCCGGACACCAAGAGCGAGTGCCCGTACCGCTCGATCGTCCCGGACCGCGCCCACGCCTGCGGGCACGACGTGCACACCACCGTCGTCCTCGGGACCGGCCTGGTCCTCGCCGCCCTGCACGAGCAGGGCCTGCTGCCCCGCCCCGTGCGGCTGATCTTCCAGCCCGCCGAGGAGGTGCTGCCCGGCGGCGCCGCCGACGCCATCGAGGGCGGCGCGCTCGACGGGGTGCGCCGGATCCTGGCCGTGCACTGCGACCCCCGGGTGGACGCCGGGAAGATCGGGCTGCGAGTGGGCCCCATCACCTCCGCCTGCGACCGGCTGGAGATCTCCCTGAACGGGCCTGGCGGGCACACCGCCCGGCCGCACCTGACGACCGACCTGGTCACCGCCGCCGCCCGCGTCGTCGTCGACGTGCCCGCGATCGTCGCCCGGCGGGTGGACAGCCGCAGCGGCCTCGCCATGACCTGGGGCCGGATCGACTGCGGCCACGCCCCGAACGTCATCCCGCAGCACGCCGAGCTCGCGGGCACCGTGCGCTGCCTCGACCTCGACGCCTGGCGCCAGGCGCCCGACCTCCTGGTCGGCGCCATCGACGAGGTCGCCAACCTGCACCGGGCCAAGTCCGAGATCACCTACGTGCGCGGGGTCCCGCCCGTCGTCAACGAGGTGACCAGCACCGAACTGCTCCAGGCCGCCATGGCCGCCCGGCGCGGCACGGACGCCGTCGAGAGCACCGAGCAGAGCCTCGGCGGCGAGGACTTCTCCTGGTACCTGGAGCACGTGCCCGGCGCGATGGCCCGGCTCGGCGTCCGGCCGCCCGGCGAGCGCACGGTGCGGGACCTGCACCAGGGCGACTTCGACGTGGACGAGCACGCCATCACCGTCGGCGTGGAGATGTTCACCGCGGCCGCCCTCATCGACGCCGTGCAGTAACCCGCTCCGGTACCGTCCGGCCGCGTCCGGTCCGGTGGTCCACCGGACCGCGACGGGCCAGCGGCACGAATGGATAACGGCCCTGCGGAATCCCGTTCCCAGGAGTTTCTACGCGCGTTAATGTGCGCCGAACCGAGCGCCCGCTGCGGGGCTTTGGAGAATGGGGAACTTCAGATGCGTCGGATATCGAGACTGACCCGCGTCGCGGTCGGGGTCGCGTCGCTCGCACTCGCCGCCACGGCCTGCGGAGGCACCAGCAGCGAGAGCGACAGCGGCGACAAGGGCGGCAAGGGCGACAAGGGCCTCGCCCTCGCGTACGACATCGGCGGCAAGGGCGACCAGTCCTTCAACGACGCCGCGTACGCGGGCCTGGAGCAGGCGAAGAAGGAGTTCGGCTACGAGACGGCCGACATCGAGCCCACCGAGGGCGAGACGGACGCCGACAAGGAGCAGCGTCTCGCGTCGCTGGCGAAGCAGGGCTACAACCCGGTCATCGGCGTCGGGTTCGCCTACGGCCCGGCGATGAAGGCCGTCGCCGAGAAGTACCCGGACACCACCTTCGGCATCGTGGACTCCGTGGTCGAGGGCAAGAACGTGGCGTCCCTCGTCTTCGCCGAGAACGAGGCCTCCTACCTCGCCGGCGTCGCCGCGGCCAAGGCCACCAAGACCAAGACGGTCGGCTTCGTGGGCGGCGTGGACGTTCCCCTGATCCACAAGTTCCAGGCCGGCTTCGAGCAGGGCGTCAAGGACACCGACCCGAAGGTCAAGGTCCTGCCGCAGTACCTGACGCAGACGGCGGAGGAGGGCGGCTTCTCCAGCCCCGACAAGGGCCGCGCCGCCGCCGAGGGCCAGATCGAGAAGAAGGCCGACGTCGTCTACCAGGCGGCCGGCCTCTCCGGGCAGGGCGTGATCGAGGCCGCCGCGAAGGCGAAGGTCTGGGCGATCGGCGTCGACTCCGACCAGTACAAGCAGGAAGCCCTCGCCAAGTACAAGGACTACATCCTGACCTCCGCCCTCAAGGACATCGACGGCGCGGTGTACGCCCTGGCCAAGTCGGTCAAGGACGGCAAGCCGCTGACCGGCACCCAGACCTTCGACCTGAAGTCCGACGGCGTGGGCCTGTCCGACAGCAACCCGAAGTTCGCCCAGGTGCCGGGCGCCAAGGACGCCGTGGCCAAGGCCAAGGAAGGCATCGTCGACGGTTCGATCAAGGTCAAGACCGAGTAGACGGCCGGCACGGAACCCCGGAAGCGGGCGGGCGCCCCCGGCGCCCGCCCGCTTCCGCGTTCCCGCCGGGTGCTTCCGCGTCCCCACCGCCCGCTTCCGCGTCCTCGCCGGGTGCCGCCGCGTCCTCGCTGGGCGCCCGCACGTCACCCTCCGCCACCCCCCGTTTGCGGCCGGCAAGCCCCGCCCCTTTGACCCGGCCCCCTTGCTCACGGGCGGATAACAAGGTGGACAGAAGGGGTTTTCAGGCAGGTCTACGCGCGTTAATCTGCGGCGAAGCCAGCGCCGAAGCCGAACCGTACGGCGCTTGTACGACAGGAGCTCCACAATGCGCCGGATTTCCCGGATCACGGTCGCAGGCGCAGCGACCGCCTCCCTGGCCCTCGCCCTCGCCGCCTGCGGTGGTACCTCGACCTCCTCCGGGTCGTCCGAGTCGAAGGGCGACAAGGGCCTCGCCATCGCGTACGACGTCGGTGGCAAGGGCGACCAGTCCTTCAACGACGCCGCCTTCTCGGGCCTGGAGCAGGCGAAGAAGGAGTTCGGCTACGAGACGGCCGACATCGAGCCCACCGAGGGCGAGACGGACGCCGACAAGGAGCAGCGCCTCGCGTCGCTGGCGAAGCAGGGCTACAACCCGGTCATCGGCGTCGGCTACGCGTACGCCTCCGCCATGAAGAGCGCCGCCGAGAAGTACCCGGACACCACCTTCGGCATCGTGGACGACGCCACGATCAACGCGAAGAACGTGGCGGACCTGGTCTTCAACGAGGAGGAGGCCTCCTACCTCGCCGGTGTCGCCGCCGCCAAGAGCACCAAGACCAAGACGGTCGGTTTCGTGGGTGGCGTGGACGTCCCGCTGATCCACAAGTTCCAGGCCGGCTTCGAGCAGGGCGTCAAGGACACCGACCCGAAGGTCAAGGTCCTGTCGCAGTACCTGACGCAGACGGCGGAGGAGGGCGGCTTCTCCAGCCCCGACAAGGGCAAGACCGCCGCCGAGGGCCAGATCGAGAAGAAGGCCGACGTCGTCTACGCCGCCGCCGGTCTGTCCGGCCAGGGCGTGATCGAGGCCGCCGCGGCCCACAAGATCTGGGCGATCGGCGTCGACTCCGACCAGTACAAGCAGGAAGCCCTCGCCAAGTACAAGGACTACATCCTGACCTCGGCCACCAAGGACGTCGCCAAGGCCGTGTACAACCTTGCGAAGTCGGTCAAGGACGGCAAGCCGGCGACCGGTATCGTCAAGGGCGACCTGAAGTCCGGCGAGGTCGGCCTGTCGGTCTCCAACCCGAAGTTCGCGGGTGACGCCGAGCTCCAGGCAGCCATCAGGACGGCCAAGGAGAAGATCGTCAGCGGCGAGATCAAGGTCAAGAGCAGCTGAGCCCCAGCACCACCTCGAACAGCGTGTAACCGCGTGCCGGTTGCGCCGCTCGGCGGGGTACGGGGAGGGCCTCCTTCAGGACACCTTCCCGTACCCCGTCGTGTCGACGTGCCGCCGCCGCTTTCAGATGCCGTAGGGGCGCTACGCGCGTAGACGACCCCCGTCCCCAGGAGAGTGCGCCATCAACGCGTCCAGCAGCCCTCCGGCCGGAGCGGCGGTCAACGAATCGGTGACCGCCGTCGAACTCGCCGGGATCACCAAGCGTTTCCCCGGCGTCGTGGCCAACCGCGACATCCACCTCACCGTCCGCAAGGGCACCGTCCACGCCCTCGTCGGCGAGAACGGCGCCGGCAAGTCGACGCTGATGAAGATCCTCTACGGCATGCAGAAGCCGGACGAGGGCACCATCGCGATCGACGGCGAGCAGGTCTCCTTCTCGTCGCCCGCCGACGCCATCGTCCGCGGCATCGGCATGGTCCACCAGCACTTCATGCTCGCCGACAACCTCACGGTCCTCGAGAACGTGGTCCTCGGCAGCGAGAAGCTCCACGGCATCGGCGGCAGGGCCCGCCGCAAGATCAAGGAGATCTCCGACCGCTACGGCCTCGGCGTGCGCCCCGACGTCCTGGTCGAGGAGCTCGGCGTCGCCGCCCGCCAGCGCGTGGAGATCCTCAAGGTCCTCTACCGCGGCGCCCGCACGCTGATCCTCGACGAGCCGACGGCCGTCCTGGTGCCGCAGGAGGTGGACGCCCTCTTCGACAACCTGCGCGAGCTGAAGGCCGAGGGGCTGTCCGTCATCTTCATCTCCCACAAGCTGGGCGAGGTCCTCTCCGTCGCGGACGACATCACCGTCATCCGCCGCGGCACCACGGTCGGCACCGCCGTTCCGTCCGAGACCACCCCGCGCCAGCTCGCCGAGCTGATGGTGGGCAGCGAGCTGCCGACGCCGGAGACGGCGGAGTCGACGGTCACCGACCGCCCGGTCCTCACCGTGGACACGCTGCGCCTGGTGGCACCGGGCGGCAAGGCCCTGCTCGACGACATCTCCTTCACCATCCACGCCGGCGAGGTCCTCGGCATCGCCGGCGTCGAGGGCAACGGCCAGACCGAGCTGGTCGACGCGCTCATCGGCCTGCGCCACGCCGACTCCGGCAGCATCCGCTTCCTGGGCGAGGACATCACCTCCCTCCCCACCCGCAAGCGCCGCGAGCAGGGCGTCGGCTACATCCCCGAGGACCGCCACCGCCACGGACTGCTCCTGGAGTCCCCCCTCTGGGAGAACCGCATCCTCGGCCACGTCACCGAGAAGCCCAACGCCAAGGGCGTCTGGCTGGACCCGAAGGCCGCGCAGGAGGACACCCGCCGCATCGTCGAGACGTACGACGTCCGCACCCCCGGCATCGACGTCACCGCGGCCTCCCTGTCCGGCGGCAACCAGCAGAAGCTGATCGTCGGCCGCGAGATGAGCCACAACCCGCGCTTCCTGATCGCCGCCCACCCCACCCGCGGCGTGGACGTCGGCGCGCAGGCCGCGATCTGGGACCACATCCGCGAGGCCCGCCGCGAGGGCCTGGCCGTGCTGCTGATCTCCGCCGACCTGGACGAGCTGATCGGCCTGTCCGACACCCTCCGGGTGATCTACGACGGCAAGCTGGTCGCGGACGCCGACCCGGCCACCATCACCCCCGAGGAGCTCGGCTCGGCGATGACCGGCGCCGCCTCGGGTCACCTGGAACACGACGAGACCCCCGAGATCCGCAAGTCTCCCGAGTCTCCGGAAGACGAGGCCCGCTGATGAAGAAGTTCGACAAGGAGCGCGTGCTCCTCGCGGTGGCCGGACCGGTCATCGCGCTCGCCGTGGCCTTCGTGCTCAGCGCGATCGTCCTGATCGCCTCGGGCAAGAACCCGGTCGAACCGTTCGCCCTGATGTTCGAGCAGGCCGGGTTCTCCGACATCCAGGTCCTGATCATCAACCAGGCGTCGATGTACTACATCGCGGCCCTCGCGGTCGCCATCGGCTTCCGGATGAACCTGTTCAACATCGGCGTCGACGGCCAGTACCAGCTCGCCGCCATGATGGCCGCCATCGTCGGCGCCCACGCGAACCTGCCGGCCGCCCTCCAGATCCCGCTGCTGCTCCTGACCGCCGTGTGCACCGGAGCCTTCTGGTCCGGCATCGCCGGCGTCCTCAAGATCACCCGCGGCGTCAGCGAGGTCGTCGCGACGATCATGCTCAACGCCATCGCCACCGCCGTCATCGGCTACCTGTGGCTGCCGGACGTCTTCGGCGTCAAGATCGGCAACAACAACACCACCGGCGAGATGCACGAGTCCGGCTGGATCCCCGGCATCGACATGGGCGCGGCCGGCGAGATCTACGGCCTGGTGATCCTCGCCGCCCTGCTCGGCATCGGCTACTGGGTCGTCCTCAACCGCACCCGCTTCGGCTTCGACCTGCGCGCCTCCGGCGCCTCCGAGTCCGCCGCCGCGGCCAGCGGCGTCGACCCCAAGCGCATGGTGCTCACCGCGATGCTCATCTCCGGCGGCCTCGCCGGTCTCGCGGGCCTGCCGATCCTGCTCGGCGACACCCACACCTACAGCCTGAACTTCCCCACCGGAATCGGCTTCCTCGGCATCGGCATCGCCCTGCTGGGCCGCAACAGCCCGGTCGGCATCGCCTTCGCCGCCCTGCTGTGGGCCTGGCTCGACAAGGCCAGCCCCGAGCTGGACTTCCACGGCTACGACAAGGAGATCGCGGTCATCATGCAGGGCCTGATCGTCCTGTCCGTCGTCGTCTCCTACGAGGCCGTCCGTGAGTGGGGCCTGCGCCGCCAGCAGCGCCGGGTCGGCGCGGAGCTGGCCGCCGGTCACGTCCTCGGCGCCACCGACAACACCAAGAAGGAGGTGGCTGGCCGATGACCACCGCGACCGACCTCAACCAGCCCACGCTGCAGCCCGCGGCGCCGACCGGCCGCCGCATGTCGTGGCCGGTACTGCTCCTGGTCATCGTCGGCGCCCTGGCGCTGACCTCGATCGTCCGCCTGATCACCGGCGCCGACGGCATCACCAACGTCAGCCAGATGTCCACCGCGCTCCAGCTCGCCGTGCCCATCGGCCTCGCCGGCCTCGGCGGCCTGTGGGCCGAGCGCGCGGGCGTCGTCAACATCGGCCTCGAGGGCATGATGATCCTCGGCACCTGGTTCGGTGCCTGGGCCGGCTTCCAGTGGGGCCCGTGGACCGGCGTCCTCGTCGGCATCGTCGGCGGCGCGATCGGCGGCCTGCTGCACGCGATCGTCACCGTCACCTTCAACGTCAACCACATCGTCTCCGGTGTGGCCATCAACATCCTCGCCCTCGGCGCCACCCGCTACCTGGCCCCGCTCGCCTTCGAGGGCCACCAGGGCGGCTCGGCCAAGCAGTCCCCGCCGGTCGACTCCCTCGGCCACTTCACGGTGCCGGGCCTGTCCGACGGGCTGCAGACCCTCAACGACAAGGGCTGGTTCCTGGTCTCGGACGTCGCCGGCCTGCTCGGCGGCCTGGTCACCGACGTGTCCTGGCTGACCCTGATCGCCGTCGCCCTGATCCCCGCCACCTGGTGGATCCTGTGGCGCACGCCGTTCGGCCTGCGCCTGCGCTCCTGCGGCGAGAACCCGATCGCCGCCGAGTCCCTCGGCGTCAACGTCTACAAGTACAAGTACCTCGCCGTGATCATCTCCGGCGGTCTGGCCGGCCTCGGCGGTGTCTTCCTCTCCATCGTGGCCAACCCCTTCTACCTGGAGGGCCAGACCAGCGGCCGCGGCTACATCGGCCTCGCGGCGATGATCTTCGGCAACTGGATGCCGGGCGGCCTCGCCATCGGCGCCGGCCTCTTCGGCTACACCGACAGCCTCAACCTGCGCGGCGGCTCCGCCAACGTGCACGCCCTGCTGCTGCTCGGCGCGCTCCTGCTGGTCGTCGGCGCCGTCTGGCTGGCGGTCCGCAAGAAGTACGTCAACGCCGTGATCACGTTCGTCGTCGGCGCGCTGGTCTTCGCCTGGTACGCGGGCACCGACGAGGTCCCGAACCAGGTCGTCTCCGCCACGCCGTACGTCGTCACCCTCGTCGTCCTCGCCCTGTCCGCGCAGCGCCTGCGGATGCCCAAGGCGGACGGCATGCAGTACCGGAAGGGACAGGGCAAGTGACCGGCGCCGACTGGCAGACCCTGCGCACGGCGGCCCGGGAGGCGATGTCCCGGGCGTACGCCCCCTACTCCGGGTACGCCGTGGGCGCCGCCGCCCTGGTCGACGACGGCCGCACCGTCACCGGCTGCAACGTGGAGAACGCCAGCTACGGCATCGGCCTGTGCGCCGAGTGCGGCCTGGTCTCCCAGCTCCAGCTGACCGGCGGCGGCCGGCTGACGCACTTCGTCTGCGTCGACGGCCACGGCGAGATCCTGGTGCCGTGCGGGCGCTGCCGCCAGCTGCTGTACGAGTTCGGCGGCCCGGAGCTGCTGCTGGAGACGCCGGAGGGGATCCTCCCCCTGTCCCGGATGCTCCCGCAGGCCTTCGGCCCCGACCACCTCACCAAGTAAGGAAAGCCAAGCATGGCCATGGACGTCATCTCCGTCATCCGCACCAAGCGGGACCGCGGCGAACTCAGCGGTGAGCAGATCGACTGGGTCATCGACGCGTACACCCGCGGCGAGGTGGCCGACGAGCAGATGTCGGCCCTCGCGATGGCGATCCTGCTCAACGGCATGAACCGCGGCGAGATCGCCCGTTGGACGGCCGCGATGATCGCCTCGGGCGAGCGCATGGACTTCTCGTCCCTGTCCCGCCCGACCGCCGACAAGCACTCCACCGGCGGCGTCGGCGACAAGATCACCCTGCCGCTCGCGCCCCTGGTCGCGGCCTGCGGCGCGGCCGTCCCGCAGCTCTCCGGCCGCGGCCTCGGCCACACCGGCGGCACGCTCGACAAGCTGGAGTCCATCCCCGGCTGGCGCGCCCTGCTGTCCAACGAGGAGATGCTGGACGTCCTGGACACCACCGGCGCGGTGATCTGCGCGGCCGGTGACGGCCTCGCGCCGGCCGACAAGAAGCTGTACGCGCTGCGCGACGTCACCGGCACGGTCGAGGCGATCCCGCTGATTGCGTCCTCGATCATGTCGAAGAAGATCGCCGAGGGCACCGGCTCGCTGGTCCTCGACGTCAAGGTGGGCTCCGGCGCCTTCATGAAGACCATCGAGGACGCCCGCGAACTGGCCTCCACGATGGTCGGCCTCGGCACCGACCACGGCGTGAAGACGGTCGCGCTGCTCACGGACATGGCCACGCCCCTCGGCCTCACCGCGGGCAACGCCCTGGAGGTCCGCGAGTCGGTCGAGGTCCTGGCCGGCGGCGGTCCCTCGGACGTCGTGGAACTGACCCTCGCCCTGGCCCGCGAGATGCTGGACGCGGCGGGCCTGAAGGACGCCGACCCGGCGAAGGCGCTGGCCGACGGCTCCGCGATGGACGTCTGGCGCCGCATGATCGCGGCCCAGGGCGGCGACCCGGACGCGGCCCTGCCCACGTCGAAGGAGCAGCACGTGGTCAAGGCGTCCGCCTCGGGCGTCCTGACCCGCCTCGACGCCTACGACATCGGCGTCGCCGCCTGGCGCCTGGGCGCGGGCCGCGCCCGCAAGGAGGACCCGGTGCAGGCCGCCGCGGGCGTCGAACTCCACGCCAAGCCCGGCGACACGGTCACGGAGGGCCAGCCCCTCATGACCCTCCACACGGACACCCCGGACCGCTTCGCGTACGCCCTCGCGGCGGTGGAGGGCTCGTACGACGTGGCCCCGGCCGGCACGGCCTTCACCGCCTCGCCGGTGGTGCGGGAACGTATCGCCTGATCAAGGGATTGCCCGATCGAGTGAACGGGACCGGTGGACCCCCGCCGGTCCCGTTCGGCATGCTGGGATCGGTGACGCACCGATTGGAGAATCCCCATGAGCGCACTCACCGTGAGCCAGGAGCCCGACCAGAACTGGGACGACCTCGTCCGGTTCTGGGAGGAGATGGAATGGCCCGAGGGCAGCAAGGTGGAGATCATCGAGGGGATCATCACCGTGTCACCTGCTCCGGGACTGCCTCACAACGACATCACCGAACGAATTCAGCGCCGTTTGTACTCGGTGATTCCTGACCGTTGGGGGGTCTACCAGACCCTCGCGCTCTCGGTGCCGTCCCGCCTCGGGATGCTGATCCCGGATCTCGTGGTGACACAGTTGCCGGACCATTCGGAGTCCGACACCCACATCCCCGCCGCCCTCGCGGAACTCGTCGTCGAGGTCACCTCGAAGTCCAACGCCCGCCACGACCGCATCAGCAAGCCGGCTGCCTACGCCACCGCCGGCATCCCGCTCTACCTCCTCATCGACCGTTGGGCCCCCGGCGGACCCACCGCGACGCTCTACGGTGAACCGAAGGGTGACGTCTACCGGGTACTGAGCGCTGCCAAGTTCGGCGACTCCCTCACCCTGCCCGCCCCCTTCGACCTGGTCATCGACACCGGCGAGTTCCCCGAGGCCTGACTCACCCCAGCACCGCCGCCACCCCCACCAGCACCGGCACGGACACCACCGTCGACACCAGGATCGCGTCCCGCGCCAGCCGCTCGCCCACCCCGTAGGTGGACGCGTACGTGTACAGGTTCTGCGCGGCCGGCAGCGCCGACGTCACCACCACGTCCAGCAGTTGGGGGCCCCGCAGCCCGAACACCCCCGACGCCAGCGCCCAGGCCACCGCGGGCTGCCCCACCGCCTTCAGCGCGACGGCGAGCAGCACCGGCCGCCGTTCCGCGCCCCGCAGCGGCATCGTGGAGCCGCACAGGCCGATGCCGAAGGCCAGCAGCACCGCCGGCACCGACATGTTGCCGATCAGGGTCACCGGGTCCATGACCGCGTCCGGCACCCGCAGCCCGCTCGCGGCGACCGCGACCCCGGCGAGCGAGCCGAGCGCGATCGGATTGCGCAGCGGCGTCAGCAGCCGCCGCCACAGGGAGCCCTTCGCGTCCCCGCCCGACAGGTCCAGGATCGTCACCGCCACCGGCGTCACCAGCACCAGCTGGAACAGCAGCACCGGCGCCACCAGCGAGGCGTCGCCCAGCACGTACACGGCGATCGGGATGCCGAGGTTGCCGGAGTTGACGTAGCCGGAGCACAGCGCGCCGATCGTCGTCCGGCCCACGCCCCAGCCGCGGGCGGCACCCACCGCGACGAACACCCCGGCCACCGCGACCGTGGACAGCGCGGTCACCAGCAGGCGGCTGGAGAAGACCACCGACAGGTCGGCCCCCGCCAGCGTGGTGAACAGCAGGGCGGGGGAGGCCACGTGGAAGGCGAGCTTCGTCAGCACCTCGCGCCCCTGCGGCCCGAGGTGCCCGCGCAGCCCCAGCACATAGCCGACGCCGATCACCACCACGATCACCGCGAACCCGGTCAGCACCCCCTGCACGGCGACGCCTCCCCGGTCACGAGGAGGCGGAGGGCGTCGGGCGGTGCGGCGGGCGGAGGTATGTGAGGCACGGGGCCAACCCTCCGGGGCGGGCCGCACCCAGGTCAACGTGATCTTCGCCGTGCCCGCACCGATGAGTTCCACCGGTCCGCCCGGTCTACCGCACGTGGACGCCGTGACACCCGCCGTACTCGTGCTGCCGGGGCCCGTCTCCCGCGGGGAGACGCCCCGGTTCTGCGACGAGGTGCGCGCGCTGCTGGAAACCACCCGGACCGGGGTGGTCGTCTGCGACGTCGGCGGCCTCGGACCGCCCGGGCTCGCCGTCGTCGACCTGCTGGCCCGGCTGGAGCTCACCGCCCGGCGGGCCGGGGGCCGGATACGGCTGCGCGCCCCCGACCCCGCCCTGCACGCCTTACTCGACCTCGTCGGTCTCCGCTTCGAGGTGGAGGGGCAGGTCGAACAGCGGGAACCACCGCTTGGTGTCCAGGAAGCAGTGGAACCCGGTGATGTGGCCGTCTGAGATCTCCAGCACCTGGACCGCCCACGGCGTGAAACCGCCCGCCTCCGGGTCCGGCTTGTAGTGCGCGAAGGCCGGCAGGCCGTTGGCCTGGACCGGCACCAGCCGCGAGCCCGCGCACGCGGCACCGAGCGTCGCCATGAAACCGGTGATGTCCGCCGGTCCGGCCAGCCACAGGTCGAACGGCGGCATGGTCATGACCGCGTCCTCGTGCAGCAGCGCCGTCAGCGCCGTCATGTCGTAGCCCTCGAAGGCCGCGACATAGCGCTCCAGGAGCTTCTGCTGCTCCTCGTCCAGCGGGTCGGACACCGCCGCGTCCGCGCCCCTCTCCTCCCGCGCGGCGAGCGTCGCCCGGGCCCGCTGGAGGGCACTGTTGACGGACGCGACCGTCGTACCGAGCAGCTCGGCGACCTCGCTCGCCCTCCACGCCAGCACCTCGCGCAGGATCAGCACCGCCCGCTGCTTGGGCGGCAGTTGCTGGAGGGCCGCCATGAAGGCGAGCCGCACCGACTCCTTGGCGACCGCGGCCTCCGCCGGGTCGGCCGTCGTCGGCAGCACGCGGGCGTCCGGCACCGGCTCCAGCCAGGTGCTGTCCGGGCGGGGCGACAGGGCGGCCCGGGCGAGCGGCGTCGAGTCCGTCAGGTCCATCGGGCGGGCCCGCTTGTTGCCCGCGGTCAGCATGTCCAGGCAGACGTTGGTCGCGATGCGGTACAGCCAGGAACGGAGACTGGAGCGGCCCTCGAACCTGTCATAGCTCCGCCAGGCGCGGACCAGGGTGTCCTGCACCGCGTCCTCGGCCTCGAAGGAGGAACCGAGCATCCGGTAGCAGTACCCCGTCAGCTCGACCCGGTGCTTCTCCAGCGCGGAGTCCAGCTCCGGCGTCACGGTGCCGTCGGTCATCGTCCACCCACCCACCCCTGGGCCGTCCCGTCGTGCGCGTTGTCGCGCCTCGCACTTCGGAAGCTACCGCAGGGGACTGACAACGGCCCCCGGAGTCAGGAAAGGCGCACGTCAGCGGGTGGCGGCCAGGCCCCGCACCGGGGCGGCGCCCCGGCGGCGCGCCGCCAGCGTCCCGAGGGCCGTGATCGCCACGACGCCCAGCACCGCCAGCAGCCCGACCCCGACCGTCCCGGCCCAGCCACCGGAGTGGAAGGCCACCGCGCCCACCGTGCTGCCCGCGCTGGAGCCGATGTAGTAGGCGGACTGGTACAGCGCCGACGCCTGGGCGCGGCCGTGCGTGGCCGTCTTGCCGACCGCCGACGAGGCCACCGCGTGCCCGGCGAAGAAGCCCGCCGTGATCAGCACCAGTCCCAGCAGGACCAGCGGCAGCGAGGGCGCGAGGGACAGCAGCAGACCCGCCGCCGTCGTGCCGCCGCCCAGGTACAGGGCTCCGCGGCGCCCGAGCCGGCCCACCAGCCGGCCCGCCGTGGACGCCGAGACCGTGCCGACCAAGTACACCAGGAAGATCGAGCCGATGACACCCTGCGGCAGGGAGAACGGCGCCTCGGTCAGGCGGTAGCCGATCACCGTGTAGACGCCGCCGAACACCGTCATGAACAGCGCGCCGATGGCGTACAGGCGGCGCAGCAGCGGATCGGCCAGGTGGTCGCGGACCGTGCGGACCAGGACCCGGGGGCGCAGCGACCCCGCCGTGAAGTGCCGCGGCGCCGGCAGCAGGAGCCGGAAGGCCACCGCGCACACCACCGCGACCAGGCCGATCACCCCGACGGCGACCCGCCAGCCCCACTCCTGCGCGACCCAGCCGGTGATGATCCGGCCGCTCATGCCGCCGACGCTGTTGCCCGCCACGAACAGGCCGATCGCGGTGACCAGCGCCCGCGGCCGCACCTCCTCCGCGAGGTACGCCGTCGCCGAGGCCGGCAGTCCGGCCAGCGCCGCGCCCTGCACCGCGCGCAGCGCGACCAGCGCCGGCAGCGACGGGGCGAAGGGCACCAGCAGTCCGACGGTCACCGCGACCGTCAACGACGCCGTCATGACCGTGCGCCGTCCGAAGCGTTCCGACAGGGCGCTCATCGGCAGCACGAACACCGCCAGGCCGCCCGTAGCGGCGGCCACCGTCCAGCTCGCGTCGCTCGCCGTCACCCCGAGGTCGCCGGAGATCAGCGGCAGCAGGGCCTGGGTGGAGTACAGGAGCGCGAAGGTCGCGACGCCCGCGAGGAAGAGGGCGAAACTCATCCGGCGGTAGCCGGGACCGCCCGGTGCCATCCGGGAGTCGGCGGCGGAGGAGGGAGAGGGGGAGACGGATGCAGCGGCGCCCACGGTGGTGGACGCCCCGGTATCGGCGGGAGTCATGCTGCGAAGGTACGGAGCACACGACTCATCCGTCCAATGCATGGAATCGCGATAATCGTTCCCATGGTGCATCAGCAGAGCTCACAGGCACGCCTGTCACCTTCCGGTGACACAGAAGACATCGTCACGCTGCTCGTGCCACGCCTCGCGCACTTCGCCGGCGTCGCCCGCACCGAGCACGTCACCCGGGCCGCGCAGGAGATGAACGTCCCGCAGTCGACCCTCTCCCGCGCCCTCGTCCGCCTCGAGGCCGACCTCGGGGTGGACCTGTTCGTCCGCCGGGGCCGCACCCTCGCCCTCACCCCCGCCGGGCACGGCTTCCTCGGCTCCGTCGAACGCGCCCTCGCCGAGATCGGGCGCGCCGCCGAGGAGGTGCGCGCGGACGCCGACCCGGCCACCGGCAAGGTCGCCTTCGGCTTCCTGCACACCATGGGCGCCGAGACCGTCCCCGGCCTGCTGCACGCCTTCCGCGCCGACCACCCCCGCGTCCGCTTCAGCCTCGTCCAGAACTACGGCGAAGCCATGCTGGAGCGGCTGCGCGCCGGCGAACTCGACCTCTGCCTGACCTCTCCGGTCCCCGACGCCCCCGACCTGGTCGCCCGCCGTCTGGACGAGCAGAAACTGCGCCTCGTCGTCCCGGCCGACCATCCGCTGGCCGCCCGCCGGCGCATCCGCCTCGCCGAGGCGGCAGACGAGAACTTCGTGACCCTGGAGCCCGGTTACGGGCTGCGCCGCATCACCGACGACCTCTGCGGCGAGGCCGGCTTCCGGCCCCGGGTGGCCTTCGAGGGCGAGGAGGCGGAGACGCTGCGCGGCCTGGTCGCCGCGGGCCTCGGCGTCGCGCTCCTGCCGCCGCCGACCGTGCCCCGCCCCGGCGTGGTCGAACTGACGGTCACGGCACCGCGCGCGGCCCGCGAGATCGGCGTCGCCTGGCTGGCGGGCCGCACGGACACGCCCCCGGTGGCGGCCTTCAAGAAGTTCCTCCTGTCGAGAAGGGGCCGCCTGCTCCCCGGCTGAGCCCTGCTCCGGGCCCTGTCGCCGGACCCCCGCCCGCCTGACACCGCCGGTCCCGCCCTCCGCCCGGAGGACGGGAGTCCGGCGACGGGCCCTAGCGCCGCAGCGACTTCCCGAACCCCACCGCCAGCGGCATCCGCAGCCCCAGCGGCGGCGGCGCGGCCAGCGCGTCCTCCACCGGCCGCGAGAAGGACCGCCCGAACAGCGCACCCATCACGAAGTCCTCCGCCAGCGCGGCCACTTCGTCCCGGTAGTGCCGCAACCCGTGTCCGTCGGAGTGCACTTCGAACCGGCACACGTCCCGGTTGGCCTTCTTCGCCCGGGACGCCAGCCGGAACGACAGCTCGGGATCGCTGCGCGCGTCGTTCGTGCCGTGCACGATCAGCACCTGACGCCCGACGAGCTGCTTCACCGGTTCGGGTTCCGCCGCCAGGTCCTCCTCGGGCAGCCAGGGGGCGATCGCCAGCACGGAGGTGACGGCCTCGTGCCCGCCCGCGCGCAGCGCCGCCCGGCCGCCCATGCCGACGCCGGCGAGGCAGACCGGGACGTCGCCGTAGCGTCGCACGGCCTCGGCGGCGGCCCAGTCGGCGTCCCGCGCGAGATGCGCCTCGGTGCCGTTCCAGCCCCGGTAGCGGTAGTGCACGACGTGCGTGGCCAGGCCCTCGTCCCGGCCCGCGCGCGCCAGCCGGCGTCCCAGCGCGCGGACCGGCGCGGTCGCCAGCAGCGGTGGCGGCCTGCGGCCGGAGACCTCGTCACCACCGGGGAGCAGCAGCACCACACCGCTGACCGCCGTCCCCTCCGGACCGAGCGTTCGCCCCAGCCGGGCCCGACGGACCGGCGTCGCTTGCTGTGCCATGACAGAACATTCGCAGAAGTCGAGGCGGACGCGACCCGGTCTCGCGGGCACCGTTACATTTCGGCGGTGGCGTACACCGGTGCGCCGGGGGATTCCTCCGCGGGCGGACACATCTGTCCTCACTCGCCCGTGGTCCTGTCGTTCCCCGCGCGCAGGGAACTAGAGTGCGTGAATGACGAGCCAGGACACCGCGAAGGCCGGCGCGAAGACCGCCGGGGGCACTCCGACGCCGGACCAGATCCGCCGGGCGCCGAAGGTTCTGCTGCACGATCACCTCGACGGCGGGCTGCGTCCCGGCACGGTCGTCGACCTCGCTCGCGCCGCCGGGTACGGGAACCTCCCCGAGACCGAGCCCGACCGGCTCGGCGCCTGGTTCCGGGAGGCGGCCGACTCCGGATCGCTGGAGCGGTACCTGGAGACCTTCTCCCACACCGTCGGCGTCATGCAGACCCGCGACGCCCTCGTCCGGGTCGCCGCCGAGTGCGTCGAGGACCTCGCCGAGGACGGGGTCGTCTACGCCGAGGTCCGGTACGCCCCCGAGCAGCACCTGGAGGACGGGCTGGGCCTCGAGGAGGTCGTCGAGGCCGTCAACGAGGGCTTCCGCGAGGGCGAACGCCGGGCGCGGGAGAACGGCCGGCGCATCCGCGTCGGCGCCCTGCTCACCGCCATGCGGCACGCCGCCCGCTCCCTGGAGATCGCCGAACTCGCCAACCGCTACCGCGACCTCGGCGTCGTCGGCTTCGACATCGCGGGCGCCGAGGCCGGCCACCCGCCCACCCGGCACCTCGACGCCTTCGAATACCTCAAGCGGGAGAACAACCACTTCACCATCCACGCCGGCGAGGCCTTCGGACTGCCGTCCATCTGGCAGGCCCTGCAGTGGTGCGGCGCCGACCGGCTCGGACACGGGGTGCGGATCATCGACGACATCCAGGTCCACGAGGACGGCACGGTCAAGCTCGGCCGGCTCGCCTCCTACGTGCGGGACAAGCGGATCCCGCTGGAGCTGTGCCCCAGCTCCAACCTCCAGACCGGGGCGGCGGACTCCTACGCCGAGCACCCCGTCGGCCTGCTGCGCCGACTGCTCTTCCGCGTCACCGTCAACACGGACAACAGGCTGATGTCCCACACGAGCATGAGCCGGGAATTCGAGCACCTTGTCGACGCGTTCGGTTACACGCTCGACGACATGCAGTGGTTCTCCGTCAATGCGATGAAATCAGCGTTCATTCCTTTCGATGAACGACTGGCCATGATCAATGACGTGATCAAGCCGGGGTATGCGGAACTGAAATCCGAATGGCTGTTCCAGCAGACGTCCTCCACCAGCGGCTCTTCGCAAGAATGAGGGCTGGACGGCGCCGCGGGAAAAGGGGACTGTGAAGGGAGCGTTCACCATCCGTCCGCATTTCGATGTTTGCGGCGGACGGTGCCGCGTGTTTACGGTCGAGAACCGCTCACATCCCCGTCATCCATTTCGAGGACGCATTTCATGAAGCAGTCTGCTGCCAAGACCCTCGGCGTCGCCGCCCTCGGTGCCGCATTCGCCGCCGTCGGTGCGGGTGCCGCCCACGCGGCACCGCAGCTCCCGGACGCCACCGGAACCGTGGACTCCGTCGCCCGGGCCCTCCCCGCCGAGGCCGTCTCCCAGGTGGCACCGGGCGCCGGCACCGTGCTGGAGCAGGGGCGCCAGGTGGCGGGCGCGGGCCTGACCGCCGCGCAGCCGGTCGCCGGGCAGGCGCTCGGCGGGAAGCTCGCCGACAACCCGGCCGATCAGGCCACGGGCCTCCTCGGCGGACTGCCGGCGCACACCCTGCCGGCCCAGGCGCTGCCGCCGCGGACGCTGCCCGCGCACGACCTGTCGGTGAACGGCATGTCGTTGGGCGACTGACCCCACCCGCTCCACGCGCCGACGGGGCGCACCCGGACACCGGGTGCGCCCCGTCGGCGCGTGGAGGAGGGGCGGGGTCCGCGCGGACCGCCGTCACCGTCCGCGCGGGCCCGTCACCAGGCCGTCCGCGCCGCCTTCTCCTCCGACGGCAGGAGGATCCACAGGGCGAGGTAGAGCAGGAACTGCGGGCCGGGCAGCAGGCAGGAGAGTACGAAGATCACCCGCATCGTGGTGGTGGAGGTGCCGAAGCGCCGTGCCAGCGCGGCGCACACTCCGCCGATCATGCGGCCGTGGGTGGGGCGGGCGAGGCGGGACATCGCGGCTCCTTCGTGAGCGTGTGGCGGAGGCCGCCGGTCGGCCGCCCCCTCATCTGCCCTCCACGCTACGGAGACGAACGGAACAAAGCGTCGCTCTACGGGGCGATACCGACCCTGGGAATCGTCGGGGTCCGCCCCTGAGTCGACTCCTCCTGGGGAACGTCCTCCCGGTGCTCCCGCTCGGACCTGCGGCGGAGCCGCGCCCGGCCCGCGGGGACGACGGCGAGGTGGGCGAGGGCCACGCCCAGGGTGTTCAGCAGCAGCGAGTCGACGTCCACGGCCTGACCGGGCACGCCGGTCTGCAGCAGCTCGATGCCCAGCGACAGCAGGGCGCCCGCGGCCACGGTGCGCAGCAGGGACGCCGTCGGCGACACGACCAGCCGTCCGTTCGCCATCGGCAGCAGCACCCCCAGCGGCGCCAGCAGGGCCAGCGCCCCGCCGAGGGACCGGGCCGCCGCCGGCCAGCCCAGCGCCAGGTCGGCGCGGATACCGGCGAGCGGGTGCACATTGGGCGGCAGGACCCAGGGGACGTCCAGGGGCCGCAGGGTGTACCAGGCGACGAACGCGAGGTGCGCGACGAGGAGGACACCTCCTGTCACACGGATGCGGTGCGCGGCGCTGCCGCCGATGAACCCTTGACGCTGCACGCCCCCCTAGACGCGGCCTCCGGCTCGGTCGGTTCCGGTGCCTCCTCCGCAAGGGTGAGGCCTGCGCCACACGGCCCCGGGCCCGGTGTCAACCGCCGGCGACCGCCCGCGACGGCGGCTCGTGGTCGCCGGGCCGGGCGCGGACCCCCTCCGTGCAGGTGTAGCGGCGCGGGGCCTCGTCGTCGGGCCCGGCCAGCACCACGGAACCGTCGCCCTCGGCCGCCGCCGAGTCGGAGAAGGTGCAGACCACCTGGGCGAGGGCGTACGAGGTGAGGTCGCCGGGCGCGGTGCCGAGCCGCAGGGTGTCCTCGGGGTCGCCGGGGCGGGGCCCCTTCACGGTGATGCCGGCGCGCACGTCCGTGGTGTACCCGGCCTCCTTCTCCGCGGCCGACGGCGGCACGGCGAGCTGGTCCAGCAGCCCCTGGGCGACCAGCGCCCGCCGTGCCGGGCCGGCGGCGCCGTCCGGGACCCGCACCGCCCGGTCCACGCCGACCAGCGACGAGCCGCACAGCAGGAACACCCGCACCGGCATGCCGGTCGCGGCCCCGGCCGGCTCGCTGAGCGAGCAGCGCACCCGCGAGGGCGCGGGGCCGTAGTCCGTGGGCACCTCGGTGGCGCGGATCCCGCACCCGGCGAGCAGCACGGCCAGCAGGGGGAGCACGAGGAGTGCCGGCAGGCGGCGTACGGTCATCAGGCCTGTCCCTTCGCGTCCTTGCCCTGGTCCCGGTCCGCGTCCCCGCCCCCGTCGCCCGCCACCGCGTGCCCGGTGTCCCCGGTTTCCTCGGCGTCCTCCTCCGCGGGCACCGAGGCGTCCTGCGGCAGCCGCAGCGTGAACACCGCACCGCCCTCGGGGGAGTTCTCGGCGGTGATCCCGCCGCCGTGGATGTGGGCGTTCTCCAGGGCGATGGACAGGCCGAGCCCGCTGCCCTCGGAGCGGGGCCGGGAGGCGCTCGCCTTGTAGAAGCGGTCGAAGACGTGCGGTAGGACGTCCTCGGGGATGCCGGGGCCGTGGTCCCGCACCCGGATGACGACCTCGTGGTCCGCCCGCGTCACCGAGACCCGTACCGGTGACCCGCCGTGCTTGAGCGCGTTGCCGATCAGGTTGGCCAGGATGACGTCCAGGCGGCGCGGGTCGAGGCGGGCGTGGATGCCGCGCTCGGCGTCCAGGTCCACGGCGTCCAGCCAGGCCCGGGCGTCGATGCAGGCGGTGATCTGGTCGGCGACGTCGACGTCGTCCAGGACCAGCCGGGCGGTGCCCGCGTCGAAGCGGGTGACCTCCATCAGGTTCTCCACGAGGTCGTTCAGCCGCCGCGTCTCGCTCACCACCAGCCGCACGGCCGGTTCGATCATCGGGTCGATGCCGCCGCCCTCGAACTCCAGCTCGTCCTCCAGCACCTCCGTGACGGCGGTGATGGCCGTCAGCGGCGTGCGCAGCTCGTGGCTCATGTCCGCCACGAAGCGCCGCGAGGCCTGCTCGCGGTCGGCCATGTCCGCGACCCGCTTCTCCAGAGCCTCCGCCGCGCTGTTGAACGTCCGGGACAGATCGGCCAGTTCGTCGGTGCCGGACACGCGCAGCCGGGTGTCCAGCTTGCCCTCGCCGAGCCGTCGCGCCGCGACCCCGAGCCGGTGCACCGGCTTCAGCACGGTCGTCGCCAGCGCCTGGGCGAGCAGCGCGGAGCCGAGCAGCGCGAGCCCGGTCGCGATGCCCAACGACCAGGCCAGCGAGTTCAGGTCCTTGGCCTCGGGCTCCAGCGACTTGAACAGGTAACCGGTCGGCCCGCCGCCGATCACCTTCGAACCCGCCACGAGATAGGGGGTGCCGTCCTCGACGACCCGCTGCCAGTACAGGTGGTACGGGTACTTGTTGGTCGAGGAGACCTTCTGCTGCTTGTTCACCGCGGTACGCAGCGACTCGGGCACGTCGGCCGGCGAGAAGCCGCCGAGCCCGCCCGAACTGCCGTACACCGTCCGGCCGTCGGCGTTCTCGGCGACGAGCAGCACGCCGAAGTGCTGACCGCTGTCGGCCATCTGCTGCGCGGCGCGCTGCAACTCGTCCTGCGTGGGGCGCGCGGGCAGCGCACCCGCCCGGTTCTGCATCTCCCGCTCGAAGTCGTGCAGCACGGCGTCCTGGGTACGGGTGAGCACCGCCTCGCGGTTCAGCCAGTACGCGATGCCCGACGCCGTCACGGCGGCGGTGAGCGCGACGAGCGCGAAGACGACGACCAGCCGCAGGCGCAGGCTGGTGAGGCGCAGCCGGGACCGGACTACCTTGCGCGTCGCGGTCCAGCCGCGCGAACCCCCCTGGTGTTCCTGTGTCACTGAGGCGGATCCAACCGGTAGCCCACGCCCCGCACGGTTCGGATCAGGGTCGGTGACGAGGGCACGTCCTCGACCTTGGCGCGCAGCCGCTGCACACAGGCGTCCACCAGCCGTGAGTCGCCGAGGTAGTCGTGCTCCCACACCAGTCGCAGCAGCTGCTGCCGCGACAGCGCCTGCCCCGGCCGCCGGCTCAGCTCCAGCAGCAGCCGCAGCTCGGTCGGCGTGAGCTGGAGGTCCTCGCCGTTCTTCGTCACGGTCATCGCCGACCGGTCGATGACGAGGCTGCCGAAGCTCGCCGAGTCGCTCGACTCCCGTTCCCCGCGCCGCAGTACGGCCCGGATCCGGGCGTCCAGCACACGGCCCTGCACGGGCTTGACGACGTAGTCGTCGGCGCCCGACTCCAGGCCGACGACCACGTCGATGTCGTCGTTGCGCGCGGTCAGCAGGATGATCGGCAGCTGGTCGGTGCGCCGGATGCGCCGGCACACCTCGAAACCGTCGATGCCGGGCAGCATCACGTCCAGCACGATCAGATCCGGCCGCTGCTCGCGCAGCAGCTTCAGACCGTCCTCACCACTGGCAGCGGTCGCCACGCGATGACCCTGGCGCGTCAGAGAGAGCTCCAGGGCCGTCCGGATGGCGTCGTCGTCCTCGATCAGCAACAGGGAAGGCACGGGCTCATTCTGGCGCATGGAGGGGCCGGGGTACGACCCGCGGGCCGGGATGAGGTCCCCACCCGCCGACAGGCCCTGTGAAGGAACCGTGGTGCAACCGTGGCCGACCCCTGTGACAGGTCTGTGACAGTCGACGGACACGGCCATGAAGTCGGCGCGGCAAGCTTTTCGACACGAGCAGCACAGCACGTCGCACCACAGCACCACAGCGACACAGCAGTCCGAACACCGGAAGTCCACGACGGGGGGCGCGAGATGAACACGCTGAAGGGCACCAGCACCAGCGCAGTGGTCACGCGTCTGCACGACGTGCACGCACACCGGGGTTCCGAGAAGTCCGGTGCCGCCGTGAGCGGGCGGGGGTGCGCTCGCGGCACCGGGCGTCAGCACACCGTCCGCATGACGGTGGTCGACGCACGCACGGGGGAGACGGGGAACCGGGGGGAGACGTACGGGGGACCGGCGTACGGGGAGGCACCGGGGGAGCGGAGCTCGCTGTCGGAGGCGGAGTTCACCGCCTACGTCCGAGAGCGCCGCGCCTCCCTGTACGCCACCGCCTACCACCTCACCGGCGACCGCTTCGAGGCCGAGGACCTGCTGCAGAGCGCGCTGTTCTCGACCTACCGGGCGTGGGACCGGATCAGCGACAAGGCGGCGGTCGGCGGATACCTCCGCCGCACCATGACCAACCTGCACATCAGCGCCTGGCGGCGCCGCAAGCTCAACGAGTACCCGACCGAGGAACTGCCGGAGACGCCCGGCGACACGGACGCCATGCGCGGCACCGAGCTGCGCACGGTCCTGTGGCAGGCGCTGGCCCGGCTCCCCGAACTCCAGCGCACCATGCTGGTCCTGCGCTACTACGAGGGCCGCACGGACCCGGAGATCGCGGACATCCTCGGCATCAGTGTCGGCACGGTGAAGTCCAGCATCTGGCGCTCGCTGCGCCGGCTGCGCGACGACGAGGTCCTCAGCTTCGGCCGTGACCGGGAGGACGCCTTCGGCGAACTGGTCGCCTGAAGGTCCGGGGGGCGGGGGACCCCGGGGGGGGCGAAAAAAAGTTGGAGCCCGGGTGTATCACGGGGGTGGTCCCGGGCTCTTACTCACGGGGGAAGTACCACGGGGGAACAACGGGGGACGGGGGAAACGGGGGGAAACGGGGAACACGGGGGAGCACAAGGAAGCGGGACTGGAGGGCCGGGGGGTCCGTCCAGTCCCGTTCTCTTTGCGTCTCCTCGCGTACGCGCCCCGCGTACGCCCGTCACACCGCCGTACGCGTCGTACGTGCCGTGGGGCGGCGGCCCGCCGCCGCGGCCAGGCGGCCCATCGCCTCGTCGCGGTCGCAGGCGTGGGCGCCCAGGGCCGTCTGCCGGGCGATGATCGTCCGCTCCTGACGCATCAGCCGCCAGCCGCGGCGCAGCAGGAACGGCACGGACTTGCGGCCCTCCCGCAGATCCCGCAGGAAGCGCCGCCGGAAGGTGGTCAGCGGCCCCCGGCTCAGACACAACGCGTCCGCCAGGACACCCAGTTCACGGCAGCGCGCGACGATCTCCGCGGCGAAGATGCCCTCCGCGAGGAACACCGGGGTGCGCCCGATGTCGACCGCGTCCTCGCCGGTGCGCGCGCTGAGCGAGATGTCGTAGACGGGCACGTGCGTACGGCCCGACCGGCACAGCTCCGTGATCGCGGCGACGGCCGCGTCCGCGTCCCACGAGCCGGGGTGGTCCCAGTCGATGTCGGAACTCCCCGCCACCAGCGGCAGCGTCGGGTCGGTGCCCTCCTTGTAGAAGTCGTCGAGCCTCAGAACCGGGAGACCGGAGTGGGCGGCGAGGAGGGACTTGCCGGAGCCGGAGGGGCCGCAGAGCAGCACGACTCGCGTCGGTATGGGCGGAGGGGAGGTCACGGGACACCAGTGTGAGGCATCGACCGGGCGGCGTACGAGCCCGCGGGCGGGCTTTGCAGCGCGCGTCACACCCCGGCGACGCCACGCAGTGGTACGGTCACCCTCCGTGATGACGTCGGGGCGGCGCGAAGCATTCCGTGACGACCCGGAGCCGGAGGCGGCGGCGACGCCGACCCGGCACGCGCGGAGCCGCGCCCTTCCCGGACGGCGGAAGGGCGCGGCTCGCTCGCGGGTGCCTCAGTACGCGGAACCGGACGCGCCCAGGGAGCCCGTCGGGTGCCAGACCGTCTTGGTCTCCAGGAACGCCGTCATGCGGTCCGTGCCGGGCGTCGCCGTCCAGTCCTCCACAGGCTGTGGACGCAGGACGCGCTTGAGGTTGTCCGCCGCCGCGATCTCCAGCTCCTTCGCCAGCGCCTCGTCGGCGCCCGCGAGGTCGATCGCGTTGACGTCCTGGTGGGCGGCGAGCGGTGCGGCGATCTCCGCCGTACGGCCGGAGAGGATGTTGACCACGCCGCCGGGCAGGTCGGAGGTGGCCAGGACCTCGCCGAGGGAGAGGGCCGGCAGCGGGGACTTCTCGCTCGCGATCACGACCGCCGTGTTGCCGGTGGCGATGACCGGGGCGACGACCGAGACCAGGCCCAGGAAGGACGACTCCTGCGGGGCGAGGACGGCGACCACCCCGGTCGGCTCCGGGGAGGAGAGGTTGAAGAACGGGCCCGCGACCGGGTTGCCGCCGCCGACCACCTGGGCGATCTTGTCGGTCCAGCCCGCATACCAGACCCAGCGGTCGATCGTCGCGTCCACGACCGCGGCCGCCTTGGACTTCGACAGACCCTCGGCGTCGGCGACCTCCGCGACGTACTGGTCGCGGCGGCCCTCCAGCATCTCGGCGACGCGGTAGAGGATCTGCCCGCGGTTGTACGCCGTCGCCCCGGACCAGCCGCCGAACGCCTTGCGCGCGGCGACCACCGCGTCACGGGCGTCCTTGCGGGAGGAGAGCGGGGCGTTCGCCAGCCACTTGCCCTTTGCGTCGGTCACCTCGTACACCCGGCCGCTCTCGGAACGCGGGAACTTCCCGCCCACGTACAGCTTGTAGGTCTTGAAGACACTGAGTCGCGTGTCAGACATCGAGGTACGCCTCCAGGCCGTGGCGGCCGCCCTCGCGGCCGAAGCCCGACTCCTTGTATCCGCCGAACGGCGAGGTCGGGTCGAACTTGTTGAACGTGTTGGACCAGATCACGCCCGCGCGGAGCTTGTTCGCGACCGCGAGGATGCGCGAGCCCTTCTCCGTCCAGATGCCCGCCGACAGGCCGTACGGGGTGTTGTTGGCCTTGGCCACGGCCTCGTCCGGGGTGCGGAAGGTGAGGACCGACAGCACCGGGCCGAAGATCTCGTCGCGGGCGACGGTGTGTGCCTGGGTGACGTTCGTGAAGAGCGTCGGGGCGAACCAGTAGCCGGAGGAGGGCAGTTCGCAGGCCGGGGACCAGCGCTCGGCGCCCTCCGCCTCGCCGCGGTCGGCGAGCGCGGTGATCCGGGCCAGCTGCTCGGCGGAGTTGATCGCGCCGATGTCCGTGTTCTTGTCCAGCGGGTCGCCCAGGCGCAGCGTGGACAGGCGGCGCTTGAGGGAGTCCAGCAGCTCGTCGTGGATCGACTCCTGGACGAGGAGGCGGGAGCCCGCGCAGCAGACCTGGCCCTGGTTGAAGAAGATGCCGTTGACGATGCCCTCGACGGCCTGGTCCACGGGCGCGTCGTCGAAGACGATGTTGGCGCCCTTGCCGCCCAGCTCCAGCGTCAGCTTCTTGCGGGTGCCCGCGACCGTGCGCGCGATCTCCTTGCCGACGGCCGTGGAGCCGGTGAAGGCGACCTTGTTCACGTCGGGGTGCGCGACGAGCGCGGCACCGGCGTCGCCGTAGCCCGGGAGGATGTTGACGACACCCCTGGGCAGGCCCGCCTGGCGGCAGATGTCGGCGAAGAACAGGGCGGAGAGAGGGGTCGTCTCGGCGGGCTTGAGGACCACCGTGTTGCCCGTCGCCAGCGCCGGGGCGATCTTCCACGCCAGCATGAGCAGCGGGAAGTTCCAGGGGATGACCTGGCCCGCCACGCCCAGCGGCTTCGGGCCCGGGCCGAAACCGGCGTGGTCGAGCTTGTCGGCCCAGCCGGCGTAGTAGAAGAAGTGCGCGGCGACCAGCGGGAGGTCCGCGTCGCGGGTCTCCCTGATCGGCTTGCCGTTGTCCAGCGTCTCCAGGACGGCCAGCTCGCGGCTGCGCTCCTGGATGATCCGCGCGATGCGGAACAGGTACTTGGCGCGCTCGGAGCCGGGCAGCGCCGACCACTTCTCGAACGCCTTGCGGGCCGCCCTCACCGCGCGGTCGACGTCCTCGGCACCGGCCTGGGCGACCTCGGAGAGGACCTCCTCCGTGCTCGGGCTGACCGTCTTGAAGACCTTGCCGTCGGCCGCGTCGACGAACTCGCCGTCGACGAACAGGCCGTAGGCGGGGGCGATGTCGACGACCGAGCGGGACTCGGGCGCCGGTGCGTACTCGAATGCGGAAGCCATGGGGATCAGTCCACCGTCACGTAGTCGGGGCCGGAGTAGCGGCCGGTGGCCAGCTTCTGACGCTGCATCAGCAGGTCGTTCAGGAGCGAGGAGGCGCCGAAGCGGAACCAGTGGTTGTCCAGCCAGTCGTCGCCGACGGTCTCGTTGACCAGGACGAGGAACTTGATCGCGTCCTTGCTGGTGCGGATCCCGCCGGCCGGCTTCACGCCGACCTGGACGCCGGTCTGCGCCCGGAAGTCCCGAACGGCCTCGAGCATCAGCAGGGTGTTGGCGGGGGTGGCGTTCACCGCGACCTTGCCGGTGGAGGTCTTGATGAAGTCGGCGCCGGCGAGCATGCCCAGCCAGGAGGCGCGACGGATGTTGTCGTACGTCGACAGCTCGCCGGTCTCGAAGATGACCTTGAGGCGGGCGCTCGTGCCGCAGGCCGCCTTCACGGCGACGATCTCGTCGTACACCTTGAGGTACTTGCCGGCGAGGAACGCGCCACGGTCGATGACCATGTCGATCTCGTCGGCGCCCGCGGCGACGGCGTCCTTCACGTCGGCGAGCTTCACCTCCAGGGCGGCGCGGCCGGCCGGGAAGGCGGTGGCGACGGAGGCGACCTTCACGCCGGAGCCGGCGACGGCCTCCTTGGCCGCGGCCACCATGTCGGGATAGACGCAGACCGCGGCCGTGCTGGGCGTGGCGCGGTCCGTGGGGTCGGGGTGGACCGCCTTGGCGCCGAGCGCCCGGACCTTGCCCGGGGTGTCCGCGCCTTCCAGCGTCGTCAGGTCGACCATCGAGATGGCGAGGTCGATGGCGTACGCCTTCGCGGTGGTCTTGATGGAACGGGTGCCGAGGGACGCGGCGCGCGCCTCCAGGCCGACCGCGTCGACGCCGGGCAGCCCGTGCAGGAAGCGGCGCAGCGTGCTGTCGGACGCGGTGACGTCCGAGAGAGCGTGAGCTGTGGGTGCGGTAGTGGGCATGGTCACCAGCCGAGCATATCTACGCGCGTAGCGGCTGTACAGCCCCCGGCGCCCGTCCCGTCGGCCGGCACCGCGGCCGAAGGGCGCCCGGCCCGTCGGGCACAATCGGCAGCATGACGACCCCGGAGCCCCAGTCACCCTCGCCCCGCCCTTCGGCACCCGAGCCCAAGGACCGGGTCTACCGCTCGCCCGCGGGCATCCTCGGCGGCGTCCTGCTGCTCGCCCTCGTCGCCTGGCTCGGCATCGACGCGGTGGTCTCCGGCGAGGGGGACACCCCGTGGAAGGCGCTCGCCGTGATGCTGCTCGTCGTGCCGCTCGCCGCCGCCTACACGGTGCGGCCCGCCGTCTTCGCGAACGAGGAGCGGCTGCGCGTCCGCAACCCCCTCCGCGTCGTCGTACTGCCCTGGGACCAGGTCGCCTCGCTGCGGTCCGGCTACTCCAACGAGGTCTACGGCCAGGACGGCACCAAGTACCAGCTGTGGGCCATCCCCGTCTCGCTGCGTGCCCGCAAGAAGGCGGCGCAGCGGGAGGAACGGCGCCTGGCCGGGGACACCCGCGGGCGCGGCGGCCTCGGGGGCCCGACCGGCGGCGCCCGGGGCGCCGGGTCCGGGGCCCTCGCCGACGGGCCGGTGCGGGCGGAGGGCGACCGGGCCATGGACGAGCTGCGGGAACTGCTCGAGGCACGCGAACTGCGGGCCTCGGAACAGGGCGGTGCCGCACGGGGTGAGGCCGCGCAGGGCGGTGCCGCGCAGGGCGGGGTCACCGTCCGCTGGGCCTACGAGGTCGTCGCGCCGGCGGTGGCGGGGGCCGTGCTGCTGGCGGTGCTGCTGGGGGTGGGGTGACGGCCCTTCCGGGCTTCCGGGTTTCCGAGCTTCCGGACTCCTGGGTTTCCGGGCTCCTGGCCCGGGGTGATGTGACCGGCCGTCGTGGGTCGTCCCGCTACGGGGCGTCCGGCGGTGTTCGGTGGTGCGCCCTCCGGTCCACCGTTGCCCGGAGGGCGGCCAGGAGTGCGCAGGGCGGGGCGACGGGTGGGAAAACACCCGATGGGGTGCCGCCGGGTGGGGGCACCCCATCGTCGGGGCCGGGGCCGGGGCCGGGGCCGGGGCCGGGGTCAGGGCCCGGGCGGAAGCCTGAAGGCTCCTGTCAGATGCCCGCCGCTGCCGAGAGGTCCTGCTTCAGTGCCGCCAGCAGCTCCGTCGCCCTCGCGCGGGCCTCGGGGAGGCCGGTGTGCGCGGCGACCGGGACGACGACCTCCAGGTAGCACTTCAGCTTGGGCTCCGTGCCGCTCGGGCGGACGATCACCCGGGCGCCGTCGAGCGTGTAGCGCAGGCCGTCCGTGGGCGGGAGCGTGTCCGTGCCCCGGGTGAGGTCCTCGGCCTTCGTGACCGGCAGACCGGCGAGGCGCGTGGGGGGCTGCTCGCGCAGGCGGTGCATCGCGGCGGCGATCAGGGAGAGGTCCTCGACGCGGACCGAGAGCTGGTCGGTGGCGTGCAGGCCGTGCTCCACGGCGAGGTCGTCGAGGAGGTCCAGGAGGGTGCGGCCCTCCGCCTTGAGGACGGAGGCGAGTTCCGTGACCAGCAGCGCCGCGGTGATGCCGTCCTTGTCGCGGACGCCCTCCGGGTCGACGCAGTAGCCGAGGGCCTCCTCGTAGCCGTAGCGGATGTTCTCCACGCGGGCGATCCACTTGAAGCCGGTCAGGGTCTCCTCGTACGGCAGGCCCGCCTTCTCGGCGATGCGGCCGAGGAGGGAGGAGGAGACGATCGACTCGGCGAACGTGCCGTGCGCTCCGCGGGCGACCAGGTGGGCGGCGAGGAGCGCACCGACCTCGTCGCCGCGGAGCATGCGCCAGTCGGTGCCGTCGTGCACCGCGACGGCGCAGCGGTCGGCGTCCGGGTCGTTGGCGATGACCAGGTCCGGGCCGGTCTCGCGGGCCTTCGCGAAGGCCAGGTCCATCGCACCGGGCTCTTCCGGGTTGGGGAAGGCGACGGTGGGGAAGTCCGGGTCGGGATCGGCCTGCTCGGCGACGAGGACCGGCTCCGGGAAACCGGCGCGGGCGAAGGCGGCGAGGAGGGCGTCCTTGCCGACGCCGTGCATCGCCGTGTAGACGGTGCGGGCGGTACGGGGGGAGCCGGGGGAGAGGACCGCGTCCGTGCGGGCGAGGTAGGCGTCCAGGACGTCGTCGCCCAGGGTCTGCCAGCCGGTGGTGGGGCGGGGGACGTCGTCCAGGGAACGGACGGCGTCGATCTCCGCGGCGATGCCGGCGTCGGCGGGGGGCACGATCTGGGAGCCGTCGCCGAGGTAGACCTTGTAGCCGTTGTCGCGGGGCGGGTTGTGGCTGGCGGTGACCTCGACTCCGGCGACCGCGCCGAGGTGCCGGATGGCGAACGCCAGGACGGGGGTGGGGAGGGGGCGGGGGAGGACGGCCGCCCGCAGACCGGCGCCGGTCATGACGGCGGCGGTGTCGCGGGCGAAGTCCGCGGACTTGTGGCGGGCGTCGTAGCCGATGACGACGAGGCCGGCCGTGTCGTCCCCGTGGGGGGTCCCCTGCTTCTTGAGGTACGCGGCGAGGCCTGCGGCGGCCCGGATGACGACGGAGCGGTTCATGCGCATCGGACCGGCGCCCAGTTCGCCGCGCAGGCCCGCCGTGCCGAACTGGAGGGTGCCGGCGAAACGTGCGGCGAGCTCGGCGTGGTCCTCGGTGTCGATGAGCTTGGCGAGCTCCGCGCGGGTGTCCGCGTCGGGGTCCTCGGCCAGCCATGTCCTGGCGCGTGCGAGGAGGTCGTCGTCGTGCACGTCGGTCAGCCTCTCATGTGGTCGGTGGGGGGTCGGTCGTACGTGATGCCTGCGGCGCCTGTGCGGGTCCGGTGGGGGTGCGCGTGGCGCCTTGGGCGGTCTGTGGGGCGGGGCCGCGCCGGGGGTGTCCGTCCTCGGAACGGCGCGGAATCGGTTCCTCGACAGCAGGCGGGGCGTGGACGCGCCGACCGCTGCGGGCGGACACCCCCCGCACGTCCCCTTCCCGCCGTACGCGACTGACGGCCGTCACCCCGCTCGGGCGTACCCCCCAGTGCCCGAACGGTCGGGGAGGCGCCCCGGCAGCGCCGGGGCGCGTCGGCTACAGCCGGCCCAGTACCTGCGTCAGCAGCGCGCCCATCCGCGTCGCGGAATCGCGGCCCGCCTGGAGGACCTCCTCGTGGTTGAGGGGCTCGCCCGTCATGCCGGCGGCGAGGTTGGTCACCAGCGAGATGCCCAGCACCTCCGCGCCGGCCTCGCGGGCGGCGATCGCCTCCAGGACCGTCGACATGCCCACCAGGTCGGCACCGATGACGCGGGCCATGCGGATCTCGGCCGGGGTCTCGTAGTGCGGGCCGGGGAACTGGGCGTAGACGCCCTCCTCCAGCGTGGGGTCCACCTCCTTGCACAGGGCGCGCAGGCGGGGGGAGTAGAGGTCGGTGAGGTCGACGAAGTTCGCGCCCACGATGGGGGAGGTGGCGGTGAGGTTGATGTGGTCGCTGATCAGGACCGGCTGGCCGGGGCGCATGCCCTCGCGCAGGCCGCCGCAGCCGTTGGTCAGGATGATCGTCTTGGCGCCGGCGGCGACGGCCGTGCGGACGCCGTGGGAGACGGCGGCCACGCCGTGGCCCTCGTAGTAGTGGGTGCGGCCCAGGAAGACCAGCGCGCGCTTGTCGCCGATGGAGTACGAGCGGATCCTGCCGCCGTGACCCTCCACTGCGGGCTTGGGGAAGCCCGGCAGGTCGGTGACCTGGAGATCGGCCTCGGGGTCGCCCAGGGCGTCCACGGCCGGTGCCCAGCCGGAGCCCATCACGAGGGCTACGTCGTGGGTCTCGGCGCCGGTGAGTTCGCGCAGGCGGGCCGCGGCGGCGTCGGCGGCGGCGTAGGGGTCGCCCTGGATGTCGTCCGGAAGAAGAGATGCGTTCACGCCGATGAGGGTAGCCGGTTTGCGCCTACGCGCGTAGATGACGGAGCTCACGGGATCGTGATTGTTGTTTTGTCGTTTCCGACGAGGGCGCCGCTCAGCAGGGGCGCTTGCGGAGCTCCATGACGTAGTCGTGGGGCGCGCCCGCCGATTCCGCCGCGTCGGCCACCTCACCCAGGTAGCGGGCGGAGGGCAGGCCGCCCTCGTAGGCGTTCAGGACGTACGTCCAGGCGCCCTCCTCGCCGTCCAGGGTGTGGACGCGCACGCGCACGCGGCGGTATATGTCCAGGCCCACGCCCTCCCAGCGGTCGAGCGAGTCCTCGTCCATCGGGGCGAGGTCGTACAGGGCGACGAAGACCTGGGAGAGCGGGTCCTCCACCAGGGTCGCGAGCGCGCCCTCCCAGCCCATGTGCTCGCCCCCGAAGGTCAGCCGCCACCCGTTCAGCCAGCCGGTGGCACGCAGCGGCGAGTGCGGGGCGCGACGGGTCATCAACCGCGCGTCGAGGTTGCCGGCGTATGCGGCGTAGAGCGACATGGGGGAGAGCGTACGGCAGGCGTCCCGGGTGTCGCCGTCGTCACAGACGTGCCCCCGGACGGTCCCCCGTCGTGCGGTGCGGGACAATGGAGTACGTGACTCGGATCGTGATCATCGGTGGCGGACCCGGCGGATACGAAGCGGCCCTGGTGGCCGCGCAGCTCGGCGCGGAGGTGACCGTCGTCGACTGCGACGGCCTGGGCGGGGCGTCGGTGCTGACCGACTGCGTGCCGTCCAAGACTCTGATCGCCACGGCCGAGGTGATGACCACCTTCGACTCCTCGTACGAGGAGCTGGGGATCATCGTCGCCGACGACACCCCGCCCATGGAGCAGGCCGCCCGGGTGGTCGGCGTGGACCTGGGCAAGGTCAACCGGCGTGTGAAGCGGCTCGCGCTGGCGCAGTCCCACGACATCACCGCCTCCGTGACGCGCGCGGGCGCGCGGGTCGTGCGCGGGCGCGGACGGCTGGAGGGCATGCAGGCCCTCGACGGGTCGCGGAAGGTCGTGGTGCGGGCCGCCGACGGGAGCGAGGAGACGCTGACCGCGGACGCGGTGCTGATCGCGACCGGCGGGCACCCGAGGGAGCTCCCCGACGCGCGGCCCGACGGTGAGCGCATCCTCAACTGGACCCAGGTCTACGACCTGGAGGAGCTGCCGGAGGAGCTCATCGTCGTCGGCTCCGGTGTGACCGGTGCCGAGTTCGCCGGCGCCTACCAGGCGCTGGGGTCCAAGGTGACGCTCGTGTCCTCGCGCGACCGGGTGCTGCCCGGCGAGGACCCGGACGCCGCCGCCGTCCTGGAGGACGTGTTCCGACGGCGCGGGATGAACGTCATGGCGCGGTCGCGGGCCCAGTCCGCCAAGCGCGTCGGGGACCGGGTGGAGGTGACGCTGGCCGACGGGCGCGTCATCACCGGGTCGCACTGCCTGATGGCCGTCGGCGCCATCCCCAACACCGAGGGCATGGGCCTGGAGGAGGCCGGGGTCAAGCTCAAGGACTCCGGGCACATCCGGACCGACCGGGTGTCGAGGACCTCGGCTCCCGGCGTGTACGCCGCCGGTGACGTCACCGGTGTCTTCGCGCTGGCCTCGGTGGCGGCGATGCAGGGACGCATCGCCATGTACCACTTCCTCGGCGACGCGGTGACCCCGCTGAACCTCAAGACCGTCTCCGCCAACGTCTTCACCGACCCCGAGATCGCCACCGTCGGCTACTCGCAGGCCGACGTGGACGCGGGCAAGATCGACGCCCGGGTGGTGAAACTGCCCCTGCTGCGCAACCCGCGCGCCAAGATGCAGGGCATCCGGGACGGCTTCGTCAAGATCTTCTGCCGGCCCGGCACCGAGATCGTGGTCGGCGGTGTGGTGGTGGCGCCGCGCGCCTCCGAGCTCATCCACCCCATCTCGATCGCCGTCGACAACAACCTGACGGTCGAGCAGATCGCGAACGCCTTCACGGTCTACCCCTCCCTTTCGGGATCGGTCGCCGAGGTGGCGCGGCAGCTGCACACCCGGAAGACCAACGGAGAGGGCTGACGCGGCCGGAACCGGTCCCCGTCGGTCACGGGGAGTCGCGGGGCCCGCGGGTGGCAGGGGCGTCCGGAGTGAGCGCGTATACCACTTCCGTCCCTGCCGTGCGAACAACTTCTGTTATCCGGCGCATACTGCTGAAAGCAGACGGTCGTTGGGGTTACTGTCAGTTTCGTGTTCGCTGCAGAACGTCGCCAATTGATCCTCGAAATGGTGCGAGCGAACGGGGCCGTGTCGCTCCGTGAGCTCGCCCGCGTCGTCCAGACCTCCGAAGTGACCGTACGGCGGGACGTGCGCGCACTGGAGGCAGAAGGACTCCTCGACCGCCGGCACGGCGGTGCGGTACTGCCGGGCGGGTTCACGCGGGAGTCCGGCTTTCCGCAGAAGTCCCATCTCGCGACCGCCGAGAAGACGGCCATCGCCGACCTCGCCGCGGGCCTCGTCGAAGAGGGCGAGGCCATCGTGGTGGGGGCGGGGACCACCACCCAGGAGCTGGCGCGCCGGCTCGCGCGGGTGCCCGGGCTGACCGTCGTCACCAACTCGCTGCTGGTGGCCCAGGCCCTCGCCCACGCCAACCGCGTCGAGGTCGTCATGACCGGCGGCACGCTGCGGGGGTCCAACTACGCCCTGGTCGGCAGCGGCGCCGAGCAGTCCCTCCAGGGGCTGCGGGTGTCCAAGGCCTTCCTGTCCGGCAGCGGTCTGACGGCGGAGCGGGGCCTGTCGACGTCCAACATGCTGTCGGCGTCCGTCGACCGCGCGCTGGTGCAGGCCGCCGCCGAGGTCGTCGTCCTCGCCGACCACTCCAAGCTGGGCACGGACACCATGTTCCAGACCGTGCCGACGGACCTCATCACCCGCCTGGTGACGGACGATCCGCCCGGCCACGACGACCGCGCGGCCACGGAGCTCCAGGCCCTGGCCGACCAGGGCGTGCAGATCGCCGTGGCCGGGGCGCCGGGGGGTGCGGCCGACGCGGGAAATCACCAGGCCGCCCCGGCTGAGGCGGCTCCGGCACGGCAGCGCCGGGACGTGCCGCTGCCCGGGCCGCGCCGCCAGGTTCCCGGCGCGGGGGCGGCACTGCGGACGGCCACGGCGCTCGGCGAGCAGAACGCCGGGGCGGAGCGGGCCCGGGTCGCGGACCTGCGCCGGCGCTGAGGGGCCGCACGGGTCCGTCGCGTTCCCCGTGAGAACGGCGGGGCGCCCGGCGGACCGTGGGAGACGGTCCGCCGGGCGCCCCGGTCGTCCTGCTGTCGTGCGGGTGTCAGTCCTTGATCTCGCAGATCGCGGCGCCCGAGGTGACGGACGCACCGACCTCGGCGCCCAGGCCCTTGATGGTGCCGGACTTGTGGGCGTTGAGGGGCTGCTCCATCTTCATGGCCTCCAGGACGACGATCAGGTCGCCCTCCTGGACCTCCTGGCCCTCCTCCACCGCGACCTTCACGATCGTGCCCTGCATCGGCGAGGCGAGGGTGTCGCCGGAGGCCGTCGGGCCCGACTTCTTCGCCGCGCGGCGCTTCGGCTTGGCACCGGCCGCCAGACCGGTGCGGGCCAGCGACATGCCCAGCGACGCCGGGAGGGAGACCTCCAGGCGCTTGCCGCCGACCTCGACGACGACCGTCTCGCGGCCCGCGTCCTCTTCCGCCTCCACGTCCGCGGGGGCGGTGAACGGCTTGATCTCGTTGACGAACTCCGTCTCGATCCAGCGGGTGTGGACCGTGAAGGGGTCGGTGGAGCCGGTCAGCTCGGGGGCGAAGGCGGGGTCCCGGACGACCGCGCGGTGGAACGGGATGGCGGTGGCCATGCCCTCGACCTGGAACTCCTCCAGCGCGCGGGCGGCACGCTGCAGGGCCTCCTTGCGGGTGCGGCCGGTGACGATCAGCTTCGCCAGCAGCGAGTCCCACGCCGGGCCGATCACGCTGCCGGACTCCACGCCCGCGTCCAGGCGGACGCCGGGACCGGAGGGCGGGGCGAAGGTGGTGACGGTGCCGGGGGCCGGGAGGAAGTTCCGGCCCGGGTCCTCGCCGTTGATGCGGAACTCGAACGAGTGGCCGCGCAGCTCCGGGTCGCCGTAGCCGAGCTCCTCGCCGTCGGCGATGCGGAACATCTCGCGGACCAGGTCGATGCCCGCGACCTCCTCGGTGACCGGGTGCTCCACCTGGAGGCGCGTGTTGACCTCCAGGAAGGAGACGGTCCCGTCCGCGCCGACGAGGAACTCGACGGTGCCGGCACCGACGTAGCCGGCCTCCTTCAGGATCGCCTTGGAGGCGGAGTACAGCTCCTCCATCTGGGCGTCCGACAGGAAGGGCGCCGGGGCCTCCTCCACCAGCTTCTGGTGGCGGCGCTGCAGCGAGCAGTCACGGGTGGAGACCACGACCACGTTGCCGTGGCTGTCGGCCAGGCACTGGGTCTCCACGTGGCGGGGCTTGTCGAGGTAGCGCTCGACGAAGCACTCGCCGCGGCCGAACGCGGCCACCGCCTCACGCACGGCGGAGTCGTACAGCTCCGGCACCTCTTCGAGGGTGCGGGCGACCTTCAGGCCGCGTCCGCCGCCGCCGAAGGCCGCCTTGATGGCGATCGGCAGGCCGTGCTCCTTCGCGAAGGCCACGACCTCCTCCGCGCCCGAGACGGGGTCCGGGGTACCGGCGACCAGCGGAGCGCCGGCGCGCTGGGCGATGTGCCGGGCGGCGACCTTGTCACCCAGGTCGCGGATGGCCTGCGGCGGCGGGCCGATCCAGATGAGACCCGCGTCCAGGACCGCCTGCGCGAACTCGGCGTTCTCCGAGAGGAAGCCGTACCCGGGGTGGATGGCGTCCGCGCCCGACTCGCTCGCGGCCTTCAGCACCTTGGTGATGTCCAGGTAGCTGGTGGCGGGGGTGTCACCACCCAGGGCGAACGCCTCATCAGCGGCGCGGACATGCAGAGCGTCCCGGTCCGGGTCCGCGTAGACGGCCACGCTCGCGATCCCGGCGTCCCGGCAGGCCCGGGCCACGCGGACAGCGATTTCGCCACGGTTGGCGATGAGCACCTTGCGCACGATTGAGGCTCCCTCCTTGAAACAAGCCGAGTTTAGGGACTGCCGACACGGCACTTCGACCCGTCCCCAATGGTGAGCTTGCCCACACGGAGCGTGATTCGAGGCTCGCTCGACCCGCGAAAACCCTTGCCGCACCGCGATACGCAGCACTCCTCGGGCAAACCCTAGCCCTCCCATGTGGTCAAGGTCTCTATGAGAGCGTGCTGCGAGCCACTCCGTTTCTTTGTGGAGTCCCTACGAATGGCCCAATGATTCTTTGCTCGTGGCAGACCCCTTGTCGCGAGGTTTACCCGTTAGTAACGTTCGTGGGGTCTCGAACGTACTTGGGGTAACAGCTGTCCTGCGCGGCAGCGGTCGAAAGTGGGTGGGGACCGGTGAGGGTACGCAGACCGGTGGCGTGGACCGTGGCGGTCGTGCTCTTCGCGGAGGCGCTCGGCGTCGCCGCGCTGAACTGGTTCCTGGGGATCGTCGTCGACCGGCAGGACATGTCCCTGGCCGGTCTCGACCCGGACACGATGTCCGTGTCCTCGAAGATCGGCGGCGTCGTCTTCGGGCTCTACTTCGCGCTGTGCGGGCTGGTCGCCCTGCTCGTGGCGCTGCGCGACCGCCCGCCCGCGGGCCTCGGCCGGATCCTGCTGATCAGCGCGGCCGTGGTGCACGGGCTGCTCGGCGCCTTCACCTGGGGGCCGGTGGGCTGGAGCGCCTTCCTGTTCATGCTCCTCGTGCTGGGCCTCGTCGTGCTGCTGCTGATGACCTACGACGACCGGGAGGAGCCGGTCGCCGGTCCGGCCGGGGACGGCAAGGGCGACGGCGGGTCCCCGGTCAGTCCTCCGCCGGCGCCCACAGCTCCGTGATGCCGGTGCCGAGCTCGGCGAGCAGGCGCCGCAGGAGGGGCAGGCTGAGGCCGATCACGTTCCCGTGGTCGCCGTCGATGCCGTCGATGAACGGCGCCGAGCGGCCGTCCAGGGTGAAGGCCCCGGCGACGTGCAGCGGCTCGCCCGAGGCGACGTAGGCGGCGATCTCCTCGTCGCTCGGCTCGCCGAAGCGGACGACGGTGGAGGCGATGGCCGAGACGTGGCGGCCGGTGGCGGTGTCCCAGACGCAGTGGCCGGTCTGCAGCGTGCCCGCGCGCCCGCGCATCGCCTTCCAGCGGGCGGTGGCCTCCTCGGCGTCGGCGGGCTTGCCGAGGGCCCGGCCGTCCAGGTCCAGCACCGAGTCGCAGCCGATCACCAGGGCGCCGTGCACCTCGGGCTTCGCGGCCACGACGGAGGCCTTGGCCTCGGCGAGCGCGAGGGCCAGCTCGGCGGGGGTCGGGGCGGTCACGGCGTCCTCGTCGACGCCGCTGACGAGCACCTCGGGGGCGAGCCCGGCCTGGCGGAGCAGCCCGAGCCGGGCGGGGGACTGGGAGGCGAGGACGAGACGCCGGCGGCGCTGAGCAGTCATGGGGCCAGGTTAGCCACCCGGACGGCGCCGGCTCACCCCAGGCCGATCACGATCATCGCCAGCACCATGGCCGTGGCCAGGAGAACGCTCAGCCGCCGCAGCATGTGCTGCATGTCGCGCAGCTCTTCGGGCGGCTCGTTCTCGGGGTCGGACCACAGCATTCCACCAGCGTGCGGCCGAGCACGGGGGCGGCGCTTGAGTACGGGTACTCATTTGGGGCGCGGGGTTTCTCCTGCGTGCACCCGCGCGGCGAAACCGCACCTCGGCACGGCCCCGCGCCCCTGGGGGTCCTCCCTACGCCGGCCAGTACGTACGGCCCCAGGACGCCGGCCCCGGCTGGGGCAGCGTGCGGGCCGCGATGCGGGACGGGTCGGACCACGCGTCCCTGGCGGCCGGTGCGCCGGACGGCTCGGGCAGGGCCGTCACGGCGCGGGCTCGGACCACCGCCAGGGCGGCGGCGAGCTCCTCGGGGGTCGGGTTGCCCCGCACGACCTTGATCGTCACGTCGGCTCCTTACAGGGGGATGTTGCCGTGCTTCTTCGGAGGCAGGGATTCCCGCTTGGTGCGCAGTTGACGCAGGCCGCGGACGATGTGGCGGCGGGTGTCGGACGGCATGATCACCGCGTCCACGTAGCCGCGCTCGGCCGCCGTGTAGGGGTTGAGGAGGGTGTCCTCGTACTCCTGGATCAGGCGGGCGCGGACGGCCTCGACGTCCTCGCCGTTCGCCTCGGCCTCGGCGAGGGTGCGACGGTGCAGGATGTTGACGGCGCCCTGGGCGCCCATCACGGCGATCTGGGCGGTGGGCCAGGCCAGGTTGAGGTCGGCGCCCAGGTGCTTGGAGCCCATGACGTCGTAGGCGCCGCCGAAGGCCTTGCGGGTGATGACGGTGATCAGCGGGACCGTGGCCTCGGCGTAGGCGTAGATCAGCTTGGCGCCGCGGCGGATGATGCCGTCGTGCTCCTGGCCGACGCCGGGCAGGAAGCCGGGGACGTCGACGAAGGTGATGACGGGCACGTTGAAGGCGTCGCAGGTGCGCACGAAGCGGGCGGCCTTCTCGGACGCGGTGATGTCCAGGCAGCCGGCGAACTGCATCGGCTGGTTGGCGACGATGCCGACGGGCCGGCCCTCGACCCGGCCGAAGCCGGTGAGGATGTTCGGCGCGAACAGCGGCTGCGTCTCGAAGAACTCGGCGTCGTCGAGGACGTGTTCGATCACCGTGTGCATGTCGTACGGCTGGTTCGCCGAGTCCGGGACGAGCGTGTCCAGCTCGCGGTCCTCGTCGGTGAGGGCCAGGTCCGCCTCCTCCGGGAACGCCGGGGGCTCGGAGAGGTTGTTGGACGGCAGGTACGACAGCAGCTGCTTGACGTACTCGATGGCGTCCTTCTCGTCGCCGGCCATGTGGTGGGCCACGCCCGAGGTCGAGTTGTGGGTGCGGGCGCCGCCCAGCTCCTCGAAGCCGACGTCCTCGCCGGTGACCGTCTTGATGACGTCCGGACCGGTGATGAACATGTGGGACGTCTGGTCGACCATGACCGTGAAGTCGGTGATCGCGGGGGAGTACACCGCGCCGCCCGCGCACGGACCGACGACCAGGCTGATCTGCGGGATCACGCCGGAGGCGTGGGTGTTGCGGCGGAAGATCTCGCCGTAGGCGCCGAGGGAGGCCACGCCCTCCTGGATGCGGGCGCCGCCGGAGTCGTTGATGCCGATGACCGGGCAGCCGGTCTTCAGCGCGAAGTCCATGACCTTGACGATCTTCTGGCCGTAGACCTCGCCGAGGGCACCGCCGAAGACGGTGAAGTCCTGGGAGAACACCGCGACCGGGCGGCCGTCGACCGTGCCGTAGCCGGTGACGACGCCGTCCCCGTAGGGGCGGTTCCTCTCCAGGCCGAAGTTGGTGGACCGGTGCTGGGCGAACTCGTCCAGCTCGACGAAGGACCCCTCGTCGAGCAGGAGGTCGATCCGCTCACGCGCCGTCAGTTTGCCCTTGGCGTGCTGCTTCTCGACCGCGCGTTCCGAACCGGCGTGCGTAGCCTCCTGGATACGGCGCTGGAGATCCGCGAGCTTGCCCGCGGTCGTGTGGATGTCAGGCTGCTGCTCTTCCGGCTCGGACATCGGGATGCGGCTCCCTGCCTGCTCAAAAGGGGGGACGGTTACTCATCCGTAGAGTAGTAGGGGGTCCTCCGATCGGCAGTGCGGTCTTTCCCACACCTAGTGTGGGTTGCATGACACCCCGAGATGCCTCCGACCCCTCGCCCAGCCGTTGGTCCGACCTGGACCGGCCGCCCCTCAACGTCACGGCACTGCGCCGGGGACTGGTGCGCGAGGGCGGGCTGTGGCGCCGGGTGGACGTGGTGCAGCGCACCGGGTCCACCAACACCGACCTCGTGGCGCTCGCCGCCGGGGGGAAGGCGGACGAGGGCGCCGTGCTGGTCGCCGAGGAGCAGACGGCCGCGCGGGGGCGGCTCGACCGGCAGTGGACGGCGCCGGCCCGCTCCGGTCTCTTCTTCTCCGTGCTGCTGCGGCCCGTGGAGGTGCCGGTGGACCGCTGGGGCTGGCTGCCGCTGCTCACCGGCGTCGCGGTGGCGACCGGGCTGTCCCGGGCGGCGGGGGTGGACACGGCCCTGAAGTGGCCCAACGACCTGCTCGTCACGGTGGACGGCGAGGAACGCAAGGCCGGCGGGATCCTGGCGGAGCGGGCCGGCGACGGCGGGGTGGTCGTCGGCGTCGGCATCAACGTCACCCTGCGGGCGGACGAGCTGCCCGTCCCGCGTGCCGGGTCGCTGGCGCTGGCCGGGGCCGTGAGCACGGACCGGGATCCGCTGCTGCGGGGGGTGCTGCGGGCGCTGGAGGACTGGTACGGGCGGTGGCGGTCGGCCGGGGGCGACCCGGCGGTGAGCGGGCTGCAGGAGGCGTACGCGGCGGGGTGCGCGACGCTCGGCCGGATGGTGCGGGCGGAGCTGCCGGGGGACCGGGCGCTGGTGGGGGAGGCGGTGGCCGTGGACGGGGACGGGCGGCTGGTGCTGGCCACGGAGGAGGGGGCGCGGGAGCCGGTGGGGGCGGGGGACATCGTGCACTTGCGGTTGGCCTGAGGGGGGCGGGTTGCCTGCGGCGCTTGGGCGGGGGTGCCTGCGGCGGTCTGTGCGGGTTGCCTGCGGCGCTTGGGCGGGGTGCCTGCGGCGGTCTGTGCGGGTTTGGTGGGGGTGTGCGTGGCGCCTTGGGTGGTCTGGGGTTCGGGGCCGCGTCGGGGGGTGTCCGTCCTCGGAACGGCGCGGAATCGGTTCCTCGAGAGCAGGCGGGGCGTGGACGCGCCGACCGCTGCGGGCGGACACCCCCCGACACGTCCCCTTCGCGCCGTACGCGGCTGACGGCCGTCACCCCGCTCGGGCGTACCGGCCGTGCGGTGCCGCGTGGCTGCGGGCGGCCGGGGAGGCGCCACGGTGGTGCCGGGGCGTGTGATCCGACCCGTGTCCGTGCCCGTGCCGGGAGGCGGCTCGCGGGAGTGAGCTGGGGCACACCTGACGTAAAGTTGGGGCCGGTCGAACCTGACCGCGGCAGATCGGAAGGGCAGCAGGCGTGACCGTCGACGACACGGGCTCCGGCGCGGACGGGGACGGCCGGGTGGACCCCGAGCCCGGCCCGGATCCCGCCGACTCCGGCGAGGACCCGCTCGCACTGCGCCTCGAAGGGCTCATCCTGGGCGCCGAGCGCCGCTACACCCCCTTCCAGGCCGCCCGCAGCGCGGGCGTCTCCATGGAGCTGGCCTCCCGCTTCTGGCGGGCCATGGGCTTCGCCGACATAGGCCAGGCCAAGGCGCTCACCGAGGCCGACGTCCTGGCCCTGCGGCGTCTGGCCGGTCTGGTGGAGGCGGGACTGCTCAGCGAGGCCATGGCCGTGCAGGTGGCCCGGTCCACCGGGCAGACCACCGCCCGGTTGGCCGAATGGCAGATCGACTCCTTCCTGGAGGGTCTGACCGAGCCGCCGGAGCCGGGGATGACCCGCACCGAGGTGACGTATCCGCTGGTCGAGCTGCTGCTGCCGGAGCTGGAGGAGTTCCTCGTCTACGTCTGGCGTCGTCAGCTCGCCGCCGCGACCGGCCGGGTCGTGCAGGCCGGCGACGACGAGGAGATGGTGGACCGGCGGCTCGCGGTCGGCTTCGCCGACCTGGTCGGCTTCACGCGGCTGACCCGCCGGATGGAGGAGGAGGAGCTCGGCGAGCTCGTCGAGGCCTTCGAGACCACCGCCGCCGACCTGGTGGCCGCCCGCGGGGGGCGCCTGATCAAGACCCTCGGCGACGAGGTGCTGTACGCCGCCGACGACGCGGGTACCGCCGCCGAGATCGCGCTGCGCCTGATCGAGACGATGGCGAACGACGAGACCATGCCGGAGCTGCGTGTCGGCCTCGCCTTCGGCACGGTGACCACCCGTATGGGCGATGTGTTCGGCACGACCGTGAACCTGGCCTCCCGGCTCACCTCGATAGCCCCCAAGGACGCCGTGCTCATCGACTCCGCCTTCGCCGAGGAGCTGATCCGCACCAAGGACGCCCCGGCCTCCGAGGCGGAAGCGGCCGAGGAGGCCGCCGCGGCGGAGAAGGAGGGCGAGGAGCCGCCGGCGTACCGCTTCGCGCTCCAGCCGATGTGGCAGCGGCCGGTGCGTGGTCTCGGCGTGGTCGAGCCGTGGCTCCTCACCCGGCGGGGCGACGCCGGGGACTGAGGGCCGGGCGGTGGTCAGCCGTCGCCGTCCAGCAGGTCCACGCACAGGCCGATCAGCGGTATGCACAGTCCCCCCGGGGGCTCCGGTTCCGGAGCGGGGGGCGTGGTGCGGCTCGGGGCGGGCGTGGGTGTGGGGTGCGGGGCGGGTGTGCTGGTCTGCGGCGCGGGGGGCGTCGGGTCCTCGGTGCCGGTGTCCGGTGTGTCCGGTGTGTGCGGGGGTTCCGGGGTGGCCGGGGCGGTCGTCGAGCCCGTTGTCGACGGATCCGGCGCGGCCGGCGTCGGGGAGCCGCTCGCGGAGGGGCTCGGTATCGGGCCGCTCGGTCCGGGGAACGCGCTCGCGCCGCCCATGACGGACGTCGCCGACGGACTCACCGCGGGCGTGGCGCCGTGGTCCGTGCCGGTGTCGCCCCTGTCGTTCCCGCGCGTCTCCACGCGTGGTGCGGCCTCGGCGGTGGAGCCGTCGAATCCGCCGCCCCCGGGCTCGGGGACCAGGCGCACGAGGCTGAGGGCGCCGGCCGCCAGGGCCAGGCCGCCGGCCGCGAGGAGGGCCTTGCGGGGGCGTGGCCGGCGGTGACGGCCCCGGATCCGGGGAAGCCGAGGTCGCGGTGTGGTCGGCGTGTCCGTCGTCGTCATGTTCCCTCCCCGGTGCGCAGGTGCCCCCCGCCGCTGCGCTTGGCGAGCGACCATAGGCGCTGCGGGGTGCCGGGACGGGGGCATCGACCGGATGTCACTCGAACGGGTGGACGGAGGCGGGGTGTCACGGTGGTACGCGCCCGGCCTTTTCCCGCGCGTCCGCACCTGCGATGATCGGGCGGTCGAGTTGTTAACCCACGTTAACCGGAGGGTGTCATGAGCGAGGAGCGGTTCGGAGAGTTCGTCCTGGTGCGGCGGCACGGGGACGGGCACGTCGCGGAGCTCGCCCTCGACCGGCCGAAGGCCATGAACGCCGTCTCGACCGCGATGGCCCGGTCCGTCGGCGCGGCCTGCGCGGCGCTGGGCGAGGACCGGGACGTACGGGTGGTGGTGCTGACCTCGACGCACGAGCGGGCGTTCTGTGTCGGCGCCGACCTGAAGGAGCGCAACTCCTTCTCCGACGCCGATCTGCTGCGCCAGCGGCCGGTGACGCGGGGCGCGTACACCGCGGTGCTGGAGCTGCCGCAGCCGACGGTCGCGGCCGTGCACGGGTTCGCGCTCGGCGGCGGGTTCGAGCTGGCGCTGTCGTGCGACGTGATCGTGGCCGACCGCACGGCGGTGGTGGGGCTGCCCGAGGTGTCGGTCGGGGTGATCCCGGGCGGTGGCGGCACGCAGCTGCTGCCGCGCCGGGTGGGGGCGGCGCGCGCCGCCGAGCTGGTGTTCACGGCGCGGCGGGTGGAGGCCGCGGAGGCGCGCGAGCTGGGTCTCGTCGACCAGCTGGTGGACGAGGGGCGGGACCGCGAGGAGGCGCTCGGCCTGGCGTCCCGGATGGCCGCGAACTCGCCCGTGGGCCTGCGGGCGGCCAAGCGGGCGCTGCGGCTCGGTCACGGGCTGGACCTGCGGGCCGGCCTGGAGGTCGAGGACGCGGCGTGGCGGTCGGTGGCCTTCTCCGGGGACCGCGCGGAGGGCGTCGCTGCGTTCAACGAGAAGCGGGCGCCGCGCTGGCCCGGGGAGTGAGCGGGCGCGGACCGGTCCCCGTTCGCGTCGTCCATGTCCACTTTTGGGTAGAACGTCCCTAGCCTGGAGTGATGGGTGAGGACAGTCGGCTCACGGCCGTCGTGGCGTTGGCGCAGGGCATGGCCGCCGCACACAGCTCGCGGGAGGTGTGGCGGGCGGCGGCCGTCGGCGCGTGCCGGGCGCTGGGCGGCAGCTTCGCGGCCCTGTCGGTGTGGGAGCGCGAGCTCGGCCGGCTCCGGGTCCTGGTGAACGTGGGCGAGCGGGCCGAGGGCGAGGAGGAGTTCCCCGAGGACGAGTCCTACCCCGTGCACCAGTTCGCGGAGATCACCGAGTTCCTGCACGAGCGCTGGGCCGGCGGCGGCGAGCCCGACGCCTGGGTCGAGACGGCCGAGGGGCCCGCGGCGGGGAGCCCCGGGTACGTCCATCAGCGCGTCGCGGCCCTGCGCCGCCGCGGGCGCGGCTGCTGCGTGGTCGCGCCGATCGTGCTGCACGGCCGCGCCTGGGGCGAGCTGTACGTGGCCCGTCCGGTGGACGAGCCCGTGTTCGCGCGGGGCGACGCCGACTTCGCCACCGTCCTGGCCTCGGTCGTGGCCGCCGGGATCGCGCAGACCGAGCGGCTGGAGGAGGTCCGGCGCCTCGCGTACACCGACGCGCTCACGGGACTCGCCAACCGCAGGGCGGTGGACTCCCGTCTGGACGAGGCGGTGGAGCGGCACCGCGAGGAGGGCGTCGTCGTCAGTCTCGTCGTGTGCGACCTCAACGGGCTCAAGCGGGTGAACGACACCCACGGGCACGCCGTCGGCGACCGGCTCCTGGAGCGTTTCGGGTCGGTGCTGTCGCTGTGCGGGGCCATGCTGCCGGGGGCGCTCGCGGCCCGACTCGGCGGCGACGAGTTCTGCCTGCTCGCGGTCGGGCCGTCCGCCGACGCGGTGGTCAAGGCGGCGGAGGAGCTGTGCCGCCGGGCGGCCGAGCTGGAGCTCGGCGACGGCGTGGCCTGCGGGGTCGCCTCCACCGAGGATCCCGTGGGACCCGTCCGCTCCGCCCGCCGGCTGTTCCGGCTGGCCGACGCCGCGCAGTACCGGGCCAAGGCCGAGCGGGCCGACCGGCCGGTCGTGGCCGGCCGCGAGGGACCCGACGACCCCGTCGTCCGTCTGGCGGACGAGCCGCCCCGGGAGGAGGACGGGGAGCGGCGCCGCTTCCGCGGGCGGCATTCGCCCTAGGCGTGCGGCTGGGGGGGGCGGTCGGAAGGACGTCCGGCGGCCTCAGAAACCGAGGCGTTCCCGGCGCACCGAGTACACGACGAACCCCGCGCCGAGGCCGAGGCAGGCGGTGCCGCCGACGACGTACGGGGTGCTGTCGAAGCTTCCGGTGTCGGCCAGCCGGGTGCTCCCCCCGCCGGCCGCCGCGGTGTCCGTCGACACGGCTCTGGCCTGCTCGGTGACCTGCGGCGACGGGCTCGTGGAGGGGGTGTCCACGGCCGGGGTCCCGGGCGTCGCGTTCGCGGACGGGACGAACCACAGGGCGCACAGTAGGCCCCCCGCGGCGGCGGCGGTCAGCAACGGACGGCGAGCGGATGACACGGAATATCGATCCCCTTGTGGCGCTGGCGAATTGGCCGTGTGGGCAGATGTTAGTGAAAGGCGCGGGTCACAGGAAAGTCACGGGAGCGGTCGGCCTTACTCTCCGGTCATGAGCACTCCGGAGACATCACGTTTTGTGCGGCTTCGCGTGGACCTCGTCCTGGCGATCGACGACGAGGAGGCGGTCACCGGCGCCGCGCTGCAGGCCCTCGCCGACGACCCCGGGCTGGCCGACGCGGAACGGGCGCACGCCGAGCGGACTGTGACCGAGGACACCGCCGAGGCCCTGGCCTGTCTCGTGGACCCGTTCGACCTGGTCGGCGCGGTGCCCGGGATCGAACTCCAACAGGCCTCCTGGAGCAGCGAACAGATCGACTACGACCCCGACTCGCCCGACTGGGACCCGGACGAGGATGATGGCGGCCAGGACGACCCGGAAGACGGGGAACAGGCGGGCGGCTGACGCGCCGTGGGGGAAATGGTGACCCCGGGCGGCAACCGCCGCCCGGGGTTCCACCGTCTCAGAGGGCGCACCGGGGGACCCCCGCGCCACCACCGCCCGCGGCGGACGTGGTATGTCCCACACCCGTCGGCGATGTGGAACGGGACGAACCGGTCGTAGCGTTGGACGTCTTGACGGGGAACCTCGGGGTTTTCGGGAATCGGCAACGATGGAGAAGCGTGTGATGACGGACGGTAAGCGGCGCAAGGGTCTGGCGGCCGCGTCCGCACTGCTCGGCGGTGTGCTGGTGCTCTCGGCATGTTCCGGCAACGACGCCGACGCCTCCGGAGGCGGAGACGGCAACACCTCGCAGGCGCAGGTCGACGAGGCGGCGGCCAAGAAGACCTCCGAGGCGCAGATCAAGATCACGCCCGCGAACGGCTCGGACAACGCCTCCATCAACAACTCGGCCACCGTCACCGTGAGCAAGGGCACGCTCACGGACGTCAAGATGACCACGACCGACGGCACCGAGGTCAAGGGCGAGATATCCGCCGACAAGACCAGCTGGAAGCCCAGCGCCCAGCTGGAGCGGGCCACCACCTACCGGCTGGCGGTCACCGCGCAGGACTCCGAGGGCCGCGCCGCCCACGAGAACTCCTCGTTCACCACGGTCTCCAAGAGCAACAGCTTCATCGGCACCTTCACCCCGGACGACGGCACCACCGTCGGTGTCGGCATGCCCGTGTCGATCAACTTCGACAAGGAGATCACCAACAAGGCCGCCGTCCAGAAGGCGATCACCGTCAACACCACCAGCGGCCAGGAAGTCGCCTGTCACTGGTTCAACACCCAGCGCATGGACTGCCGCCCCGAGACGTACTGGCAGGAGGGTTCCACCGTCACCCTCAAGCTGGCGCTCGACGGCGTCGAGGGCGCCGACGGCGTCTACGGCGTCCAGCAGAAGACGGTCACCTTCAAGATCGGCCGCAACCAGGTCTCGTACGTCGACGCGCAGACCAAGCAGATGAAGGTCACGCAGGACGGCAAGACCGTCCGCACCATCCCGATCTCCGCGGGCTCGCCCGAGAACAAGACCTACGAGGGCCAGATGGTGATCTCCGAGAAGTACAAGGAGACCCGGATGGACGGCTCGACGGTCGGCTTCACCGACGACGACGGCAAGGGCGAGTACGACATCAAGGACGTGCCGCACGCCATGCGCCTGAGCACCTCCGGCACCTTCATCCACGGCAACTACTGGGGCAAGGGCATCTTCGGCAGCGTCAACACCAGCCACGGCTGCGTGGGCCTGGAGGACGCCAAGGGCGCCGACGACCCGAACACCCCGGGCGCCTGGTTCTACAACAACTCCATCATCGGTGACGTGGTCGTCGTCCAGAACACCGGCGACAAGACCATCGCCCCGGACAACGGCCTCAACGGCTGGAACATGGACTGGGCCCAGTGGAAGGCGGGTTCGGCGGTCTGACGCCGGACTCCCCGCGGCTCACCGCGACTTCACGGCGGACGTCCGCCGCCCCTCACCGGGGGCGGCGGGCGTCCGCCGTTCTCCGCGCGGAACCGGCGCGACTGCCGGCCGACGCGGACGCGGGCGGGAACCCCGCCGCCGCGGCCGGCCGGCGGGTCACGTCGTCAGCGCGGCCGCCGCGTCCCTCCCCCAGCTGGCCAGCAGGCGCAGGGCCTCGGCCGACGGGGAGCCCGGCTCCGCGTGGTAGGTGACGAACGCCTGCTCGTCGTCGTCGACCAGGCGGAACGTCTCGAAGGACAGGGTCAGGTCACCGACCAGCGGGTGCCGCATCCGCTTGACGCCGTAGCTCTTCTCCTTGACGTCGTGCGTGGCCCACAGCCGCCGGAACTCCTCGCTCTTCACCGACAGCTCGCCCACCAGCGCGGACAGCCGCGGGTCGTCCGGGTGCCGGCCCGCGTCCATGCGCAGGAAGCTGACCATGTCGTACGCCTTCTGGTCCCAGTCCACGAACAGCTCGCGGTACTCCGGGTTCAGGAAGACCAGCCGCGCCCAGTTCCGCTCCTGGGCCGGCAGCTCGCCCCAGTCGCCGAAGAGGGCGGCGGCCATCCGGTTCCAGGCGAGGATGTCCGACCGGCGGCCCGTCACGTAGGCCGGCACCGTGTCGATCGACTCCAGCAGCTGGAGCAGCGCCACCCGCACCGGCTGCTGGGCCCGCGCCGCCGGCCGCCTGCGCTGCTGCTTCGGCTTGGCGAGGTGCGTCAGGTGGGCGTGCTCGGCGTCGGTGAGCCGGAGCGCGCGGGCGATCGAGTCCAGCACCTCCGCGGACACGTTCTGCCCGTTGCCCTGCTCGAGCCGCGTGTAGTACGCCACCGACACCCCGGCCAGCTGCGACAGCTCCTCCCGGCGCAGTCCGGGCACCCGGCGGTGCCGGCCGAAGTCCGGCAGCCCCACGTCCTGTGGCTTCAGCCGGGCCCGCCGGGTCCGCAGGAACTCGCTCAGTTCGGCGCGCCGGTCCAGCTGTCCGTCCATGCCTCCAGTATTCCCGGTCGTACGCCCGGGAGGCTGTCCCCGCCAGTGGTAGGAACGCTGGTCGTAGGCAGAACCGTGGTCTGGGTGGCGTGCGCCGGACGCGGCAGGGTGGAGACCGAACACCCCTCCACGAGAATCCCGGAGACCCCGGCATGACCACTGTCGCCGCGTACGCCGCACCCGCCGCCAAGGCTCCGCTGGAGCGCACCACCATCGAGCGGCGCGAGGTGCGCGAGCACGACGTCCTGATCGACATCAAGTTCGCCGGCATCTGCCACTCCGACATCCACCAGGCCCGCGAGGGCTGGGGCGAGGCCATCTTCCCGATGGTCCCCGGTCACGAGATCGCGGGCATCGTCGAGGCCGTCGGCCCGGGCGTCACCAAGTTCAAGGTCGGCGACCGCGTCGGGGTCGGCTGCCTCGTCGACTCCTGCCGCGAGTGCGAGAACTGCAGGGCCGGCCTGGAGCAGCACTGCCTCAAGGGCAGCGTCGGCACCTACAACGCCGTCGGCCACGACGGTGAGCCCACCTACGGCGGCTACTCGCAGAAGGTCGTCGTCGACGAGGCCTTCACCCTCCGCATCCCCGACGGCCTGGCGCTCGACGTGGCCGCGCCGCTGCTGTGCGCGGGCATCACCACGTACTCCCCGCTCAAGCACTGGGGCGCCGCCCCGGGCAAGAAGGTCGCCGTGATCGGCCTGGGCGGCCTCGGCCACATGGGCGTCAAGATCGCCCACGCCATGGGCGCCGAGGTCACCGTCCTCTCGCAGTCGCTGCGCAAGAAGGACGACGGCCTGAAGCTGGGCGCCGACCACTACTACGCGACCAGCGACGAGAAGACCTTCCAGGACCTGGCGGGCACCTTCGACGTGATCCTCTCCACGGTCTCCGCGCCGCTGGACTTCGGCTCCTACCTCGGCCTGCTCAGGACCGGCGGCGCCCTGGTGAACGTCGGCGCCCCCGAGGAGCCGATCGCGCTGAACCTGTTCTCGCTCATCGGCGGCAACAAGACCCTCGCCGGGTCCATGATCGGCGGCATCGCCGAGACCCAGGAGATGCTGGACTTCTGCGCGGAGCACGGCATCGGCGCCGAGATCGAGCTGATCGCCGCGTCCGAGATCAACGACGCCTACGAGCGCGTCCTCGCCAGCGACGTCCGCTACCGCTTCGTGATCGACACGGCGACGATCTGACGCGCCGAGCGCACCCACGGCCGGGCGCACCCACCGGTACCGGTGGGCGCGCCCGGCCGTTCTCACCGGCAGGCCGCGGCAGCCGACGCGGGCGGGGGACCGGGACCCCGCGGGGGTCATGCGGCCCGGACGTTCTCGGCCGGCGCGGCGGGTGCGGGGCCGGACGGGTGGGAGCGCCGGGGCAGCAGGAGCGGGGTGGCGAGCAGCAGGACGCCCGAGACGGTGATCGCGGCGAGGGGACCGGTGAAGGCGGCGAGGACGCCCCAGACCACCATGAGGGCGGCCTGGACGAGCCTGCTGCCGACGCTCCAGGTGCTGAGGACCCGCGCGGCGCGGTCCGCGGGGGTCCGCTGCAGGCGTTCCGTGGCGTGGATCGGGTTGAAGACGCCCATGCAGGTGATCAGCAGGCCCTCGACGACGATCAGGACGAGGAGTCCGGAAACGCCGGGACGGACGAACGCGAGACCGAGCGGGAACAGGGACCGCAGCCACCCGGAGGCGGTCAGCACCCGGTGGCGGCCGTACCGCCGCACGAGGCGGGGCGAGAGGCGGGCGCCCGCGAAGCCGCCCAGTGCCGGGACGCCGAAGGCCAGGCCGTACTGCCAGGCCGGGACGTGGTACTCGCCCAGCAGGAGGACCGCCAGGAGCGGACCGGTGGCCATGATCAGGCCGCCCACCAGGACCTGGTTGAGGAACAGGCGCCGCAGCACGCCGTCACGGAGGATGAACCGCCAGCCGTGGAACAGCCCGGCCACCCCCGGCCGGGCCGCCGGGTCGCGCGGTGTCGCGACGTCGTCGCCGCGGATGCGGCGCACGGTCAGCGCGGACAGCAGGTAGCTGAGGGAGTCGGCCAGGACCGTGACCACCGGGCCGAGGAGTCCGACGAGCGTGCCGCCGAGCGGCGGGCCCGCCGCGGTCGCCACCCAGTTGGTGCCCTCGAACCTCCCGTTCGCGACGAGGAGGTCGTCGCCGCGCACGAGGTGCTTCAGGTACGCGCCGGACGCGGCGGTGAAGGCGAGTCCCGCGGCCCCGGAGACGACCGAGACGACCAGCAGCTGGACGTAGGACAGCAGACCGAGGGCGTACGCGACCGGGACGCTCGCCATCGCGAGGAACCGGACCAGGTCCGCCGTGATCATCACCGGGAGCTTGGTCCGGTGCTCCACCCACGGACCGAGCGGGAACGCGACGACCGCCGCGACGGCGAGCCCGGCCGCCTCCAGCAGGGAGACCGCGAACGCCGACGCGTGCAGCACGCGCACCGCGATGAGCGGGAACGCGCCGAAGGCCGCCCACGTGCCGTACGTGCTGACGGCGTAGGCCGACCACAACCGGCGGAAGTCGGACCCCGGTCCCACGCTCACACGACTCCTCAGGAACGACCGATGTCTGGCCGCGGTCATCACACCGGTCACGGGAGAGCGGGGTCAAACAACCGCCGTCGGGTGAGCCACAACGGACGGTTGTGCGTACGTAGGCTGGTCCCGTGGACACCGAGGCAGTGCGATCGTTCGTCCGGGCGGCCGAGCTCGGACAGCTGCGGCACGCGGCCGACGAGCTGGGCGTGACCCAGCAGGCGGTCTCGAAGCGGATCGCCGCCCTGGAACGCGAGCTGGGGGTCCGCCTGTTCACCCGCACCGCCCGCGGCGTCGAACCGACACCGGACGGCCGGGCGTTCCTCCCGCACGCGCAGGGCGTCGTCGCGGCCGTCGACCGCGCCGTCACCGCGGTCCGGCCGGTCTCGCGGGCCCTGAGGATCGACGTGCTCGGCCTGCGGAGCGCGCAGGCCGTCGTGCTGCACGACCACTGGCGGGCGCACCCCGGGACCGACCTCGACGTGGTGACCCTCAGGGTCGACGACCCCCACGTGGCGGCCGCCGCCGTCCGGGCGGGGGAGATCGACGCCTCGTTCCGCAGCGTCACCGACCCGGCCACGCTCCCGCCCGGGGTGCGGATGATCCACGCCTTCGACTCCCCGCTGGAACTCCTCGTCGGCCCCCGGCACCCGCTCGCCCCCGCCCGCACACTCACCCCGTCCGAGCTGCGCGGGCTGCGGATCCGGGTGCCCGGCATCGCGCCCGGAAGCGAGTGGGCGGACTTCTACGACCAGCTCACCGAGGCCTTCGACCTCCGCATCGACGCGGCCGGCCCCCACTTCGGCGACGAGGTGCTCCTCGACACCCTCGCGGACTCCGCCGACGTCGCCACCCTCGTCGGCGCGCGCGACCGGTACGTCTGGCCGGACCGGCACGACCTGCGGCGGATCCCGATCGTGAACCCGACGCTCGCCTACCCGCTCTCCCTCATGCTCCCGAGGACGAACCCGCACCCGGGACTCCGGGCGGTCGTCGACCACCTCGCCACCCTGGCCCCGCCCCCAAGGCCGTCCTGGCGGCCGTCCTGGGCCCTGACCCGGTGAGCGGCCGAGCGGGCACGGAATCGCGCCGAACCCTCGCGTGTTGAGGGAAGCGGGCAAGAAACGCCGGTGAGGTGCGGGCCGGCCGGCCCGAGCGACCGGATCGAACGAGTGTGGAGGAGCCGTAATGGCTGCGCAGACGCAGAGGGCCGTGCTGGCAGGCGGATGCTTCTGGGGGATGGAGGAGCTGATCCGCCACCTTCCGGGGGTGACCGCCACCCGGGTCGGATACACCGGGGGCGACGTGCCGAACGCGACGTACCGCAACCACGGCACGCACGCGGAGGCCATCGAGATCCTCTTCGACCCCGAGGTGACCGACTACCGCGCGATCCTGGAGTTCTTCTTCCAGATCCACGACCCGAGCACCAAGAACCGCCAGGGCAACGACATCGGCCTCAGCTACCGCTCGGCGATCTACTACGTCGACGACGAGCAGAAGCGGATCGCCGAGGACACGATCGCGGACGTGGACGCCTCCGGGCTGTGGCCGGGCAAGGTCGTCACCGAGGTGGAGCCGGTCGGCCCCTTCTGGGAGGCCGAGCCCGAGCACCAGGACTACCTGCAGCGCTACCCGGAGGGCTACACCTGCCACTTCCCGCGCCCGGGATGGCGACTGCCCGCCCGCACCGAGGGCTGAGCCCGGGGACGGCCCGGCCGGCGGTTCCGGCCGGGCCGTCCCCGTGACGACCGCTCAGCGCGGCAGCGTCGCCGGGCTGCCGCCGTTCGCCTCGTAGCCCGCCACCGCCAGGGCGCGGTAGACCGCGAACTCCGCCGCCGGGTCGGCGGACAGGACCCACGGCAGGGCGCCGACGTGGCCGTCGACGAGTACCAGCTGGTTCATGGCCTCCGCCCAGCGCTCGCCGCGGACCAGGAAGAACACCAGCAGGTGGCGGACGTGCGCCTGCATCGGGTCGTCGGGGCGGGCCGAGTGCACCGCGTGCAGGGCGCCGTGGACCGCCTTGGTGACGACCTCGCTCTGGTAGAAGCCGCTGACCAGATTGACCTCGGGCAGGTGCTCGAAGACCGCGAAGAGCGGCATCGCGGCCAGCAGCGACCCCCGGGGCGCGCGGGCCGCGGCGGCCTCCGCGAACGAGTACGCCAGCTCGCGCGAGCCGTGCCACTTCTCGCACCAGTAGTGCAGGGCGGCCAGGTGCGCGCCCATGTGGGCCGGGGCGCGGTCCAGGATCTTCAGCCACAGCTGCTCGAAGTCCTCGCGCGGGTAGGCCAGGCCGCGCGCCACCGACAGCTCGATGATGTACGGGACCGGGTCGCCGGGGGCCAGCAGCGCCGCCTCGGCGCACGCCGCCTTCGCCTCCTCCATGATGATCCGGAACTCGTCCGTGCCCGGCGTCGCCGTCCGCCACGCCTGCTGCGCCAGGAACTCGGCGTGCACGGCCGCGCCGCCCGCGTCCTTGGGGGCCTCCGTCCGCCACACCCGCAGCCACTGCCCGCCCGGCACCTCGCCGACCCCGCCGGGCCGCTGCTGCAGCTCCAGCGACGCGGCGCCCGCGAAGGACTGCACGCGCTGCCAGCGCCGCTCGCCGTCCGTCTCGGTGCCGGCGAGCAGCTGCTGCGCCCCCCGGTAGTCCTGCGTGCGCTGGACCAGGTCCAGGACGTCCAGCAGGTCCTGGTCGGGACCCGGCATGCGCACGTCCAGCTCCTCCTCGCGGGCGAAGCCGTAGTTCGCGGGGTCCGCGGCGTCCGGGTGGCCGGGCGGAACCAGCCCCACCGCGCTCCGCCGGCGCCGCAGCACGGGGAGCAGCACGAAACCGAGCATGACCAGGGCGATCAGGACCCAGAGAATCTCCATGCCACCAGCGAACCAGACGCCGCCACCACTTGGCCAACCTGTGACCCGGCCCGGGAGAACGCGCGGAGCCGTCCGCGGCACTACGCTCGGGGCCCATGAGCGACAGGCACATCAGTCAGCACTTCGAGACGCTCGCGATCCACGCGGGCAACACCGCCGATCCCCTGACGGGAGCGGTCGTCCCGCCGATCTACCAGGTGTCGACCTACAAGCAGGACGGCGTCGGCGGCCTGCGCGGCGGCTACGAGTACAGCCGCAGCGCGAACCCGACCCGCACCGCGCTGGAGGAGAACCTCGCCGCCCTGGAGGGCGGCCGCCGCGGCCTCGCGTTCGCGTCCGGACTGGCGGCCGAGGACTGCCTGTTGCGCACGCTGCTGCGCCCCGGCGACCACGTGGTCATCCCCAACGACGCCTACGGCGGCACCTTCCGGCTCTTCGCCAAGGTCGCCACCCGGTGGGGCGTGGAGTGGTCGGTGGCCGACAGCGCCGACCCCGCCGCCGTGCGGGCCGCGATCACCGACCGGACCAAGGCCGTGTGGGTGGAGACCCCGTCCAACCCGCTGCTCGGCATCACCGACGTCGCGGCCGTCGCCCAGGTCGCCCGGGACGCCGGCGCCCGGCTCGTCGTCGACAACACCTTCGCCACGCCGTACCTCCAGCAGCCGCTGGCGCTCGGCGCGGACGTCGTCGTGCACTCCCTGACCAAGTACATGGGCGGCCACTCGGACGTCGTCGGCGGTGCGCTGATCGTGAACGACCAGGAGCTCGGCGAGGAGCTGGCCTTCCACCAGAACGCGATGGGCGCCGTCGCCGGCCCCTTCGACTCCTGGCTGGTGCTGCGCGGCACCAAGACGCTCGCGGTGCGCATGGACCGGCACAGCGAGAACGCCGGCAAGGTCGCCGAGATGCTCACCCGGCACGCGCGCGTGACGAGCGTGCTGTACCCGGGGCTGCCGGACCACCCGGGGCACGAGATCGCCGCCAAGCAGATGAGGGCGTTCGGCGGCATGGTCTCCTTCCGCGTCGAGGGCGGCGAGGAGGCGGCCGTCGAGGTCTGCAACCGCGCGAAGGTGTTCACGCTCGGCGAGTCCCTGGGCGGCGTCGAGTCGCTGATCGAGCACCCCGGCCGGATGACGCACGCCTCGGCCGCCGGTTCGGCCCTGGAGGTGCCCGCCGACCTGGTGCGCCTGTCGGTCGGCATCGAGAACGCCGACGACCTGCTGGAGGACCTCCAGCAGGCGCTCGGCTAGCCCGCCGGGCTCACCAGCCCTCCCAGCCCGTCACGGGCGGGGTCGTCTCCGACGGCGGCTCCGCCCAGGGCCGGGCGGTCAGCGCCCACACCGTGAACACCACGGCCGCGGCGCACAGCACCAGCCACGTCAGACGGCGCACGGCGGTCCTGCGCCGCAGCATCCGGCTCCCGCGGCGCAGGGCGTCCGCGTACAGCTCGGGCGGCACCCGCGGCGGCGACTGCTCCATGATCCGCCGCACGGCGGCCTCCCGTTCGAACCGGTTCACCGGCGCCCCCCGGCCCCCCACGCGCGTGCCGGTCACGGCGGCGCCGCCCTCGCGGTCCGGCGGGCGGGCTCCGGCGGCGGGTACAGCACGGCGGCCACCGCCCGGTCGTGGACCGTCCGCACCCGTTCCACGGGCAGCGCCAGCAGGGCCGCCACCTGCTCCTCGGCGACCCCCTCGTACAGCCTGAGCACCAGGACCAGGCGTTCCTGCGGGGCGAGTCCGCCGAGCGCCCCGCCGGGACGCCGGCGGGGCCGGCCGAAAGGACCGCGGTGGCGGTGCCAGGCCTCCCGGGCGAACCGGGTGGCCAGGTACTGGCGGGCGCGGTCGTAGGGGTCCTCGCCGCGCAGCCCGTCCCAGCAGGCGTACGTGTGGGCCAGGGACAGCGCCAGCAGGCGCCGCGCGTGCGGGTTGCCGTCCGGTGGCTCGGCCGTGAGCAGGGTGGCGGAGTGCAGCAGCCGGCCCGCCGCGCCCGCGACGAAGGCCTCGAACTCCCGGGCCCGGCGGGCGTCCCGGGCCGCATGCCGTTCTCGCACCGCGCCTCCCGCCTGGTGGGCGACACCCGTGACCTCGTCGAAAAGAGGGGGACCCGTCGCGCGCGTGAGCGGGTGCCGGCCGCGTACACCGAGGGCCCGGTCTCATATCAGGCCAGGGGCGGTCCGCCGGTCAAGAGCGCGGCGCCGTCCGCCCGGGAAAGCCGGTGAGGCCCCGGGACGCCGGGGCGGGCGGGCTCAGGAGGCCGACGACGCCTCCGGGCCCGCCGCGCCCTGACCACCCGTACGGGCGGACAGGGCGCTGTTGAAGCGGGTGAGGAGCGTGCAGAACGCCTCGCGCTCCTCCGGCGCCCAGTCGTGGGTCAGCTCGGCCATCAGCTGACGCCGCGAGGACCGCACCTCGTCCAGCCGCGACACACCGCGCGGGGACAGCTGGAGCACCACCGCGCGCCCGTCCTCGGGGTGCGAGGTCCGCTTGACGAGTCCGCTGTCGACGAGCGGGGCCACCTGCCGGGTGACCGTCGAGGAGTCGATCCCCATGCTCGCGGCAAGGGCCTTGACCCCCATCGGGCCCTCTTTGTCCAGGCGGTTCAGGAGCAGGTAGGCGGCGCGGTCCATGGAGTTGCGGACCTGCCCGACCCCGCCGAGCCGGGTCTGTTCCGCCCGGCGGGCGAAGAGCGCCACCTCGTGCTGGAGCGTCTCGAGAAGACCGGTGTCACCGGCGGTCGTCATGTCCATCGACATCTCAGGCGTTGTGGGCATGGCCGGGGGCTCACTTCGTGGAGGGCTGCTGATTGGGGGACAGGGTACGCGGCCGGACGGCGAGACGTACCGTCGCTGCGCAAAGCGGGTCTCGGAGGTTGGTCACACCGGTCGTCCGCGCCCGCGAACTGCGATGCTGAGGGCATGAGCTACAGCACCGCCGCCGCTGTCCGCCCCGGCACCCTCGACGACGTGCGCGGAGCCCAGAAGATGCTCTCGGGCGTGGCGCGGGTGACGGCGATGGAGGGCAGCCGGTACCTGTCGCAGCTGGTCGGTGCGCCGGTGCACCTCAAGTGCGAGAACCTCCAGCGGACGGGTTCGTTCAAGCTGCGCGGCGCGTACGTCAGGATCGCCGGGCTGCTGCCCGAGGAGCGGGCCGCCGGAGTCGTCGCGGCCAGCGCGGGCAACCACGCGCAGGGGGTGGCGCTGGCGTCCTCGCTGCTCGGGGTCCACGCGACGGTGTTCATGCCCAAGGGCGCCCCGCTGCCGAAGATCAGCGCCACCCGGGACTACGGCGCCGAGGTGCGCCTGCACGGCCAGGTGGTCGACGAGACGCTGGCCGCCGCGCGGGAGTACGCGGAGCGCACGGGCGCGGTCTTCATCCACCCCTTCGACCATCCCGACGTCATCGCCGGTCAGGGGACGGTGGGGCTGGAGATCCTGGAGCAGTGCCCCGAGGTGCGGACCGTGGTGGTCGGCATCGGCGGGGGCGGTCTGGTGGCCGGGACGGCGGTCGCGGTGAAGGGGGTCCGGCCGGACGTGCGGATCGTGGGCGTGCAGGCGGAGGGCGCGGCGGCGTACCCGCCCTCGCTGGCCGCGGGGCGGCCGGTGGCCGTCGAGCATCCGGTGACGATGGCCGACGGCATCAAGGTGGGGCGGCCCGGTGACGTGCCGTTCGAGATCGTCGGCGACCTGGTCGACGAGGTCCGCACCGTCTCCGAGGACGAGCTGTCCGCCGCGCTGCTGCTGTGCCTGGAGCGGGCCAAGCTGGTCGTGGAGCCGGCCGGGGCGAGTCCGGTGGCGGCGCTCATGAGCGATCCCGGTGCCTTCGAGGGCCCGGTGGTGGCGGTGCTGTCCGGGGGCAACGTGGACCCGGTGCTGATGCAGGGCGTGCTGCGGCACGGCATGGCCGCGCAGGGCCGCTACCTGGCGGTCCGCCTGCGGCTGACGGACCGGCCGGGCGCCCTCGCCACGCTGCTGGGGGTGCTGTCGGTGGTGGACGCGAACGTGCTGGACGTGAGCCACGTCCGGACCGACCCGCGGCTCGGGCTGACCGAGGCGGAGGTCGAGCTGCACCTGGAGACGAAGGGGCCGGAGCACTGCGCCGAGGTCGACCGCGCGCTGCGGGACGCGGGCTACCCGGTCATCGGCTGAACCGGGACGGATCCCTCTCCCCTTCCGTCACCCGTTCGGGGAATTCCGTTGTGAGACGCGATACATCGCGTTACTGTGTGGCGTGCGCCACGCGGCCGCCCGGCGTGCGGCGTCCGGCGGCATGTGTGGAGCGGGCCGAGCGTGCCGGAGGAACCCGCGGAAGGACAAGCGGAAAAACAGGTGGAAGAACAAGCGGAAGAAACCGCACGATCCTAGGCTTCCCGAAGAATCCCCGACGACGTGGAGACTCACATGCCAGGTGCCATCCATGCCGAAGGCCTGGTGAAGACCTTCGGTGACGTAAGGGCTCTGGACGGCGTCGACCTCGACGTCCCCGAGGGCACGGTCCTGGGCCTGCTCGGGCCGAACGGCGCGGGCAAGACCACCACCGTCCGCTGCCTGACCACCCTGCTGCGGCCCGACAGCGGCAGGGCCGTCGTCGCCGGCCTCGACGTGCTCGGGCAGCCCGACGCGGTACGCCGCTCGATCGGGCTCTCCGGCCAGTTCGCCGCGGTCGACGAATACCTGACCGGCCGGGAGAACCTGCAGATGGTCGGCCGGCTGTACCAGATGCGGGCCAGGGAGGCGAAGCGCCGGGCGGCCGAGCTGCTGGAGCAGTTCCACCTCGCGGACGCCGCCGACCGCCCCACGAAGACCTACTCGGGAGGCATGCGCCGCCGCCTCGACCTCGCGGCGGCCCTCGTCGTCTCGCCGCCCGTGATGTTCATGGACGAGCCGACGACGGGCCTGGACCCGCGCAACCGCCAGCAGCTGTGGGACGTCATCAAGCAGCTCGTCTCCGACGGTACGACGCTGCTGCTGACCACCCAGTACCTGGAGGAGGCCGACCACCTCGCCCACGACATCGCGGTGGTCGACCGCGGCCGGGTCATCGCCAAGGGCACCTCCGACCAGCTCAAGGCCCGCATCGGAGGCGAGCGCGTCGAAGTGGTCGTGCACGAGCGCGAGCACCTCCGCACCGCGTCGGAGGTGCTGCGCGGCTTCGGCAAGGGCGACACGACGGTCGAGGAGCACATGCGCAAGCTCACCGTGCCCGTGACCGGCGGCGCCAGGCTGCTCGCCGAGGTCATCCGCGAACTCGACAGCCGCGGCATCGAGATCGACGACATCGGCCTGCGCCGCCCCACCCTCGACGACGTCTTCCTCTCCCTCACCGGCCACGCGGCCGAGGCGGAGGACCCGGCGGGGGCGAACGGCCCCGCGGAGGGGGACGGAGGCCCGCAGGGGCACGACGGTCACCGGCAGGAGAAGGAGGTCACCCGGTGAGCATGATGGCCGACTCCCTGGTCATCGCCCGCAGGAACCTGATCCGGATGACCAGGATCCCCGAGATGGTCCTCTTCGGGATCATCCAGCCGGTGATGTTCGTGGTCCTCTTCACGTACGTCTTCGGCGGCTCGCTGCAGATCGGGGGCACCACCGATGCGGACGTCTACAAGGACTTCCTGATGGCGGGCATCTTCGCGCAGACCGTCACCTTCGCCACCGCGGGATCGGCGGCCGGTATCGCCGACGACATGCAGAAGGGGCTGGTCGACCGCTTCCGCTCCCTGCCGATGGCCCGCGGTGCGGTGCTGACCGGCCGGACGGTCGCCGACCTGGTGCAGACGACGATCACGCTGCTCGTCCTCGCGGTCGTCGCGCTGATCGTGGGGTGGCGCACCGGCTCCGCGGCGCCGACCGACGCCGGACGGATCCTGGCCGGCTTCGGCCTGCTCCTTCTCCTGGGATACGCCTTCACCTGGATCGGAGCGCTGATCGGCCTGTCCGTGCGGACCCCGGAGGCGGCGACCTCCGGAGGGATCATCTGGCTGTTCCCCGTGACGTTCGTGTCGAACGCCTTCGTGAACTCCGGTCAGATGACCCCCTGGCTCCGGCACATCGCCGAGTGGAACCCGTTCAGCGCCACGGTGCAGGCCTGCCGGGAGCTGTTCGGCAATCCGGGCGTCGTGCAGTCCGACGCCTGGCCCATGCAGCACCCCGTCTGGGCCTCGCTGATCTGGTCCGTCCTGATCATCGCGGTCTTCCGGACGCTGGCGGTGCGCAAGTACCGCTCGGCCGACGGCTGAGGCCGCGGGCGGCGCGGTCCGGGCCCGGACCGCCCGCGCTCCGGGCCCGGCGTTGAACCGATGTGATCATCCGGTCGTCACCATGATTGTCTGAAGGGGCGACACCGAACGGGGGATCACACATGAGCGAAAGCAAGACCACAGGGGACGACCGGCTCCCGGAGCCGGACGGGGCGAAGCTCCCGCTGTCCCCGGACGAGATCGAGCGGCACAAGGTCCTCCCCGGCTGGGAGGGCCACTACACCGCGCCGCCCGCGAGCAGCACCGTCGACCCGCTGGAGCGGCCGCCGCTGCAACCGACCGCTCCCGGCCTGCTCCCGCCGCCGCCCGCCGGCGGGAAGCCGGTCGACCTGAAGATCGCACCGGGCGTGCTCAAGAAGGCCGCCGGCCAGATCGACGACATCTACGACCACTTCTACAAGCCCGCCGCGTCGCTGGAGGAGCCCGCGCTGAAGGCGGTGGGCGCACTGGAGGGACTGGAGTCGGCGCGGGCGGTCCGGCTCGCCCACCGGCAGTGGGAGCGGCAGGCCGGCACGGTCACGGGATGGCTCGCGCACATCGCCGAGAGCCTGCGCCTCAGCGACGGCACCTACACCAAGACGGACGTGGCCGTGGGCCAGACCGCCGGCCAGGTGCGACTCCGCTCGGTGATAGAGGACTACTGATGGCGGAGACCTTCTACCTCACGCTGCTGTCCGTGGACCTGACGGCGCTGGACGACCTGGCGGACCGCTGGGAGAGCATCCACCGGAACATCAAGGGCCTCGGCAAGCGCATGCACGACGAAGCGCTCACCCCGCTGCGGGACAAGGGCTACTGGGAAGGGGCGGCGGCCCCGTACGCCTGGAGGATGATCGACGACATCGAGCGTCAGCTGGAGAACGCCGCGAAGGTGGCGGACGCGGCCCGACGCGTCGTCGAGGACGGCGTGGGCGAGCTGAAGTCGGCCCAGAAGGACCTCAAGGACGCCGCCCGGCGGGCCGGGGAGAAGGGCCTGTACGTCAACAAGGACGGGACGCTGTCCCCGGACGTCATCGGCAACGTCTGCAAGGTCGAGCTGACCGACGAGGACAAGAAGACCATCGAGGCGGCGGACCGGGAGATCGCCGAGATCCTCAGGCGGGGCGTCACGGCCGACCGCAACCTCGCCTTCAGCCTGATGGCCGACATCGGCCTGGGCCAGTGGTTCAACCAGGCGCCGGGGCTCACCGACATCGACTCCACGAAGAAGATCGGCGAGGACGCGTACAACGCGCTGGACCTCGCCCTGAGCGGCAAGGACCCCTACCCGGGGCTGAGCTCGGACGACCCGTACTCGCTGGGCCGGGACTGGGTGACCGGCGACGGCGACCGGCACCGCGACTACTACTACGGCGACGAGATGACCGAGCTGATCAGGTCCAGCGAGAGCATGGAGCAGCTGCGGCTGGACACGCTGCAGCAGTGGCGGTCCACCGGTCAGCCGGAGGGCAGCGTGGCGTACTCGATCTCGGAGAGCGGCAAGCTCGGCGCGCTCAAGAAGCTCGTCACCACGGACATCCCGGCGATCGTCACCGGCGACGAGGACCACCTGGGCGAGGCGTTCACCGGCTCGTACAACCTGAACTACACGGTCAAGGGCCAGGACCCCGACGGCTCCCTGGTGGTCGAGTACACCCTGAAGAACAACACCAGCAACGAGTCGTTCCTGCACTACGTCGGCTACTACGACTGGCTGGAGAAGTTCAACCGCGAGGAAGGCGCCTTCTCGTCCGTGGACCAGAAGATCGTCTGGACCGAGCGCATTCCGGCGAAGGAGAAGTGAGTCGGTGTCCCGAGTACGTCTGCCCGCGGCCGTTGCCGTGCTGGCCCTGCTGACCTGTCTGCCGGGCTGTTCGTCGGAGCCCACCAGCGTCGAGGCCTGCATGGGGAAGCAGGCGGTCGGCGCGACCTCCGGGCAGCTCGCCGGCACCTACCGGGGGGAGGGCGACGCGGAGGGCGTGACGCTCACCCTGAAGGCCTCGCGGGACGAGTCGGGCAGTGGCACGGTCACCGTGCGCGACTGGCCGACCGGCGACTGGTACCGGAGCGAGCTCGGCGAGACCTTCGACGGGTCCGGCACCTGGTCCGTGGTGCAGGGCGGCACCTCGGCCACCGAGTTCGCGCACCTGGCCCTCTCCTTCACCACGCCGCAGCGCTTCCTGAAGGGCGACACCCTCGACTCCCTGTCGATCGCCGAGGGCGACGGGCACACCCACCTCTACGCGGACGACGACCCGGACGTCTGCCCCGCCTTCCGGCTGCAGCGGCAGGGCGGCTGAGCGCCCTCCGGGACGACGAGGCCCCCGGCGCCGCGAGGGCGCCGGGGGCTCGTGCGGATCAGGGTCAGCCGTTGTAGGGCTCGGCCTTGAGGATCTTCACGGAGGCCTTCTTGCCGTTCGGCAGTTCGTACTCCGCGTTCTCGCCGACCTTGTGGCCGTTGACGCCGGAGCCCAGGGGGGACTGCGGCGAGTAGGTCTCGATCTCCGAGCTCGCGTACTCGCGCGAGGCGAGCAGGAAGGTCAGCGTGTCGTCCTCGTCGCCGTCGAAGGCGATCGTGACGACCATGCCGGGCGCCACCACGCCGTCCGCGGTGGGGGCCTCGCCCACCTTGGCGCTCTCGAGGAGCTGGGTCAGCTGGCGCACGCGGAGCTCCTGCTTGCCCTGCTCCTCCTTGGCCGCGTGGTACCCGCCGTTCTCGCGCAGGTCCCCCTCCTCGCGCGCCGCGGCGATCTTGGCAGAGATCTCGGTGCGCGCGGGACCAGTAAGGTACGCAAGCTCCTCCTTGAGCTTGTTGTACGCCTCCTGGGTCAGCCAGGTGACGTTCTCGCTGGTCTGGGTCACAGGTGCTCCTCGTCGGTACTGGGAATACAAAGCAACGCCCTACCCAGAAGGATGTTCCTCCACGGAAGGGCGAAACCACGAGCCTAACAATTCAGTGGCCGAAGAGGGAGGACATAAGCCACCAGATTTTCATCGGCGCAGGTCGGCGCAGGTCGGCGCCTACGGAGGCGTCACTCCGGGTGGCAGCCGAGCAGCTCGGCCGACGTGCCGCGGGCCTTCGTACGCAGCGTGACGACCTTGTCGATGCGCGTGGCGTCGCCGTCGAAGCGGAAGTCGGCCCGGCCCACCTCGTCGCCGTCCTCGGACTGGGAACGCATCGTGCAGTAGCCGGCGGTCCCGGCGTCCTTGCGGACCTCCAGGTGCACCTGCACCGCGTTCTCGGAGGTCTCGAAGCCGATCACCTCGGCGCTGATCCGGTTCTGGCCGACGTAGTGGTAGCCGAACCAGCCGACCACCGCGAGCAGCACGACGCCGAGCACGGAGCCGATGATCTTGAGGGTGCGGTCGGACCGTTCGTCCGAGGAGCGGCCGTAACGGTCCTCGGGCGCTCTCGTGGTCGCCGTGCTCATGATCGTCCTCTCGGCAGGAGCGGGACGGATGTCCCGAAAAGGGCCCCGGAGCCTGACTCCGGAATTATTCACCCTCCGATTCGGTCACTATAGAAGCCGCCGAACGCACCGAGAGACACCGGGGCGCCGACTTAACCGAGGATCGAGTCTTGACTGACCAGCTGCGACTGATGGCCGTCCACGCCCACCCCGACGACGAGTCGAGCAAGGGCGCGGCCACCATGGCGAAGTACGTGTCCGAAGGGGTGGACGTGCTGGTGGTGACCTGCACGGGCGGAGAGCGCGGCTCCATCCTCAACCCCAAGCTGCAGGGCGACCCGTACATCGAGAAGAACATCCACGAGGTGCGCAGGAAGGAGATGGACGAGGCCCGGGAGATCCTGGGCGTCAAGCAGGAGTGGCTCGGCTTCGTCGACTCCGGCCTGCCCGAGGGCGACCCGCTGCCGCCGCTGCCGGAGGGCTGCTTCGCCCTGGAGGACGTCGACAAGGCGGCCGGTGAGCTGGTGCGCAGGATCCGCTCCTTCCGCCCCCAGGTGATCACCACCTACGACGAGAACGGCGGCTACCCGCACCCCGACCACATCATGACCCACAAGATCACGATGGTGGCCTTCGAGGGCGCGTCCGACACTGAGAAGTACCCCGAGAGCGAGTACGGCCCGGCGTACCAGCCGCTGAAGGTGTACTACAACCAGGGCTTCAACCGCCCCCGCACCGAGGCGCTGCACAACGCCATGCTGGAGCGCGGCCTCGAATCGCCGTACGGGGACTGGCTCAAGCGCTGGGCGGAGTTCGAGCGCAAGGAGCGCACGCTCACCACGCACGTGCCCTGCGCCGACTTCTTCGAGATCCGTGACAAGGCGCTGATCGCGCACGCCACGCAGATCGACCCGGACGGCGGCTGGTTCCGGGTGCCGATGGAGGTCCAGAAGGAGGTCTGGCCCACCGAGGAGTACGAGCTCGCGAAGTCCCTCGTGGAAACGTCCCTCCCCGAGGACGACCTCTTCGCGGGCATCCGGGACAATGCCTGACATGAGCGCAAGCGCAAGCCTGGCAATGACGCACCTCGTCACCCTCGCCGAGATCGACGAGGACAAGGTCACCCCCGGCGTCCTCGGCTTCATCGTCTTCGCGGTGATGGCCCTGGCGGTGTGGGGTCTGATGAAGTCCATGAACCGGCACATGGGCAGGGTCGACTTCAAGGAGCCCCAGGACCCCGAGGCCGGCACCCCCGGCGGCGGGACGGGCAAGACCTCCGGCCGGGCCGAGCCGCAGCAGGGCTGACCCGCCCCGGGACACGCGGGCACCGGACCGGAGCGGCAGCCGTGCCGCCCGGCCCGGTGACGGGCGGGGCTCACCGCTCCGGCGTCACCGCCACGCCCATCACCTCGCGCGCGTGCCGGTCCGGCACCATGCCGAGGTGCCAGGCCTGCCAGCCCGCCTCCAGCCGCACGCCCCGCTCCAGCAGCAACCGGTACGCCTCCACGTAGTCGTCCAGCTTCGTGTCGCGTGCCGGATGCCGGGCGCGGGACAGCTGGGCCAGCTCCTCCTGCGCCACCGCCGTACCGACCTCCACCCCGCCGGGGGCGGCGTACGGCAGCAGCGTGCAGCGCAGGAAGCGGGCCCAGTCCTCGCCGCGCCGGTCGCCGTACGCCGCGAACAGCGCCGCCGCCTCGTCGCACAGCGCCAGCGCCTGCGGCGTACGGGCGTTGCCGGCGTCCACGACGGCCAGCTCCAGGCACGTCCACGCCTCCCCGTGGCCGACGCCGATGCGCCGGAAGTCGGCGCGCGCGTCGACGAGGAGCTGGCGGGCGAACCCCGAGTTCCTGAGCGAGCCCGTCCGGGCGGCCTGCTGGTCGCGGGTCACCCGCGCCGAATGGTGCCGGGCGCAGGCCAGGCCGTACACGTCGCGCATCCGCGAGAACATCGTGCGGGAGCGTTCCAGCGCGCGCACCGACTGGTCCAGGGCGCCCGTCTCCTCCAGCGCCTGGCCCAGGTAGTAGATGCTCCACGCCTTGCCGCGCGTGTCCTCGTTCTCCCGGTGCCGGGTCGCCGCCCGCCGCAGCTCCTCCACCGCCCGGGAGACGTCACCGTCCATCAGCCGGGCCCGGGCCAGCTGGGTCAGCGCCCAGGCCTCGCCGCGGGCGTCCTGGGTGCGGCCGTACAGCTCCAGGGCGGTCCGCAGCTCCGTCTCCGCCCGCGGCACGTCGCCCATCCGCAGCCGCAGCTGGCCGAGCTGGAAGTGGGCCCACGCCTGGCCGTGCACCGACTCGCCCGCGCGGTGCAGGACCAGTGACTCGGTGAGCAGGTCCATGGCCTCCGCCAGCCGGGCCCGGTCCCGCTGCACGGCCGCCAGCGCGTGCAGGGTCCACGCCCGGTCCGTGGCCAGCTCCGGCGAGGCCTGCAGGTCCAGCGCCTCCCGCAGCTTCGCCGCCGCCTCGGACAGACTGCCCTGGTGGTGCAGCGTGATGCCGAGCGAGCACAGGGCACGCGCCGCCCCCGCGTCGTGATGGGCCTCCCGGTACAGGCCGACCACCGAGGTGAGCGTGGTCCGCGCCTTGTCCAGCTCGCCGAGCTGCCGGGCCGCGATGCCGGTACGCCACTGCACGGAGCGCGCCAGCAGCCCCTGGTCCACGGACTGCGCCAGCTCGCTGATCTCGCCCAGTCGGTACAGGTCGCCCCGCAGCAGGCAGTAGTCGCACAGCGCGCCCAGCAGGTTCAGCACCGCGCCCTGGTCGACGCCCTCCGTGTGCCGCAGCGTCGCGGTGATGAAGCTCGACTCGTCGTCCAGCCAGCGCAGCGCCTCGTCCAGGGAGGTGAAGCCGTGCTGCCCGAACCGGTCCGAACGGGTCGACACGTTGCCGTCCACGAGGCGCAGGACCGAGTCGGCCAGCTCGGCGTGGTTCGTGATCAGCCGTTCCTGCGCCGCCGCGATCTCCGCCGGCTCCTCCTCGTCGAGGAGGCGGGCCCCGGCGAAGGCCCGCACCACGTCGTGCAGCCGGTAGCGGCTGCCCCGGGCGTGATCGAGCAGCCCCGCGTCCGACAGGGCCGCCAGCTGCCGCGTAGCCTCCCTCTCGTCGGTGGCCAGCAGCGCGGCGGCAGCGGCGGCACCCAGCGAGGTGCGCCCCGCCAGCGCCAGGCGCCGCAGCAGCCGCCGGGCCGGTTCCGGCTGGTCGGTGTAGCGCAGCCACAGCGCCCGCTCGACCGGCTCCACCGGGCCGTACGCGCCCAGGTCGACGGCCAGTCGGCGCGGCGAGCGCGGGCCCAGCGAGGACCCCGCGACGCGCAGCGCCAGCGGCAGCCCGCCGCACAGCTGGCGGATCCGCTCGGCGGACTCGGCGTCGTAGGGCCCCGACGCGTCCTGGGCGACGGCGCCGAGCAGCTCCTCCGCGCCGGCCGCGTCCAGCGGCTCCACCGGCAGCCGGAACACCCGCGCGGGCAGGTCGGCCGGCAGCTTCAGCGCCTCCCGTGCGGTGACCAGCACCAGACTGTCCGACCGCTCGGGCACCAGCGCGCGCACCTGCTCGGGGTCCGAGGCGTCGTCCAGGACGATGGTGACCGGCACGTCCGTCAGATGCTGGTGGTACAGCTCGCTCAGCCGCTTGACCTGCTGGTCCGCCGAGGACCGTTCGCGGAACAGGAGCTGCTCGCGGGGCGCACCGAGCCGGTTCAGGAGATGCAGCAGGGCGTCCCGGGTGCTCAGCGGCGCCTCACCGCCCGCCGAGGCGCCGTCCCCGCGCAGATCGACCACGCACGCCCCGCGGAAGTGGTCCCGCAGCTCGTGCGCGGCCCGCACCGCCAGCGTCGTACGGCCGCTGCCGGGCGCCCCGTGCAGGACCACCACCGTCGCTCTGGTCTCCGTGCTCGCACGGGCCGCCCGCACCCACTGCCGCAGCCGCGCCATCTCCTGCCGCCGGCCCGCGAAGGCGCCCCCCGGCTCGGGGAGCTGCCCGAACGACTGCTCCAGGGCGCTGCGCCCCCGGGCCGCGGCGCTCTTGTCGGCGCCCCGCAGCTTCGGCCCGGCCTTCTGCGGCCCGGTGGACGCGGCGAGCATCCGCTGCTGGTCCAGGAACGGGCGGATGCCGCGCACCTCCAGCGCGGTGAGCCACTGCAGCCGCAGCTGCTCGGGCCCGCCGGGCTGCCCGGCGGCCCCGGCACGGTGATGCGCGGCCGGCACGTGGGCCCCGGCCACCTTCACCACGGTCGCCGCCGCGCCGACGACCCCGACGGCCACCCCCGCGCCCACCGCCGTGCCCGTGCCGGTGCCGAGCGCCACGTCGGCGACGACCGCCGCGACCGCCGCCACGGCGGCCACCAGCAGGGGGGTGCCGCCGCCCTCCCGGGCGTAGCGCTGCCGGAAGGTGAGCTGTCCGGCCGACGCCTCGTCCAGGGCGCGGATGTAGGCCGCGTACTCCTCGGCGGCCGTCTCCGCGATCGCGTCCAGGGCCCCGCGGGCCCGCGACAGCAGCACGTTCCCGTCGGTGCGCCCGCCCGAGCGCCGCACCTCCTCCTCCACGGCGCGCCGCAACAGCCGCTCCGCCTCCGCCCGATGACCGTCCCGCATGTCACGTCCCCCTCCGGTGGCGATGGCGTCCCCCTGGTGTCCCCGGGCATCGCCGGGTCCCTCCCGGCCCGCCCCCGGGTCCTTCCCCGGTTGTCCGCCGGTCAAGTGTGCTGCGGTGAGGAGACCCTGGGGAGAGGAGCGGGCGGGGCACGGCGGTGTGCTGTCCGGCGGGGCGGGGGTACTGGGGCAGGATGGACACCATGCCGAACCGACTGGCGCACGAGACGTCCCCCTACCTCCTTCAGCACGCCGACAACCCCGTCGACTGGTGGCCCTGGTCGGACGAGGCCTTCGAGGAGGCGCGGCGGCGGGACGTGCCGGTGCTGCTGAGCGTCGGGTACAGCAGCTGCCACTGGTGCCACGTGATGGCGCACGAATCCTTCGAGGACGGGCCGACCGCCGAGTTCCTCAACGCGCACTTCGTCAGCGTCAAGGTCGACCGCGAGGAGCGCCCCGACGTCGACGCCGTGTACATGGAGGCGGTGCAGGCGGCGACCGGGCATGGCGGCTGGCCCATGACCGTCTTCCTCACGCCGGACGGGGAGCCCTTCTACTTCGGCACGTACTACCCGCCGGAGCCCCGCCACGGCATGCCGTCCTTCCGGGAGGTGCTCCAGGGCGTCCACCAGGCATGGACGGACCGGCGGGGCGAGGTCACCGACGTCGCGGGCAAGATCGTGCGCGACCTCGCCGGGCGGGAGATCTCCTACGGCGACCGGCAGGCGCCCGGCGAGACGGAGCTCGGGCAGGCGCTGCTCGGGCTGACCCGGGAGTACGACGCGCAGCGCGGCGGATTCGGCGGGGCGCCGAAGTTCCCGCCGTCCATGGTGATCGAGTTCCTGCTCCGGCACCACGCCCGCACCGGCGCCGAGGGCGCGCTGCAGATGGCGCGGGACACCTGCGAGCGCATGGCGCGCGGCGGGATCTACGACCAGCTCGGCGGCGGCTTCGCCCGGTACTCCGTGGACCGGGACTGGGTGGTGCCGCACTTCGAGAAGATGCTCTACGACAACGCCCTCCTCTGCCGCGTCTACGCCCACCTGTGGCGGGCCACCGGCTCGGAGCTCGCCCGCCGGGTCGCCCTGGAGACCGCCGACTTCATGGTCCGCGAGCTGCGCACCGCCGAGGGCGGGTTCGCCTCCGCGCTGGACGCGGACAGCGACGACGGCACGGGCCGGCACGTCGAGGGCGCGTACTACGTGTGGACGCCCGCGCAGCTCACCGAGGTGCTCGGGGCCGACGACGCCGCGCTCGCCGCCCAGTACTTCGGCGTCACCGAGGAGGGCACCTTCGAGCAGGGTGCCTCGGTGCTGCAGCTGCCCCAGGAGGAGGGCGTGTTCGACGCGGAGCGGATCTCCTCGATCAGGGAGCGGCTGCTGGCCGCCCGCGCGGAGCGTCCCGTCCCCGGCCGCGACGACAAGGTGGTCGCCGCCTGGAACGGTCTGGCGATCGCCGCACTCGCCGAGACGGGCGCCTACTTCGAACGCCCCGACCTGGTCGAGGCCGCCGTGGCCGCCGCCGACCTGCTGGTGCGCCTGCACCTCGACGAGCACGCCCGGCTCTTTCGCACCAGCAAGGACGGCCGTGCGGGCGCCAACGCCGGGGTGCTGGAGGACTACGCCGACGTGGCGGAGGGCTTCCTCGCCCTCGCGTCCGTGACCGGTGAGGGCGTCTGGCTGGATTTCGCCGGGCTGCTGCTGGACCACGTCCTGACCCGCTTCACCGACGACTCCGGCTCCCTCTACGACACCGCCGCCGACGCCGAGAAGCTGATCCGGCGCCCGCAGGACCCGACCGACAACGCCACCCCGTCCGGCTGGACCGCCGCCGCGGGCGCCCTGCTGTCCTACGCCGCCCACACCGGCTCCGAGCCCCACCGCACCGCGGCCGAGCACGCGCTCGGCGTGGTGAAGGCGCTCGGTCCGCGCGTCCCGCGCTTCATCGGCTGGGGTCTCGCCGCCGCCGAGGCCCTGCTGGACGGGCCCCGCGAAGTCGCCGTCGTCGGGCCGGACACGGGCGACGGCGCCACCCGGGGCCTGCACCGCACGGCACTGCTGGGGACGGCGCCGGGCGCGGTGGTCGCCGTCGGGGCCGAGGGCAGCGACGAGTTCCCGCTGCTCGCCGACCGCCCGCTGGTGGACGGCGCCCCGGCCGCGTACGTCTGCCGCGGTTTCACCTGTGACGCGCCGACGACCGATCCCGAGCGCCTGCGGGCCGCGCTGAACAGCTGAAACGGCACGAACGCCCCCCACGGCAACGGAACCGGTGGGCGAACCGTTCAGAATCGGTCATTCTTGTGAGGAAACGCGCTCTTCACCGAAACAGCTGATGTGTTTCACAGAAGACCCCTAGCCTCTTCACCTGACGCGACGGACGCCTGATCCGGGTGGTCCGTCGCGGCCGGGGGGTTTTCGAAGATCTGGGGGGATCTTTCCGTGCTGACGTCCGTTTTCGTCGCCGCCGTCTCACTGGCGCTCTTCTGGATGGCGGCGTTCACGCTGTGGTGGCAGATGCACGCCTGGCGTACGCCCGAGGTGCTCGCCTCCACCCGGTTCAGCAGACCCGACGGCGACGAGCACGTGTCGTTCTCGCTGCTGCTGCCCGCACGGCACGAACAGGCCGTGCTCGACCACACCGTCCAGCGGCTGCTGACCTCGACGCACACCGACTTCGAGATCATCGTGATCGTCGGCCACGACGACCCGGAGACCACCGAGGTCGCCGAGCGGGCCGCCGGTCGCGATCCGCGTGTGCGTGTCGTCGTCGACACCCACGAGAGGAAGAACAAGCCGAAGGCCATGAACACGGCGCTGCCGCACTGCCGCGGTGACGTCGTGGGGGTCTTCGACGCCGAGGACCAGGTCCATCCCGAGCTGCTCGCCCACGTCGACCACGCCTTCCGCACCACCGGCGCCGACGTCGTCCAGGGCGGCGTCCAGCTGATCAACTTCCACTCCAGCTGGTACAGCCTGCGCAACTGCCTGGAGTACTTCTTCTGGTTCCGCTCCCGGCTGCACCTGCACGCGCAGAAGGGGTTCATCCCGCTCGGCGGCAACACCGTCTTCGTGCGCACGGACGTGCTCCGCGAGGCGGGCGGCTGGGACCCCGAATGCCTGGCCGAGGACTGCGACCTGGGCGTCCGGCTCTCCAGCACCGGCAAGAAGGTCGTCGTCGCCTACGACTCCGACATGGTCACCCGGGAGGAGACCCCGGGCACGCTGATGTCGCTGCTCAAGCAGCGCACCCGCTGGAACCAGGGGTTCCTCCAGGTGTACCGGAAGAAGGACTGGAGGCAACTGCCCACCTTCACCCAGCGGTTGCTGGCCCGCTACACCCTGATGACGCCGTTCCTCCAGGCCTTCACCGGTGTGATCATCCCGCTGAACGCGGCCGTCGCGCTCCTCCTGGACGTGCCCGTCGGCATCGCCTTCGTCACCTTCCTGCCGGCCGTCACGGCCCTGGTCACCTTCGTCTTCGAGGTCGTCGGCCTGCACGACTTCGGCAAGCAGTACGGGCTGCGCGTCCGCTTCACCCACTACCTGAAGCTGATCGTCGGCGGCCCCTTCTACCAGGTCCTGCTCGCCGGGGCCGCCGTCCGTGCCGTGTGGCGCGAGCAGCGCGGCCGCAACGACTGGGAGCTGACCAGCCATGTCGGCGCCCACCTCGCGACCGTGGACCGAGAGGACGTTCCCGCGTGACCTCCACCCTTCCCGCGGCGGCCGGCGCCACGGTCCCCGCGCAACGCCGTCCCGCCCACGACACCGGTGCGGCCCCGCACGGCACCGCGCCGCCGGTCCGGCTCCGCTCCTCGCGGCCCGACCTGCTGCTGTGCGGCACGCTGCTCCTGGTGATCATGGTCGTGCAGGGCTGGAACATCTCCGACTACCCGGCCCTCAGCGACGACGAGGGCACCTACCTCGCCCAGGCCTGGTCCGTCCAGCAGGGCGACGGCCTCGCCCACTACACCTACTGGTACGACCACCCGCCGCTCGGCTGGATCCAGATAGCCGTGCTGACCTGGGTACCCGCGCTGATCAGTCCCGAGTCGATGACCGTCGGCACCATGCGCGCGGTGATGCTCCTGGTCGGCGCCGTCTCCGCGGTCCTCGTCTACGTCACCGCCCGTCGGCTCTCCCTGCCCCGCTGGGCCGCCGGGCTCGCCATGGCCCTGTTCGGGCTCTCCCCGCTGTCGGTCGTGCTCCAGCGGGAGATCTTCCTCGACAACCTCGCGGTGATGTGGACCCTGCTGGCGTTCGCGCTGGCCGCCTCCCCGAGCCGCCACCTGTGGCACCACTTCGGCGCGGGCGTCGCCGCCGCCACGGCCGTGCTCACCAAGGAGACGATGCTCGTCGTCCTGCCCGCCCTGCTGGTCACCATGTGGCGCCACAGCCATCCCGACACCCGCAAGTTCGCGCTGACCGGTGCCGTCACGGCCTGCACGCTCATCGGGTTCTCCTACCCGCTGTTCGCCCTGCTGAAGGGCGAGCTGCTGCCGGGCGGCGGACACGTCTCCCTGTGGGACGGCGTCGTGTACCAGATGACCAGGCCCGGCTCCGGCTTCATCCTCGACCAGGGTTCCGGTTCCTGGGGCGTCCTGCAGTCCTGGCTGTACTACGACCGCGTGCTGCCCCTCGGCGGGCTGGCCGGCGCGCTGCTGCTGCTGGCCACCTGGCGCTGGTCGGTCACCGCGCGGGCCCTGGCGGGACCGGCGCTGACGGTGGCGATCCTCGCCGCCCTCGCCCTGCGCCCGAACGGCTACCTGCCCGCCATGTACGTCATCCAGGCCCTGCCCTTCCTCGCCCTGGTCCTGGCCGGCGGCGCGGCGAGCGTCATCCACGTCGTGCTGCGCAGATGGCGCACCGAGGCCGAGGCGCGGGGCGTCACGGCGGGCCGGTACGCCCTCGCCGGCGTGCTGGTGCTCGCCGCCGGCGCCTGTGTCGTGCCCCGCTGGTACGACGGCGACCGCACCGCCGTCACCGCCGACGCCAACGCCCCCTACGAGGCCGCCGCCGACTGGCTGGCCGAGGAGGTGGCGGACCCCGCCGGCACCCGGGTGCTCGTCGACGACGCGCTGTGGCTGGACCTGGTGCACGCGGGGTACCGGCCCGGGCTGGGCGTCATCTGGTTCTACAAGGCGGACCTCGACCCGGCGGTGACGAGGACGATGCCGCGCGGCTGGCGCGACCTCGACTACGTGGTCGCCTCCCCGACGGTGCGGCGCGACGCGGTCGACCTGCCCAATGTCCGGGCCGCCATGAACCACTCCACCCCGGTCGCCGTCTTCGGTGCCGGTGCGGACCGCATCGAGATCCGCCGTGTCCAGTCCTCCGGAGCCGCCCGATGAGCCACGAGTCCACCGTCCCCGGCGAGCTGGGCCGCCCGGCCGTACGCCCCGTGACCGCGGAGGTGCCCGAGCCGGGCGCCGTCACCATCGTCGTACCGACCTTCAACGAGTCGGCCAACGTACGGCAGTTGCTGCACCGGATCACCGAGGCGGTGCCGGGGCGGCTGCCCTGCGAGGTCGTCTTCGTGGACGACTCCACCGACGACACCCCCGACGTCATCCGGGAGGCGGCGCTGGACTGTCCCTTCCCGGTCACCGTCCTGCACCGCGACGAGCCGGCCGGCGGGCTCGGCGGCGCGGTCGTCGAGGGTCTCCGGGCGGCCGGGTCGGACTGGATCGTCGTCATGGACGGCGACTGCCAGCACCCGCCGTCCCTGGTCCCCGAGCTGGTCGCCACCGGCGAGCGGGCGGGCGCCGGACTCGTCGTCGCCTCGCGGTACATCGAGGGCGGCAGCCGGGCCGGGCTCGCGGGCGGTTACCGGGTGGCCGTCTCGCGTGCGGCGACCTGGCTGGCCAAGGCCCTCTTCCCGCGCCGGCTGCGCGGCATCAGCGATCCGATGAGCGGTTTCTTCGCCATCCGGCGCAGCGCGGTCACCGCCGACGTGCTCAAGCCGCTCGGTTACAAGATCCTCCTCGAACTCGCCGTCCGCGACCGCCCCCACGCCGTCGCCGAGGTGCCGTTCGTCTTCGAGGAGCGCTTCGCGGGCGAGTCCAAGTCCACCGCGCGGGAAGGGCTGCGCTTCCTGCGCCACCTGGCCGGGCTGCGCACCGCCTCGGCGCCGGCCCGCATGATCGTGTTCGGACTGATCGGACTGAGCGGCTTCGTGCCCAACCTGGCCGCCCTGTGGGCGCTGACCGCGGCGGGGCTGCACTACCTGCCCTCCGAGATCCTCGCCAACCAGCTCGGGGTGGCCTGGAACTTCCTGCTGCTGGAGCGGCTGCTCTTCCGCGACCGGCGCCGGCACCGGCACTGGGCCGACCGGACGCTGCGGTTCGCGCTGATCGCCAACGCCGACCTGGTGCTGCGCATCCCGCTGATCGCGCTGCTCGTCGGGCGGTTCGGGCTGGCCGTGCTGCCCGCCACCGCGCTGGCCCTCGTCATCACCTTCGTCCTGCGTTTCGCCGGGACGGAGGCGCTCGTGTACCTCCCGCGCCGGCGTCGTACGTCAAGGAGTGACGCATGAGACGACCCCCGAGACCCCGCAGGAGAACCTCCGCCCTCCTGGCGGTGTCCGCCCTCACCGGCGGCCTCCTGCTCACCGCCCCCCAGCCCGCCTCCGCCGCCAACCTGATCCGGAACCCGGGCTTCGAGACCGCCGGCACCGACGACATGCCGTACTGCTGGGAGAAGTCCGGCTGGGGCGACAACGACTTCTCCTTCACCACCACCGCCGACGCGCACACCGGCTCGAAGGCCATGAAGGTCGAGCTGACCCGCCGGGTGGACGGCGACCGCAAGGCGCTGATCACCGAGTCCGCCGCGTGCGCTCCCGTGGTGACGGCGGGCAGGCAGTACGACCTGTCGCTCTGGTACAAGACCACCACCCCGGACGCCGCCCTGACCCTCTTCCGGCACGACGCCACCGCGGGCTGGCAGTACTGGACCGACCTCAAGACCCTCGGCACGGCCGCCGACTGGACCCGGGCGAGCGTGCGCACGCCCGAGGTCCCGGCGGGCACCGACCGCATCAGCTGGGGCGTCTCCGTCTACGGCACCGGCTCCGCGACCACCGACGACTACACGATGGAGCAGGTCGCCGACCCGGTCCCGGAACCGGAGTGCACCGGCACCGCCGAGGAGTGCGCGAACGGCCGCTGGGACGTGCTGCCCACCGGCAACCCGGTCCGCTCCATGCACTCCGTCGTCCTCCACAACGGCAAGGTGCTGCTGATCGCGGGCTCCGGCAACGACCCGGAGATGTTCGAGGCCGGCACCTTCACCTCGGCGGTGTACGACCCGCAGACCGGCGCGTACCGGACGATCCCCACGCCCAAGGACATGTTCTGCGCCGGGCACGTCCAGCTCCAGGACGGCCGCGTCCTGGTCATGAGCGGCAACGCCGGCTACCCGTCGGCGGACGGCACCGTCGGCTACCAGGGCTTCAAGGACTCGTACGTCTTCGACCCGGAGACCGAGACCTACACGAAGACCAACGACATGAACGACGGCCACTGGTACCCGTCGGCGACGATCCTCGGCAACGGCGACGTCGTCTCCTTCGGCGGGCTGCGCGAGGACTCCACCGGCTCGGTGACCGCCGAACGCTGGTCCGACGCCGAGCAGAAGTGGCTGCCGACCTGGCAGGTCCACCAGACCTGGTCCTACTGGGGCCTGTACCCGTCGATGATCCTCATGCAGGACGGCCGCCTCTTCTACTCGGGCAGCCACGTCTTCGGCAACAACATCCCCGGCACCGGCGCGGCGATCTACGACTACGACGCCGACACCGTCACCCAGGTGCCGGGCCTGCAGGACAAGGACGTGCGGGACCAGTCGGCCAGCGTGCTGCTGCCGCCGGCGCAGGACCAGAAGGTGCTGACCATCGGCGGCGGCAACATCGACTCCAACCCGGACGCGAACCGCCTGACCGACATCATCGACCTCAAGCAGCCGAACCCGGCCTACGTCGCCGGGCCCCCGCTCCCGCAGGGCACGGTCGACCTCGGCGCCGGGCCGGTGCCCGAGACCGGGAACCAGGGCAAGATGTACGTCTCCGCGGTGCTGCTGCCCGACGGCAAGGTGCTGGAGACCGGCGGCGCGCTGCACAACCGGGCGAACCCGGTCTTCGAGGCCTCGGTCTTCGACCCGGAGACGGAGACCTTCGACCCGGTGGCCGCCGACCCGGAGGCCCGCGGCTACCACTCGTCGTCGTTCCTGCTGCCCGACGGCCGGGTGATGTCCACCGGCGACAACCCGGGCAACGGCTCCTGGAACCACGACGTGTCGGTCTACACGCCCCCGTACCTGTTCAAGGGGGAGCGGCCCGTGATCACCTCGGTGATCGACACCGAGTGGACCTACGGCGACACCCAGCGGATCACCGTCGACCGGCCGATCGCCAAGGCCGAGCTGATCCGCCCGGCCGCCGTCACCCACTCCTCCGACCCGAACCAGCGGTTCGTGGACCTGCCGCTGTCCGTGGACGGGAACAACGTCGACCTGAACGTGACCAGCAACCCCGACCTGGCCCCGCCCGGCTGGTACATGCTCTTCGCGGTCGACGCGAACGGCGTGCCCTCGGTGGCGAAGTGGGTGCACCTGAAGGGCCCCGCGGCCCTCGCCGCGAAGGACGCCTCGGCGCACGTCCACTCCTTCGCCGACGCCCCCCGGGGCAAGGTCACCGGCCCCGGCAGGAAGCGCGCCTCGCAGCCGGTCCGCCCCACCGTCTCCGGCTGCGACCGGCACTACGGCTCCGCCAACGTCTGCGTGCCGACCGCCTTCCCGGCCGAGGTGAAGAAGACGACGGCCGCCCGCTGCGCCTGGCTGGCCCGCAACGACTACGGCCGCCTGGAGGTCGACGGCGAGGACGACCCGCTGCGCCTGGATCCCGACCACGACGGCGTCGCCTGCGGGAGGGGCGACCTGGCGCGGCGGCGCTAACGGTCCCGCCCGGACTCGGTGAGGGCGCGCTCCACGATGGCCTCCAGCTGTTCGTGGTGCGCGCCCTTCCAGTACGCGCGCCCGCACGCGGTGCACTGCGCGAAGACGTCGTAGGACCGCTGGGTGCCGCCCTCGAGCCGGTCCGCCAGCTCCTCCTTGGAGGCCTCCCTCAGCAGACCGTTGCAGGCGGTGCACCGGGTCCAGGGCCGCAGCTCGGGCCGGAAGCGGTCCAGGACCTCCCGGAGCTGTTCGTCGGGGCGGGTGCTGTAGACGTAGGCGCCGGACCACAGCTCGCGGCGGCGCAGCAGGCCCCGGTCGCGGCTGAGCATGACCCGTTTCTCGGCCGCCGACAGCGCGGCGAGCGCCGGGTCGCCGAGGTCCGTCGACTCGTAGGCCGTGTCCACGCCGAGCAGCCGCAGCCGGCGGGCGAGGGTGCCCAGGTGCACGTCGAGCAGGAAGCGCAGGGGCGCGCCCGGGACCCGCTGGGGGTGCTCGACGGCCCGCACGGTCACCGACTCGCCGTCGGCGGGGACGTGTCCGGGCGGCACCTCGCGGCCGTCCACGAGGAGCGCGCCGACCTCGGTCAGGGGGACGCCGAGGGACTCGACGACGTGACCGAGGGTGGAGACGCCGTCGGTGGCGGCGCGGACGGTGCCGGTGGGGCGGGCCCGGGGGACGAACAGGCGCAGTCCGGGGGCGAATTCGACGTGGATCTCGGGACCGTTCACCCGGTCAGGATGCCACGCGGGGGACCGGCGTCCTCAGGCCTCTGCCCGGGGCGGCGGGCCGTGCTCCAGGACGTCCAGGGCACGGTCGACCAGGTCGGCCAGGTCCTCCTCGTGGCCGTGCTCGGCCCAGTACCGCGAGACCTCCGTCAGGCAGGCGACCAGGGACACCGACAGGACCCGCGTCTCCAGGCCGTCGGGGTCGAGGCCGGTGCGGTCGGCGACGGCGCGGCCGAGCAGACGGCCGGTGACCGACAGGCCCTCCAGCATCCGGGAGCGCACCGCGGGCACCTCGGACACCAGCCGGGTGCGCAGCCGTGCCGCTTCGGGCTCGGCCTCGACGCCCCGGCCGATCACCGTGCGCATCACGTGCCGGACGGAGACCGGCCACGGCTCGTCCGCGGGCCGCGCCCGCAACTCCTCCAGCAGGGCCGGGTCGTGGGCGTCCGTGAGGACGATGTCCTCCTTGACGGGGAAGTAGCGGAAGACGGTGGACGGCGACACCTCGGCGCGGTCGGCTATCTGCTCGACCGTGGTGGTCTCGTACCCCTGCTCCCGGATCAGCCCGTAGGTCGCGGCGCGGATCGCCTCGCGGGTCTTGATCTTCTTGCGTTCCCGCAGGCCGGGCCGCGGACGGTCGGCGGGGGAGAGCGGGGAGGGAGGTGCGGCCGTCATGGGGTCCATTGTCGGACACCGCGGCCGTGAGGCCCTAGGCCTGCTGGTACGCCGCCAGCGAGATCCCCACGTAGTGCGCGATGAAGGCCGCCAGGGTGAAGGCGTGGAAGACCTCGTGGAAGCCGAACCAGCGCGGTGAGGGGTTCGGTCGCTTGAGGCCGTAGATCACGCCGCCCACGCTGTAGAGGATCCCGCCGACGATCACCAGGACGAGGACGGCGACGCCGCCCGCCCGCATGAAGTCGGGGAGGTAGAAGACGGCCGCCCAGCCCATGGCGAGGTAGCAGGGGGTGTAGAGCCAGCGCGGTGCGCCCACCCAGAAGACCCGGAAGACTATGCCCGCCGCCGCGGCGGCCCAGATGCCCCAGAGCAGCCACTGCCCCTGGGCGTCCGGCAGGAGGAGCATCGTGAGCGGGGTGTAGGTGCCCGCGATGATCAGGAAGATGTTGGCGTGGTCGAGCCGCCGCAGGATGCCGTCCATGCGCGGGCTCCAGTTGCCCCGGTGGTACAGCGCGCTGACGCCGAACAGCAGGCAGGCCGTGACGGCGTAGATCCCGCAGGCGATGCGCCCCTCGGACGTGTCGGCGAGGACGGTGAGCACCAGGCCCGCGACGAGGACGGCCGGGAACATTCCGAGGTGCAGCCAGCCGCGCAGCTTGGGCTTGACGGGATGCGGCAGGGAGAGCGCCACGGGACCGCGGCCGACGGCCGGCGTGTCCCTGGGCGTGTCGGAAGCGGACGCAGTCATGGTCGCATCGTACCTACGGGACCGTAAGTTACGCATCAGTACAGACGTCGGACGAACGGTGCGCGGTCATCGTCTCACGGGAGTACCCGCCCCGGCGTCCCGTACGCGTGCCGTCCGCGCCTCCGCCCGGGCGTCGCCGGCCGCCGAAGTAAAAGAAGTTCCAGGCGAACTTCAGGCGCACGCAAAAAAACACGGGGGCGACCACTGGTACGTGGCGATCCTCACCCCGCTCAGGTGTGAGGCCCTCTGGACATATGGGCACTCTCATCGGATGATCAAATGAGTGCGGTCGGCACCGGATGAGCAGCGTGAGCTCCTCGCGTGACGCATCCGGGTCGCAGCCCCCACGGGGCCTCCAACCAAAAATCCCTCATTTAGGAGCAATCGTGGCGCGCGACATCGTGGCTCCCCCCGTCGTCCCCACCCAGCACCAGGAGCTGATCTCGTGGGTGAACGAGATCGCCGAACTGACGCAGCCGGACAACGTGGTCTGGTGCGACGGATCCGAGGCCGAGTACGAGCGCCTGTGCGAGGAGCTCGTGGCGAAGGGCACCTTCAGGAAGCTCGACCCGATCAAGCGCCCCAACTCCTACTACGCGGCCTCCGACCCGTCCGACGTCGCCCGCGTCGAGGACCGCACCTTCATCTGCTCCGCCGAGGAGGAGGACGCCGGCCCGACCAACCACTGGAAGGACCCCGCCGAGATGCGGGAGATCTTCCGGGGCACGGGCGGCGAGGGCGGCCTGTTCCGCGGCTCCATGCGCGGCCGGACCATGTACGTCGTGCCCTTCTGCATGGGCCCCCTCGGTTCGCCGCTGTCCGCGCTCGGCGTGGAGATCACCGACTCCGCGTACGTCGCCGTCTCCATGCGCACCATGACCCGCATGGGACAGCCGGTCCTGGACGAGCTCGGTGACGACGGCTTCTTCGTCAAGGCCGTGCACTCCGTCGGCGCCCCGCTGGCCGAGGGCCAGGAGGACGTCCCCTGGCCGTGCAACTCCACCAAGTACATCTCGCACTTCCCCGAGGACCGCGAGATCTGGTCCTACGGCTCCGGCTACGGCGGCAACGCCCTGCTCGGCAAGAAGTGCTACGCCCTGCGCATCGCCTCCGTCATGGCCCGCGACGAGGGCTGGCTCGCCGAGCACATGCTGGTGCTGAAGCTGACCCCGCCCACCGGGGAGCCCAGGTACGTCGCCGCCGCCTTCCCGTCGGCCTGCGGCAAGACCAACCTCGCCATGCTGGAGCCCACGATCCCCGGCTGGACCGTGGAGACCATCGGCGACGACATCGCCTGGATGCGCTTCGGCGAGGACGGCCGCCTGTACGCCATCAACCCCGAGGCCGGCTTCTTCGGCGTCGCGCCCGGCACCGGTGAGCACACCAACGCCAACGCGATGAAGACCCTGTGGGGCAACTCCGTCTTCACCAACGTCGCGCTCACCGACGACGGCGACGTGTGGTGGGAGGGCATGACCGAGGAGACCCCGGCCCACCTGACGGACTGGAAGGGCAACGACTGGACGCCCGAGTCCGGTACGCCCGCCGCGCACCCCAACGCCCGCTTCACCACGCCCGCCGCGCAGTGCCCGATCATCGCGCCGGAGTGGGAGGACCCCAAGGGCGTGCCGATCTCGGCGATCCTCTTCGGCGGGCGCCGCGCCACGGCCGTACCGCTGGTCACCGAGTCCTTCGACTGGAACCACGGCGTCTTCCTCGGCGCCAACGTGGCCTCCGAGAAGACCGCCGCCGCCGAGGGTAAGGTCGGCGAGCTGCGCCGCGACCCGTTCGCCATGCTGCCGTTCTGCGGCTACAACATGGGCGACTACATGGGCCACTGGATCGACGTCGCCAAGGGCAAGGACCAGTCCAAGCTGCCCAAGATCTACTACGTCAACTGGTTCCGCAAGGACGACCAGGGCAGGTTCGTCTGGCCCGGCTTCGGTGAGAACAGCCGCGTCCTGAAGTGGATCGTGGAGCGCCTGGAGGGCAAGGCGGACGGCGTCGAGACCCCGATCGGCGTCCTGCCGACCAAGGAGTCCCTCGACACCGACGGCCTGGACCTGCCCGAGTCCGACCTGGACTTCCTGCTCGGTGTCGACAAGGAGGTGTGGCGCGAGGAGGCGGCGCTCGTCCCCGAGCACCTCAACACCTTCGGTGACCACACGCCCGCCGAGCTGTGGGACCAGTACCACGCGCTGGTGAAGCGCCTGGGCTGATCCCCCCTGGTTCCGCGGCCGGTCCGACTAGCCCTGACCTGCGAAGTCGTCACGAAGGCCGGCCGCGAGGGACCTCCTTCGCTCCAGTAGCTCGATGTCCCGGAGCACGAGGAGGCCCCGCTCGGGCCGGGTCCCCGCACAACGGCGTGCGACGGACCCGGCCCTTCGACGTTCGAGCGCCACGAAGGGGCGCGGGGAACTGCGCGAGCAACCACGGACGACGGAAAGCCGCCGGACGACAAGACACACAACGGCGCCGAAGCGAGCCCCCCGCTCAAGCCACGCGGTGCATGGCACCCGGCCCGCGCGTCGCTGCGGGTGCGCGCGGGCCGGGGCCGTCGAGGAGAGCCCGGTGAGGGCTCAGTGGGACGCCAGCTCGCGCGGCTCCAGGGCGGCGGCGTGGGCGTCCATGCGCTCGGCGGTCAGGATCGCGACCGCCGTGTCGGCGCGGGAGGCGGCCACCACCAGGGTGCGGCTCGCCAGGGTGTGCGCCCGGCGGTGCAGTGCCGCCGGGTGCGGAGCGGACGGCGCGGCGGTCAGCGGCGCACGGGCCGGTGCGCGGCCTCCCCGCAGCCGGGCGACCTGCTCCGCGAGCCGGTCGGCGGCCGTGTCCAGGTCCTCGGAGGGGGCCAGGGCGCGGAGCTCGTCCGTGGCGGCGAGCAGGGCCGCGAGATGACCCGCGAGCTGGATGTCCAGCTCCTCCTCGCGGGACCGGTGGGGGAAGTCCGGGGTGCTGCCGGCCGTCGTGCTGTGGACCGACTTGCTGCGGATCGGTTCGTACATGGGACGGCCTCCTGAACGATTTCAGGAAACCATCCTACATTGGATTCAATCTAAAGTTGAGGGGTGTCGGGGTGCGGCTCAAGGCTGGCCGTAACCGTCCAGGAAGCTGCCGATCCGGCCCACCGCCTCCCGCAGGTCCGTGGCCGTCGGCAGGGTCACCACGCGGAAGTGGTCGGGCTCGGGCCAGTTGAAGCCGGTGCCCTGGACGACCATGATCTTCTCCTGGCGCAGCAGGTCCAGGACCATCTGCCGGTCGTCCTTGATCTTGAAGACCTTGGGGTCGAGGCGCGGGAAGAGGTACAGCGCCCCCTTCGGCTTCACGCAGGTCACGCCCGGGATGCTGGTCAGCGCCTCGTGCGCCGCGTCCCGCTGCTCGCGCAGCCGCCCGCCCGGCAGCACCAGGTCCTTGATGGTCTGCCGCCCGCTGAGCGCCGCGACCACGCCGTGCTGGCCCGGCATGTTGGCGCACAGCCGCATGTTCGCCAGGATCGTCAGGCCCTCGATGTACGACTCGGCGTGCGCGCGCGGCCCCGAGACGGACATCCAGCCGACCCGGTAGCCGGCCACCCGGTACGCCTTCGACATGCCGTTGAAGGTGAGCGTGAGCAGATCCGGGGCGATCGCGGCCGTCGGGATGTGCACCGCGTCGTCGTAGAGGATCTTGTCGTAGATCTCGTCCGAGCAGACCAGCAGGTTGTGCCGGCGCGCGATGTCGGTGAGCCCGCGCAGCACCTCCTCGTCGTACACCGCGCCCGTCGGGTTGTTCGGGTTGATGATGACGATCGCCTTGGTGCGGTCGGTGACCTTGCGCTCCACGTCCGCGAGGTCCGGCATCCAGTCGGACTGCTCGTCGCAGCGGTAGTGCACCGCCGTGCCGCCGGACAGGGAGACGGCGGCCGTCCACAGGGGGTAGTCCGGCGCCGGGACGAGGACCTCGTCGCCGTCGTCCAGCAGGCCCTGCATCGCCATCACGATCAGCTCGGAGACGCCGTTGCCGATGAAGACGTGCTCGACGTCCGTCTCGATGCCGAGGGTCTGGTTGTGCATGACGACCGCCCGGCGCGCGGCCAGCAGGCCCTTGGCGTCGCCGTAGCCGTGCGCCGTCGAGACGTTGCGGAGGATGTCCTCGAGGATCTCGGGCGGGCACTCGAAGCCGAAGGCCGCCGGGTTGCCCGTGTTCAGCTTCAGGATGCGGTGACCGGCCGCCTCCAGCCGCATCGCCTCCTCGAGCACCGGGCCCCGGATCTCGTAACAGACGTTGGCGAGCTTGGTCGACTGGATCACCTGCATGTCCGCGAGCTTACGGCCCGGTCACGGGCCCCGGGTCGTGTTTTCCACCACGTGAGATGCGCGCGTTCGGGTGGTCGCGGCCGCCTCCGCCCGGGCCCGGCGGGCCGGATCGCGCCAACTGGCGTCCGAATAGGGCTCCTTGTCCACGCCCCTCCCCGTCATGACAATGCTCATGACAATCAGGGCGTCGTCCGGAAGACCTCCGGCCGGTGCCCTCCATAGAGGGGACCCCACATGAACAAGCCTCTCCTTGCCGCGCTCGCCACCCTGGCCGTCACCGGGATCGGCGTGGCACCGGCGGTCGCGTCACCCGCGGCTCCCGCCTCACCCACGACACGCACGGCTCCCGCGTCACCCGCGTCACCCGCGGCTCCCGCCGTCCGCGCCGTGACCTTCGCCGGCACCGTCTCGCTCAGCAACTGCTCCGGCTCCGTCGTCCGCCTGCCCGCCTCCGAGGACGACGACCCGGCGCTGGTCATGTCCAACGGCCACTGCCTGGAGACCGGCTTCCCGGCGGCCGGCGAGGTCGTCGTGAACCAGCCCTCCAGCCGGTCCTTCGGGCTGCTCAACTCCTCCGGCACCCGCGTCGGCACCCTGCGCGCCAGCAGGATCGCCTACGCGACGATGACCGACACGGACGTCTCGCTCTACCAGCTCACCCGCACGTACGCCCAGATCCGCAGCTCCTACGGGATCAGCCCGCTCACGCTCGACGACACCCACCCCACGGCCGGCACCGCGATCACCGTCGTCTCCGGCTACTGGAAGCGGACCTACGCCTGCGCCGTCGACGGGTTCGCCTACCGCCTGAAGGAGGGGGAGTGGACCTGGAAGGACTCGGTCCGCTACACCCCGGCCTGCCAAACCATCGGCGGCACCTCCGGCTCGCCCGTCGTCGACAACGCCACCGGCAAGGTCGTCGCCGTCAACAACACGGGCAACGAGGACGGCGGACGCTGCACCGAGAACAACCCCTGCGAGGTCGCCGAGGACGGCACGGTGACGGTCCGCGAGGGCATCAACTACGCCCAGCAGACCTACCGGATCCCCGCCTGCTTCGGCCCCGACAACAAGCTCGACCTCGCGCGCAGCGGCTGCGTCCTGCCCAAGCCGTAGTCCCGGCCGCGGCCCGGCCGCGGCTCAGCGCGGAACGCGGCGCACCGACCGTCCGGCCAGCACGTCGGTGCGCCGCCCGTCCTCCATCACGAACCGCCCGTCGACCAGCACGTACGGGATGCCCGTCGGAAGCCGGCGCGGATCCTCGTACGTGCTGCTGGCCGCGACCGTCGCCGGGTCGAAGAGGACCAGGTCGGCCCGGTACCCCTCGCGGATCCTGCCCCGGTCCGGCAGCCGCAGCCGGGCCGCCGGGCGCCCGGTGAGGTGCGCCACGCACTCCTCCAGCGACAGCACGCCCAGCTCGCGGACGTAGTGGCCGAGGTAGTGGGGGAAGGTGCCGTAGGCGCGCGGGTGCGGCTTGCTGCCCTGGAGGATGCCGTCCGAGCCGCCGGTGTGGACGCGGTGGCGCATGATCGCGCGGACGTTCTCCTCGTGGCCGACGTGCTGGAGGATCGTCGGGGCCAGCCGGTCCGTCAGCAGCAGGCGCCGGGCGACCGTCCACGGGGTCTCGCCGCGGGCCCGCGCCGACTCCAGGACCGTACGGCCCACGTACTCCGCCAGCGCCGGGTCGGCCACGCCGGAGATCTCGACGGTCTCCCACTCCACGGGCACGCCGTGGCAGCCGTCGGAGCCGGTCACCTCCAGGTGGTGGCGGATCCGCTCGGCGGTGTCGTCGTCCGCCAGCCGCTTCAGGATCCGCTCCGGGCCGCCCTCGCCGGCCCAGCTCGGCAGCAGCGCCACGAGGGTCGTGCAGCCGGGGGTGTACGGGTAGGTGTCGAGCGTGATGTCGGCGCCGGCGGCCAGCGCGTCGTCCAGCAGCGTCAGCAGCTCGGGCGCCCTGCCCCTGTTGACGCCGAAGTTCATGGTGGCGTGGGCGAGGTGGAGGGGGCAGCCGGCCTCGCGGGTCAGCTCCACCATCTCCTCGTACGCCTCCAGCGCCCCCGCCCCGTACGAGCGGTGGTGCGGGCAGTAGTAGCCGCCGTACGACGCCACCACCCGGCACAGCTCCGTCAGCTCGGCGTCCTTCGCGTACATGCCCGGCGTGTAGGTCAGCCCGGAGGACATGCCGACCGCGCCCTGCTCCATGCCCTCGGCGACCAGCCGGCGCATCCGCTCCAGCTCGGCCGGTGTCGCCTCGCGGTCCTCCCAGCCGACCGCGAGGGCGCGGACCGTGCCCTGCGGGATCAGGTAGGCGGCGTTGACGGCGACGCCCCGGTCGAGCCGGTCCAGGTACTCGCCGACCGACCGCCAGTCGAAGTCGACGTCGTCGCCGGGGCCGTTCCACCCGGCGATCGCGCGGCGCACCTCGCCGAGGGTGCGGTCGTCGACCGGCGCGTAGGACAGCCCGTCCTGCCCGAGGACCTCCAGGGTGACGCCCTGGGCCGCCTTGGCGCTGTGGTCGGGGTCGCGCAGCAGCGCCAGGTCGCTGTGGGCGTGCATGTCGATGAAGCCGGGGGCCAGGGCGAGGCCCTCGGCGTCCAGCTCGCGGCGGGCCCGGGGACGCTGGCAGCCGGCGGCCGCCGCCTCCTTGACGACCGACACGATGCGCCCGCCGTCGACGACCACGTCGGCGCGGTACGAGGGCTCACCGGTGCCGTCGACGACCTCGGCGTCCCGGATGACCAGCTCTTCCACCAGGGCCTCCTCTAGAAGAACGTGCGGACGTAGTCGACGACCGTCCCGTCCGCCTGCGCGACCGGGATCAGCTGCCACTTGTCGAAGGACGTGCACGGGTGGGACAGGCCCATGCCGACCCAGTCGCCGACCTCCAGCTCCGCCTCGGGGGCCGTGGCCAGCCAGGCGTGCTGGTCGGACAGGCCCGTCACCGTGACGCCGTCCGCCGGACGCTCGGGGCCGCCGGACGCGGGACGGACCACCTGGGCGAAGGGCAGGTGGAGGTCGTACGCGGCGTCCCGCTTGCCCGCGTTGGTGAAGGCCTGCCCGGGGGCGGGGCGCGAGACGACCTGGGACCACAGCCGGAAGGCGGGTTCCAGGGCGCCCTCGGCGGGGACGCGGTTGAAGGGGGTCAGCTCGCGGTAGTGCCCGTCGTCGTGCGAGACGTAGGCGCCCGAGCGCAGCAGCCTCAGCACCGGCAGGGAGAGGTCCGGGACCTCGGCGAACACGTCGGCCACCGCGTCGAACCAGGCGCTGCCGCCCGCGCTGAGCACGATCTCCTCCAGCCCCGTGAACCGCCCGGCCTTGTCGAGGTCCACGGCCAGGGCGACCAGCCGCCGCAGCCAGGCGCGCACCCTCTCGGGGTCGGCGTCCGGCACCTCGCCCTCGTACCCGGCGACACCGGCCAGCCGCAGCGTCGGTGCGGCGGCCACCGCGTCGGCGACCGCCGCGCACTCCGCCTCCGTGCGCACCCCGGTCCGGGCGCCCTCGCCGGCGGCCAGTTCGACCACGACGTCCACCGGGCGGGAGGCCCCCGCGCCGGTCAGCGCCGCGTCCATCAGCTCCACGCCGCGCACGGAGTCGACGTAGCAGACGAAGCGGAAGTCCGGGTCGGCGTCCAGCTCGGCGGCGATCCGGCGCAGGGCGGCGGCGTCGACCAGCTCGTTGGCCAGGAAGATCCGCCCGATGCCGAAGGCGCGGGCCACCCACACCTGGTGCGGCACCGCCAGCGTGATGCCCCAGGCGCCGTGCTCGATCTGCCGGTGGAAGAGCTGGGGGGCCATCGAGGTCTTGCCGTGCGGGGCGAACGCGAGGCCGTGCCGGGCGGCGTACGCCTCCATGAGCTCCAGGTTGTGCTCCAGGCGCTCGGCGGACAGGGCCAGCACGGGGGTGGTGAAGCCGCCGGTGAAGAGATTGCGGCGCTGGGCGGCCAGCTCGGCGACGGTCAGGCCCGCGGCGTCCGGCGGGAGGCCCTTGAAGCGGTGGTCGACGTGCTCCTCGGCCAGACGGGCGAGGGCTTCGGTACCGGTGTCGAGGGCCATGGAGCCTCCCTGAGGTGGGGTGTTGCATCATGTGCAACACCCGTTGCGTGTATCGCTCACTGCTGTCTAACATCTCGGCCAACGCGGGGTCAACGGAGCCTCCGCCCGCGACAGGACAAGGAGCCCCACCATCGTGACCGCCGACGGCCCCACCAGCACCGCCCCCGACGTCGTGGACGTCGTCGCGCTCGGCGAGTCCATGGTCACCTTCCTGCCCTCCCGCCCCGGACGCCTCGCCGACGTGCCCTCCTTCGACCGCGCCATCGGCGGCGCCGAGTCCAACGTCGCCTGCGTGCTGGCCGCCGCCGGACACACCACCCGCTGGATCAGCGCGGTCGGCGCCGACGGTTTCGGCGACCACCTCGTCGAGGCGATCGGCTCCTACGGCGTCGACGTCTCCGCCGTCCGCCGCGACCCCGCCCGGCCGACCGGCGTCTACTTCCGCACCGCCGTGGACCGCGCCGCCGACGCCCACGAAGTCGCCTACTACCGCGCCGGCTCCGCGGCCTCCGCGATGTCGGCCGCCACCGAGGACCTCGACGCGATCCGCTCCGGACGCGTCCTCCACCTGTCCGGCATCACCGCCGCGCTCTCCGCCGACTGCCTGCACCTGATGCGCGAACTGACCGCCCGCCGTCCCGGCCGCCCCCTGGTCTCCTTCGACGTCAACCACCGCCCCGGACTGTGGCGCGACGACGACGGCCCGGCGGTGCTGCTGGAACTGGCGCGCGGCGCCGACCTCGTCTTCGTCGGCGAGGACGAGGCCTGGGGACTCGGCGGCCCCGAGGCCGTGCGCGCCGCGCTGCCCGAACCGGACCTGCTCGTCGTCAAGCAGGGCGCGAGCGGCGCCACCGCCTTCCACGGGGAGCACGTCACCTTCGTCCCCGCGCTGCACGTCGACGTCGTCGCCGCCGTCGGCGCGGGCGACGCCTTCGCCGCCGGGTTCCTCTCCGCCACCCTGCGCGGACTGCCCGTGCGCGACCGCCTGCGCCACGGCCACCTGATGGCCGCCGCCGCCCTCACCGTCCCCGGCGACCTCGCCACGCCACCGGCACGCGCCCACGCCGACCGTCTGGCCGCACTCGACGACGAGGCGTGGGGGAGACTGCGACTCGGCCCCGGCTGGACACAGGCCGACGAAGGGGCCGACGAGGAGGTACGCACACCATGAGCCAGACCGTCGACCGCGCGCTCAGCATCCTGCCGCTGCTCGCCGAGGGCCCCGCCGACCTGGGCCGGGTCGCCGAACGGCTCGGCGTCCACAAGTCCACGGCCCTGCGCCTGCTGCGCACCCTGCACGAGCACGGCTTCGTCTACCGCCAGTCCGACCAGCGCTACCGCCTCGGCGCCCGGCTCATCTCCCTCGCCCAGGAGGCGATGGAGAACCTGGACGTCCGCGAGATCGCCCACCCCCACCTCGTACGCCTCAACGAACAGGTCGGACACACCGTCCACCTCGCCGTCCACGAGGACGACGAGGTCCTGTACATCGACAAGGTCGAGAGCCGCTACCCGGTCCGCATGTACTCCCGGATCGGCAAGCCCGTCGCCATCACCGTCGCGGCGGTGGCGAAGCTGCTGCTGGCCGACCTCCCCGAGCACGAGCGCCGCGCCGTCGCGGAGAAGCTCGACTACCCCCTCTACACGGCCCGTTCGACACCGAACGCCGACGCCTTCCTCGAGGAACTGGCCACGGTGCGCGAACAGGGCTGGGCCACCGACCTCGGCGGCCACGAGGAGTCCATCAACTGCGTCGCCGCGCCCGTCCGGGGCGCCGACGGCCGGGTGGTCGCCGCGATGTCGGTCTCCGCGCCGAACGTCGTCGTCACCGCCGACGAACTCCTCACCCTGCTCCCGCTGGTGCGCCGCACGGCCGACGCCATCAGCGGCGAGTACTCCGGCAGGACCCCCGTGCACACCCCCCAGCACCACCCCGAGAAGGACACGGCATGAGCGACAAGACCGCCCTCACCCCCTCCACCCACACCGTCCCGCCGGCGAAGTTCTCGCACGGCGTCAAGAAGGGCAACATCCTCCAGGTCGCCGGCCAGGTCGGCTTCCTGCCCCACGAGGAGGGCAAGGCCCCCACCCCGGCCGGCCCGACCCTGCGCGAGCAGACCCTCCAGACCCTCGCCAACGTCAAGGCGATCCTGGAGGAGGGCGGCGCGAGCTGGGACGACGTGATGATGATCCGCGTCTACCTCACGGACGTCGACCACTTCGCCGAGATGAACGAGATCTACAACGCCTACTTCGAGGAGCAGGGCCTCACCCAGCCGCCCGCCGCGCGCACGACCGTCTACGTCGGTCTGCCCGCCGGACTCCTCATCGAGATCGACGCACTGGCCGTCCTGGGCTGACCGTCCCTCACCCCGCCTGCCCGACCGTCTGTGAACGGCACGGCGTCACCCGTCCCGGGGGCGCCGTGCCGTGCTCCACCCTGCCCGAAAGCTCCATGTACTTACCCAGAGGACCCCCGCATGTCCCCTTTGTCCGTCCCCCTCGCCGCCGCCTCCGAAACCCCACCCCACACCGGTGGTCTGCTCACCCTGATCGACGGCACCGCCGGCCTGCTGACCGTCGCCGCCATCGGCATCGCGCTCCTGCTCTTCCTCATCATCAAGGTGCGGCTGCAGCCCTTCGTCGCGCTGCTCGCCGTCTCCATAACCGTCGGCCTGCTCGCCGGCCTGTCGGTCACCGAACTCTTCGGCACCGTCCAGAAGTCCGACGCCGTCTCGACCATCGAGTCCGGCATGGGCGGCATCCTCGGCCACGTCGCCATCATCATCGGCCTGGGCACCATGCTCGGCGCGATCCTCGAGGTCAGCGGCGGCGCCCAGGTGCTGGCCTCACGGCTCCTCGGCCTCTTCGGGGAGAAGCGCGCCCCGCTCGCCATGGGCCTCACCGGCCTGATCTTCGGCATCCCGGTCTTCTTCGACGTGGGCATCTTCGTCCTCGCGCCCATCGTCTACGCCGCCGCCAAACGCTCCGGCAAGTCGATCCTGCTCTACTGCCTGCCGCTGCTGGCCGGCCTGTCCATGACCCACGCCTTCCTGCCGCCGCACCCCGGCCCGGTGGCCGCCGCCGGCCTGCTGGACGTCAAGCTCGGCTGGATCATCCTCATGGGCATCGTCTGCGGCATCCCCGCCGTCCTCGCCGCCTGGGCGTACTCCGCCTGGATCGGCCGCCGCATCTTCGTGCCGGTGCCGCAGGACATGGTCGAGGCCGCCGAGGAGGCCAGGCAGGCCGTCGTCGAGGAGCAGCGCAAGGCCGGCGTCGCGCCGACCGAGGCCCCGGTCCCGCTCGGCACGGTCCTCGGCATCATCGGCACCCCCCTGGTCCTGATCCTCGCCGCGACCTTCTCCTCCATCGCCCTGGACCCCTCCACCCTCCGCTCGGTGGTCGAGTTCTTCGGCAACCCGTTCGTCGCCCTGACCCTCGCCCTCTTCCTCGCCTACTACCTGCTCGGTATCCGGCGCGGCTGGTCCCGCAAGTCCCTGGAGACCGTCTCGACGGCCTCGCTGAAGCCGGTCGGCAACATCCTGCTGGTGGTCGGCGCGGGCGGGATCTTCGGTGCCGTCCTCAAGGCCAGCGGCGTCGCCCAGGCCCTCTCCGACACCTTCAACGACGTCGGCCTGCCGGTGATCGTCCTCGCCTACCTGATCTCCGTGGTGCTGCGGGTCGCCCAGGGCTCGGCGACGGTGGCCATCGTGACGACGGCGGGCATCGTGGCGCCGCTGCTCGCCGAGGGCGACCACTCGCAGGCGTTCGTCGCCCTGGTCATCATGGCCATCTCGGCCGGCTCCATCTTCGCCTCGCACGTCAACGACGGCGGCTTCTGGATGGTCGCCAAGTACTTCGGCATCAGCGAACGGGACACGCTCAGGACCTGGACCGTCCTGGAGAGCGTGCTGTCGGTCGCCGGGTTCGTGGTGGCCGCGGTGGTCAGCCTGTTCGTCTAGAACGGGCCCGGGGCGCGTCGGCACGGGGTGTGTTGTTCGCGTCCGATAACGATGACGGGGCTGGCTGTGCCCGGCACAGGATCGTCGACCATACTGCCCGCTGTGGAGCAGCGCATAGAGTCGAGCAGCCAGCCCCTGAAAGGCGCCGGGTTCGACCCGGCCTTCATCCCCGGGCTCACCGCGCCCGCGCCGTCCGGCGAACCGGAGGAGACGCGGCCGGAGCGGACGGGGGTGACGGGGGAGACCGCCGCGGAGGGTGCCGCCCCCGAGGAGCCCGGGAAGGAGGACGCCCCCGCGGCCTCCGGCCCCGAGGAGACGGCGGAGCCGGACGAGGAGGCGGCGGAGCCGGACGAGGAGGCGGTGGACGGGCCGGTCTTCGAGGCCGCCGACCGCCGCGCCCGCATCGTCGCCGACCACAAGGGCGTACGGCTCGCCCTCGACGACCAGGCGTGCGAGTTCCGCTGGGACGAGATCGGCGCCGTCGAGACCGAGACGGCCCGCTTCGGCAAGCGGTACACCGTCACCGTCCACACCCCCGACCGCCGTTGGTACCCGATCGAGATCGAAGCGCCGTCCCGGAGCCGCTTCAAGGAGTGGGACGCGGCCCTGGACGAGGTCCTGGACGCGTACTTCGACGACGGCGAGACGGACGACGAGCTGAAGCCGGGCGGCGAGCCGGAGCCGACGGCCGAGTCGAAGCCGGCGGCCGAGTCGGACGCGAAGCCGGAGTCCGGCGCGGAGGACGGCGCGGACGACGACGCGGACGGCGCGGAGCGCAGGGCCGCGGCCGCCACGGAGTAAGCACATGGCGTGAAGATCCCCGCACGCCCTCTTGCCCGACCGGCGGCTTTCCGCTTTCTTGATCCGCATGGCGGACACCACGGGCAACACCAGGGACACCGGCGCACCCCACGGGGCCGGGGCCGACCCGGCCCCCCGTAAGGCCAGTTGGCGCCACATCGGCCCCGGCATCGTCGTCGCCGCGACCGGTGTCGGCGCCGGCGACCTCGTGGCCACCCTCATCGCGGGCAGCAACTTCGGCTACACGCTCCTGTGGGCCGCGATCATCGGCTGCCTGGTGAAGATCTCCCTCGCCGAGGCGTGCGGCCGGTGGCACCTGGCCACCGGCCGCACGCTGTTCGACGGCTGGGCGAGCATCGGCCGCTGGCCGGCGTGGTTCTTCGCGGTCTACGCCGTGATCTGGGGCTTCGTCTACGGCGCGGCGGCGATGTCGTCCAGCGCCCTGCCCCTGCAGGCCCTGTTCCCGGACGTGATGGACCTCGAGTGGTGGGGCGTGGCCTGCGGTCTGGTCGGCCTGGTCTTCGTCTGGTTCAACAAGTACGCCGTCTTCGAGAAGGTCATGACGGTCCTGGTGGGCGTCATGTTCGTGGTGACGGTCTACCTGGCGGTCCGGGTCACGCCCCACCTGGGCGACGCCTTCGCCGGCCTCCTGCCGGTCCTGCCCGACGAGAAGGACTCCGTCCTCAACACCCTCGGCCTGATCGGCGGCGTCGGCGGCACGATCACGCTGGCCGCGTACGGCTACTGGGTCAACGCCAAGGGCTGGACGAACACCGGCTGGATGAAGGTCATGCGCCTCGACAACCGGGTCGCCTACGCCACCACCGGCATCTTCGTCATCGCGATGCTCTTCGTCGGCGCCGAGCTGCTGCACTCGGCGAACATCGCGATCGCGAGCGGCGACAAGGGCCTGATCCAGCTCGGTGACGTCCTGGAGGAGGAGTACGGCACGGCCACCGGCAAGCTCTTCCTGGTCGGCTTCTTCGCCACCTCCTTCACCTCCCTGATCGGCGTCTGGCACGGAGTCAGCCTGATGTTCGCCGACTTCCTGGCCCGGCAGCGCGGCGAGCGGGAGGCACGCGGCGACGAACTGGCCTCGGGCCGCCGGGAACGCTCCTGGGCCTTCCGCGCCTACCTGCTCTGGCTGACCTTCCCGCCCATCGTCCTGCTCTTCCAGGGCCAGCCGTTCCGCCTGATCATCATCTACGGCGTCCTGGGCGCCGCCTTCATGCCCTTCCTCGCCCTCACCCTGATCTGGCTCCTCAACTCCGCCCGCACCCCCCGCGAGTGGCGCAACGGCGCCCTGAGCAACGGCATGCTCGCCGTCGCCGGCCTGCTGTTCCTGGTGCTGTGCGTGAAGCAGATCTGGGACCAGCCGTGGTCGGAGTTCTTTCGGTAGGAAATCGCACCCTTGTGGTGATCCATCCAGAGGAGGGGTTTATTTCCCCGCGCGATTTCGCCATAACTCGATATTCCCTTGCGGTGAAGGATCTTGCGGGGCACCCTTTTGGATGTAGATCATGCATCCATAAGGGAAAGAGGGGGAAATCATGGGTTTGAGGAAGAGGATTGCAGCCGCATCCGCCGTCCTGGTGACCGCCGGTGCGACTGTCGGTCTTGTCGCTCCTTCGGCGCAGGCGGAGACCCACTGCAGTTCGCTCTATCTCTGCCTGTACTACAACTCGAACCAGCAGGGCTCCTTCCGGGTGTTCGTCACGAACACCCCGGACTTCGCCGGATACACCTTCACGGGTGACGGAGCGGGGCGCGGGCAGTCCGTGAAGAACAACGCCGCCTCCGCGTCCAACGGATTCCCGACGAGCAGCGGCAGGAGCGCGCGTATCTTCTACAACTCGAATTACAGTGGCGCCTACGACAACGTCGGCCCGTCCAGCGCCAGGAACCTGAGCAACACGTACAACGAGAACGCGTCGTTCCTCTGGAAGACTTCTTGATCCAGTGTGTCGGTGAAAATGTCGCCGACCCTGCTCCCGCGAGGGAGCCGGGTCGGTGTCACCTAGGGAATTCGGGTCGGGGGAAATGAGTTTCGGTCTGCTGAGTGACAAGCTTCTGCGCTGTCGGCCGCTGGGAGTCGGAGCGGTACTTCTCGCTGCCGTCGGTTGTTCCTCGCAGCACTCGGAGCCGGCCGGCGGGCGGACCGCCGCACCGCGGGCCTCGGCCCTGCTGGCTTCGGCCGATCTCCGGCTGCCCATCGAGGAGTACCTCTTCTCCGACGCCGAGACGGGCAGGGTCCGGCAGGCCCAGCAGACGTTGATCGAGCGCTGCGCACGCCGTTTCGGTCTCACCTACGAGCCCGTCTCCGCGGACCCGCCCGTCGGCCCCCGCAGCGTGATGGACCGACGTTACGGGCTCACCGACGCGAAGCTGGCGCGCGCGGACGGTTACCACCTGGGTGACCGTGACCCCCGGATCCAGAAGACGGAGGAGTTCGAGGCCCCCACGGGGAAGATGCTGACCGTGCTGACCGGGAAACCCGGCGATTCCGGTGGCGACAGGGTCAACGGGGCCGAGGTGCCGGCCGGGGGATGTGCCGGTGAGGCCGGACGGAAACTGTCCGAGGACGGAATCCTCGGATCGAGCGATGCGGCGCAGGACCTCAACGGGAAGAGCTTCTCCGCCACCAAGGAGGACCCGCGCGTGCTCGCGGTGTTCAGGTCCTGGTCGCGGTGCATGAAGGACAAGGGGTTCTCCTACCCGGACCCGCTGACGGTGATGAACGACAGCCGCTTCCAGGGACAGAGGTCCAATCCGCTCGAGATCAGGACGGCCGTCGCCGACGTGGCCTGCAAGGGGCGCGTCAATCTGGTCGGCATCTGGTTCGCCGTCGAAGTCGGATACCAGAAGTCACTGATCGCGGAGAACCGGAAGGACCTGGCTCCGGTGCTTCAGGGCAAGCGGCATCAGCTCGAGGCGGCGGACGCCGTCAATTCCTCCGGCTGACGGCCGGACGCCCTCGGCACCGGCCGGGGCGATGCGGGCGTCGCCGCCGGGCCGGGTACCCGCGCCGAACGGTACGAACGGACTCGCCGCCGCGCCGCCCTGCCGAGGGCGAGCGCGGCGGCGTCCCGGACGAGCCGGCTACGGCATCGCGTCCACGTGCGGACCCACCACGTTCGACCAGGCGTTGCCCGACGTCGCGTCCCAGTTCGTGGACCAGGTCATCGCGCCCCGCAGGCCGGGGTACGTCTTCGACGGCTTGAAGGAACCGCAGTTCGTGCCCTTGGTGAGGCAGTCCAGGGCTGCGTTGACCACCGACGGGGCCACGTAGCCGCCGCCCGCCGCGCGGGTGGAGGCCGGCACGCCGAGGCCCACCTGGGACGGGTCGAGGCCGCCCTCCAGCTGGATGCAGGCCAGGGCGGTGAGGAAGTCGACGGTGCCCTGGGAGTACACCTTGCCGTCACAGCCCAGCATGGAACCGCTGTTGTAGTACTGCATGTTCACGACGGTGAGGATGTCCTTCACGTTCAGCGCCGTCCTGAAGTACCCGCCGGACGTCGACTGCATGTCGATGGTCTGCGGCGCCATGGTGAGGACCATGTCCGGGCCGGCCTTCGCCGACAGGGCACGCAGGGCCTGCGTCATGTACGTCGGGTTGAGCCCGTTCTCCAGGTCGATGTCGACGCCGTCGAAGCCGTACGTCTGCATCAGGGAGTACACGGAGTTGGCGAAGTTGGTCGCGGAGGCGGAGTCGTTCACCGAGACGGTGCCCTTCTCGCCGCCGATGGAGATGATGACCTTCTTGCCGGCCGCCTGCTTGGCGCGGATGTCGGCCTTGAACTGGTCGACGGTGTAGCCGTTCAGCCCGGCGGTGTCGAGGTTGAAGGTGACGGCGCCCGGCGTCGACGTGGCGTCCGCGAAGGACACGGCGATGATGTCGTACTGCGGGGAGACGTCCGAGATCTTCTGGACGGTGGCGCCGTTGTTGAAGTTCTGCCAGTACCCGGTGACGGCGTGCTTCGGCACGTCACCGCCGCCACCACCGTCACCGGACTCCGTCGTACGGGCGGTCACGGCCGCGGACCTGGCGGACTCACCGGCCGCGTTGGTCGCCGTGACCTGGAAGGAGTACGACGTCGAGGCCGCGAGGCCGGTCACGGTCGCCGAGGTGCCGGTCACGGCCGTCACCTTCGTACCGTCGCGGTAGATGCTGTAGCCGGTGGCGCCGGAGACGGCGTTCCAGGCCAGGGAGGCGGAGGAGGAGGTCGTCCCGGTGACGCTCAGCCCGGCCGGGGTCGCCGGAACGGTCGGCTCGGGCTCCTGGCCGCCGCCGCCCCCGTCGGGGCCGTACACGGACAGGTCGTCGACGTAGTACGCGGACTGCCCGTACCAGCCGTGCGTGTACACGGAGACGGAGGTCGTCGAGGCGCCGGTGCGGAAGCTCGTCGACAGCTGCTTCCAGGAGGCCGCGTCCGGGGTCCAGGTCGACACGTCCGTCGTCCCGGTGCCCGTAACGCCCAGGTAGGAGTAGCCGCCCTGGACCCACGCGCTCAGCGTGTACGTGGAGTTGGGCTGCACCTTGACCGTCTGCGCGCACCGGGCGTTGTCCTGCCCGCCGGGCGTCGCCTTGAGCGCGGCGCTGCCGGAGTGCGCGGGGGAGGCGACGGTCGTACCGCTGTTCGCGGAGCAGGTCCAGTTGCTCAGGCCGGCCTCGAAACCGGCGTTCTTCGCGTTGTTGACGTCCGCGGCGGACGCCTGGCCGACGGCACTGACGGTGAGCGCCAGAGCGGCGGCCACGGCACCGGCCGCGGACCCGACCCGCATCCGTCGTTGTCCGCGCCGTCTGTGTACGGGCTCCACTGGGGCCTCCGGTGGGGAATGGGGAGTGGGGAGGAAGGGGGAGGAACTCACGAACGAACTGACTACGGTGGCCACCGCGTTGACGTACAAGGTGGTCCAGACCAATTGAGGGTGTCAAGAGGTAGGTACGGACCAAGTGGAGCCCTGCGGACGGACGATGGTCGAAGACCACTCCTCCTGGCCGCGTCGCGACGAGTCCGCGTTGCGGTCGGCGAAGTGGCAAGGTGATGATCTCGGGCATGCCTGATCACGGGGAGCCGAAAGGCGGTTACGGCGGTGGATGACGGGGCGGGCTGACCCTTCGAACGTCGACCTTGCATACGTCCCTGACGTGCCTCTGCGGAAGTGGGAGAACCGGGGGTGAAGAGATGACGCACTACCCCGACCTGAGTCCTTATACCTATGGTTCGACATCGCGGACTCGGCTGAATGTGGGCTGGCTTGACCGGGAGCATCCGTTCGCTGTCGGCCTTGCGCCTGCCGGCCTGATCTCGGCACTTGTGCGGCACGCCAGGGAGCCGATCAATGTGCAGCGTGGGATGCACTTCTGTAACTTGTGCCCTAGCTTTCATGTGGCAAGAAAAAATACCACCAGAGAGGATCTCTTTATCGGTAGTGGAGAGATCCTTGTGGCGGGTTGTGAGGGCAAGATGTATGTTTCACCGCTCATGATAATTCATTATGTGGAGGCGCATGGGTACCTGCCGCCGGAAGAATTCTGTATCGCGGTATGCGATGGCCGATCGGGACTTGTACGTGATGCTGGCAAAGCGTAAGGCCGTGACGGGTGGGCTGGATTGCTTGAACAGTTCCCTGTGCGCGATCAGGTATTAGCGATGGCTGTACTGGAGGTGCCATGCTCTCGGAGTTCGTCGACAATGAGAAGTCGATTGAGGACCTGGAAGGTGATCGGTGGTCAGATCCGCCGGGTGAGAGTACGTCATTGGTTCGAGGAGTTCACCAGCTGAGAAAGCGTCCGATCAAAGAGCTTTCTGTGGAAGGTCTAAGCCGTCTGGTCGGCCAGGGGGTGGGGCTGCGCTGGCTTTTGCCCGTGGCGTTGGATCACTTGCGGGACACAGTACCGAAGCAGGCTGAGACCGGCTGGTACGACGATGACCTGCTTACGGCTGTTCTGCTGCAGAAACCGTCCGTGTGGCGGGATCACCCTGAACTCGCGCGTCATCTCAATGAGACATTGAGCATGCTCGCGGACCTGTCGCCGTATGTGCAACGCGACGTGGTGGCATTTCGTGATGCACTGAGCCCTTTCCAGCCTGGTTCTGGAGTACGGAAGTTGGGCTGACAGCGGGCGAAGCCCCTGGTGGACGGGTTTCGATCAAGAGAACCGTCTTCACCGGAGGCTTCACGTGCTTGTCTACCCGCCGGGCGCCGACGTGTCCAGCTCTGCCCTCCGCTTCCTCGCGTGGTGGAATGGGATATCCTCAAGCTTGCACCGGAACAAATAAGGCTATTCGCAACGGAGGCCTATGAGCATGGCTGGCGGTGCTGTCGGGAAACTGCAAGTTTATCTTGTCGGAGATGTGCAAGCCCCAGCAGAGACCTGTATTGTTCGCTGCGTTGGCGGAGTGGTTCGTATTGGGCAAAGACTGACGCTCGAAGGAGCGCAAGGTGCAGTCGGTGGCATCTCCTGTGCAACTCTTGAGTGGATCGACCGCTACGGACGGGGAATGGATTTCATCGATCCGCCTCATAATGCCCGGGTTGGACTGTTCGGTGAGGCTGTTGCGGGCTTGCGGCGCGGGGCCGTCCTAAGTGGCGTGGCGTAGGTGACCTCCCGTATTCGGTATAAAATTCTCCACCTCGCGCAGGAACTCCGCGCACACCGCACCCGCGTCGGCGTCCGGCGCGGCGCTCAGGTGGGGCAGGACGCCCCGGATCAGACGCACCGGCAGCTCGGACCTCAGCAGGGAGCGGATGACGCGGCCCCGGTCGACGGTGGACCGGCGGTAGTCCAGGTACCCGTTGCCGGACCGATCGGGGACGATCAAGCCCTCGAATGCCCAACCTGTCCTATTTTGACGCCTCTTGCGCCCCGTAAAGTTCCTCTTGAGGTACAGAAACGCTGTTCTCCGGTCACACACGCGTGGATACAGTGCTCACGTAGTCACGCAGTGAAGTCGTCCGGGTGGGTCGGAGCGATGCCGGCCGGTCCAGGGGCATGGGGAGACGGGGAGCCGCGCGTGCCAACTGCGATTGCCGTGACCGGTGTCGGCATGGCGCTGCCGCCACAGGACGAACGGACCATGCCCGCGGTCGTGCTCCAGGACGTCGACCAACGTCCCCTGGAGCAGGTGGTGGGCGAGATGCAGGCGCTGGTCGAGCAGCACGGGCACGTGATCGTCGTGTGCTCGCGGGGCGTCTCCCCCGGGGTGGAGCGACGGCTGCACACCGTACGGTCCCTGCTGGAGACCGACCGGATCGCCCTGTTCCGACCCGACCTGCCGCCCCTCGGACTCGCCGTCCTCGCCCGCCAGTTACGCCAGCTCGCCTCCTGCGACCTCGGCCCCGGCGTCCTCGCCTCCGCCGGACGGCTGCTCACGCACTACATCCACGCCGGCGCGCTGCTCGGTTCTGTCGCCCGGCTCGACCGCGTCCCCGTGAGCCTGAAGTCGCACGCCAAGTCATGGGTGCCCGGCAGCCAGTTCGGCGTCGTCGCCCACCCCGCACCGCAGTTGGTGCGGATCGGCCCGGATGCGGCCCTCTCCGGACCCGAGTTCGGGACCTGGATGCTGCACGCCAAGGGGCAGCTCGCCTCCGACTGGGTCACCGGCACCCTGGCCCCCTCCTGGAAGATCCAGGGGCTGCACGAGGCCCCGCTCCCGGCGGAGTCCCCCGCATGGTGGGGGACCGGCAAGCTCACCGAGTTCTGCGCGTACCTGCCCGACCTGTCGGTCCTCTACCAGCTCGTCACCTCCGTGCGGCGGAGCACCTGCCACTGGTGCGGCATCGACGTCATCGGTGACCGGTGCGTCTTCTGCGACGCCACACCACCTGTCGACGACGCACACTTCACAACCGCCCCCAGCACCGGCACCGGCCCCGGACACCGCCGCGAGCTGCAAAGGCACAGACGCGCGCTCACCGGGTAGGCCCGCCCCGCACGCGCCGCCCTCCCGCCCCCTCCGATCCGGCTCGACCGATTCCCCCAATGAGGTTGCACGGTCCATGAACTCCCGTCAGCGCCGCGGCATCATCCTGCTGATCCTGTCGGTCCTCTGCGCCCTCGGCGCCTTCGCCGGCGTGCTGTCCGTCGTCAACGACGTGAAGTCCAAGGTCGGCCCCGAGGTCACCGCGTACCAGGTGAAGAACGATGTGGCGCCCTACACGCCCCTCAGCGCGGGCCAGTTCGAGAAGATCGAGATGCCCGAGCGCTGGCTGTCGGAGAACGCGGTCACCGACCTCTCCCGGATCCGCGGCAAGATCGCCGTGACGACGCTGAAGGGCGGCTCGCTGCTGCAGAGCGACATGATCGTCGACCAGCCCGCCCTGCAGCCCGGGCAGCAGGAGGTCGCCATCATGATCGACGCGGCGACCGGCGTCGCCGGCAAGATCACACCGGGCGCCACCGTGAACGTGTACGCCACCTTCGAGGGGGAGCGTGACACCACCCCCGACCAGTCCAAGATCATCGTGACGAACGCCAGGGTCATCGACGTCGGCGAACTCACCTCGCTCCAGCCCGGTGAGAAGAGCAGCGACCGACGGACCACCGAAGCGGTCCCCATCACCTTCGCCCTGTCCACCCTCGACGCCCAGCGCATCACCTACGCCGAGTCGTTCGCCCAGCGGGTCCGGCTCGCGCTCGTGGCGCCGGGGAGCGACACCACGGTCCCGGACAAGGACCGTACGTACGAACTCGCGAAGGACAAGTGAGAGGCCCGCATGCCCACGAGGATCCTCCCGGCAGTCGGCGACGCGGACGCCGTACGGTCCATCACGACCCTGCTCAGCCAGCTCCCCGACGCCGAACCGGTCGCCCCGGTCACCGACTCCACCCAGCTCGTCGACACCCTGGCCCGGCTGGCCGCCGAGTCGGTCGACGAACTGCCCGAGGTCGTCGTGGTGCACGAGCGGATCGGCCCGGTCCCGGCGCTGGAGCTGATCCGCGAGGTCGCCCTGCGCTTCCCGGCCGTCGGCGTCATCCTCGTCACCTCCGACGCGAGCCCCGGCCTCTTCCAGGCCGCCATGGACTACGGCGCCCGCGGCCTGGTCGCCCTGCCGCTCGGCTACGAGGAACTCGCCAGCCGCGTCCAGGCGGTGGCCCAGTGGTCGGTGGGCGTCCGCCGGCACCTCGGCAGCGGCGGCGACGTGTTCACCGGCGCCGGCGGCACCGTCGTCACGGTCAGCGGTGCCAAGGGCGGGGTCGGGACGACCCTGACCGCCGTCCAGCTGGCGCTCGCCGCTCAGGCGTCCGGCCGCGCCACCGCCCTGGTCGACATGGACCTCCAGGCCGGCGACATCGCCTCCTACCTCGACGTCCAGTTCCGCCGGTCCGTGGTCGACCTGGCCGCCATCAACGACATCTCCCCCCGCGTCCTCGCCGACGCCGTCTTCCGGCACGACACCGGCCTCGCCCTGCTGCTCGCCCCCGGCGAGGGCGAACGCGGCGAGGAGGTCACCGACCGCGCCGCCCGCCAGATCGTCAGCGCCCTGCGCTCCCGCTACGAGGTCGTCGTCATCGACTGCGGCGCCCAGCTCGGCGGGGCCGGCGCGGCGGCCGTGGAGATGGCCGACACGGCGCTGCTGGTCACCACCCCGGACGTGATCGCCGTCCGGGGCGCCAAGCGGGCGGTGCGCATGTGGGACCGGCTGCAGATCCGCAAGGCGGAGGAGACGACCGTCGTCGTCAACCGGCACACGCGCGCCACGGAGATCCAGCCCCCGCTGGTCCGCAGGATCACCGGCACGGCGGTCGCCGCCACCACCGTCCCCGCGGGCTTCAAGGAGCTCCAGGGCGCCGTCGACTCCGGCCGCATCCACGAACTCGACGGCAGGAGCACCGTGAAGCAGGCCCTGTGGGCCCTCGCGGGCGAGCTGGGGCTGGCCAAGGCGGCCGGGAACGACCGCAGGGGCGGCCGGTTCCGCAGCGACCGCGGCTCGGCGGGCCTCCGACGCCGGAAGGACGGTGGGGGATGACGACCTACGGCTTACCCCACCGGCGGACGGGGAACGGCGACCGGTACCGCGACCGGTACGACAACCGCGACCGCGCCCGGTACGGCGACCGCGGCCAGGTCACCGTCGAGTTCCTCGGCATGACGCCGACGATCATCGTCACGCTGGTGGTGCTGTGGCAGCTCGTGCTCGTGGGATACACGTACACGCTCGCGGGTAATGCTGCGGACGAGGCGGTACGGGCGGCGACGGCGGCGGGCCCCGGGGCGCGGCAGGGGGCCTGCCAGGACGCCGGCCGGGACAAGCTGCCGGGGGCCTGGGAGGGGGGTGCCGGTGTGGACTGCTCCACCGCGAACGGGTACGTCACGGCCGACGTGCGGCTCGAGGTCCCCCTCCTCTTCCCCGGCACCGTCGGCTTCCCCTTCACCGTGCACGGACACGCGGGCGCCGTCGAGGAAGAGGAGGACGACGACTGAGATGCCGTACTCCCACCGCACCGGACGTGCCCGCGACCGCGGCCAGGTCGCCATCGAGTACCTCGGCTTCCTCCCGGTCCTGGTCGTCGTCGCCATGGCCGCCGTACAGCTGGGCCTCATCGCCTACACCGCGCAGCAGGCGGGCACCGCGGCCCGCGCCGGCGCCCGGGGTGCCTCGCTCCAGCAGAGCGCCCAGGAGGCCTGCACCACGGCGGTCAGCGACTGGCTGGCCGACGGCACGGACTGCCCGCCCTCGTACGGCGGGGACGAGGTGACGGTCACCGCCTCCGTCGACATCCCCTCCATCGTCCCGGGCTGGGACTTCGGGGACGCGACCAGGACGGCGACCATGCCGCTCGACCACCGAGCGGACGAGTGACGCCATGACCGGTGACCGCATGACCAGTGACCGCTCGACCCCTGGCCGCATGACCCGTGGCCGCACGACCGGCGACCGCACGACCGGCGACCGCGTGAACGAGGAGCAAGGAGCACCGGACGCATGAGCCTGCGCGCACGCATCCACGCACCCGATGAGCACGGCGGCCGGGGCGAGGACGGCCACCTCGTCGCCTCCTACCGGGCCAAGCTCCTGGAGGAGATCGACCTCGCGGAGATGAGCTCGCTCGCCACGGCCGAGCGCAGGGCCCGGCTGGAGCGCGTCCTCGGGCACATCATCAGCCGCGAGGGCCCCGTCCTGTCGACGGTCGAACGCTCCCAGCTGATCCGCCGGGTCGTGGACGAGGCCCTCGGCCTCGGCATCCTCGAACCCCTGCTGGAGGACGCCTCCATCACGGAGATCATGGTCAACGGACCGGACGCGATCTTCGTCGAGCGCGGCGGCCGCGTGGAACAGCTCCCGCTCCGCTTCGCCTCCGAAGACCAGCTGATGCAGACCATCGAACGCATCGTCTCCACCGTCAACCGCCGCGTGGACGAGTCGAACCCGATGGTCGACGCCCGCCTGCCCTCCGGCGAGCGCGTCAACGTCATCATCCCGCCGCTGTCCCTGACCGGCGCCACGCTCACCATCCGCCGCTTCCCCCGCTCCTTCACCCTCCAGGAGCTGATCGGCCTCGGCTCGCTCGACGAGCACATGCTGTACCTGCTCGCCGGACTGGTGCAGGCCCGCTTCAACATCATCGTCTCGGGCGCCACGGGCACCGGCAAGACGACCCTCCTCAACGCCCTCTCCGGCCTGATCCCCGAGACCGAACGCATCATCACCATCGAGGACTCCGCCGAACTCCAGCTCCAGCAGGCCCACGTGATCCGCCTGGAGTCCCGCCCGCCCAACGTCGAGGGCAAGGGCCGCATCACCATCCGCGACCTCGTCCGCAACTCGCTGCGCATGCGCCCCGACCGCATCGTCGTCGGCGAGGTCCGCGGCGGCGAGTCCCTGGACATGCTCCAGGCCATGTCCACCGGCCACGACGGCTCCCTCGCCACCGTCCACGCCAACAGCGCCGAGGACGCCCTGATGCGGCTCCAGACCCTCGCCTCCATGTCGGACGTCGAGATCCCCTTCGCCGCCCTGCACGACCAGATCAACAGCTCCGTCGACGTCATCGTCCAGCTCACCCGCTTCGCCGACGGCGCCCGCCGCATCACCGAGATCGCCCTGCTGGCCAGCCACGGCGGCGAGCCCTACCGCCTGGCCACGGTCGCCCGCTTCAACGCCCGGCCGATGACCGCCGACGGCCGGATCCACGGAGCCTTCGCCCACCACCCCCTCCCGCGCCGCACCGCCGAGCGCCTCTACATGGCGAGCCAGCCCATCCCGCAGGCCTTCGGCGTGGCCGACACCGCAGACCAGCTCGCCACCCGAGAAGCCAGGTAGGACCGCCCGATGGAACTGCACACGCTCGTCACGCTCACCACCGGCATCACGCTGCTGACCTGCACCCTGGCGGTCCTGGGCCTGCACTCCTACACCGCCGGCAAGGCCCAGCGCGAGGCCCTGGTCGACCGCCTCTCCGCCACCGGGCAGCTCCCCTCCACCGGCCGCCGGCGCCGCTTCCGCACCCTGGACCGCCGCCTGCGCCGCACGAAGCTCGGCCGCAGGCTGGAACTGCGCCTGGCCGCGACCGGCCTGGACATCACCCCCGGCGAGTTCTTCGCCTGCATGCTCGCCGCGGTCGCGGGCCTGGGGCTGGTCGGCCAGGCCGCCCTCGCCCCCTTCTTCGGCCCGATCGCCGGCCTGCTGGGCGTCTGGGCGGCGATGCAGTTCCTCACCTGGCAACGCCAGAAACGCATCGAGAAGTTCATCAACCAGCTTCCCGAACTCGCCCGCATCCTTGCCAACGCCACCCAGGCCGGCCTCGCCCTGCGCACCGCCATCGGCATGGCGGCGGAGGAACTGGAGGCCCCGGCCGGCGAGGAACTCGGCAAGGTGGCCGACCAACTGGCCCTCGGATCCTCCATGGACGACGCCCTGAACGAACTCGCCGAACGCCTCCCCTCCCGCGAACTGGTCGTCCTCGTCACCACCCTCGTCCTGTCCAACCGGGCGGGCGGCCAGGTGGTCGGCGCCCTGCGCAACCTGACGGAGACGCTGGAGGAACGCAAGGAGACCCGACGCGAGGTCCGCACCCAACTCGCCCAGGTCAACATGACGTCGTACGCCGTGCCGGTGCTCGGCGTCGGCTCCCTGTTCCTGATGAACGGGGTGAAGGACGGCGCCCTGGAACGCATGACGGGCTCCCCGGTCGGCCAGGGCGCGGTGATCGTCGCCTTCGGCCTCTACGCCGTCGGCTTCGTCCTCATCCGCCGCCTGTCCCGCATCGACGTCTGAGGAAGGGGGAGCCATGGGACTGCTGCTCGCACTGGTCATGGGCCTGAGCGTCTGGGGCGCCTTCGCCGGCATCCGCATGTACCGCGCCGACGCCAAGCTTCCCACCGACCTCGCCCTCGCCCTCGAGGTCGGCTCCACCCGCACCGGCGCCGTCGACTCCCTGATCGACCGCATGGGCATGCGCTACGCCCCCGCCGTACTGCGCCTCATGGGCCCGGCCCTGGTCGCCAGGTACCGCCGCCGCATCGACCTCGCGGGCAACCCCGGCGGCCTGACCCTCGACCGCTACGCCGCCCGCCGCGCCGTCTACGGCTTCCTCGGCGCCGTCGGCTTCCTGGTCTTCCTCCTGCGCGGCCAGTACGTCGTCGCCCTGCTCCTGCTGGCCTTCGGGGCGTTCTGGACGGAGGTCGGCATCTGGTCGGCGATCCGCATCCGCAAGGACGTCATCGAGCGCACGCTCCCCGACTTCCTCGACGTCCTGGCGGTCGTGGTCAGCGCCGGCCTCGGCTTCCGCCAGGCCCTGGACCGCGTCTCCATGCGCTACGAGGGCCCCTGGGCCGACGAACTGCGCATCACCCTGCGCCAGATGGACCTCGGCATGAGCCGCCGCCAGGCCTTCGCAGAGCTGCGCCGACGCAACGACTCCGAGCAGGTGGCGATGTTCGTGACGGCCCTCCAGCAGGGCGAGGAACTGGGCGCGCCCATCGTGGACACCCTGGTCTCCCTGGCCAGGGACATGCGCCGCACGGACGCCCAGAACGCCCGCCGCAAGGCCGCCCGCGCGGTGCCCAAGGCCACCATGATGATCACCACGTTCATGGTCCCGGCCACGATGATCCTGCTCGGCGCCGGCCTGATCCTGGGCTCCGGCACCGACTTCGGCACGATCACGGGGGAGTAGGCGGACATGCCGATCACCTGGCCGGGGAAGGGAGCGGGCGCCAGCCGAAGGAGTGCGACTGCACACGAAGGAGATCCTTCGAAACCCATTCAGCGGAAGCCTGGTTGGGCTTCTTCTACGCAAAACCTTTCGCACATGCAATCAGTTGTGGGACAGTCGTTGTCCGGTACCCCCGACAGGTCGAGGTTCGCATGAACAGACTCCACCGGCGCCGACCGCTCCGGGGCCACCACGAGGTGGCCGGGTCTGGAGCACCCTCGACGGACCGACCCACAGCACACGTCCACCCTGAAGGGGAACACCATGAACAACTGGCTGCACACCACCACCGCGTACCTGCGCTCCCACGCCGCCCGGAACGACAGGGGGCAGACGGCCGTGGAGTACCTGGGGATCATCGCGGTGGTGGTGGCCATCGTGCTGGCGATCACGGGGACGGACATCGGGCAGACGATTTACAACGCGATCGCGGACAAGATCACCGAGGTCACCGGTGGCTGACGGGTCACACGTTCGGCGATGCGGGGCAGGCCTTCCCCATCTACATCACTGTGGTGGGGGGCCTGCTCCTTCTCGCGCTCGCGTACTTCGCGGTCGGTCAGGCCGCTGCGATTCGTAGCGAAGCCCAGACGGCGGCGGATGCCGCAGCGCTCGCAGCGGCCCTGGAAACCCGGGACCGTCTCGCGGACGCGTGGCTGGCGAACGTCGAGGAACCGGATACGTGGCAGGACATCTTCGACGGGAATGCGCTGGTACCCGACGAGTGCTGGCGCGCGCATCAATTGGCGGCGCGTAATGACGCGAGCGTGGAATGCCGACCGGACGGGCCCTTGGGCTACACGGTTGCAGCAGAGACCAACAAGACCGTCGGAGACACGATCGTGCCGGGCACGGAGAACCAGAAGGCCACGGAGTCCGCAACCGCCGTCATCGAGGCACGCTGCTCGTTCAAGCCGCCCGCCGAGGATGCCGACGAGGATGCGCTGCCTGCATTGTCCTGCGAGGGCGAGGACTGGCACCTGGATCCGGAAGACCTCTCGGACCTGCCAAAGCCCGAGGATCTCTTCGACGTTCATCTGGCCGACTGACAGCGAACCATGAGGACTAAGGAAGCAGAGTCATGACCATTCGGTTCACAGCAAAGGCCCGCAGGGGATTGATCGCATTGCCCCTCGCGATCGGGCTGGCCTTCGGTGTGACGAGTTGTGGCGGCGCAGGTGACGACGAGAAGCCGAAGACGTCGCCGACCACCTCCAAGACCAGTGAGTCCAAACCGGACGCTCAGGAAGGGGACTCTGAGGGGACCTTGGCCGAACTGAGGGGCCCCGATGGTCTGCTTCTGACGGTCACGACCGCACAGCGTGATGACGGGGGCTTCGTCACGGTGAGCGGTGACCTGAAGAACGACGGTGACAAGTCGGTCAACGTCCCCGCGCAGTTGAGCGGCGACGAGACCGAGATCATCCGGAACGGCAAGTCCCTCGGCGGCGCCACCTTGGTGGACTCCAGGGGAAAGAAGCGCTACTACGTGCTGCGTGACACAGAAGGCCGCCCCCTCACGACAACGAAGTTTCCCGCGTTGAAGGCGGGTGAGGTGCTTCCGGTCTTCATGCAGTTCCCGGCGCCCCCGGCGGACACGACCGAGGTGACGCTTCAGCTACCCATGTTCGCGACCGGCACCATCACCATCTCCGGTTGAGGCACCCCATGACACACACCCGCCTCTCCCCGGCCCTCACCACCGTCACCCTCCTCCTCGCCGCGAACCTCTGCGGCGCCGCCACCGCGCACGCCGACGACGGCCCGTCCGTGCCCCCGGGCACGGAGGCCACCGCGTCCGCGCCCGTCGAGGTCGACCCCAACGACCCCGACCTGAAGCTGCCGGACGGCGCCACGCTCGCGCAGGCCAAGGTGTTGGACATCAAGTCGGTCGTCGAGGACCAGAGCGGTGACGAGCGTCGCGAGGACACCAACACCAGCGTGACCTTCGCGCTCCAGGCCGAGGTGCTGTTCGGCAAGGACAGCGCGAAGCTCGGCGGCGAGGCGAAGTCCCGTGTCGCGGGGATCGCCGAGGAGATCAGGAAGCAGAACGCCGGCAGGATCCGCGTCTTCGGCTTCACGGACAACCTGGGCTCCTCCGCCCACGGCGACGTCCTGTCCAGGCAGCGCGCCAACGCCGTCCAGGAACTCCTCGCCCAGACCCTGAACGACTCCGGCATCACCTACGAGGTCCGCGGCTACGGCGAGGACTACCCCATCGCCGACAACTCGACGGAGGCGGGCCGCAAGAAGAACCGCAGGGTCGAGGTCTCCTTCCCGCGCACGTCGTGAAGGCGACGGCACGGCGGGGCGCCGCACGGGCGGCCGGCGTCGCACTCGCGGCGCCGACGTCTGTCCTGCTGACCGTCTGCGGCGCCAAGGTCGCGTACACGGTGACGTCGGGTGACGCCCGCTCCCAGGCCGGTGCGAGTGGTCACCCGGCGGCGGCCGGCCTACGCCGAAGCTCCTCCTCCGAGACGTCTTCCACGTGGGTCAGAAACACCCAGTTGTGACCCGAAGGATCCTTGAGGATGACGGTGCGGTCACCGTGAAACATGTCTGTCGGCGGCTGGAGGATCTCGGCGCCGGCAGGGTGCACAGACACCTGCTCGACGTGGAGGTTGCCGTCGACGCGGTCGGCGATCAGGTAGGCGACCGGGACGTCGGCGGCGTTCGCCGCGACCCATGCCAGTCCGGCGTGGTGGTAGCAGACGAGTTCACCGAGCGGAAGCGGCTCGTCCGCGGCGATCTCCGGCATGCCGATGTCCCGGAAGCACTGCCCGGCGGCCCTCTCGGTGTCCTGGAGAACGGGCAGCTCGTCCAGACGCACGGCTCGGATGTGCATGTCCCCATTTTTCTCCCAGCCCTTCACGGGCTGACGGCGGCTCCGGCCGTTCCGCCCTCTCCCGCCCTCGGCACGGGGACGGTGCCGTCACTCACCAGGTCCACGACCGCGTCGCCGTCTACGGGTGCGAGGCGGAAACGGAAGCGCCGGGTGGTCCGGGCCATCGTCACGCGCACTGTGGGTTTCTACAGCAGGTGATCCGCCTCGCCCGCCCTGATCCCGCGGATGAGGGCGCGAAGGGCTTCCCGGCTGTCGGTGAGGGGGTGGTCCTCCTGTCCGGCCACGGCGATGTAGGCGTTGCCGTCGGCGTCAGTGCCTATGCGGAAACAGTTGTTTCCTTCGGTACAGAAAGGCTCTTCCCAGGTGATTTCCGGCATGACAGCCGCTCCTCGGAGTTCGTGGGCGATGCGGTGGATGAAGTCACGAGAGGCCTGGGGATCGAGTGACTTGTCGTGCCACCAGTCCATGTGCGAACGGTACTTGGCGAGCTGCGCGTCGGCATGGGTGAACTCTCCGCCGTGGGCGGAGTCCAGTTGGACCGTGTCCGACTGAGGAACGGTGCCGTGGGCGTAGAGCACGGCGTGGCCCGCACCGGGAAAGGCGCCCGCTTCGACGGGGAGTACCCGAATCTCTACGTTGTCCCGTTCGGACATCACGCTCCCCGCACAGCCCGGCCGTCGTACGCACCGCGACCCGCATCGTCCTGCGAGCCCACGGCCTGAGCGGCATGACCGACGCGGCGGTACAGGTGGTGAGCGAACTCACCGCCTGCGCCTGTGTCTTCGCGCCCACCGCGGAGGTGTACGTATCGCTGCGTTATCGGGACGGCGCCCTGCGCGTGGTCCTCTACGACGGTCACCCCCGCCACACTCACCCCCGCCTCGCCGCCGCCTGCGACGCCCGCCGCCGCTCGGCCCTGCGCCTGCCGGCCTGCGTGGTCCGGGCGTGCGGTGGCGACTGGGGCTTCGGCGACGCCCGCGAACCGGGCGGCGGCACCCGCATGTGGGCGGTCCTTCCCCACGCCGGAGCGCACGGCTACACCGGCGACCGGGAGCCGTGACCGGCCGAGGCCGCGGCGGAGGGGCACCGATCTCGCCCGGCGGCCCCCCGGCGGAATGCTGCCGACGAACCCCCTCGCAGGTGCTGATGGGAGCGAATGTCCCAGCGACACGCCGCCCCGCGCCCTGCTCTGCCGGGACATTCGCTCCCATCGGCGAACGCCGCCCAGGTCACCGAACCGCTCCAGGCGCGCCCCCCTACTCCTCCGCCCGCACCTCCACCCGCACCCCCGCCCGCACCCCCCACCCGGCCATCACCCCTGCCTCGGCCTCCAGCACATGCCGGGAGCGGAGCCGGGGGAGTCCCAGCCGGCCCGGGGGCATGGTGCGGACGGCGAGGACGGTGAGGCGGCGGTCCAGGTAGGCCACGTCGATGGGGAACCGCATGCGGAAGGTGTGCACGCTGCCGGCCGGCGTCAGCAGCAGCGCCCCCTGGACCGCGTCCCGCCCCAACAGCCCCTTGGTGCGGGCACGGTAGGACGCGGCGATCTCCAGCGGCACGGCGACCGCCGTCCCACCGGACCCACCCCCCACGACCAGCTGCCCCCGCCCGTCCCGCCAACGCCGCAGTCCCATACCCACTCCCTTCCGCCCACCGCACCCCGGCACACGTCCCCGGAGCACGAAATGCTGCTGCCCGGACCCCAGCGGGATGCCGCGGGCGGAGTTCTCCGGCAGGCGCTGATCGGAGCGAATGTCCCAGCGACACGCCGCCCCGCGCCCTGCCCTGCCGGGACATTCGCTCCCATCGCCGAACGTCGCCAAGGGGTGCCGAACCGCTCCGGGCGTGCGGCCTCGGCAGCCTCGGACGGCCCGGGCGGCAGTATCCCGACGGGCCGTCAATTCACTTGCTTCGGCAATTTGTTCGGGTACTTCCGCGGCTGCACCCCGCGCCGGTGAATTATGTGCGATGCCCCCTCGCCCCCTCAGCACCACCACTACCCTCCACAGGCAAAGCAACCGTGACTGTGGTGATCGGTGCGTTCGCAAGGGGAAACAGTGACCGATATCGAATCCGTGCTCGGGCAGGTCGTCCCGGCAGTGGGTGCGGCCGTCGCGGTCTACGGAGCCGACGTGCTCCGCAGGGCCGAGGACGAGGCCGCCGGGGAGACTGTCCGGCTGGGCCGACGGCTGCTCGGCAGGATCCTGGATCGGACCGCGCGCCGCGCGCCGATCGAGGAGGCGGTGACCGACCTGGCGGAATCGCCCGACGAGGACGCGCTCGCCGTGCTGCGCGCGCAGCTGCGGAAAGCCCTGAAGGACGACTCGTCCCTGTTGGCCGAGGTCGCCGCGCTGCTTCCCCCGGCGCCCGACGTGCGGGCCGGGGGCAGGCGGGGGATCGCTGTCGGCGGAGACGTCAACGGGATCCTCTCCACCGGAGACGGCGCGACGATCGTCCAGGGACGATGAGCGGCGACATGGGGCAGCGCCCCGACGGCGCCCACCCCGCGCCGCCCATGGAAGCGCCCCGGGTCCCGGCCCCGGCTCCTGCGCCGTTCGACGTGGGCCCCGACGAGGTGCTGGTGCGCCCGTCGGACACCCTCACGATCATGGGCAACGTCGAAGGCGTCGTCAGCGCGGGCGACAACGCCACCATCGTGGTGGTGGGCGACGACGGGGCGCCCCGCGTGATCGAGGCCGGCAGTCTGCTGCGGCTGCCCCTGCGAACCCCCGTCCCCCTCCCGGAGCCGGCCCCGGAAAACCTGTTCGGCCGCGACGAAGTCGTCGAGCGGGTCCTGGCGCAGCTCACCGAGCGACGTCACGTCCAGCTCTACGGCGAAGACGGCGTGGGCAAGAAGGCGATCGCCCGGGCCGTGCACCGGCAACTGGCACGGCGTGGACAGCGCGGATTCGTCCTGACCCCGCGCGTCGGCGAGACCGGATCGCTCCAGTCCCTCTACGCGCGACTGACCGAGGTGTTCTTCGGCCAGGTCCCTCTGCGGGACATCGACGCGACCGTGCTCCGCACCGCCCTCGCCCCGGTGTCCGACGTCCACATCACCGTCTACGAGAGCACGCTGAGCCCGGCCGACACGGCCCAGCTGCTGGAGACCTTCCCGGGGTGCACGTTCCTGTTCACCTCCCCTTCCCCCACGTTGCCCGACAGCGACGCCGCGCACCATGTGCAACGGCTGTCCGACGAAGCGGCGACCGACCTCCTCGGCGCCGAACTCGGGCTGGACGGGAAACCGGAGGGGCTGCGCAGGCTGCAGTTCGAGCGCGTCCTCGAACTCTCCGAAGGCAGGCCCCAACGCCTGCGCATGTACGGCAAGTTCATCAAGGACTCCGACGCCTGGCGGACGCAGGGGAAGCGGGGGCCGCACGACCGCCCGCCGCCGGTCGACCCCGAGCAGCTCAGCCCACTCGACCAGGCCCAGGCACTGGCCGTCACCCTGAGCGAACCGGCGCGCCGCGCCCTGGTGGCCCTGGCGACCTTCGGTACGCCGCTGTCCGCCGACTGGCTGGCACCGGTCACCGGAACCGCCCGTGCCCCGGAGGCGGTACGCGAACTCCACGACCGGCGGCTGGTGACCTACCAGGACGACGCCGTCCGGATCACCCCCGACGCCGCAGCCGCGGTCCGCCGGCTGGAGGACTGGCCGCCCGCCGACCCGGTCACCGCGGCCGAGGGACTGATCGTGGAGCTCCGACGACGTGACTCCGCATCACCGCTGCCCGACCTCCACGTGCTGCAGGCCGTCGCGGAAGCCCTGTGCAACGGCAAGCACTGGGCGCCGGCGAGCCGCTTCGTCGGTGTCGCCGCGCCCGTCGCCCTGGCCGGCGGACGGGGCCGAGTGGCCCTGCGGCTCTACTCCCTGGGCACGCTGGCCGCGGCGCGCGGCGGCCTCACCAAGGACCGGCACGCCTATGCCCGTGCCGAGGAGCAGACCCGCGATCTGCTCCGGGGCGACCGGGCCGCCGTACTTGCCGCTCTGGCCGTCCTCGCCCCGCCCGGTGCACAGGTGGCTTCGGCCGGCGGCGTCCTGGGCAAGGCGTTCGCACAGGTCAAGAGCATCGTCGCCGCGGTCGGCACGAAGACCGCGGTAACCGTCACCACCGTGGTCGTGGCGGCCGGGGTGGCCACCGGAGTGGTGGTGGCGAACTCGGGCGACGACATGCCCGCCGGCTGCGCGGAGGCGTACCGGGCCAACGAAGACGCCAAGAACCGTGAGGTACGCACCGCACAAGACCTCGCGGCCACCTACCGGCAGACCGCGTCGGATCTGGAAGCGGCGGCGGCGAAGGCGACGGACTCGAAGATCACTTCCGGGCTGCGGACGCGGGCAGCCGAGCTGAACACCGAGGCCGACACCGCGGAACGCGAGGGGGACGGTGACCTGACGGGCGCACATCCCGATGTCATCGCGGCCCTCGACTCCTCGAAGTCCCTCCGGGCTCAGATCGGAACACTCCAGGTGATCATGCAGGTCTGCCCGAGCCAGGACTGACGGTCGGCAGCGCACGAGTGGCCGCATGGTCCTCGTCCGAAGCTCCGTCACGAGCTCGATGTCGTGCGTGGTCCGAGTGAGCGGGTGCGGCGGAGTGCCGCCGCACGTGCTCGTCGGCCTGGGCGGCGGGCGCCGGGAGCCGGTGTTGCTCCGGTGCGCCGTGGCGTCGCCGAACCCGGCCTCCGGTCGCGCGGAACGGTCCGTGTCGGCCGGTGGGCCGCAGGGATCTCCCGCTGCCACCGTGCCCGGGTCCGCCGTCCGCAGCGGGCCGCGGTCACCTCATCGCGCTCCGTCCGGAGGGCCCGAGGCCTCGGCCGAAGAGGCCGAAGAGCCGGTCGGCCGACCCTCCACGACCTCCACCCGCACCCCGGCACACGTCCCCGGAGCACGAAATGCCGTTGTCCGGCCCCCGCGGTCAACGGTAGGAAGACCCCATGACCGCACTCGGCGCAGTATTCCGCCCCCAGCTCGCCCCCGAACGACTGCGCGACGTGGCACGCGTCGCCGAGGAGGCCGGGCTGGAGGAGCTGTGGCTGTGGGAGGACTGCTTCCTCGAGGGCGGGATCTCCACGGCCGCCGCCGCCCTCGCGTGGACCGAGCGGCTCCGGGTCGGCGTCGGGCTGCTGCCCGTGCCCTTGCGGAACGTGGCCGTCACCGCCATGGAGGCCGCCACGCTGCACCGGATGTTCCCCGGCCGCGCGGTCCTCGGCGTCGGACACGGCGTACAGGACTGGATGGGGCAGGTCGGGGCGCGGGCCGAGTCGCCGGTCACGCTGCTGCGGGAGCACCTCCTCGCCCTGCGGGCCCTGCTACGCGGGGAGCGGGTGACGACCGAGGGGCGGTACGTCCGGCTCGACGACGTCGCCCTCGACTGGCCGCCCGCACCGGGGGCCGAGGTGCTCGCCGGGGTGACCGGGCCCCGTTCGCTGCGGCTCGCGGGGGAGGCCGCCGACGGGACCATCCTCACGTCGGTCCACACCCCCGACGCGGTGCGGCGGGCCCGTCTGCTCGTCGACGAGGGACGGGCGGCGGCCGGGCGGACCGATCCTCACCGGGTCGTCGTGTACCTCCTCGCGGCCACCGGACCCGGCGCCACCGAGCGGCTGCGGGCCGAACAGCGCGCCGAGGGCCTCGAGGTCGCGCCCGACCTGGGGGTCGCCGGAGACGCGGAGGCCGTCGCCGAGGCCGTCAGGCGGATGGCCGAGGCCGGCGCCGACACCGTCGTCCTCCAGCCGACCGGGGACGAACCCGACCCCGAGGGCTTCGTCCGGTTCGCGGCCGAACAGGTCCGGCCCCTGGTGGACTGAGCCGGCCACCGGCCACCGGCCCCCGCCCCTCCCCCCACACGTACATCCCGATCGGATCGCCCCCATGACACCCCCGCCCTCCTCCTCGTCCTCCCCGTCCTTCGACGCCCTCGTGGCCGAGGGCGCCGCCGTCCCCACCGAGGGGTGGGACTTCTCCTGGTTCGAGGGGCGGGCCACCGAGGAACGGCCGTCCTGGGGATACGCGCGGTCCATGGGCGGGCGGCTGGCCGGAGCCACCGCCGTGCTGGACGTGCAGACCGGCGGCGGCGAGGTCCTGGACTTCGCCCTCGGCGTCGCCGCCCCGCACCGGCCCCCGCTCGTCGTCGCCACCGAGGGGTGGCCGCCGAACCTCGCCAAGGCCACCGCACTGCTCCACCCGCGCGGCGTCCCCGTGGTCGCCTCGCCCGACGACGCGCCGTTCCCCTTCGCGGACGGGGCCTTCGACCTCGTCGTCAGCCGGCACCCCGTCGTCCCCCGGTGGACGGAGATCGCCCGGGTGCTCGCGCCCGGCGGTACGTACTTCGCCCAGCACGTCGGCCCCGGCAGCGTCTTCGAGCTGATCGAGTACTTCCTCGGCCCCCTGCCCGAGGAGAACCGCAACGCCCGCCACCCCGACCTGGAACGCGCCGACGCCGAGGCCGCCGGGCTCGAGGTCGTCGACCTGCGGGCGGAGCGGCTGCGGATGGAGTTCCACGACATCGGTGCCGTGGTCCACTTCCTGCGCAAGGTGGTGTGGATGGTCCCCGGATTCACCGTCGAGGAGTACCGGCCCCGCCTGCGCGACCTGCACGAACGGATCCGGGCCGAGGGCCCCTTCGTCGCCCACGGCGCGCGCCAGCTCTTCGAGGCCCGCAAGCCGCACGCGTAGGCCGGAGGCGGGGCTCGGACGGACATGGCCGGGAACTGCCGTTCGGGCCACGGTGCGCCCGCCGCCGTCCGGGTGATTTCCCGGGTGCTCGCCGGGGCGGGGGCGGACACCGGGTCAGGTGTGCCGTTCCGGACGTAAGCGGCCTACCTTCGCAAACATCCGCGCTCCGGAGGGAGCGTGCGGAATCACCCCGCGATCCTCACAGGGTTTCCACATCGTTATCCGCCGGTGCCCCTCGCGGGTCGAAACCATCCGCAGCGATCACGTAAATTCGAAGCAGGTAATTCGCGTGAGCAAAGCTGCGCGTGTGGCACCGCGCAGCGGAGGGGGCTGCGCGGTGCCTGGTCAAGCGAGCGTTCGCCGGTGGTGTCACCCGGTGGAGGGGTGCGGGGGGCGCGCCGTCGCGTCGGGGTCAGCGCGCACTAGAGCCTCTGTATGGCCACCTCTGTCACCCTTTTCCCCGTGAATTCCGTGCGAATGGCCACGTTCTGGCCACGATTCAGGGCGGAATATGCCGTTCCGTGACTACCCGGGCGTTGTCGGGCGATTTCGGAGAGTAGTTGTGGCACGCCGATGCACGCAGCATCACTTACGAAGGGTTATGGTGGAAACCCCCCCTCGGGCCGGTCCGTCTCCCCCCCACGGACCGGCCCGTTTTTCTGTCTCCCGCCCCTCCCCTGTCTCCCGCGACGCTCCGCCCCCGGCCCCGAGGCCACCGGCTCCGAGGCCCCGGCCCCGAGGGCTCCGCCCCCCGGGCCGCCCGCGCCCCGACCCGTCCGGGTGCCCACGTGGGGCGCCCGTCATCAGGAGTTCACCACCGCGTCGTCCCCCGTCACTGCATGGCGGCGCTCGTTCGAGGGCATAAGCCAAGCAGGTCGATGCCCGAACCACGGGCATCGGATCTCAGCGGGCGGCGCGGAGCCGTCCGCCCGGGAGGCCCTTTGCACCAGCCCCACCGTGCGGTCACGGCGCGGAAGAAGCGGCGGAGGGCCGGTTCGCGGTCCGCGCCCGTGCAAGGCGGCCGTCGACCGGCCGGCTCGTTCCCGCCCTCCCGGCCCAGCGTCCGCTCCGTCGCTCCCCGACCTCTTCCGAGGGGGTACGTCCTTCCGTGGTGACCAGCACAAAGCGCCACAAGCCAGATCGGCGCACCTACGTTCTCGACACCAGCGTCCTGCTGGCCGACCCCAAAGCACTGAGCCGCTTCGACGAGCACGAGGTCGTGCTCCCGATCGTCGTGGTGACGGAGCTGGAGGCCAAGCGGCACCATCCCGAACTGGGCTACTTCGCCAGGCAGGCCCTGCGCCTGCTCGACGAGTTCCGCGTGCGGCACGGTCGCCTCGACGCCCCCATCCCGATCGGGGACCTCGGCGGGACCGTGCGTGTCGAGCTCAACCACTCGGACCCCAGCGTGCTGCCGACCGGCTACCGCCTGGGGGACAACGACTCCCGCATCCTCGCGGTCGCCCGCAACCTGCAGGCCGAGGGGTTCGACGTCACCGTGGTGTCGAAGGACCTCCCGCTCAGGATCAAGGCGTCCTCCGTCGGTCTGCTCGCCGAGGAGTACCGCGCCGAGCTCGCCATCACGGACGCCTCCGGCTGGACCGGCATGTCCGAACTCACCCTGCCGGGTGAACAGGTGGACGTGCTCTTCGAGGAGGGCCGGGTCCACGTCCCCGAGGCCGCCGAGCTGCCCGTGCACACGGGGCTGACCATCCAGTCGGAGCGCGGCAGGGCGCTCGGCCGCGTCACACCCGACGGCAGCGTCCGGCTGGTGCGCGGCGACCGGGAGGCGTTCGGCATCAAGGGCCGCAGCGCCGAGCAGCGCATCGCGCTCGACCTGCTGCTGGACCCGGACGTCGGCATCGTGTCGATGGGCGGCCGGGCCGGCACCGGCAAGTCGGCGCTGGCGCTGTGCGCGGGACTGGAGGCCGTGCTGGAGCGCCGGCAGCACCAGAAGGTGATGGTCTTCCGCCCGCTGTACGCGGTCGGCGGGCAGGAGCTCGGCTATCTGCCCGGCTCCGAGGCGGAGAAGATGAGCCCCTGGGCCCAGGCCGTCTTCGACACGCTGTCGGCGGTCACCAGCCGCGAGGTCATCGAGGAGGTCACCGCCCGCGGCATGCTGGAGGTCCTGCCGCTCACCCACATCCGCGGCCGCTCGCTGCACGACGCGTTCGTGATCGTGGACGAGGCCCAGTCGCTGGAGCGGAACGTCCTGCTGACCGTCCTGTCCCGGATCGGCGCCAACTCGCGGGTCGTGCTGACCCACGACGTGGCACAGCGCGACAACCTGCGGGTGGGGCGGTACGACGGAGTGGTCGCCGTCGTCGAGAAGCTGAAGGGGCATCCGCTCTTCGCCCACGTCACGCTGACGCGGTCCGAAAGGTCCCAGATCGCGGCGCTCGTGACCGAAATGCTGGAGGACGGGCACATCTGAGAACCGCGACCCGACAAGGGGTCGCTCGTCCCGACCGCCGACGCCGTCCGGAAAGGCCAAGAGCCTAGCCGGGCGGCGTCGTCGCGCGTGGAGGTTTCTCGAAATCCGCAGGGCCAAACGGGATGTGAGCTTTCACACGCAACACAGAATTGCCTCACCGCGCCGGGTTACGGCAGAGTCTCATTCCTGTCAGGCCCCGCATACGACACACCTGTACCCCCAGGGGTGCCTCCCACGCCGTCAGGCAGTGGGGGACGTACGGCACCACAGAAGCACCAGTCCAACTCCATAGCAGCGTCGTATGCCGCCCGAGCACCACGCGGCGCTCCCGTCGAGGGAGTTGTCCACCGGGCCCGCGCCTCCCGTGACCCGCAGTTGGGGAGGCCAGTGCCAGGGGCACGATTGCGTCCGCGAGGGTCACCGAAGCGGGCGATGCTGGAAGGAAAACCGTGTGAGCCGGATCTCGGTCCGGGGATTCGCAGTGGCCTCGGCCACGGCGGTCACCGCAGTCGGAAGCGTCGTCGGCGTTGCCTCGGGCAGCACCGCTCAGAACCACGACGCGGAGGCGACGGCAGCAGGCACGACGCTGCTCGCGGACATCCCCATGGGCGAGCAGGCGCAGGTGCAGACCGCATCCCTGACGCAGCAGGCCGACGTACAGGCCATCGCCGCGGACGCGAGCGCCAAGAAGGACGCCGAGGAGGCGGCCCGCAAGGAAGCAGCCAAGACCGCCGTCGCCAAGCAGGAGAAGGCGAGGAAGGCGGCCGAGCAGGCCAGGAAGCGCGAGGAGGCCAAGGAAGCGGCCAGCCGCGACGCCGCGCGCGAGTCCGTGACCTTCGCCGTCCAGAGCTCCTACACCGTCGGCCAGATCCAGGCGATGGCGCGTCAGATGGTCCCCAGCGGCCAGTTCCAGTGCTTCAGCAACATCGTGGACCACGAGTCCAGCTGGAACTACCGGGCCGTCAACGCCTCCTCCGGCGCCTACGGCCTCTTCCAGGCCCTGCCCGGTTCCAAGATGTCCTCGGTCGGCTCCGACTGGCAGACCAACCCGGCCACCCAGATCAAGTGGGGCCTCAACTACATGGACAGCCGCTACGGCAGCCCGTGCGACGCCTGGGCCTTCTGGCAGAACAACCACTGGTACTGAGCCGGCCCGGCCCGCCGCTCAACCTCGCGCAGCCCCTCACCGTCCTACGGTGAGGGGCTCTCGCGCTTCCGCCATGTACGGTCGGACCGGAACGACTCCAGGGGGGAGTGGTGGGGAGAGACGGGGGAAGAGGACGGATCATGTCGCGAGTGCCAGGGTTGCTCGGCCGGCTGGGCGCCGGACTGACCCGGATGAGCAGGCAGTTGGACCAGCGCCGCGCCGAGGCGGAGGACGAGGACCTCGGAACCGGCGGCGCCGGACCGGCGTCCACCGTGGACCACCTGTCCGCGCCGGACGCGGACGACCTGTCCGCGGGGCACGGACACACGCTCGTGGAACACCCGGTCGTCGTCCGCGAACGGCCCGACCCCGCACAGGCGGTGCCGTGGGGCGTGCGGGTCGCGGCGGAGGCCGGATGGCGGCTGCTGGTCCTCGCGGGCACCCTCTGGGTGCTGATGAAGGTGATCAGCGCCGTCCAGCTGGTGGTGCTGGCGTTCGTGGCCGCGCTGCTGATCACGGCCCTGCTCCAGCCCTCGGTGGCGTGGCTCAGGCGGCACGGGGTGCCCCGCGGACCGGCCACGGCACTGACCGCCGTCCTCGGGTTCGTGGTGATGGGCCTGATCGGCTGGTTCGTCACCTGGCAGGTCATGGAGAACATCGACAACCTCTCCGACCAGGTCCAGGACGGCATCGACGAGCTGCGCAACTGGCTGCTCAACAGCCCCTTCCACGTCACCGACAAGCAGATCAACGAGATCGCCAAGAACCTGCGCGAGGCGGTCGGCGCCAACACCGACCAGATAACGTCCGCGGGGCTGGAGGGCGTCACGGTCGTCGTCGAGGCGCTCACCGGCATCCTGCTGGCCGCCTTCTCGACGCTGTTCCTGCTCTACGACGGCAAGCGGATCTGGCAGTGGACGCTGAAGCTGGTGCCGGCCGCGGCCCGGCCGGGCGTCGCCGGGGCCGGTCCGCGCGCCTGGCGGACGCTGACCGCGTACGTGCGCGGCACCGTCGTGGTCGCGCTGATCGACGCCATCTTCATCGGCATCGGCATCTACTTCCTCGACGTGCCGATGGCCGTGCCGCTGGCCGTGTTCATCTTCCTGTTCGCCTTCATCCCGCTCGTCGGCGCCGTCGTGTCGGGCGCCCTCGCGGTCGTCGTGGCGCTGGTGACGCAGGGCATGTTCGCGGCGGTCATGACGCTCGTCGTGGTGCTGGTCGTGCAGCAGATCGAGGGCCACATCCTGCAGCCGTTCATCCTCGGGCGCGCGGTGCGGGTCCACCCGCTGGCGGTGGTGCTGTCGGTGGCCGCCGGCGGCATGGTGGCCGGCATCGGCGGCGCCGTGGTCGCCGTACCGCTGGTCGCGGTGACGAACACCGTCGTGGGCTACCTGCGGACGTACTCCCGCGAGGCCGCCGTACGGCAGGCGCCGCGGCCGCGCGGCGCGACGGCGACGGACGCGTCCCCGGCGGCGGGACCGCGGCCGGAACCCACCCCCGCGGCCGAGCCGTCGCCGGAGGCGCCCCCGGCGTAGCGACGCGAAGGGCCCCGCCCACCGGGACGGTGAGCGGGGCCCTTGCTGCCGGGTCCGGCGGGACTACTGGGCGAGGACCGCCTCGGCGTCCAGCGTGGCGCCGACGGCCTGGATCACGGCGGCGATCTTGAAGGCCTCCTGGATGACCTCGCGGTCGAGCCCGGCCTTGCGCAGCACCTGCTCGTGCGAGTCCAGGCACATGCCGCAGCCGTTGATCGCGGACACCGCGAAGGACCACAGCTCGAAGTCGACCTTGTCGACGCCCGGGTTGCCGATGACGTTCATCCGCAGACCGGCGCGCAGGGTGCCGTACTCGTGGTCCGACAGCAGGTGCCGGGTGCGGTAGAAGACGTTGTTCATCGCCATGATGGCGGCGGCCGACTTGGCGGCCGTGTACGCCTCGGGCGTGAGGTTCGCCTTCGCCTCCGGCTCCAGCTCGCGCAGCACGATCGGGGAGCGCGAGGCGATGGCGGTCGCCAGCACGGTGCCCCACAGCTGCTGCGCCGGGAGGTCGGAGTTGCCGATGACCGAGCCCAGGTTGAGCTTCAGGTCCTTGGCGTAGTCCGGTACGGCGGACTTCAGGGAGTCGAGGGACATGTCAGGTCACTCCCCGGCCAGCAGCGCGACCGGGTCGAGGGTCTCGTCGCCCTTGGTCCAGTTGCACGGGCAGAGCTCGTCGGTCTGCAGGGCGTCGAGGACCCGCAGGACCTCCTTGGGGTTACGGCCGACCGAACCGGCGGTCACCATGGAGAACTGGATCTCGTTGTTCTGGTCCACGATGAACACGGCGCGCTTGGCGAAGCCGTCCTCGTCCTCGATGCCGAGGTCGCGCATCAGCTCGTGCTTGGAGTCCGCCATCATCGGGAACGGCAGGTCGGTCAGGTCCGGGTGGTCCTTGCGCCAGGCGTGGTGCACGAACTCGGAGTCGCCGGAGAAGCCGAGGACCTGGGCGTCACGGTCGGCGAACTCGTCGTTCAGCTTGCCGAAGGCGGCGATCTCGGTCGGGCACACGAAGGTGAAGTCCTTGGGCCATGCGAAGACGACCTTCCACTGACCCTCGTAGGTCTTGTGGTTGATCTGCTGGAACTCCTTGCCCTTCTCCAGCGAGACGCAGGCGGTCAGATCGAACTCGGGGAACTTGTCACCGACAGTGAGCACGCGCTCTCCTTGCAGCGAAGAAACACCCGCTTTGCGAGCGTTTCCCATGGGTTGGACGTTGTTGATGTTGGCACACAGTGCATTGATTAGTGAAATAGCTACACTCGGTCGAGTTGATCGGAGGTGGCTATTAGTGACTGGTAAGAAGAGGCAGCCCAGCCTCGCCCAGCTGCGGGCTTTCGCCGCGGTCGCCGAGCACCTGCATTTCCGCGACGCCGCCGCCGCGATCGGCATGAGCCAGCCCGCGCTCTCCGGCGCCGTCTCGGCCCTGGAGGAGGCACTCGGTGTCACCCTCCTGGAGCGTACGACGCGCAAGGTGCTGCTCTCCCCGGCGGGGGAGCGGCTCGCGGTGCGGGCCAAGGCGGTCCTGGCGGAGGTCGGGGCGCTGCTGGAGGAGGCGGAGGCGGTGCGCGCGCCGTTCACCGGGGCGCTGCGGCTCGGCGTCATCCCGACCGTGGCGCCGTACCTGCTCCCGACGGTCCTGCGGCTGGTCCACGACCGCTACCCCGACCTCGACCTCCAGGTCCACGAGGAGCAGACGGCGAGCCTGCTCGACGGCCTCGCGTCCGGCCGCCTCGACCTGCTGCTGCTGGCGGTGCCGCTCGGTGTCCCCGGCGTCACCGAACTCCCGCTCTTCGACGAGGACTTCGTCCTCGTCACCCCGCTCGACCACCAGCTCGGCGGCCGGGAGGGCATCGAGCGCGGCGTGCTGCGCGAGCTGAAGCTGCTGCTGCTCGACGAGGGGCACTGCCTGCGCGACCAGGCGCTCGACATCTGCCGGGAGGCCGGCCGCGCGGACGTCCCGGCGACCACGACGGCGGCGGGCCTGTCGACGCTGGTGCAGCTGGTGGCGGGCGGCCTCGGCGTGACGCTGCTGCCGCGCACGGCGGTCCGCGTGGAGACCTCCCGCTCCAGCCAGCTCCTCACCGGCTCCTTCGCCGACCCGGCACCCACCCGCCGCATCGCCCTCGCCATGCGCACGGGCGCGGCCCGCGCCGCCGAGTACGAGGAGCTGGCGGCGGCACTGCGGGAGGCGATGGAGGACCTCCCGGTGCGGACGGTCCGCGGCTGAACCGCCGGGGCGTCCCGGCGGACGCGGGAGCCCGGACGCGGCACGGGGTGCGTGCCGCGTCCGGGCCCGGGAGGATGCGGGACCGACGGGGCTACTCCGTCCGCAGGCCCTCCGGGCGCATCAGGCGCAGCAGCGGCGGCAGGCTGGCCAGGGTCACCACCAGGACGACCGCGGCGCCGATGCCGGTCATGGACAGCACGCCGGCCCAGTCGACGGACACGGGCGTGTCCGTCATCTTCAGCAGCACCGTGCCCAGCGTCAGGCCCACCGCCACGGCCAGCACCAGCCCCAGCGCGATCGGGATCGCGGTCTGCCACAGCACCGACAGGCTCAGCGTGCGGCGCCGGGTGCCGAAGGCGACCAGGGCCGACAGCAGCTTCCTGCGCTCGCGCAGCTGCTCCAGCTGGGAGACCAGCAGACTGGCGCCGATCAGCGCGAGCACACACGCGGCGCCGACGAGCAGGCCGGTGCGGATCGCGTCGAAGCGGTCGGAGCGCTCCGTCTCCGCCCAGGTCAGGGGCGTCGCCGACCGATCGATGGCCAGGGCCGTGTTGCGCACCCGGTCCCGCACGTCCGGCACGGACTCGTCGAGCCTGAGGTAGGCGTGCCCGGTCAGCGCCGGCACGAGCGCGGCCGGCATCGCCTTCGGCGTGAGCAGGAAACCGCCCCGGTCGATGTCGGCCAGCAGACCGTCGCGCGGCTCCGCCGTCTTGACGCCCCGCGGCACGGTCCAGGGGATCTCCAGGCTCTTCGCGTTGCCCCCGTACGTCGGGTCGAGGTACAGCTTCCGCCCCGGCGTCGCCAGCTTCCCCATGTCGGTCTCGCCGTCCCACTCGGCACCGCGGACGGCGAACACGTCACCGTCGCGGCAGGAGGGCAGGCCGGCGATCTCCCGCAGGGCCGCGCAGTCGCCCACGGTCATCATCGTGGAGGTCTCCGGGTCCTTGGCGCGGTCGCCGAGGTAGCCCTCGGAGTAGGCGGGGGCCGCCTTCACCCCCTCCGTGTTCCGCAGCTTCGCTACGGCCGGGGCCAGCGGCACCCCGCTCGGCAGGGCCACCTCCATCTGCGCCCACGACACGTCCTGCCCGGTGCTCTGCGTGTAGTCGTCGTCGACGCCCGCGAAGAGCATCTGCAGCGCGATCGCCCCGGCGACGGCCACCGCGATGCCGTTGACCATGCGGGCCGCCGTACCACTGCTCAGCTGCAGTCGGCGCACGGCGAGCTGCCAGGACACGGAGCCGGCGCCGAGCCGGGCGACGACGGTCTCCACGAGCCACGGCAGCAGCGCGGTGACGCCGACCAGCAGCAGGACGACGCCGCCGGTCACCAGGTACTGGTTGAAGTCCCCGCCCTCGCGGCCCTGGCCGATCATCGGGTACAGCATCGCCAGGCCGGCCACCGGCAGCAGCAGCCGCCACCACAGGCGCCGCCGCGCGGGCTTGGCCGTACGCACCACGCCGAGCGGCTCGATGACCACCCCGCGCAGCGCGAACAGCGTCACCAGGACGGCCGCGGCCGGCACCGCCACCGCGACCAGCAGGGCCAGCAGCGGCGAGGGGTTGAGGTAGCTGGGGAACACGCTGACGTCGAACACCTCGGCCGTGCCCGCCAGCTGGCGGCCGATCAGGAAGAACCCGGTGCCGAAGACGAGGCCGAGCACCGCGCCCGCCAGCGCCTCGCCGGCGGCTATCCGCCGGGTCATGCGGCTGTCGGAGCCCACCAGCCGCAGCGCGGCGAGCCTCCGGTCGCGCCGCTCGCCGCCGAACCGCACGGCCGCGGCGATGAACACCGCGACCGGCATCAGCAGCACCACGAAGACGACGAGGGTGAGCAGGATCAGCACCGGGTCGGTCTTCTCGGTGCTCGGCTGGGGGTCGCCGAAGCGGTCGATGCGGACGATCAGGCCGCTGTCGGGGCGCACCTCGAGGCCGTCGGCGCCCCGGAAGAAGGCCAGTTCGTGCGAGCCGATCAGCCCCTCCTCCCCGATGGTGCCGGTGATCCGCTCGGGCAGCCGCGCCCGCAGCAGCTTGCCGGAGTCCGACTCCAGCAGCTCCTTCAGCGCGGGGGAGACCACCATCTCGCCCACGGCGGGGAACTTCTCGACCCCGGGCGGCAGCGGCGCCCGGGGTCCCTCGGGCTCCAGGGCGCGGCCCCGGACGTGGTCGTCGCGGAAGTCGGTGTCGACGTCGGCGACGACCAGGGTGTCGTCGGCCCGGGGGATCTGGTTCTGGGTGAACGTGATGTCGGTGCGCGCGGCCTCCCGTTCCTGGCGGACGGCCAGCGCGTTCGGCAGGGCCGTCGTCAGCAGCAGCAGCGCCACCCCCAGCCCGACGCCGACGGCCGTCAGCACCGCCCGGGTCCACCCCTCGCGGCCGCCGGTGACGGTGAACCGGACGCCCATCACGAGGTCACGGGCCGACTGGCGCAGGCTCATACGGCGCGCTCCATGTCCCGCGACCTGCCGTCGCGCACGACGACCTCGCGGTCGGAGTACGCGGCCACCCGCGCCTCGTGCGTGACCAGCACGACGGCGGCGTTGGTCGACCGGGCGGCGTCCGTGAGGAGTTCCATCACGCGTTCGCCGTTGAGGGAGTCCAGCGCACCGGTCGGCTCGTCGGCGAAGAGCACGCGGGGGTTGGTGACCAGCGACCGGGCCACGGCGACGCGCTGTCCCTGGCCGCCGGAGACCTCGCCGGGCCGCTTCCTGCGCAGGTCGTCGACCTCCAGCCGCTCCATCCAGGTCAGCGCGGCCCGCTCGGCCTCCTTGCGGGGGGTGCCGTTCAGGCGCAGCGGCAACGCGACGTTCTCGACGCAGGTCAGCTCCGGCACGAGCTGGCCGAACTGGAACACGAAGCCGAACTCCGAGCGGCGCAGCGCACTGCGCCGGGCGTCGGACATGGCGGACAGCTCCCGCCCGTCGTACGTGATCGTCCCCGAGTCGGGGGTCACGATGCCGGCCAGGCAGTGCAGCAGCGTCGACTTGCCGGACCCGGAGGGGCCCATCACGGCGACGACCTCGCCGGGGTGGATGGAGAACTCGGCGCCGTCCAGGGCGAGGGTCGGGCCGTAGGCCTTGGTCAGCTTCTCGGCCGACAGCAGGGAACCCGTGGGAGCGGTCATCGGGCCACCGCCTCACGGAGCTTGTCGAGGCGCGCGGCGGTGAGCTCCAGCCAGCGCAGGTCGGCCTCGAGGTGGAACAGGGCGTGGTCGCAGATGAGCTGGTCGGCGAGGTCGCCCCTGCGCTTGCGGTCGGTGAGGATGCGCATGCTGCGCAGGTGCTCCGAGCGCTGGGTGTCGAGGACGTCGGCGGCGTCGCGGTGGGTGAGCAGCGCGAGGACGACCTTGGTGTACAGCGTCGACTGCAGGTACGGCTCGGGCTTCTCCGGGGTGGCGAGCCACTGCTGCACGTCGGTGATCCCGGCGTCGGTGATCGCGTACCGCTTGCGCTCGGGACCGCCGCCCGCCTCGATGCCGTCGACCACGACGAGACCGTTCTTCAGCAGGCGGGACATCGTCGAGTAGACCTGGCCGTAGTGCAGCGGCCGGTCGTGACCGAACTTTTCGTCGAAGGCGCGCTTCAGGTCGTAACCGTGGCGCGGCCCGGACTCCAGGAGTCCCAGGAGGGTGTGACCGATGGACATGCACCGCACTCTACACGCGGTGTATACGCACCATGTATACGCGGAGTGCAGAGGTCGTGGCCCGAGGTGCGGGACCGCAGGTCGGGGCCGATTGTCACGGTTCCGCCACAGCCGCCGCCGCGCCCTCGCGAGGGCGCGGCGGCGCGGCCGGTCACGGCGGCGGTGTCGCGTCCGGGCCGCCTCTCGGCGGCCGCCCCCGGCGGGGCAGCGGCCCGGTGTCCCCGGGCAGGCGGCCCGCCTCCGTGAGCGCCCTGCGCAGCAGGAACTCGATCTGGGCGTTGGCCGAGCGCAGCTCGTCGCCCGCCCAGCGGGCCAGCGCCTCGTACACCTGCGGGTCCAGCCGCAGCAGCACCTGCTTGCGCTGCTGCGGCCGGCGCTTGGGGGCCGGGCCCCCGGACGGGGTTGTCACTGGTAGAGCGTCCCCGTGTTCAGGACCGGCTGGGCGGCGCGGTCACCGCACAGCACGACCATCAGGTTGGACACCATCGCCGCCTTCCGCTCGTCGTCCAGCTCCACGATGTCCTGTTCGCTGATCCGCGCCAGCGCCGCCTCGACCATGCCGACCGCGCCGTCCACGATCTGCCGCCGCGCCGCGACCACCGCGCCGGCCTGCTGCCGCTGGAGCATCGCCGAGGCGATCTCCGGCGCGTACGCGAGGTGCGTGAAGCGGGACTCGATGATCTGCACGCCGGCCGCCTCCACGCGCGCGTGCAGCTCGACGGCGAGCTTCTCGGTGATCTCCTCGGCGTTGCCGCGCAGCGACAGGCCGTCCTCCTCGTGGGCGTCGTAGGGGTACTCGATGGCGATGTGCCGCACGGCCGCCTCGGTCTGGGTGGAGACGAACTCGACGTAGTCGTCCACCTCGAAGGTGGCCTGCGCGGTGTCCTCCACCCGCCACACCACGACCGCCGCCAGCTCGATCGGGTTGCCGTAGGCGTCGTTCACCTTCAGGACGGCCGTCTCGTGGTTGCGCACCCGCGTCGAGATCTTGGTGCGCGAGGTGAGCGGGTTCACCCAGCGCAGCCCGTCCTGCCGGATCGTCCCCCGGTACCGGCCGAAGAGCTGCACCACCCGGGCCTCGCCCGGCGCCACCATGTTCAGCCCGCACATCGCCAGGAACGCCGCCAGGGCGATCACGATGCCCCCGACGATCAGCCCGGCCTTCGCGCCGGTCGCCGACACCGCCGTGGCGGTGACGATCAGCGCGGCGCCCACGACCAGCCCGAGCAGTCCCAGCAGCAGTGCCAGCCCGCCGCCGATGCTGGGCGCCTGGGTCTCCCGCACCCGCGGCGCCGGCATCTCGGGCACGTCGGCCCCGACCTGCGGTGTTCCGTGTACGGACATGGAGGGTCCCCCGTTCTCGCGAGGTGCCCGTGTGGGGCACCTGGATGATTTCCTGATCCTATCTAAGTGATATCACTTTAACCGATCGCGGCAACCCTGAACCCCGCTCGTACGTCGGTTCCGGTGGAACGGGTGCTGATTCTCACGTCCTCGCAGGGCCGGATCGGTTGTCGTTCCTCATATATCCCGGTGTTAGCTTTCTGAGCTGACCTGAGCGGCGAACCCGTGCGACGGGTGAGCACGCACGACCGAATCGGAGCGGATCGGACCCATGGGACGAGCGGAAGAGAGAAGAGCGCGTCAGCGCGCCGGCCGCCGCGCGGCGCCGAGTCGACGCCGCTCGTCACCGGCGGCCGACCGGAGCCTCATACGCCGGCTGTTCACCTGGAAGAAGATCCTCGGCACGTTCCTCGGCGTGATCCTGCTCGGCATGGGCGCCTTCATCGTGCTGTACATGATGATCGACATCCCCGAGGGCAACGCCGACGCCCAGGCGCAGGGCAACGTCTACAAGTACAGCGACGGCTCGATCATGGCCCGCAAGGGCTACAACCGCGAGATCGTCGACCTGGCCAAGGTCCCCAAGGACGTCCAGCACACCTTCGTCGCCGCCGAGAACAAGACCTTCTACAAGGACTCCGGCGTCGACCTCAGGGGCACCGCGCGCGGCATCCTCAACACGCTCTCCGGCAAGGGAGCGCAGGGCGGTTCGACGATCACCCAGCAGTACGTCAAGAACTACTACCTGACCCAGGACCAGACCGTCTCGCGCAAGCTCAAGGAGCTGGTCATCTCCCTGAAGCTGGACCGGGAGAAGCCCAAGGACTACATCCTCGCCGGGTACATCAACACCAGCTACTACGGCCGCGGCGCCTACGGCATCCAGGCCGCCGCCCAGGCCTACTACCGCGTCGACGCCGAGGACCTCAACGTCGAGCAGGGCGCCTACCTCGCCGCGCTGCTCCAGGCGCCCAACCAGTACGACTGGGCGATCGCCAGCGACACCGGCAAGAGGCTGGTCCAGGAGCGCTGGAACTACGTCCTGGACAACATGGTCGAGCAGAAGTGGCTGGACAAGGCCGCCCGCCAGGCCATGAAGTTCCCCGTCCCCAAGGAGCCCAAGCCCGCACCCGGGATGGAGGGCCAGACCGGGTACCTGGTCGAGGCGGCCAACAACGCGCTCAAGAAGCAGCTCGTCGCCGACGGCACCGCCGAGGACACGAAGCAGGCCGACGCGATGGTCGACGCCGGCGGCTGGACCATCACGCTCAACGTCGACAAGAAGAAGCAGGCGGCGCTGGAGAAGGCCGTCAAGGAGCAGCTGACCAGCAAGCTGGACCCGAAGAAGCGCGAGGTCGACGCCGACGTCCAGGCGGGCGCCGTGTCCGTCGACCCGAAGACCGGCGCGGTCGTGGCGATGTACGGCGGCGTGGACTACGTCAAGCACTACCGCAACAACGCCACCCGCGACGACTACCAGCCCGCCTCCACCTTCAAGCCGATCATCCTCGCCGCCGCCGTGGACGAGGACGCCGAGACGCAGGACGGCGTCCCGATCACGACGAACACCCTCTACGACGGCACGAGCGAGCGCCCCGTGGTGGACGACGGCCGGGAGGTCGGGTTCGCCCCCGAGAACGAGGACCACCACGACTACGGCGACATCACCGTCCAGGAGGCGATGAACCAGTCGGTCAACTCGGTCTTCGCGCAGATGGGCGTCGACGTCGGCATGTCCGAGGTGGTGAAGGTCGCCGGCAAGCTCGGCATGGAGACCGAGGGCATGGCCCCCGTCCCCGCCCAGACCCTGGGCAGCATGGGCGCGAGCCCGCTGGAGATGGCCGGCGTCTACGCCACCCTCGACAACCACGGCAAGAAGGTCACCCCGGCCGTGGTGAAGTCCGTCGAGCACAACTCCCGCAAGGTCGACTTCCCCGACCCCATCGGCGACCAGGTCATCAGCCGCGAGGCCGCCGACACGGTGACGTCCGTGCTGACCGGCGTGGTCGACGACGGTACGGCCAAGAAGTCCGTGCGGGACAACCCGATGCGCGACGGCCAGCAGGTGGCCGGCAAGACCGGTACGTCCGACAACAACAAGTCGGCCTGGTTCACCGGCTTCACACCCGGCCTGGTCACCTCCGTCGGGATGTTCGGCGAGGACTCCAAGACCGGCGCCCAGGTCCCGATGTACAAGGCGCTCGGCGAACCCCGCATCAACGGTGGTGCCTTCCCGGCGCAGATCTGGGCCGCGTACACCTTCGGCGTGATGGACGAGGTCACGGAGTTCGACCTGGAGGCCAAGGAGAGCGTCGAGGTGGAGCCCAGCACCTCGCCCACGGTCAGCGAGTCGCCGTCCGAGTCGCCCTCGGAGGAGGAGACGGCCGAGGAGACGCCCACCGAGGAGGAGCCCTCCGAGTCGCCCTCCGAGGAGGAGACGCCCGAGGAGACGCCCACCGAGGAGGAACCCTCCGAGTCGCCCTCCGGCGAGGAGACGCCGCCCGAGGAGCCGACCGGCGGGGCGTCCACGGGGACGACGGAGGACCCGCTCTTCCCGGGCTGGGACCAGAAAGACCGGTAGCCGGCGGGCGACCGGCCCGAACGGCGGAAGGGCGCCCGGTGCTCACCGGGCGCCCTTCCGCGTACCCCTCAGCCCCGGTTCAGCTCGAACCAGACCACCTTGCCCGTGCTCAGCCGGGTCGCGCCCCAGCGCCGGGCCAGCCGGTTCACCAGGTACAGCCCGCGCCCGCCCTCGTCCGTGGCGCGCGCCTGCCGCAGCCGCGGCAGCTGCGGCACGTCGTCGCCGACCTCGCAGCGCAGCACGTCCGTGCGCAGCAGCCGCAGGGAGACCGGCTTCGTCGCGTACCGCACGGCGTTGGTCACGACCTCGCTGACCAGCAGCTCCACGGAGTCCGTGAGCTCCTCCATGCCCCAGCGGGCCAGCGCGCGCCGGGCCAGCCGGCGGGCCTTGCCGGGGGCCGCGTCCTCCGGCTCCAGGCACCAGTACGCCACGTCGCTGGGCGCGATGCCGTCGAAGCGGGCGGCGAGCAGTGCGATGTCGTCGTCCCGGTCGCCCGGCCCGAGCATGTCCAGCACCTCGTCGCACAGGGCCTCCAGCGGCGGCGGATGGTCCGGCCCGGTGAGCTGCGCCGTCGCGGCCAGGCGCTCCCGGAGCTGCTCGATGCCGGTCCACACGTCCCGCAGGCGGGACTCGACCAGCCCGTCGGTGTAGAGCAGCAGCGTCGCGCCCGCCGGGGCCTCCAGCTCCACGGCCTCGAAGTCCACGCCGCCCACGCCGATCGGGGCGCCCGCCGGCACCCGCAGCACCTCCGCCCGGCCGCCCAGGTGCAGCAGCACCGGCGGCGGGTGACCGGCGTTGGCGACGGTGATGCGGTGCGAGACCGGGTCGTACACGGCGTACAGGCAGGTCGCCATGCGGTCGGTGCCCAGGCGCTGCGCCTGCTCGTCGAGGTGGTGCAGCACCTCCTGCGGCGGCAGGTCCAGCCCGGCCAGGGTCTGCGCGGTGGTCCGCAGCTGGCCCATGATGGCCGCCGACGTCATCGAGTGGCCCATCACGTCCCCGACGACCAGCGCGACCCGGCTGCCGGGCAACGGGATCGCGTCGTACCAGTCGCCGCCGACCCGCGCCGTCTCGGCGGCCGGCAGGTACCGGGAGGCCAGCCGCACGCCGGTGCAGCGCGGCAGGTTCTCCGGCAGCATCGTGCGCTGCAGCTCGTCGGCGATGTACGCCTCGCGCCCGTACAGCACCGCCTTGTCGATGCCGAGCGCGCTGTGCGTCGCGAGCTGGGCGGCGACCAGCAGGTCGTCGCCCTCGAAGGGGATGCGCTCCGGACCGCGCAGGAACAGGGCCGCCCCGATCACCCGGCGCCGGCCGCGCAGCGGTGCGAGGATCGCGCGCCGGCCGCCGGGCACGGCGAACTCGCCGCCGTCACCGAGCAGGTCGGGCAGGGCGGCGCGGGCCGCGGGGGTGTCCGTGAAGACCGGGCGCACCCCGCGCAGCACCTCGGCGAGCGCGCTGCCGGGCCGCACCTCGCACAGCTCGGAGCCGACCGCCTCCAGCTCGGAGGGCTCGGGCTGCGCGGCGGGCAGGAACCCGCCCTCGGTGTCCCGCTCGGCCGGTATCCGGTCGGTACGGCGCAGCCGCAGCACCAGCGGGCCGGTGGGCCGCTCGTCGCCGACCGGCAGCGGCTCGCGCAGGTAGACGAGGATGGCGTCCGCGAAGGTCGGCACGGTGGCCCGGCACAGCCCCATCACGATCTCGTCCAGGTCCATGCCCCGGGCGATCCGCCGGGTCGCGGCGCCGACGAACCGCAACCGGTCCCCGTCCCGCCGCATGGGCGTGGGCCGTCCGGGCGCGGTGGGCTGCCCGGTGCGCCGGTCCGGTGCCGGGGACGTGTCGCGGCCGCCCTGCCCCGTGGGCGCACCCGCCCCGCCCGGCTGCACCGGGACGCCCTCGGCCGCGGGCCGCGGACGGTGGGTGTCGGGTTCGGCGGCGTGTTCCGCGCCCGGCTGGGAGTGCTCGAAGGCGCCCGAGCCGGGGACGGGCGGCGTCTCTCCGGTGCGTCCCTGTGCCGGTAAGGCGGCCGCGGGGGCCCGCGGCGGCACGGGGACACCCAGGAACGCCCCGCGGGAGTCCGTGGGGTCGGCGCCCGGCGAGGGGCGTTCGAAGGAGGTCGGGTGCTCCGTCACGCGTGTCGAATCCATCCGTCCGGGACTGCGCGCGGCGCGTGCAGTTCGTCCCGCAGGAATCCCGATACCCGCAAGACGGGCCCCAGGAACGGAATTCCCGCGCGGTCAGAGGCTGTTCCTGTGCCACCGGCGGGCCGCCCGCGGCCCGTACCGGTACTGCCCTCGTAGCCCTCGCTCACGTCCTGCCGCCCCTCGGTGACGATCGGTCAAGCACAGTGCACGCTCCGCCGGTTGCCGCTGCGCACCCTTGCGGAGGACGATCCTACGTTTCTTGCCCGGGGGCGCATCAAGGGTCTCATGGGGACACGTGCGCGGGGGTGCGGTCCCAGTCGCCGGGCAGCGACGGTACCGTCCAGGACGGATCGGGTCTCCACTGTTCCCAGCCGTCCGAGAACGGCGGTCCCCAGGCCCGGATCACCTCGACCGCCGCGCGCCCCGCCTCGCGCACCCGCTCGGCGAGAGCGGCGTCCACCAGCCGGTCCCGCTGGGCCTGCGCGAACTCGTCCTCGTCCCGCCAGTGCCAGCTGCGGTCCGGCTGCACGGTGATGTCCAGGAAGTGGTCCTCGGAGTCGACGCCGCCCTCCCAGCGGGTCAGCGGCTCCTCCAGGTTCACGTACCAGTTCTTGAACACCCAGCCCGGGTCCCAGAACAGCCACACCGACCACGGGTCGCCGGGCCGGGCCAGCTTCAGCACACCGGTGCCGAACCAGCGGTCGCGCTGCACCGCGCGCGGCTTGGTGTAGCGCGACGCCAGCGGCTCCAGGTGCACGGGCGTGCCGTCGGCGAGCACCGGCTTCACGCACTCGGTGCCGGGCGCCATCCACACGGCGAGCAGCTCGGCGTCGTCCCGCACCACGGTGACGGGACGCACGATGTGGAAGTGCCGGCCACCGTTCTCCCGGTACCGCCACAGGATGTGGCTGCCGGGGGGCCAGAACCGTGCCGGGGCGGCCGGACCGCCCCCCTGTGCCGTCACGCTCACCGCTTCACCGTCTGCCATGGAGAGATATTAGGTGCCCCGGCCACCCGACGCGGGGGTGATCGCGAGGAGCGGGCCTCACGGACGGGTCATCCGCAGCACGTCCAGGGCCTCGTCCAGCTGCTCGTGCGTGAGGTCGCCGCGCTCGACGTACCCGCCCTCCAGCACCACCTGACGGATCGTCTTCCGCTCGGCCAGCGCCTTCTTGGCGACCCTGGCGGCCTCCTCGTAACCGAGGTACTTGTTGAGCGGCGTGACCACCGAGGGCGAGGACTCGGCGTACTCGCGGGCCCGCTCCCGGTGGGCGACGACGCCGTCGACGGTCCGGTCGGCCAGCAGCCGCGAGACGTTGGCGAGCAGCCGCACCGACTCCAGCACGTTCTTGGCGATGACCGGCAGCATGACGTTGAGCTCGAAGTTGCCGGCCGCCCCGGCGGTGGCCACGGTCGCGTCGTTGCCGACGACCTGGGCGGCGACCATGAGCACGGCCTCCGGGACGACCGGGTTGACCTTGCCCGGCATGATGGACGACCCGGGCTGGAGGTCGGGCAGCGAGATCTCCGCGAGGCCGGTGCGCGGCCCCGACGACATCCACCGCAGGTCGTTCGCGATCTTCGTCAGGCCGACGGCGACGGTCCGCAGCTGCCCGCTGGTCTCGACGATGCCGTCCCGCGCGCCCTGCGCCTCGAAGTGGTCGCGCGCCTCGGTCAGCGGCAGCCCGGTCGCACGGGCCACCTCCTCGATGACGGCGGCGGCGAAACCGGGCGGGGTGTTGATGCCGGTGCCGACCGCGGTGCCGCCCAGCGGCAGCTCGGCGAGCCGGGGCAACGACGCGTTCAGCCGCTCGACGCCGTACCGCACCTGGGCCGCGTACCCGCCGAACTCCTGGCCCAGCGTGACGGGTGTGGCGTCCATGAGGTGGGTGCGCCCCGACTTCACGACGTCGGCGAACTCCTCGGCCTTGCGCTCCAGCGCGGTGGCGAGGTGGTCCAGCGCGGGGACGAGGTCCCGGCTCACGGCGGCGGTGGCGGCGATGTGGATCGACGACGGGAAGACGTCGTTGGACGACTGGGAGGCGTTGACGTGGTCGTTGGGGTGCACGTCCCGGCCGAGCCGCTCGGTCGCCAGGGTGGCGATGACCTCGTTGGTGTTCATGTTGGACGAGGTCCCCGACCCCGTCTGGAACACGTCCACGGGGAAGTGCTCGTCCCACTTCCCCTCGGCGACCTCGGCGGCCGCCTCCTGGATCGCGCCGGCGATCTCCTCGTCCAGAACCCCCAGCTCGGCGTTGACCTTGGCCGCGGCGCCCTTGATCCGCGCGAGCGCCTCGATGTGCGCGCGCTCGATGCGCTGCCCGGAGACGGGGAAGTTCTCGACGGCGCGCTGCGTCTGCGCCCGCCACTTGGCGTGGGCGGGGACGCGGACCTCGCCCATGGAGTCGTGCTCGATGCGGTAGTCGCTCATGACGGGTACAGCGTGCGGGGCGGGGCGGATGTTCCTGGAGCGGGCCGAACGGGTGCCGGTCCGCGGCGTGGCCGCGAGACGGCTCGGCGGCCGGCCCGCGGACGGGCCGGCCGCCGCGGGTCAGCCCTCCTGCAGGCTCACGTCGTCCAGGACGAAGCTGGTCTGCAGACTGCCGTCCTCGCTGCCGGTGAAGCTCAGGGCCACCTGTCGGCCGGCGTACGCGCCGAGGTCGACCGTGCGCTGCACATAGCCGCTCCGGGCGTCGACGTTGGACAGGGTGGCGAGCGTGGTGCCGTCGGCCTTCACCCGGAAGGTGTCGTACGCCGTCGACCCCGACTCGTCGGTGTCGACGTGCAGCCAGTACGTCAGCCGGGTGCACCCGGCCGGCACGGTCACCGTCTGGCCGACCGACTCGGTGTGCGTGGAACCGTAACCGGCGAGCCACGAGAAGCGGGTCCCGGAGTGCGCCGACTGGCCCGAGTGGGCGCCGATCGTACCGGTGTCCCCGGTCCACGGCGCGCTGCCGGTCTCGAAACCGCCGTTGGCGACGGGATCGGTGTCGCAGCCGCCGCCGTCACCGCCGCCGCCGGTGTCCACGGCGCGCTGCCAGATGGTGTGGGCGATCCCGTCCGACGCGCGGTTCAGGCCGGTGGTGTTGATGTTGTCGAGGTTGTCGCACGACCGGTGGTAGCACGGGTCGTACGAGGACCCGGCGGTGCCGCCCCACTTGGCGGCCTGCGCGGAGGTCTTGCGGGCACTGGCGCCCATCGCGTAGCCGGAGGTCGGGATGCCGTACTGCTCGAAGGAGTAGTCGTCGCTGCGCCCGGCGCCCTCGGTGTTCTCCTCGGGCTGCAGGCCCAGCGAGTCCCAGTACGCCTTCATCGGCGCGGCGGCGGCCGAGGTGACGTGGTTGATGAAGTAGCCGCCGTTGGTGGAGGCGACCATGTCGAAGTTGTAGTACGCCGTGATGGCGGACCGCTGCGCCGAGGAGAGCGAGCGGACGTAGAAGTCGGAGCCGTTGAGGCCCTGTTCCTCGTCGGTCCACCAGGCGAAGCGGACCCGGCCCTTCATCGTCGGGTTCTGCTGCGCCAGGGTCAGGGCGTTCTCCAGGAGGGCGGCCGAGCCCGAGCCGTTGTCGTTCATGCCGGGGCCCGCCGAGACGCTGTCGAGGTGGGCGCCGAACATGGACACGTTGCCCGCGTCGCCGTGCGGCCACTCGGCGATCAGGTTGGGCCCGGCGCCGCTGCTGCAACCGGAGGTGCACGGCTGCTCGGTGACGGTGTAACCGGCCGCCTGCAGCTTGCCCTTCACGTAGGCGACGGAGTCGCGGTACCCCTGGCCGTTCGAGCGGCGGGTGCCGCCGTTGCGTCCGGCTATGGAGTTCAGTTCGGTCAGGTGCGCCTTCACCTTCGTCACGTCGATGTCGGGCGGCTGGGCGGCGGCGGGCGCGGAGCCGGCGGCGACGGCGGGGAGTGTGCCGAGGCCCAGCACGGCGGCGAGGGACAGGCTCGCCACGGCGAATCTTCGTTTCACCTTCGGTCCTCCAGAAGTGGCTGAGGGGTGGCCACGCAGGTCATGTACGCATGGCGTGTACATGTCGGAGCGGCGAAAGACTCGCAGGGGGAGCCGGGGCAGTCAATGGAACGGACGCCCGGGACGGCAGGTTGTCCGAAAGAAGAACCACGTGTTCGTTATCCGGACGAGAAAAGGTAGGCGGAAGGCCGGCCCGGACGGGTCCGGACCGGCCTTCCGCCTACGTGGGAGCGACGCGGGCTACGCCAGCCCCGGCCCCCGCACCGGGATCGTCGTGAACGTCGGCGCCGGCGCCGGGTCCTGGAAGAAGTCGTTGCCCTTGTCGTCCACCACGATGAACGCCGGGAAGTCCTCGACCTCGATCTTCCAGACCGCCTCCATGCCGAGCTCCTCGTACTCGACGACCTCGACCTTCTTGATGCAGTCCTGCGCGAGACGGGCCGCCGGACCGCCGATCGAGCCGAGGTAGAAGCCGCCGTGCGCGTGGCAGGCGTCGGTGACCTGCTTGCTCCGGTTGCCCTTCGCCAGCATCACCTTGGAACCGCCCGCCGCCTGGAACTGCTCCACGTAGGAGTCCATGCGCCCGGCCGTGGTCGGCCCGAAGGACCCGGACGCGTACCCCTCCGGCGTCTTGGCCGGGCCCGCGTAGTACACCGGGTGGTCCTTCAGGTACTGCGGCATCTCCTCGCCCGCGTCCAGCCGCTCCTTGATCTTGGCGTGCGCGATGTCGCGCGCCACGACCAGCGGGCCGGTCAGCGACAGCCGGGTCTTGACCGGGTACTTGGTCAGCTCCGCGAGGATGTCGTCCATCGGCTGGTTGAGGTCGATCCTGACGACGTCGCCCTCCGACTCCAGCTGCTCGTCCGTCGTCTCCGGCAGGAACCGCGCCGGGTCGGTCTCCAGCTGCTCCAGGAAGACGCCCTCGGCGGTGATCTTCGCGACCGCCTGGCGGTCCGCCGAGCAGGACACGGCGATGGCGACCGGGCAGGACGCCCCGTGCCGCGGCAGGCGCACCACGCGCACGTCGTGGCAGAAGTACTTGCCGCCGAACTGCGCGCCGATGCCGATCTTCTGCGTCAGCTCGAAGACCTTCTCCTCCAGCTCCTTGTCCCGGAAGCCGTGCCCGAGCTCCGAACCCTCGGAGGGGATCTCGTCCAGGTAGTGCGCGGAGGCGTACTTCGCGGTCTTCAGCGCGTACTCGGCCGAGGTGCCGCCGACCACGATCGCCAGGTGGTACGGCGGGCAGGCGGCCGTGCCCAGCGAGCGGATCTTCTCCTCCAGGAACTTCATCATGGAGGCCTCGTTCAGCACGGCCTTCGTCTCCTGGTACAGGAACGACTTGTTGGCCGAGCCGCCGCCCTTCGCCATGAACAGGAACTTGTAGGCGCCGCCGTCGGTCGCGTACAGCTCGATCTGGGCGGGGAGGTTGGAGCCGGTGTTCTTCTCCTCCCACATGGTGAGCGGAGCCATCTGCGAGTAGCGCAGGTTCAGGTTCTTGTAGGCGTCGTAGATGCCCCGGCTCAGGGCCTCCTCGTCGCCGCCCGCCGTCAGGACGTTCTGGCCGCGCTTGCCCATGACGATCGCCGTACCGGTGTCCTGGCACATCGGCAGCACGCCCGCCGCCGCGATGTTCGCGTTCTTCAGCAGGTCCAGCGCCACGAACTTGTCGTTGCCCGACGCCTCGGGGTCGTCGATGATGCGGCGCAGCTGCGCGAGGTGGGCCGGGCGCAGGTAGTGCTGGATGTCGTGGATCGCCTCCTCGGCGAGCTTGCGCAGCGCCTCGGGCTCCACCTTGAGGAACGTCCGCCCGTCGGCCTCGAAGGTGGAGACGCCCTCGGCGGTCACCAGCCGGTACGGAGTGGTGTCCTCGCCCTGGGGGAGCAGATCGGTGTACGCGAACTCAGGCATCTCGCCCATTCCTCACTCGACAACACGCGCGGCTGGATTCTCAGCAACGACGGCTGGCCTCCGTTGGCAGCGTCCACCAGCGTAAAACCTGTCGTCGGCGGCGAGCTTGTGAGGTAAGGCTCAGTAGGCCGCGGGGAAACGGGCGGCGACGAGGCCGCCCCCACCCCTGGTCGCGATCTATCGCGTTTCGGTACGCTGCCGGGGTGGACCTTCAGAAGCACGACCGACAGCCGCAGGCGGGCACGACCCCGCACGTCACCGAGCTGCGCGCCTCGGACGCCGACCGTGACCGCATCGCCGACATGCTGCGCGACGCCCTCGCCGAGGGGCGCCTGACCGCCGAGGAGCACGCCGAGCGCGTGGAGGGCGTGCTGGCCGCCAAGACGGTCGGCGAGCTGGACGTGTTCGTGCGCGACCTGCCCGCCGCACACGGTGGTCACGGCGCCACCGCGGCCCCGGTCCCCGACCGCCCCACCCTCGGCGCGATCCCGGCGGACCCCGAGGAGAACGTGGTGGCGGTGTTCAGCAGCGCCGTCCGCAGGGGCCGCCGCCGCGCGAGCCGCCGCATCCACGCGTACGCGGTGTTCGGAAGCATCGAGATCGATCTCAGCGAGGCGCTCTTCGAGCACCGGCAGGTCGTCGTCAAGGCGTTCGCGGTCTTCGGCAGCGTCGAGGTCAGGGTCCCGGAGAACGTGTCGCTGCGCGGCGCGGGCGGCGGCGTGCTCGGCAACTTCGAGGTGGACACCCTCGACTCCCCCGAGGCCGACGCCCCCGTCGTCTACGTGGACGGCTGGGCGGTGCTGGGCAGCGTCGAGGCCCGCCCCAAGCGCGGCAGGCTCGTCGCGGACATCCTCGACCGGGTGCAGCGCAAGGTGGGGAAGGGTGTGCGCAAGCACGCGTAGCGCGGCGCCGGGCACGGTGGGGAACCCTGTGCATAGGCGCGCGCACAGCGGGTAAGCCTGACGCATCGTCTCTCGCTCGCGAAGCCGTCGTCAGGAGTAGACCGTGCTGCAACCGCCGCATTCGTCCCTGCAGGTAGCCGCCGTTCCGGCCCAGCGGGTACCCGTGCGGGACAGGGACCAAGACGCTCCGTGGCACACCGAGGCGGTGTGCCGGCGCGACGAGGCCGGACTGTTCTTCGCACCCTCCAAGGAACCCACCGCCGCCCGGCTCTCCCGCGAGGAGGCGGCCAAGCGCGTGTGCGCCCGCTGCCCGGTCATGGTCGAATGCCGCGAGCACGCGCTCCTGCAGCCCGAGCCCTACGGCGTCTGGGGCGGCCTCACCGCCGCCGAACGCCGCGTGGTCCTCGCCCGCCGTCGCCGTCGCGACCTGGAGCTGAAGAAGACGGCCCGCACGGCGGCGGGCCGCATAGCCGCGGCCGGCTGACCTCCGACACGGCAAAGGCGCCCCCTCCGCACAGGGGGCGCCTTTTGTCGCGTCGGTTTTGTCACGCCGGGCAGGGCGGCTCACCCAGGGGCGCGGGGCTGTGACATGTGCGGCTCCGCCGCGCGGGCGCGACCAGCCACGGCACTACCGCACCCGCCGCGCGCCGGCACTCCCCGCTCCAGAGTGCGCCCCGCGAGACCGACGGCGTCACTTCGCCCGGTCGAAGTCGATCGCGCTGTAGGCCCGCAGCTTGCTCAGTCGGTGCTCGGAGTCGATCCGCCGCACCGTGCCCGACTTCGACCGCATCACGATCGAGTCGGTCGTGGCCGTCTCGGACCGGTACCGCACCCCGCGCAGCAGCTCGCCGTCGGTGATGCCGGTCGCGACGAAGAAGACGTTGTCCCCGGAGACCAGGTCGTCGGTGGTCAGCACCCGGTCCAGGTCGTGTCCGGCGTCGATCGCGCGCTGCCGTTCCTCGTCGTCCTTGGGCCACAGCTTGCCCTGGATCGTGCCGCCCAGGCACTTCACGGCGCAGGCCGAGATGATGCCCTCCGGCGTGCCGCCGATGCCGAGCAGCAGGTCGATGCCGGTGCCCTCGCGCAGCGCCAGGATGGAGCCGGCCACGTCACCGTCGGAGATCAGCTTGATCCGGGCGCCGGTCTCCCGGACCTCCTTGATCAGGCCCTGGTGCCGGGGCCGGTCGAGGATGACGACGGTGACGTCCTCGGGGGTGCGGCGCTTGGCCTTGGCGACCCGGCGGATGTTCACGGACACGGGGGCGTTGATGTCGACGAAGTCGGCGGCCTCCGGACCGGTGACCAGCTTGTCCATGTAGAACACGGCCGACGGGTCGAACATGGAGCCGCGCTCGGCGGCGGCCAGCACGGCGATCGCGTTGGTCATGCCCTTGGCGGTCAGCGTGGTCCCGTCGATCGGGTCGACGGCGATGTCGACCTCGGCACCGGTGCCGTCCCCGACCCGCTCCCCGTTGAAGAGCATCGGGGCCTCGTCCTTCTCGCCCTCGCCGATGACGACGACGCCGTTCATCGAGACGGTGGAGACGAGGGTGCGCATGGCGCGGACCGCGGCACCGTCGGCGCCGTTCTTGTCACCGCGCCCGACCCAGCGGCCGGCGGCCATCGCCGCGGCCTCGGTGACCCGGACCAGCTCCAGGGCGAGGTTGCGGTCGGGGGCCTCTGAGGGGACGTCCAGTTCGGACGGCAGATGATGATGCTCGGTCATCGGAGCGCACCTTTCTGATACGACGACGGCCGGATGAGGGTATGAGCGCACTCTATCGCCAGTACGACAGAATGAGCAGGGGACCCCACGGATGAGCAGTTCGGGGACCTGCGACGATAGGGACGTGGCAGGTACGAAAGGCAAGCAGAAGACGGCCCGGGACATGATCCTCTCCCTGGGGGTCATCGTGCTCGTGGGGCTGGGCATGTGGCTCTTCATCCCGCACGACGAGGGGGAGCCCGACATCAAGCGGGTGGACTACCGGGTCGAGCTGCTCACCGCGCGCCGTGCCGCGTCGTACCCGATCGCGGCGCCGGTGGGGCTGTCCGAGGACTGGAAGCCGACCTCCGTGCGGTTCCGCGGCGACGACTTCGACGCCTGGCACCTGGGCTTCCGCGCCCCCGACGGCGAGTACGTGGCGGTCGAGCAGTCCACCGGGAAGCCGGCCGCCTTCATCGAGGAGGCCAGCCAGGGCGGGCGGAAGACCGACACCACCGAGCGGATCGGCGGCCGGACGTGGACCCGGTACGAGGGCGGCCGGTACGACGCGCTGGTGCTCCAGGACACGGACGGCGTCAAGGGCGCGACGACCGCGGTGGTGGGCACCGGGTCGTTCGAGCAGCTGGCCGACATGGCGGGGGCGCTGAAGACGGGCTGAGCGCCGGTCGCGACCCGCGTACGACGAAGGCCCCCGGCGCGTGCCGGGGGCCTTCGTCGTACGGTGACCGCGCCGTGGCGCGGGCGCCGTCTCAGACGGTGGTGACGACCTGCTCGTACGACAGGCGCGGGGAGCGCGGGAACCAGGCGTCCGGGCCCGGGCGGCCGATGTTGACGACCATCAGCGGGGTGTGGTCGTCGTCCAGGAACTCCTTGCGGACGCCCTCGAAGTCGAGGCCGGTCATCGGGCCGGCGGCCAGGCCCGCGGCGCGGACGCCGACGATGAAGTACGCGGCCTGCAGGGCGGCGTTCAGCGTGGCGGCACCCTCACGCACGGGGCGCTCGCTGAAGAAGGCGTCCTTGGCCTCGGGGAAGTGCGGGAAGAGCTGCGGCAGCTCCTCGTGGAACTCGTTGTCGGCCGACAGGATCGCGACCAGCGGGGCGGCGGCGGTCTTGGGCCGGTTGCCCTCGGCCATGTGCTTCACCAGGCGCTCGCGGGCCTCGGGGGAGCGGACCAGCGTGATGCGCAGCGGGGACTGGTTGAAGGCGGTCGGGCCGTACTTGACCAGGTCGTAGATCGCCTGCACCTGCTCGTCGGTCACCGGCTCGTCGGTGAAGGTGTTGGCGGTGCGGGCCTCGCGGAACAGCAGGTCCTGGGCGGCGGGGTCGAGAACGAGAGACATGCGTGAACTTCCTGGGGTGTGCGTCGGCCCGCGCGGTTCGGCGCGGGAGCCGTTGACGGCGACGACCTTACGGCAAGGAAGTTCAAGCTTCAACCAAAGTCGTCCCGGCAGTGATCCGGTTCACGCGGTCACCGGGGCGACGGGGGGGTGAGTGGGTCCGCGGCCCTCTGTGGGGCGGACGGGAACGGAGGGCTCCGGAGGCGGAGTGACGGAAGTGACACACATCACGTCCGGCGGGCGATCACTTCGCCCGCCGGCCGCAGTCCTATCCAGCACAGACCGCACCTCACACGGATGGGACCGCGCAGACATGACCGACGCCGTCAAGGGCCCCGCTTCCTACTTCCCGTCGATCGAGAAGAAGTACGGTCGGCCGATCACGGAGTGGAAGGAGCTGATCCGCTCCTCGCCGCTCACCAAGCACATGGAACTCGTCACCTGGCTCAAGACCGAGCACGGACTGGGCCACGGACACGCCAACGCGCTCGTCGCCCACACGCTCGCCGAGGACAGCGGGAAGTAGGGGGCAAGAGGGACGCCGGGGCCAGGGGGAGAAGGGGGAGGGGGAGCGGGAGGGCGCTAGGCGTCCTCGTCCTGCTCCCCGGTCTCCTCGGCCAGCGCCGCGTCCAGGCGGGCGCGGGCGCCCTCCAGCCACCGCCGGCACACCTTCGCCAGCTCCTCGCCCCGCTCCCACAGGGCGAGGGACTCCTCCAGGGTCGTGCCGCCGGCCTCCAGCCGCCGTACGACCTCGATCAGCTCGTCCCGCGCCTGCTCGTACCCGAGCGTCTCGGACACGGCCGCCGGTTGCTCCACCTCGCTGGTCATCCACTCACCCTATGCGTCGACTCGTACGGAGAAATCACCCTCGGACACGCGCGCGCGCAGCGTCTCGCCCGGCTCCACCTCGCCCGGGTCCCGCACCGCGCGGCCGTCGGACCGCTGCAGCACGGCGTACCCGCGCTGGAGGGTCGCGGCGGGGGAGAGGGCCACCACGCGCGCGTGCGTGTGCGTCAGCTCGGAGTCGGCCCGGTCGAGCTGGTGCCGCAGCGTGCGGCGCCCCCGCTCCAGCAGGGCCGTCACCTGCTCGGCCCGCTCGTCGACCATCCGGTACGGGTCCTGGACCGACGGCCGGGACAGCGCGTGGGCCAGCCCCCGCTCCTCGCGGTCGACGAACGCCGCCACGCACCGCCGCGCCCGGTCCCGCAGCAGCCGCACCCGCTCGTACTCCTCGCCGACGTCCGGTACGACCTTCTTCGCGGCGTCGGTCGGTGTGGAGGCGCGCAGGTCGGCGACGAGGTCCAGCAGGGGCGTGTCCGGCTCGTGCCCGATCGCCGAGACGACCGGCGTACGGCAGGCGGCGACCGCCCGGACCAGCTGCTCGTCGGAGAACGGCAGCAGGTCCTCCACGCTGCCGCCGCCGCGCGCGACGACGATCACGTCCACGTCGTCCCTCGCGTCCAGCTCCTTCACCGCCTGCACCACCTGCGGCACGGCGTGCACCCCCTGCACGGGGACGTTGCGCACCTCGAAGCGGACGGCGGGCCAGCGGCTGCGGGCGTTCTCCAGCACGTCCCGCTCGGCCGCGGAGGCCCGCCCGCAGACCAGGCCGATCAGCTGCGGCAGGAAGGGCAGCGGCTTCTTCCGCTCCGGCGCGAACAGGCCCTCGCGCGCGAGCGACTTCTTCAGCTGCTCCAGCCGCGCGAGCAGCTCCCCGACGCCGACCGGCTTGATCTCGGCGGCCCGCAGGGACAGCTGCCCGCGCGGCGCGTACCACTCCGGCTTGGCGTGCACGACCACGCGGGCGCCCTCGCCGACCACGTCCGCCACCGCGTCGAACACCTGGCGGTAGCAGGTCACGCTCACGGAGATGTCGTACGACGGGTCGCGCAGCGTCAGGAACACCACCCCGGCGCCCGGACGCCGCGACAACTGCGTGATCTGTCCCTCGACCCACACCGCGCCGAGCCGGTCGATCCAGCCCCCGATCAGCCGTGACACCTCGCCGACGGGCAGGGGGGCTTCGGGGGACGTGTTCGCAGCCATGCGCCCGAGCGTAACGGCCGGATACGACAACGGTCCCCGTCCGGACACGCCCGCGGCCCCGGCCGTCCGCCCGCGCGCACGTGGGAGGCGGGGCGCCCTCACGCCCCCACCCGACTCCGCCCCTGCACCGCCAGGACCACCAGGCCGATCACCAGCCAGACCGCCCCCACCACCCGCGCGGTCCCCGAGGCCTCCACGATCACCGCGACCGTGACGGCCGCGCCGAGCACCGGCACCAGCACATGCCGCCACCAGCTCACCGGACCCCCGCGGCGCCGGACCGCGAACCAGCCCACCACGCTCGCGTGCAGCAGCGTGAACGCGGTCAGCGCGCCGACGTCGACCACCGACACCAGGTGGTCGAGGCCGTCGTCCCGCCGCGCCGCCCACACCGCCGCCACCAGAGTGATCACGGCCGCGACCAGCAGCGCCACCCGCGGCACCCCGCCGTCCGTGCGCGACAGCGCCCCCGGCAGCCGCCGGTCGCGGCCCATCGCGAACAGCAGCCGCCCGGCCGCGGCCTGCCCGGCCAGCGCGGCGAACGCCGCGCCGATCGCCTTGCTCACCGCCACCAGGTCGTGCAGCCACGTCCCCACGGACGAGTCCACCGCGTCGTAGAACGCCGACCCCTGCCGCCCCGGCTCCGCCGCCAGCCGCGCCGACGACACCGGCTCCAGCAGCGCCACCAGATACGTCTGCGCCACGAACAGCACACCCGCCAGCGCCAGGCAGAACAGCAGCGCCCGCGCCACCTTCGCCGACCCGCCGGTGACCTCCTCCGCGAACGTCGCGATCGCGTCGAAGCCCAGGTACGACAGCACCGCCATCGACACCGCGCCGACCACCGCCGACAGTGCGAACGCCCCCTGCGTGCCGTCCCCGGACAGCGGCGACAGCCAGCCCCGCTCGGCCCCGTCGCGCGCGAGGACCACGATCGCCGCCGCCACGAACACCAGCAGGACCGCGACCTCCATCGCCAGCACCAGGAAGCCCACCCGGGCCGCCGCCCGCACCCCCCACAGGTTCAGCGCCGTCGTGACGGCCACCGCGAGCGCCGTCCACACCCACCGCGACACCTCCGGGACCAGGGCCTCCATGGCGATGCCGGAGAACAGGTAGGCCACCGCCGGGATCAGGACGTAGTCCAGCATCGCCATCCACCCGGCGACGAACCCGGCCCCGTCGCCGAGCCCCGCGCGCGCGTAGGCGAACACCGACCCCGCCCGGGGGACCACCCGCACCATCTGGGCGTAGCTGAAGGCGGTGAACGCCATCGCGACCGTGGCGACGAGGTAGACGAGCGCCACCGCCCCGTGCGACTTGGCGTCCAGGGTGCCGAAGACGCCGACCGGCGCCATGGGCGCGATGAACAGCAGACCGTAGACCACCAGGTCCCTGAAGCCCAGGCTGCGCCTCAGCTCGTGTTCCCCACCGGCCCCGGGGGCCGTCGTACCGGACTCGGACATCGTGCCTCCGCCAGCGCATCGCACCTGTGCCTCGGACTGTGCCTCGGAACGTCCCCGCCAGTGTCCCCGCCGACGCCGCGTCCACGCGATCTCTCACCCGCCGAACGCGGCCTTACGATGGGTGCCATGACCGCTTCGCCTGGCCGCCGTGTCCTGCTCGCCGCCCCCCGTGGCTACTGCGCGGGTGTGGACCGCGCCGTGATCGCCGTCGAGAAGGCCCTGGAGCAGTACGGGGCCCCCGTCTACGTCCGGCACGAGATCGTCCACAACAAGTACGTCGTGCAGACCCTCGAGAAGAAGGGCGCGATCTTCGTCGAGCGGACGGAGGAGGTCCCGCCGGGGAACATCGTCATGTTCTCCGCGCACGGCGTCGCCCCCGTCGTCCACGAGGAGGCCGAACGCGGCCGGCTCGCCACCATCGACGCCACCTGCCCCCTCGTCACCAAGGTGCACAAGGAAGCCGTCCGCTTCGCGAACGACGACTACGACATCCTCCTGATCGGCCACGAGGGCCACGAGGAGGTCATCGGCACCTCCGGCGAGGCCCCCGACCACATCCAGCTCGTCGACGGCCCCGAGGACGTCGCCAAGGTCGAGGTCCGCGACCCGTCGAAGGTGGTGTGGCTGTCGCAGACCACCCTCTCCGTCGACGAGACGATGGAGACCGTGGACGCGCTCAAGGAGAAGTTCCCGCAGCTCCTCTCCCCGCCGAGCGACGACATCTGCTACGCCACGCAGAACCGCCAGCTCGCGGTCAAGCAGATGGGCGCCGAGGCCGACCTGGTGATCGTCGTCGGCTCCCGCAACTCCTCCAACTCCAAGCGCCTGGTCGAGGTCGCCAAGCAGGCCGGCGCGCGCGCCGCCCACCTGGTGGACTTCGCCGACGAGATCGACGAGGCCTGGCTGGAGGACGTGACCACGGTCGGCGTCACCTCGGGCGCCTCCGTCCCGGACGTCCTGGTCGAGCAGGTCCTGGAGTGGCTGAAGCAGCGCGGCTTCGAGGACGTGGAGATCGTCAAGGCCGCCGAGGAGTCGATCACCTTCTCGCTGCCCAAGGAGCTGCGCCGCGACCTGCGCGAGGAGGCCGCCGCACTGGTGGCCGAGCGGGGCGGCTCCGGTACGACGGAGGCGTGACCGCCGGGCCACCGTCCAGGTGTCCACGTGACCGTCGGTGGCCCGTCGTAACGTGGAGCCATGCAGATCTTCGGCGTGGACATCGGCGGATCCGGGATCAAGGGCGCCCCTGTGGATCTCGACAGGGGCGATCTGGCCCAGGAGCGCTGCAAGGTGCTCACCCCGCACCCGGCGACCCCCGACGGGGTGGCCGACGGGGTGAAGCAGGTCGTCGACCACTTCGGCTGGACCGGCCCGGTCGGACTCACCTTCCCGGGCGTCGTCACCGGCGGCGCCATGGTCCGCACGGCGGCCAACGTCGACAAGAGCTGGATCGACACGGACGCGCGCGCCCTGTTCGGCGAGCGGCTCGGCGGACTGGACGTCACGGTCGTCAACGACGCGGACGCGGCCGGGGTGGCCGAGATGCACTTCGGCGCCGGGCGCGGCCGGCAGGGCACGGTCGTCCTGCTCACCTTCGGCACGGGCATCGGCAGCGCCGTCTTCACCGACGGCGTCCTCGTCCCCAACAGCGAGCTGGGCCACCTCGAGCTGGACGGCCATGAGGCCGAGAAGCGGGCCTCCAGCAAGGCCAAGGACGACCACGACCTGTCGTGGGAGCAGTGGGCCCACCGCGTGCGGAAGTACCTCGCCCACGTCGAGATGCTGTTCTCGCCCGAGCTGTTCATCATCGGCGGCGGGGTCAGCCGCAAGTCCCACAAGTTCCTGCACCACCTCGAGGGCATCCGGGCCGAGATCGTCCCGGCGCAGCTGCAGAACAACGCCGGCATCGTGGGAGCGGCGATGCACGCGGCCGGCTGACCGGCCGGCACCCGGACCGCCGTACGCGCCGGGACACGGCCGCCACGGTGTGTACGGCCGTCAGGGTGCGGTGGCCGTCACCCGGCGGCCGTCACGCGGTCGGCCGCTTCCGGGCGGTGGTGGCAGCAGCGGCGGCGGCGGCCCGGCGACGTGCCAGCCGGATCCGCCGGACGATCGCGATCGCCCCGGCGGTCAGCGTCCCGCCGTACAGCCAGCCGGCCTCGGTGGCCAGCGCGGTCACGAGCCCCATCAGCCGCCCGCCGACGCCGTCACCGTGCTCGGCGACGGTCAGGAGACCCGTGGCGAAGGCGATCGGCACGACGACGGGCGCGGTCAGCAGGTCGCCCCTGCGCACCCAGAACGCCGTGAGCACGCACACCGGCAGGAACAGCACGCCGTACACCGTCAGGGACCCGCCGAACAGCACCTGGACGAGGAACCCGAGCAGGGCCATCACCGCCGCGCAGAACAGACCGCTGCCCAGCCCGGTCAGCCGGGGATTGGGCAGCGCGCGCACCCGCCGCAGGACCCGCGGCACAGCCCCCGCCCCCGCCCCGGGCCCCGCCACCGCGGTCGGACGACGCGGCCCGCCGCCCGCGCGCGGTGCGCCGGGCCGGACCGGCGGTCTCGCCGGCCCGCCGCCGACGGCCCGCCCCTGCGGGGGGCAAA